>JAAYUV010000111.1 GCA_012517475.1 Peptococcaceae bacterium | reverse complement strand
CCATGGCTTTCCTGTTCACATCCATTGTGTCACATTTAATACTATCAATTATACATGAACTATTTCAGCAAACCATACCCCCTTTCGATTATACCTAAGCAAATTGTCTTTGTCCATGATTTTTCTTTCGCTGTAGTACTAATTAGTACGTCATATGTTCGCGTTTGCGCTTGCGCTTGTAATGAAAAAAGTAGATTGACAGCGGCCACCACAAGATGCCGAAGATCGGATAGACGGCCCAGATAGTGTGTGGGGTGGTTATCAAATTGACACTGTTCATTGCATACCCTCCATAAATATATTGATGATTTCCCGGGTCTTTCGCCAATTTTTAATTTCTTCGCTAAGATAGGCACGGCCTAAACTGGTGATACGATAATAACGTCGTTTGCCGCCAAAAGATTCACTTCCGTAGTAGGATTCAATAAGTGCTCGTTTCTCTAAGCGCTGGAAGACGGCATAAAGGGTTGCTTCCTTGATCTGAAATTCCTCGTTTGTTCGGCTGGAGATTTCTTTGGAGATCTCATATCCGTACCGGTCGCTTTCTGAGATCAGGCGCAGGATTATGGCATCCAGATGGCCCCGAATGACATCGCTGTTTATCAAAGGATAATCCTCCTAACGAAAAAGCTCTATCAGATAGTACACTGTCTGATAGAGCAATAATAGCACCGATTGCTCTATCTGTCAAAGTAATTTTTCGGGAAGCCCGCGTCTCTGGTCAGAGTTTCTTTTTCCCTCGCTTTTATCACAATATCTTAGATAAAAAAATACCGCCCGAAATGCAAAAAGCCCTGAACTGCAAAGCAACTCAGGGCATATGTTCCAAACACAAGTTTTTGTATATAATCACTCAAGCAACATGAAATCAATTATTTCAGAATAAAAATTTGCCCAATTAATAGTTATCATCTTTAGTAATGATAGACCACAATTGGGCTATATCATTAGGGTATTTGTTAGAATAACTAATCCTAGAAATATTCTAATGTGTTATAACTGTAAATCCCGTTTTGACCTGTTTAATATTCTGAGGTAATGATTGGCTTCTCTTAATACATGATCTGCTAAAAATAAAAACCATAGGCAATAAGGAATAAGAACCCAGTTAAATATTTCCCTTGAAATATTACGAAACCCAAAGCTACTTTGAAAATAAAAATGACCATAAACCACAGTTGATCCCGCCCCAGCTTACTGTCTATTAACTTTATTTCTGTTCCTTGGTTGCGTTTTTTTCTAAAACGATAATTCCCAGTCCTACCACGGCATATGCAATGGTGCTTAAAACCAAAGGCCCGCCGAGAGCCGCGCCTACTCCAATATCCTTTTGAGATGCGTTAGTACCAAAAACTACGGCAATAAAAGTGACAACACTTTCAGGAAGAGCAGTTCCAATGGCCGCGAGAATAGTACCAACAGCGTTCTTGGAAATATTAAATCTAGTGCCGACCCATTCAATGGCATTTACAAATAATTCACAACCGAAGTAGATAATGATTGCTGAAACAATAAGAGCAAAAACGGTAAATAGCATAAATTCCTCCCTAAAATAAAAGACCTTTGACGTGAGCAAACACGCCAAAGGTCTCGTTACGCTTGTCTTGCGAAATAGTACCAGGCTCAAAGCCAGTATGTTGATACTATTTTTTAACTACTCCCCTATGACCTTTAATATTTTAGCAAAATTGCTATTTGATTTCAAGTAAGGGGTTCGTTGATAATATTTTAACAATTTTCTCCATCCGGATGATAATTAAAGGCTCAAATCAGAATTGTGTTACATAAGCTATGATTGGATATATTTTCCAAGGAAGGAGGGCTATTTAAATGGCAGTTGGTGCTTATGGTGGCGGGGTTGATGGAATTCCTGGGAACAGATGTTTTTGTGGTATCGCAATTGTTGTTGTTATCATTCTTCTGTTAATTGCATTGGGTATCGTATTCTAACTTCTTAAAAGAGAAACGTTCGAAAGGAGGGAAATTATTATGTTTGGTGGAGGTTGTTGCTGCCCAAGAATGGCATTCCCAACAATGCCATACCCCACGATGGGATATGCTGGCGGTGGTGCGGGAGCTGCTATTATTGCTATCGCCATTCTGATTCTTATTGCTTTATCTGTAATTTTTTAGGTTAATATTTGAAATATCAATTATTAATGGAAGAGTTTGTTGACTCTTCCATTTTGGTGCGAGCTGAGCGGAAAGAAATACCTATGAAGAATCAAAATCTGAGAGAATGGCTTCTTGAATAGCACCCCCAATACCTTCTTCGAACGAAAGCCTTCTTCTGGCAACTTATACATTTGAGGCATAAACACTGTTATCGCTTGAATAAAAGCTTCTTTGACCCCTTTTTTGCTTTTTCGATTAGATTTTCCACTTCGTACCTCTTCTTTGGCATTCCGGAATGCTCATCTATGTTTCCAAATTTTAGACTGGGAATTGAGAAAAATGAGTTGCATTAAACTAAGACATATATTTTCGAGAGCTAAAAAATAAAAGGAAGGTTTGTTTTCCTTCCTTTATAATTATTAAAAATTGAGGTATTTTAGAACCTCCTGAAGAAGAAGAATGGAAAGAAGAATGGAAAAAAGAACGGAAAGAAAAACGGGAAAACGGGATCATCAATACGGCGGCTAAAACGATGCGTGCCAAAAGGCATTTGGTTCACCTCCCTTTCTCAAGTTTGTAATAATATATGCTTTATATAAGGACAACGTGTACGAGTTTATGCCGAAAAATGTATACCTTTTAGACTCCTTCTGCTTTAATGATTAAGTTTCTTTTATAAGCTCCATATAATATTATAAACTTCTATAAAATACGGAAGAAGCCCGTCGATTTATTCAGCGGGGTTCTTCCTTGTTTATACGTATTAAATATCCGGACAAAGTATTAACAAAATTTTGGGACAGATCATATACCTATAGTGGATATAATTTCCATGGAAAGGAGGTTTACGATGGCTGTTGGTGGTTTTATACCTGAAAGAGTTGAAAGAATTGAAGGGATTGCCATGGTCGTAGTTATTATTCTACTCTTAATTGCCCTAGGGATCGTATTTTAGGTTCCAATTAGTTTTCACTTTAAGGAAAGGATGGTGAAAAAAACGTGCCTTATGGAACTTTTCTCAAAGATGGAAGTGCTGGTGCTGCCATTATTGCAATTGCCATTTTAATTCTTATAGCGCTAGGTGTAATTTTCTAAAAAATTAAGATAAGGGTTGCGTTTCTGCAACCCTTTATTTCTTTAACACTATCCTCTAAACGAGCGCTCTAATGACGTTGGAATGACCCGTCCCCCGAAAAAAGTGCAAGATTTACTTTTTTTTAACTATTTACCTCCGAATAATACGAAGAATGGTTCACGTGAAATATACTTTGTATTATTGCTATGTCAATAATAAGCTACCGCATTATCATCCGAAAATACGACATTTTTCATCATTTTTTATGGTCAGATTGTCCAAAAACTCACCCATAAACACCCTCCTTACTCCATTATTTAGTATAATATCCATATAAAGGAGTATTTTCACTTGTGTGAACAGGAGGCCAATTGTGGGATACATTTGCGGAGAAAACCGGAACCAAATCCAGTTTTATATGTCTACCCTGGAAGAACTACTGGACGAAAATAATCCCGTGCGCGTCATTGATGCCTTTGTTGACCATCTAAATATAGCCGAATTGGGAATAACACACGCTGAACCGGCCGGCACCGGAAGACCTCCCTACGATCCCAAAGACCTTCTCAAACTTTACATATACGGCTACTTTAATTGCATCCGTTCCAGCCGGAGACTGATGACGGAATGTGGGCGCAATATTGAACTTTTCTATCTGCTTAACCGCTTGACACCGGATTTCCGGACCATAGCAGACTTTCGTAAGAACAACGCTAAAGCCATCAAACAGGTCTTCAAGGCTTTTGTCAAAGTATGTATGGATCTTAACCTCTATGAGCGGGAACTCATTGCTATCGACGGGTCCAAATTCCGGGCCGTCAACGGCAGAAAGAAAATGTATAACGAAGAGATTTTAAAGAAAAAGTTGGTACGGATCGAAGAACACATAACCAGCTATCTGAATGAACTTGATCAAGCCGATCAAGATGGCCAGGGCTCCTCTCATTATATTTCCGGGGAAATCAAACAAAAGCTTAAGAAGCTAGGGCAGCGTAAAGAAATTTACCAAGCCTATTTAAAAGAATTAAAGGAAACCGGAGAGACGCGAAAGCTGACCACCGACCCTGAGGCCAGAATGATGAGAACCAAAGATGGTTTTGCCTGTTGTTACAATGTACAAACCGCGGTCGATCAAACCAGTCATCTGATTGCCGAATATGAAGTGACTAACTCCTGCAACGATTACGACAACCTGACTCAAATTGCTCAAAAAGCCAAAGAGACCTTAGAAGTTGAAACCATTCACGTCGGTGCGGATAAAGGCTATGATGATCAGGACGAAATAGAAAAGTGCATTTTGAGCGGGATTATCCCGCATGTGGGATTTAATGTTAGCGGTATAATAAAATACAGCAAAAACGGCCAATAGAAACGCAGCAAAAATGGCCACCGAATACAGCACTCTAAACAGAAATGGGGCGTGTTACCATAGACAAAAAACCCATTACTAGGAGGAGTGCAGAATGAAGAGGTGGCTAATGTACATGCAAATCCATACCATGAAAAACCAAGGGTTTAGCAAGCGGCAAGTGGCCGAAAAGCTGGGACTCAACTTCAGAACCGTCTCCAAATATTTGAGAATGAATCCGGAGGAATTCAACCAAACAATCCTCAACCGGGAAAGACGAAGAAATCTTAGCCTTTATGAAGGTGTAGTTGTCGATTGGCTGAAGAAATATCCGGATATGACAGCCGCTCAAGTATTAGATTGGTTAAAAGAGCATTACCAGGTCAGTGTCTCGGATAGAGCAACCAGAAGATTTGTCAAAGAGCTAAGAAAAAAGCATGCTATTCCCAAAACAAAAGGATATCAGCGACAATACATGGCGGTAGAAGATCCGCCGATGGGCCAGCAGATGCAAGTAGATCTGGGAGTCGCCTATGTTTTCGACTTCCACAAAAGAAGCTACCAGAAGCTTTATTGCGTAGCCTGTGTTCTCTCACATTCCCGCTACAAATGGGGAGAATGGTATACCAAGCCCTTAACGTCCGGACAACTTGTCTCATCGTTACAGGAATGTTTTGAAGCACTGGGTGGAATGCCAAAAGAACTTGTTTTCGATCAGGACAGGTTACTGGCAGTCGATGAAAACTATGGTGACATAATATTCACCAGAGAATTCGAGCAGTTCAGATTATCCAGCGGATTTCAGGTTTATCTCTGTCGCGGAGCGGATCCTGAGAGCAAGGGCAGAGTTGAAGCAACCAAATACTTTAAAAATGGTTTTGCCAAGAACCGTCAATTTGTGGACATAGATATGTGGAATGAGAGCTTTGGCGACTGGTTGGAAAGAACCGGAAATGCTAAAATTCACTCCATAACAAAAAAAGTACCGGCAGAAGTCTTTGAGCAAGAAAGACTATTCTTAAAACCGGTACCCTCAACAATAAAATCCTATGAAGTAATTCTAACAAGAGATGTGCATAAGAACAATACCATATTTTACAAAGGTAACCGGTACACTCTTCCCCTGGGAACTTATCGACCAGGCCGGAAAGTAACCCTGGATATAGAAAGTGACATCCTCAAAATACGGGATGATTTCGATGGATATCTGATCGCCAAACATAAGATTTCAAAGAGCAAAGGCCAATTAGTACAAAACAATAACCATAAACGGGATAACACAAAGAAACTTGACGATTTGCAAGATAATCTTCTTAAAATAATGGGCTCAAGTGAAGATGCCTGCATTTTCCTAACCCAGATGCGCTGTTTGAAATCCAGGTATGCCCGCGATCAGTTCAGTCTGATGGAACAAACAATTTCGGCACATACAGAATCGATCGTTAAAAAAGCACTGGAATATTGCCTTATCCATAGTCTGTTTTCCGCAGTTGAGTTTCGTAATGCTGCTCAATACTTTGAAGCCAACCTTCAGATAGAGCAAGAGACAGTAAGCCAGAATCCTAAAGTCACATTATTAAAAACGTATATGAATACCAAGAAGAGACCGTTATCCGAGTATGCCAGGTTCACGAAGGGGGGTGATTCACAATGACCCTCCTGCAAGAAGTACAAGAACAATTGTCGGCATTATCGCTAAAAAAAGCCTCCCAGAGCTTGGAGAAACTCATGGAAAAAGCACAAATGGAGGATTGGTCGGCGCTCAAGACTTTAAACACGCTGCTAGCCGAAGAACGCAAGGCCAGATGGGACAAATCCAGGGAAAAAAGGCTAAAAAGCGCAGGATTTCCCTATATGGCAACAATCGAAGCGTTCGACTTCGCTTTTCAGACCAGCATATCCAAAAAGCAAATGCTTCAACTACAGGAACTAACCTGGCTGGAAAGTGCGTTTAACATCATGTTTTTAGGCCCGCCCAGCGTAGGTAAAACCCATTTAGCCGTCTCACTTGGGATTGCGGCAGTCAATGCCGGCTACAAGGTTATATTCATCCATATGGATCAGCTGATCCATGCCTTAAAGACTCAGGAAATATCGGTAAAGAGCAAGTACAAACTTAAAAGACTCTATGCAGCTGAGTTGGTCATCATTGATGAAGTTGGATTTCAACCGGTAAACAGAAATGAAGCAAACTTGCTGTTTGGGGTAGTAAACCAGCTGTACCAGCAGACTTCAATCATTCTCACATCCAACAAAGGACTCGTAGAATGGGGCGAATTCATGGGAGATCCGGTAATAACCGCAGCAATGTTGGACAGGCTGATGCATAAGTGTGAAATATTTGATATGGATGGTGACAGTTACAGGCTCAACCATAGGGAAAGAATATTGCAAAAATGAACATCAGTGCTCAACAGTGAAAGCAGAAAAGGCCCGTGTGTCTGTAAAACCTCCATTCGGGCTACGCCCTCTTTCCGGTTTTACAGACACAGATCCTGATATTGTATCAGCCTTGATTTATTACTGAAAAATGGTGGCCAAGTGCTGCATTTTAAATGGCCAAAAATGATGTATTTTTATTGACCGTTTACAGAGTATCATTTAATCCTAACAATTGACATATTTTATTGGATTTTGAGCTCCTCGCTTAATATATTTATTTATAGACTTTGCAATGTACTTATTACGAATTTCATCATTAGCTACTGGCCCTTCGAATTCCCATCTTGTTTTGCCATCTTCTATTTGTTTACGATTCCACTTTTCTATTAGATAAACCTCCCGAACAATGCCACGGTATACTGATAATGCATATTTTGCGTTTTCTCTTCTTTTACTCAACTTCCATGCTGAACGAGTAGAATAATAAAGTTCTTCTTTACCCATAGTCCTTTTAAAAAGCCTGTTGATATTAATAATTAATACCGGATCAGTTATTATTACTTCTTCCGCATCATAAATTGCATTAATCTCGTCCGTTGTCATCTTACCTCTATCAGCAGCATCATGCCCATAAACTTCATTTGTTAATTGTTCTAGCCCAACGAAATCTATAACTGCTGATTCAACTTCAAAGGCTTCCTTTTCCGTCAAACCATGCCTTAATACAATATATTTAACCTCCAAACCATAAGAAATTATTTCTTTAATAATATTAATTTTCTCAGAAAATGTGTTTTCTTCCGAAATTCCTTTAACATGTTGAAATACCCTGTTCCCTTTACCCTTTCCCACGTAAAATATAATATCGGTCCTTGGATCAACAAGATAGTAAACGTAATAACCAATCTTTTCACAAACAGCTTGTGAGAACATTACTTTTCCCCCTTGATGCCAAACGTTTAAGCTTCTCAATGGGCTATTCCGCTTTCATATGTAAAGATGTAGCGAATGCTGCTTTATGTGAAGTGGCGTTAAACGTATCCCAATGATTGCATGATCTCTTTAAAGTATGCATATAACATTTTGGGACTAACCATATATGCGGGATGATAAAAGTCAATGAACGTAGTACCAAGTGCATGACCGAAGCTGGTCCCAGCCTTACATATCAGATTTTCAAACTGAAGAATTTCCTGCACAATTGAATATGTCCCTCCGCATATCACTACATCCGGTTTAATAATGTCTATTTCACTAGTCCATAAATCCTTATAATTAATGGCATGCTGTTTGATTTCGTCGTAATTGCTGACACTTTTCCCTCCGGATTTCTTTAGGTTTGTAGTTGCTAATGCGCGCAATCCACATTCGATATTAATTAAAGCTCTAGCCGTTTCATAATGCTCGAAACTATTTTGGACTGCAAAACTCCACATTCCAGCATTTTTCCATGTTGAAGTGAACTTAACCTTATCTATTTGGTCATTAATATGGTCAACAAGTGACCAGTTTTCCTTACTGTCAGGATCATTAACTTCTTTTAGAAGCAATAGTATTTTTGGAGACGAAGTGGTGTAAGTGTTCTCATCAATTACTCCGCCCTTCACAAATTGCACATCGGGATTCTGATATCTAGAATATAGACTATCTAACTGATTATTTATGTTCAATTCAACTACCCCCTAAAAAAAATGTTGGTTTATAAATAATAACGACAAAGTTTGTACTTCTTTCACTCTAGATTCAACAATTTCCTAAATATTCCTTCTATTTGTCTAAAATGGCAGCTCTAAAAGAAAGAAAAAAGCCTTGAGTTTGTACAAAACTATATGTACCTCAAGGCTTTCCTTATTTTATTTTGGCAAAACTGGTGGGTTTACATGGCAAATTAGGTGAATATAGATGCCACTTTTTAATCCTCATTTTCAGTAAAATCGCTATAAAAATCCGCTTGCTCCCAATCGGGTTCTTCCTCCGGATCAAAAAGCTCAGCTAAGTCCTAATATAGTTCTCCGACTTTATCGGGAAGGTAGTCATCCGTTCCGCGGATATTCTGCTCTGTACCATTGGTATATTCTATAGATTTTTAATGAAATCCAATATATTTATGTTTTCCTTTCCTTAAGCTATATTTTAATAAGAATGCGAATTATTAAGTTCTCGGCGCGTACATAATAATTGCTACGCCGATGAGTGCGATAAACCCACCAATCAAGTCAAATTTATCTGGAACTACCTTATCTACCTGCCACCCCCATAAAATCGAGAGAATAATAAAGATGCCTCCGTAAGTTGCATATACTCTTCCAAAAGAGGCATTTGGAGGTTGGAATGTAGGAATAATTCCGTATAGAATCAGAATAATAGCACCTGCAGCCCCATATAAAATACCTTTTCCTCAACGCAACCACAGCCAAACCAAATAGCCACCGCCTATTTCAAATATGCCTGCTATCAAAAAATAAAATAAAGACTTGGCAATTTCCATAAAATCTCCTTTATATATCTATAGATAATATCAAACCCATACAATACCAGTTTATACAGTGTCCCATAAATAATTTGTCCCTATTTCATTGATAGTCCCTTATCAATTGCATCCTGAATTATTTGATGACAACACTTACCTAATGGGTTATTCTTTTGGCATTGTGAATTTTTCATTGCTCCAGTAAGTACAACAACATCTTTAACACTCTTTGCACCATCTTTTATAACAGCATTTATTACTTGTTCCTCTGTTATTTTACTACAGTAACAGGCATATTTAGGATTAGCATCTTTCTTAAACCATAAGGGTACTTTTACTTGCTGTTTACTAAATTTGATATTAGATTTTATATTATAGTAAGTAATATCACACTCCTCATCCATACATAAAAAATAATCGTTGTCACTAACTTGTTCCATTAGCTCGTCAAGTACCATATGCTTTACTGTAATGTTCTTTACAAGAGCACCTTGTTTTCCGCATACAGGACACAAATTGTCTTTTTCTATATCACAAGAAGATTTTTCTGAATTTCCACAACAACATTTATTCAAAGTTTTTATCCCTCCTTAATTCATTTTCTTCATTTTTTATAACCTCGCAAGTACATATATTATTTATACTTCCTTCGGCTATTGATTGACCCAGTTCAATAAGCTCCTTTATCCTTTCGTCAGAGATGTAATAGTAGGTATTCTTTCCATCCTTAATCGACTTTACAAAGTTACACCATTTTAAGCACTTTAGCTGCATTGATACAAGACTTTGAGAGCAACCTAAATCTTCAGCCAGCTCACCTACATTTTTTTTATCATTTAATAATGAAATAATAATCTGGTATCTTGTAGGATTAGACAATCCGTGAAAAAACTTTGTGTATGCTTCAATTTGTTCGTTTTTAATTTGCATAATTACCTCTCTAAAAAGTATGAATATGTAATAAATCCAACGGATATTATCGTTGAAATCCATAGAATAATCTTTGTACCTTTTGATACGTTTTTCCCAATAAAGAAATGAGCTGCTCCAAGCATTAATGCTGTTAGAACAATAAGAACGTTTTTATAAGGAGAAATAACCGGTACAAAAGCAAAACCTAATCCACCCAATCCAAGAATTGAAAGTAGTGGGATTCCTACACAACATATTGAAGCAAGAAAAGATGTGATAATTGAACCTATACTTAATATTTTTTCCTTCACAATGTATCTCCCATATCATATAAATACTTCAACATTTATTGATATGTTTATATTAACACAACTCAATTATAGATACAATAAGAAGAAATATATTGTTTATTTCACAATATATTTCTTCTTATTTCATTGTACAGCTAATTATACTTATATTGTCTTTTCTTGTTTGAAATTTCTTAACTTTGTATCTGGTTAATCCTTACTTCCAGAACAAGTAATTGTTTGCTCTTAAAAATTCAACATCTTTCTTTAGGAGAGCCATGATTTAAAGTAATCTTTATGAGCATTACTTATTGGTTCCAACGGTTCTACAGCAGATTACATGGACAGCTTCGGACCGCCCGGCTTTTGGCTGAAGTCGTAATAGAAGTTTTCTTCGTTCCTGCGGACATAGCCGAACCCGGTAAGGGCCATCCCGATGTTTTGGATTTTCTGATATCCGTAAAACTCATAGTCAAAGCACTCCGCTGACAGAGTGCCCGGTTTAACCAACCCATCCTTGACCGTGGATTCTCTGCCGTATTCGACTACTGCCTCAGTATCAGGAATTAAGTCATAGCAGTGGAGGTTCTGCGAGATGTCCAGTGCAAAGTCAAGCCGGTCACAGTTTTCATACTCCATGGCCACCTGAAAACGATCCATAAAGTGGGGCATACCCTGGCCTTGTTCCTCCAAAACATAACCTAGGTTGCTTCCGCTCCACACCAGTTCTTCCAGCGTGCCATACTGATCAAGGAGGCCACGGATGTTTGGCAGCACACAGTTCGCCTCCAGTGCCCGGCATTCCTGCAGCGAAGTGACGCCAAGGGTATCCAATGCAATCTTGAGTTCATCTGGCCTGCCGCCGTTTACCTCTGCATAATCGGGTAAACGTAGCCACACACCCTCCTTGCTAGAAGCTGATGCCAGCCGTATCTTTACACTATAGCTTCTATCCTCCAGTTCCGAGAGGTTTGAACCATTGTAGACAGGCTCAACAGTTAGCCCGTTGGGGAACACATAGGCTCCGTCTACAAAAACACCCGCTGCCTGGCGGGTTCGGTAATGCTGCCCCAGCCTTTCCCGGTCAATGTAGGCAAGAGCGTTGCCCTTACCGTATTCCAGGTATCGTGCCACATATTCGCCTAACTGCCGGTCATCCTTTGCCGGGTAGCATAGCTCATAGCAGTCAAACTGGAAGGTCTGGTTAATCAAATCTGCAGCTGTTTCTACAGAGGTAAGCTCCATAGCTGCTTTCAGCAGGAGCTTCTCTTTTGGCGACATTCCAGTGAGCCGATTTTCAATCCAGAGATCCTCCTGGGGGGAAGCCGCCCAGCTCAGCCCAATAGGAAATTGTATATTATCCATATATGCTGCTCCTTTCACAGAGGGAAAAAGCGAAGCTTTTTGCTCCGCTCAATCGTGTATATTATCGTTCTTCTGTAGGGATTAAGGTATCGCCTTTTCTATGAAGGTAGGGATAAACCTCCAAACCTGTAAGCTCTCCAAGTTGGGATTCGTTTCCTATCCGCATGTATATTGCCACTTCAAGCACCTGTTTTGGTTTGCCTGCTATAGTATCTGTTTTTGAATGCTTTCTTTTCATATTCCCTCCATATTCAAGGGTTGTCCTACCTCATAGCCGCCTTTGAAAATAATACGCAGGGTGTCTGCATTCATTACCTTGATGGTATCGATCATCTGCCGCACGATGCTGTCCTTGTACTCAGTGCATTCAAACGGAGCATCCTCAAGGGTTTTGCAGAGATCTTCGATCTGCAGGCTGAGGGCATCGGGGCCGTTCTGCTTGGTCTTGTGTTGCTCCAACATATTCTGCAGCGACATGATTTCATCTGATATCTCTTTGAATTTCTCATCGTAGTTTCCAGTGTTGCCGGCCTTTATAGTGACCGCCAGCAGCTCCCTCATGGCTTTTTGCAGTTCGTGGATTCGGCTTTCCAGGAGGATGGGGTTGATTTCATCACCGTTTTTCTCGGAGAGAGTGATTTCCAGATTAGACTTCAGGATGTCGATGAGCTGCTCCCGGTTCTCCATGGCGCTATTGATGGCGGCCAGTACTGCCGCATGGAGGGCTTCTTCTTCTATGGTAGGTGAGTTTTTGCAGTATTTTGTACCGTAATCCAGACGGCTGATGCACCGCCACACTACCTTTTTCTTGCCCCGCTTCGCCCATGTCACACGCCTAAAGGCGGTACCGCAGTCTCCGCAGATGAGAAGCTCGGTCAGTGCGTAGCGGCTGCTGTATTTGGACTGCTGGGTCTTACTGGTCTTATCCGATACCTTTCGCTTCCCTGCTCTCCTTGCGATTTCTGCCTGTACCCGTTCAAAAAGCGAGCGGGATATAATGGCCTCATGGTGGTCTTTGACAAGGTATTTGGGCAGTTCGCCGTTGTTCTTCTTCATTTTTTTGCTTATGCAGTTTTCTATATATGTCTTTTGCAGGAGCGCATCGCCGCAGTATTTTTCGTTGCGAAGCAGATACTGGAGCGCACCCTCAGACCATTTAGGCTTGCCGCCTGCGGCGGGGATGCCCTCGTCTTCCAGCATCTTCTTGATGTTTGCAACACTCATTCCTGCAAGGTAGCTTTCAAAAATCCGCTGTACCACTTCGGCTTGTTCTGGAATTATGCGTGGTTTGTCATCTTCGCCGCGCTCGTAGCCGTAGATGCGGGAGTACTGGAAGGTAACCTTGCCGCTTTTGAAGCTCTGTCGCTTGCCCCAGCGGACATTCTGGCTGATGGATTCCGATTCAGCCTGTGCGAAGCCGCCCAGCATGGTGATAATAATTTCACTGTCGGCTTTCATAGTGTTTATATTCTCTTTTTCAAAAATAACCGGTATCCCCAGTTCCTTTAGCTCCCTGATGTAGTTTAAGCAGTCCACGGTATTCCTCGCAAAGCGGCTGATGGATTTAGTCAGTATTACATCGATCTTACCCCGCTTGCATAGACGGATCATCCGGAGGAATTCGGGGCGCTTCTTCGCTGAGGTGCCGGTGATGCCCTCATCGGCAAAGATTCCTGCCATAGTCCACTCAGGGTTAGTCATAATCTTGTCGGTGTAGTAGGCCATCTGAGCTTCGTAGCTGGTTAGTTGTTCCTCTTGGTCGGTGGATACCCGGCAGTAGGCCGCCACCCGCAGTTGGCGCTTGACGGTTTTTACCTGTTCGGTGGAGATGGCTGGGATTACAATAATTTGCGGTTGTGTTAAGATTTCTGCTGTTTGCATGGTAGGTTGCTCCTTTCCTCTGTATTTTGAATGATTTGTCCGTTAATGAGATTAAGGGAAACGGTGCCATCCGGATGGATAAGGACCGCGTCCACAGTCTGTAGGAAAAGCTGGCAGTCAAGCTCTGCAATTGGCGTGCTGCTTTTCAACATCTCCTTGATTTTTCTCGCTTTCTCCGGCAGTAGAGCATCTGGGTATTGTGCATATTGCAGTGATGCACGGGCCATGATCAGGGTTCTGGCATAATCTTCGTTACAGTCTGGCTTATCCAGCTCCCTGTTGATTTCATTGTTTAACCGCGTTATTTCAAGGTTATGAGTCTCGGCCTCTGCACTTGGGACTTTAATTTCCTGCGGGTTTTGTATCATTTGGTTTAGTAAGGAGACCACCTGAGCATTTAGATAGGCATCGGTGATTTTAACCGCTTGATGGCAACCTGCGTTTTTACATTTCCATCGTTCCCCAAGGCGCTTGTTCCATAGTCTTTCATAAGGAGTGCCGCATTCGCCGCACGCTACCTTTCCTTTCAGAGCGGCAATTTCAGGTGCAGTGCTGATATCTTTTCGTGTATATTTTTCCTGCTGGAGTAAGGCTGACTGCTTAAAGTCAGCTTCCGTAATCAGCGTGGGATAACCGTTGCCGCCGATATATTTTCCGTTTTGGAGGATGCGCCCCACCATGTTTTTGTTCCATCGGGATGCACCTTCGCTGTATAGTACACCTGATACTTCCAGTGCAGCGGCGATTTGGCTGTAAGACTCTCCGGTAAGATATCTTTTGAAAATCATCTGTACCAGTGCTGCTTCCGTTTCATGGGCTATAATGGAGCCGCCGGAAAGCTTGTATCCGAAGGGAATGTATCGCAGCTTCATACTACCTCACCGTCCTTTCCAGTATTTCGACAAGCTCCAGGCCGTTTATTAGCCTAAATTTCAGGCGTTTGCTGGATTCGGCGATTACAAGCTCCACCATACTGTCAAACAACATTTCATCAAATTCGGTCAGTAGTTCCGGTCCGTCCTCCAGTGTGGCGATGAGGCATCGGGTCTCAGTGATGGTGCTGTCATCCTCATCCTGTTCCATCAGCTTGTTTTTTTCTGCTTTTAGCTCACGGATTTGCCGATTCACTTCACCTGTTTGGGATAAAAATAGAGCAGAATCTATGATGCCCCTGGACTTAAGTCCGCTAAGCACATGATTCTGCTCTGTCAGTTCCGCAATTTTCTGATTGATTTGTGCCACCTGCATATTGCTTAAGTTTCGACTTCTTTTTAGGGTTTGCAATTGCTCTAGCAAGGGAGTCAGGATGGCGGAGTGATGGATTTTGAGTTTGTTATATAATTGAAGGAATGCTCCGTAGATTTCAGCTTCAGGGATTTGGGTAATGGAACAGTTTGATTTGCTGTTATTGTGGTTCCGGCATACCCAATAGGTTTTTCCGTTGCAGATTTTTCGTTTAAATGCGGAGCCGCATTCCCCACAGCGGATTCTTCTTTTTAAGGGATGCTCCATACGCTTTGACATAGTTGGGTGTAACCTGCTCTGGTTGAGTCGTTGCACCTGCTCGAAAACCTCTGTTGAAATAATGGGTGGATGGGAGTTTTTAAAGTAATATTTGTCCCGCTCCCCTTTGTTCCGTATTTTCCGGAAGGGTAGAGCATCGGTAGTGTATTTCTTTTGCAGGAGTGCATCGCCCATATAGCGTTCATTTTTCAGCATATAGTCGATAGTGCTGTTATGCCACCTTTCATTGCCATCCCTTGTTGAGTAACCCGCGGCGGTGAGTTCCTGTGCAATCTCGTCCTTGCTTTTACCGTTTAAATAGCTGTCAAAAACATAGCGGACGATTTCTGCTTCCTGTTCATGGATTTCCAGCTTTCCTTCTGTAAAGCGGTACCCGAAAGGGGCCTTGCAGGTGATGAATTTTCCGGATTTCATGCGGCGCTCATAGCTCCAGCGCATATTACCCGATATGGACATGGATTCTTGTTGGGCATTTCCAGCTAAAAAGGTAAAAATCAGTTCATCCGTCATAGTGGCGGTATCAATATTTTCCTTTTCAAAATAAACGCTGATGCCGAGAGCCTTCAGTTCCCGGATGGTGTTCAAGCAGTCCCTGGTGTTTCTGGAAAAGCGGGAGATTGATTTTGTTACTATCCGGTCTATTTTCCCTCTGCGGCAGTCGCGCAGCAGTCGTAGAAAATCATCCCGCTTATCCATTCTAAGACCTGTAATGCCCTCATCAGCGTACATGTCAACCATTTCCCACTCCTCATGCTCACGGATGAGGGCAGTGTATGCCTTGACCTGGGCAGCAAAGGAATTCTCCTGATCGTTGGAATTGCTGCTGACACGGGCATAGGCCGCAACACGCAGCTTGTTGCTTCTGATTTGCTGGACCGGGTCGATGACGATGACCTGTGGGGCCTTATGTGTAAGTTTCTTTGCTAAAGCTCCGTTTATTACATTTTGGCTTGTATTCACGGCTTTTGCCTCCTTTCATTGTTTTGTCAACAACAGACATTATCACATAATCGTTTCAATAGCTATACCCAAAATCACTAAACGTTCAGGATAGTTACCCCGAGCTGTTCGGCAATGCGGGCAGCAGTTTTTTTGCTGTCTTCAGCAGTAATTTTTCCGATGGAAACCAGCCAGTTTAAGGCATTTAGGATGCCGATGTAGTCGGCATTGGCAGTTGTTTTTTTCTTTGCTTCTTCCATAGCAGCTACCCCCTATTCTAAGACCATGGAAAGGCCATGGTACAGTTCATCTAATTGGGTAAGCCGGATTTCGCCCTCTAGCGGTGAATAAAGCTGGATGCCCAGCTGATCCAGGCCCCGGAGAAATTCCAGAGTCTTTACAGTGTCACGGCCCAGGCGGTCAAGCCGCTTTATAAGCAGCACATCCATTTTCCCGTCCCCAGCGGCCTTCATAATCTCTAAAAGACCGGTACAGTTAAAGTCCAGCCCGCTGCCGAGATCCTCGGAGCTTCCGGTTACTACAAAGCCCATTTGCTCAGCATAATCAAAAAGCTCTTTTTTCTGATTCTTTAAGCTGCCGTGTGCATCTTCAGGAGCATCAATCCGGCAGTAAGTCCATGCGCGTTTCTCTTTATCCATATACAACCCCCCATGTTTGTTTTCCTGGTATAAAAAGCGGTAGGAGTAATACCCCTGCCGCCTGGTCAAAACTGTTCTATTTTTGTCTTTTACTGTTTTAAGACAATAGCCTAAGCTACTGCATCCGTAGTTCGACTTCCATCTCTTTCCGTTCTTCTTCGTCCCAATGACTCTGAACTTCTTCTTCACTGGCAACCGGGATGCTCACCGGCTCTTTCTCGCCCATCTGCATGGGTACTAAGTCTTTTAAGATTTCCTGCATAAGCTCCTGATCCGGGCAGCGGTTGATAAATTCGCCAAAGGTATTGAGTACCAGCCTATCTAACGTATCCGTCAGAATCATCTCGTCTGCATTCTCTTTATGCAGCATGATGAAGTTTGCGATGTTGGACGGGGATTTCTCAAAATAGTAAACCTGCCGTCCTCCGTCATATCCGTAGACATATCCCATAATCAGGTCTTTGCTTAACAGCTCAGCTAGTTTATCTTTTTCCATCCTGCTTTCCTCCTTGGATATTTTGAATTTAATCTCACAAGGATGCGGCAGGACGCAATTACGCCCTGCCGCATAGTTTCTGAGATCAAACGATCTGCTTATTCTTCATCTCTGCGCCTTTATTTGACACTACGTCCCAAGGCGTAAAAAGAACCATAAGTTCTTTAAGGGCGGCAGCATAAACGGTTTGCCGGTTTAACAAACACCATAGGAATCTCACCTCTCCCAGGATCTCTGGAAGCCGCCCCCATTGCTTGAGTCTGTGGCTGGGCGGAAGTAGCATTATCACTGTCCATTTCGTTGCGAAACAGTCTACCACAGACTGTTTTATGACCAGGCGTTCTCGCTCGTCACCTTCGATACCATCGGTTCGACGGATGTCTGTCACCCATCCGCAGGCAGTCTTTGCGCGCCCGTCAACGTCGCTGCCGCTCATCACGGCTGGACAGCTCATGTATTTAAGCTGCCGGATGTGAAATTTTCAAGGAGCAAGAGGGAGAATAGAAAAACCCCCTCACTTACTTTCACGTTGAGCGAGGGGGTTGGACCAAAAAATTTTTACTTTTCTAAAAGTTTTTTCAGTTGGGTAAGTATTCGATTCTTTCTATTATGAATAGTCATGCGGGGAATGCCGGTTACTTTAGCTAGCTGATGTTCACTCTTTCCCTTGAAAAACAGCTCAGAAATCAGTTCCTGTTCTTCCGGCGAAAGCAGCTTGAGACACTTTAGCATTTTTTCAATCATCACGGCATTCACAGCGGTATCCTCCACATTTTCGGCATCGTCGGCGAACTGTTTGTTTTCTTCAAGAAGCCGCTCAAAGGAGTCCTCCCTGCTGGGGAAGTAAGTAACATTTCCTTTCGCATAATCGATCCTGTATCTCTCTACTTTCAAGTCATATTGCTGGTACTCCATCTTACGGTCGCTTTTTTCCAGCACACAAAGAATTTCATCACTTAAACCGGGGTACTTTTTCCGGTAATTTATCTTTTTTTCAAATTTAGCCATAGGCTTGTCCTCCATTTCGTGATTTTTTTGAATCCAGAAAATGAAGAACAAGCGGTGGGGAACGGCATCTTAAGCAGTTACCTTTTATAGGACAAAAAAAGCCCACTTGGATACAATCCAAATGAGCTTTCACAAAATTTACGTTTTTGCACATCCTATTTTTAGGCTCTCACAGTTCTACTTGATGGCCGCATTTACCCCTTGAATGAAATAGGCTTATTTTTAATTGTTTACTATTGGTTGCAGTACATAAAATGATTTCTGCTTCATCACGCCCGACCGCTATTAAATAGCGGTCGATCAACTTTTATGGCATACCTAATAAACATAAAAATACCCCTCCAGACCCACAAGCTTGGAGGGGAAGAAAGTTCGTGCATGGAAAAGCCCCGCCAAACTTGCGTTTTTTTTGTTGGCGGGTATCGCCTTATCCTGCTTTTACTTCTATGTAAGCTATTAAAATACGGCTTTTACAATAATGTGCTCTAATATTTCCCGTTTACATGGTTCTATCATATCGTTTCACCTTCCAAACAGGAACTATACACTGTTATTGGAGGTGAACCCATGGAACATAATAGTTTTGATATGCTTGGCAGTATCCTGAAGGCTGGCAGAAAAGCAAAAGGACTTACACGGGAGCGATTGGCTGAATTGATAAACATAACGCCTCGTTATCTCATGTCCATTGAGAATGAAAATAAAAAGCCAAGTTTAGATGTCTTGTTTCGGCTTGTCCGGGAATTAGGTATATCTGCAGATACTATCTTTTATCCCGAAGCTCAGCATGTCGATACAAAAGTTGAGCAGCTCATACGGTTAATACAATTATGCGATGACCGGGACCTGAACATTGTAACTGCAACAATAAAGGCATTGCTGGACAATAAATAACGATACAATAATTAAGCAGCCTGCAGGAACTATAATTAAACATTAAATATTAAATTACTAAATCGTCATCTTATTTGAAAAACACAGAATAAACCACATCTTTTACGTGATAAAATAAAACCTGCCACAAAATAAAGGGCAGGTTTTAGACATACAGTCACTGCGGCAACCCGGCTATCATAGCGATATCAGTATTCGCTTTAGACCCGTGGCTTTGCGTCCCTACCTTTAGGAAGGTTTGCCCTTTACGTTGATTGTTATATTTTCACCTTAGTAGTCTCGTCCTTGTTATTGTCCAAATGCTGTTTAACTATCTTACACTCAGGGAGCTTTGCCAGTTGCTTTGTAAGATCATGCTGACAGAAAGGACAACACCAAGGTGTCTCACTTGAGGCGCTATAGGAGTTTTGTCCGCATTGTGGACATGTTTTGCAATACACTTTCACCTCTCCGTTTATGAAGCTATATTTTTGTTATGGGTAATTGCTTTTTTTCAAAATCATCACCAGGATAGGAAAAGGTGGAGATGAGGATCTCTCTTTTTCACCTTTTCCCCCTACGGGACAAGCCGGTTCCAGACTTCTGTCCTAAAGAATATCTGATCTTTTTACATTCAAGATTTCTTAGGTGGTTCCGGTTGGTACATCATAAATAAGCTGGTAGTACCAATATTGGTCATAGCAACCACTGCAAATACTGCAGCCAATCCTTGAAACATTGATTTGGTTATGAACTTTAACATTTAGCCTCGCCTCCTTTCTTATTTGGAGTAAGAAAAATATCCAACAACCTAATAAAGCTATGTACCGCCGGTGTTAAAGTAAAAGCCTGCCACAATAGCGCAAAGACTATTGTCCAAGCGATTAGGCTATTTGTTCCTAAAATAATTGAAATAATCGTGAATGCCGTCACTGCGGATAACGTATACCAGCGAAAAATCAATTCTTTTCTCCTGTTATTAAAAGGTTTATTAAGGGGTGCTTGTGGTGCATAGCGCCAGTATAAATAAGCAGACAGCACTGTGGTTCCAATTAAAATACCCGCTGGCAATTTCATTAGAAAAGGATAGATATTCTTAATTGCATAACCCAGTGTAGTAAGTATTGATACGCTTGTTATCAAACATCTATAATATGCAGAGCAGTGGGCTCCACCGGATAAAGTACGGACTAATCCGGTTATTATAAGTAAGACTGTAACTTCAAGAACAACATCCATAATAACTGCTATGGAAAAAAGAATACCTAATTTAAAGATACTCCCTATCAAAATTTCAGCACCATAAGACAGGTATTCTGCCTGTTCAGGTCCGGAAACCTTTTTTGCCACATATGAGCCCATTGCTTGTCCCATTTTATGTATCGAAATCTCATTCATCTTTTTTGTCACCTCTAATTATATGTTAACATCTATCCCACAAATTTCCTATAGGGTGTGCACAACTCGTCGGTTTCGTTGCTCAACTCGTAGGAATAGTTTCTGAAACACTGATCTTTTACGTAAAAAATCAGCCCGCAAGAGCTGATTAAAGTTCCTCTGATTTAATATTATCTTAGCCAATGCAATTAATTACTCCATGGGATATGCATCTTAAATTCCACACCTGAATAGTTTTCAGGTTCTTTCAATTCCAAACGGCCGTTATTGCGGTCAATGATTTGCTTAATTATATATAACCCCAGTCCGCTATGCCGGCTCGTATCTTTCGTTGTATACCCTGCGTTAAAAAGATTATTCCTTATATTATGGGGAATTTGATTACCGTTATTGGATACCTTCAAAACCAAACCCATTACACTGCTTTCAATCGACACATCTACTCTCGGAGCACAGTTAACCTTTGCAGCTTCCAGGGCATTGTCCAGTAGGTTGCCGACCAGATGGGCGAGGTCTTCCGGGGATAGTGGAAGATCTTTGCTCTCAATATCTACTTTCCAGTGAAAATCTATCCCGCCAACCTTAGCTTCCTCCTGTTTTACACTAAGGAGGGCAGCTAATTCCGGAGGTTCAAGTTTTAAAAGGCTTTCTATACGGCCAATGGTTTTGTATAAGTTTTGCATATAAGCCTCAGCCTGCATATAATGGCCTGCCTTTAGGTATCCATAAACAGCGGCTAGATGATTGTAAAAATCGTGTCGTTCAACCTGTAGCCTCAAATTCAGGCCATGCATTTCTTTGATATGCCGTAATTCCGTTGTTAATCTTGCTTCGCGCTCTGTAATATTCAATAAGTAGCTTGCTACAAAAATGGTAGCTAAAGCAGCAACCAACAAGACGAGACCGCTAATTTGTACTAAAGTGTCAAGAGTAAGACTGGGATAAACGCCAGAGGTATAAATATAAAAACTGATCTTTAATAATACGAACATCAAAGCTTGTACAAGACATAGAGCAAGAAGGCATGTCTGACTGAGCGATTGTCCTTTTGTTCCTCCAAGTACGCTATTATTTCCTTCAATTAATCTTATAATCAAAGGTAACCGCCACTGATGTTTATTTATAACACGGATTAAACCCGCAAGGAAAAGCAAATGTGGCAGGGTAAATAGTATTCTTAGCCATGGGTCTGATATAACTTGTTCTATTTCGAAAGATAGAGACCAAGCCAGAAAAGGGACAAAGATACCCTCTATAAAACCTAATATTATGCTTACCAGTATTATAACAGCTACCGCGGCACGCCAAGGTAATTTCAGAAAAAGGATCAAAAAGATAATCATCAGTATTATCTGTAAAATAGAGTGAGTACCAAAAACCATCGGCATGGAACGGATAATATATGAAAACAGGGAAGTTAACAGGGAAAGCATTATAATAAACAACCGGTATTCTTTTTTCCCTGTTATAGCCAACACCATATAGTATATAATCAAACTTTCAGGAACTGATACTCCTAAAAATGGTATCAATGGCATAAAGTCCATCCTCAGTCCCCCTCTTTAGTCATCACATTGTTATTTAAATATTCCTCTAATGCACCATGACGGTCGCGACTAAGCAAAGCCCTGGTTTTGCATTTTTTTAGTTTCACCTCGTAATAGTTGGAACAAGCGATAATCTTTTCAATTTGTTCAGTATTGATAATATATGATTTGTGAGAGCGGAAAAATGTCGTCCCCAAACGCTTTTCCAACTCCTGCAAAGTTTCTCGTGTTTTAACTTCGCCATTAACACAGCAAACAATAGTATGACGTCCCGTTTTCTCAATATAAAAGATATCACTAATCTTCATTAAGGCTCGCTCATTGCCAAAGCTTATCGAAATCACTGCTGCCTGTGGATTTGAATTATTCTTCTTAGAATTTAGCATTCGCTGGATATGCCGGAAGGTTGTTTTTAACCTTTCCTCATCAATAGGTTTTAAAATATAATCGATAGCGTAAAGCCTAAAAGCATCAAGAGAATATTCCTGATGTCCAGTGATGAACACTACAGCTAAATCCGGTTTTATTTCTCTCAATTTTTTAGCTAACTCTATTCCACTCATATCAGGCAGTTCGATATCCAGGAGCGCCAGATCCGGACTTTGGTATTTGACAAGTCCTATTGCATCATTAGCATTTTCTGCTGTTCCTACAATTAGAGCATCTTCAAGCTCGCTAAAGATTGAACGCAATAATAACAATATTCCTGGTTCATCGTCTGCCATTATAATCTTAATTGGTAACAAACTTACCACTCCTTTCTTGTTCTCTGACAAAAGTTACTTTTCTTTAAACATATCTGCCTAACGAATACTAGCCGCAAATGCTACCATGGTAAGATAATACGTCACCAATAATAGGCATAAAGACCCACTAATGTTCTAATAAAATAGCATTAGTGGGCCTAAAGTTAGCCTGGTTCGGCAACCCGGCTGTCATAGCGGTATCAGTGTTCGCTTTAGACCCGTGGCTTTGCGTCCTTGTCTTTCAACAAGTTTGCCTTTTTCAACTTATTTAGTTGTCACCTATTAACTATTATACCAAATTCCCAGCAAATAGATTGTTGAATCCTGTCACATTATGTTAATGGGTTCTCCTAGGTAATGAGACATTCATATTTCCCCAAAAACCCCATTTATTTTACTGGTACTTAAAAATTATATATACCTGAAATATTCATAGCCATAATAGGCCATGGAAATTTTGTAACAAAATGGTGTTAAGATATATCTTGCTTTCTCATGTTGGCCCTGTAACCTGTTGTAAAAAACACGCACAAGGCATTGATATGGTATACGATG
>JAAYUV010000094.1 GCA_012517475.1 Peptococcaceae bacterium | reverse complement strand
GTAAAGCTGTCTGTTCCGAGGGGAACATGGGCGCCGTGTTTTTCGCAGCTGCCGACAGGTACGATGACTGTGTCGGTTTTCTTGAACCATTCAATTGCATCTACAAATGCACACTCTAAAAGATTATGACGCATTACCATGAAACAGTACCTCCCATTTTTTATATGTATAGCTTATGTAAACGTTTACATATGAAACTCTACCATTTCTTGATTTTCTTGTCAATATTTTTTCCAAAATTATGCTAATCAAAAAAAGCAGCCCTCTTTCAGGGCTGCTTTGATCATTGTTCTTATAGATCAAGAAGTTTGCCAGGGTTAAATTGACTCTGAGGATCGAACGCTCTTTTGATCTTTTTGAATACATCCATTGTTGCCGGGCCATATTCTTGGATCATAAGAGGTTTCTTCAGAAGGCCGATTCCGTGCTCACCACTTACCGTACCTTCGAGAGCAATAGCCATCTTACAGAGCTCCTTTTCAGCAGCATGGACGGTTTCAACTTCCTCTTTGTCCCTTTGATCAAACAGAATAAGCGGATGAAGATTTCCGTCACCGGCATGGGCAACAGTTCCGATCGTGACACCAAATTCTTTCTTTACTTTTTCGATTCCAGCAATAGCTTGCGGGAATTTACTCCTCGGAACCGTAATATCATTGACACCATAGTTCGGTCTGACGCGAGCAACAGATCCGAAAGCAACACGGCGGGCAAGCCAAATTTTATCCACTTCATCTGCCGATGTAGCAACTTTAAATTCTCTCGCATTGGCTTTCTTGACAATTTCACCAATCGTCTTGACTTGCTCGTCCATATCTCCCGGATGTCCGTCAACCTCAAGAATGAGAAGAGCTCCGGCATCACGGGGATTCCCGGCATGGACAAAATCCTCAGTCGTATTGATGATCAGATTATCCATCATTTCCAATGTCGTCGGAATAATACCGGCTGCGACAATATCGGCAACGGACTGGGAACCATCTTCCGGAGTGTTATAAATAGCGAGCATGGTTTTTTTGGCCGCCGGAACCGGTTGGATACGAATGGCGATCTTGGTAATAAAACCAAGTGTACCTTCAGAACCAACGAAGATCCTGGTCATATCATACATCGGCTCACTGGAGAAATCTTTGCCGCCTACCCAGATAACCTTGCCGCTTGGGAGAACGACTTCCAAACCATAAATGAAGTCACGGGTAACACCATATTTAAAGCATTTAGGTCCACCGGAGCACTCACCCAGATTACCGCCCATCGTTGAAGCTTTCCATGAAGCCGGATCGGGTGGATAATAATATCCGTATTTAGCGAGCATTTCCTGAATATCCCAGTTTACAACACCTGGCTCAACAATTGCTACATAGTTTTCGATATCGACTTCCAATATTTTTTTCATACGGCTGAAGTTCATGATAATACAACCATCAACCGGAACGGATCCTCCGCTCTCATTGGTCCCTGCTCCGCGGGGAACAATGGTTATCCCCTGCTCACGGCAGAGGTTAACAACATCAACTACTTCCTGGGTTGATTCAGGCATAACGATGCCTTCGGGTACGCCCCATAACATCGTGCCGTCATATCCGTAAGCATACATTCCAATTTTGCTGGTGATGACATCCTTTTCGCCGCAAATACTCTTTAATTTATCTATGGCGCTGTGGCTTAACATATCTTTACCTCCTTTTCAAACAAGTTTCCTATAATTTAATTCCAGGAGCCATGATCCCTTTGGGGTCAAACTGGCTGCGGATGGAATTAAGAACGCGGGAGATTTCTTCAAGCATTTCATTATCGTTGTAAGCTTTGCAGCGAAGCTGGCTTCCCAGCAGGCCGCTAACATTGCCGCCCAAGCCCATAGCCATCTTGTTGATTGCTACAGCATCGGCATCAGCATTCTTGGAGAAGACAGTTATTTTACCGTTTAACCCTTCAACCAATACACAGGGATTTTCTTCCAGGTTACCAACAATACCGGTTAAGTTAGCGAGAGCCGTTCCGACTTTGGCAGGACCAACGGTAAATTTAACTTTATTCTCTTCCAAACTGATCTTTTCACGAATTTTAAGCCATTTGGCAACAACTTCATCATATTCCGCTTTGTCTTCTACAACCTTGGTAAAGGTTGCCCCGGCAATTCTTAGTTCAGCTTCAATTTCCTTGGCATACTGAGCAGCGGAAACAGGATAGCTTTCAATATCAACAAGGACCAAAGCGCCTTTTGCATCCATCACATCATTGCCAAGCGCTTTACTGACAGCATTCATGCGTGACGGGAAAATTTTGCGCTTCTGAATGGCTTTAAAAGCAACAGCAGCAGCCTGAAGTGAAGGAATATCAGCAATAACAGCCCTGAAAGCCTTAGGCATCGGCAGTAATTTCACAAGAACCCTGGTTATAATTCCAAGTGTAGCGCGTGTTCCAACGATAAAGTGAATCATGTCATAACCGGAAACGCATTTGATACACTTGGTGCCGACTTTATAAATATCACCGGTGGGAAGTACTGATTCATAAGCAAGAATAAAAGTCCTGGTTGGCAGATAATTAAAGGTTTTTGTGTCAACATCCCCAATCCCAAAGCAACCGCCAATGGAGCTGGTGGATACTGCATACGGTTCTGGGGCAAAGTATAAATTTTCAGCAGCAAGTTTTTCAATAAGTTCCTGATGATTCATACCGGCTTGAACCCAGCAGGTAAGGTTTTCATGGTCGATCTCTTCGATCTGATTCATTCTGGACATGACAATGGCAATACCGCCGCTTAAACCTTTGGTTTCAACGACTTTACCGCCAACGTTTACTTTAACATTGGCATCATTTGCAGCTTTGACTATACCGGAAACTTCCTCGGTTGACCCGGGAAAAACAACAGCTGCGGGTTGCTCTTTTCCCCTTAAATATTGAGACATGTCAGCAGTAACAACATACTCATCGCCGACAATGCCTTTAAGTTTTGCAACTAAATCGCTCATTTCTACCCGCCCTTCCTAAAGAATTGATAGATAAGATAACATCTAATTGTCAGACCATGTGGTCAGACCTCTGCCAAAAGTGAATGGTCAGACCAGTGAATAAGATTAGTCAAGCGCAGCCGCTAAAACATCTGCAACGTGCTTGATCTGCGTTTTTGAACCTTTCAGTTTGAGACCGCTGTTGATTTTCAGCATACATGCAGGACAACTGGTTGCGACAACATCTGCACCGGTGTTGATAATATTTTGAGCCTTGTCAGCCGTAATTGCTGAAGAAAGTTCATGATAGAAAGCTTGAACTAAACCTGCAGCGCCGCAGCATCTGTTGGCTTCAAACATTTCAACATAGTTCAGCCTTGGAACGCTCTTCAAGAGTTTGCGAGGTTGTTCGGTAATGGTATTATAGCGAACCATATGGCAAGGATCATGATAAGTAACGATAACAGGAGTTTCATTTTTCAGTTTGTCTGAAATCTCCAGTTCCTTAGCAACGAATTCCGAGAATTCATAGCATTTAGCTGCAAATTCCTGAACTTTAGGCAGATAAGCCGGTTCATCATGGAAAAGCTCTATCATTTCCTTCTTCAGCTGAGAAGCACAGGAAGCGCATGCGGTAATAATGGTATCATATTTTCCAAAGTTATCGATGACTTTTTTCGCCTGAGCTTTGGCGCTTTCAAAGTCGCCATAAACGTATTGCGGCAAACCGCAGCAAGGCTGTTCTCTAGGAACGATAACTTCGCAATCATTCTTTGTTAAAACTTTTACAACTGAATGCGCAGTTTCAACCAGGGAGTGGTTCATAAAGCAACCAACATAGAATGCAACTTTTCTCTTGGGATTGGGAACGGTGATCACTTCCGGAACCTGCTTTGCAAATGCGACTTTTGAAGCAGGCATGGTCAGAACGTCAATACCGCGGTAGAATTGCATACCGCTAGCCAATCCATTGAGCATTTTTTTGCCGAAACCGGCAAAGAAACCGAATCCGAAGGAAAGTCTTCCGGGTTTGGTTAAACTTGAAAGTACCAGAGATTTTGCGAAAGGTTTAATACCTTTCCTCAGTTTGAGATCGCGGCGGGCAACCAATACCAGTTCATGCGCTCTAACGCCACTCGGACAGGCAATTGCACACTCACCGCAAAGCAGACAACTGTTGATAGCATCCTCGTAGTCATGGTCAGCATCAACTTTGCCGTCAGCAAGAGCTTTGATGAGCTGAACCCTACCTCTGGAAACCATGTATTCGGCTCCGTCTTTCTTGTAGGTCTTACAAGCTCCGTGACAGAAACCGCATCTGCCGCATGTGTTCAGCTTTTCATAAACTTCTGCCAAAACCCCCACTTTAATTCCCCCTTCTCGCCTAGGCCACTTATGTCCAGGCAATAATGTTTTATATATTGTAACTTGGTTTGTTACCTACGGTATATTATATCGTTATTTTTCGAACTTTCATAGTATTTGTTGTATTATTCTGACTATAAATTTTAAGAATTTTAGAATAATCTGTCTTAAAGATCATTTTATTATATCAAATTTACATTATTTTAAATTATTTCCACATCGCAGAACCCTTGAAGTACTTTTATCACAGCAGACATATCCTCTTGGCCAAGTCCGGAATAAGCGGCTTCCCGGCCGATTTGGTGAGCCAAGGATCCCAGAAGAAGCCTCACGCCTTGATTTATAGCCAATTCCTCCGCCAAAGCCATATCCTTGTTTAACATATCTAAGGTAAAGGCAGGGCTGTAATTATTTTTTAATACAAAATTCGGCAAATTGCGCCTCAGCGTTGCGCTGTCTCCGGAAGATTTCGACAAAATGTCAAAGACTTGCCCCGGATCCAGCCCGTTTTTTACTGCCAGAACAATAGCTTCAGCCAAAGCAGAATTGGTAATTCCTACCAATAGATTATTTACCAGTTTAATCACGTTACCGCTTCCGCTTGGACCCAGGTAAAAGATATTCTTACCCATGATCTTAAGTAACGGCTCTGCTTTGATATAATCTTCATGATCCCCGCCCACCATAATACTTAAAGTACCCTTTTCTGCTCCGATTACCCCGCCGCTGACAGGTGCATCCAAAAATCCTGTTCTTTTTTGCTTACATGCTTCATACATCCGTCTGGAATCAGAAGGAGCAATCGTACTATGATCGATGATCAGAGTCCCCGGTGCAGCATTAACGAGGACTCCTTCCGGTCCGGTCACCGTGTCGGCAACATCCTTTCCAACCGGAAGACATAAGAAAACAACCTCGGCATTCTTCCCCACTTGGGCAGGGGAAGAGGCTGCGATTGCTCCTGACATTGCAAGATCATCGACAGCCTTTCTGCTTCGGTTGTATACAGTTAGTTCATGACCGGCTCTGAGTAAATTAAACGCCATAGGCTTACCCATTTTACCCAGACCAATAAACCCTAATTTCATTTCATCATCCCCATGGTCAAGTAAATCAAGACTGAAATGGTTTTAGATGGAAGTACTCTCTAATTTAAATATATTATTAACTAAGAGAATATACAAGGGTATTATAAAATATATTGTTCTCTTTTTTCTGCAGAAAATTTAAGAAGACAGAGTTTACTTTTTAGCCTTAATCACATCTTTAGCAGCCTCTATTATTTTTTCAGAGGTAAGTCCCAGAACCTGATGAATTTCTTCGTAACTGCCGCAGACACCAAATCTATCCTGAGAACCAACGATCTTCATCGGCAACGGTTTCGTACAGGCTAAAAATTCTGCAACTGCCCCGCCTAATCCGCCGATTACAGTATGTTCTTCCGCGGTCACAACAGCGCCGGTCTTTTCCACTGATTTAAGAATAGCCTCCTTGTCAAGAGGTTTGATAGTGTGCATGTTAATTACTTCTGCATTGATTCCTTCCCCGGACAGTGCTTCCGCAGCTGCCAAGGCCTTGGAAACCATTACACCGCAAGCAATAATGGTTACATCACTTCCGGAGCGAATCGTATTGGCTTTGCCGATGATAAATTCATCATCTTCTTTTGTTACCACGGGTATGGGCAATCTCCCTACCCGCATATAAGCGGGGCCAACATGCTGGGCCAGCGCTTTCACAGCTTTTTTTATTTCTATTCCATCTACCGGTTCGATGACAGTCATGCCGGGAAAAGCCCTGGTCAGGGCAATATCCTCCAAAGGCAAATGAGTCGGGCCATCTTTACCGGAAGAAGCACCAATATTATGTCCGATAATTTTCACATTTTTATTGGCATAACAAACGGAAATCCTGATTTGATCCCAGCCGTTCCCTAAAAGGAAATTGGCATAAGCATTTACAAAGGGAATTTTACCGGCAACCGCAAACCCTGCACCGGTTCCAATAATATCCGATTCAGCAATTCCCAAATCAAAAAAGCGCTCAGGAAAAACTTCCTTAAATAAAATCGTCATAGAAGCTTTGGCGACATCAGCGTCAAGAACCACAACATCCTTGTTTTCTTTGCCTAATTCCACCAGAGCTTTCCCATAAGCTTCGCGCGGTGCAATCATCATTTCAGCTCAACTCCTTCAAGGCAATTTGTAATTGTTCGTCGCTTGGCGCAGCCGCGTGCCAGCCTACTTCATCTTCCATAAAGGAAACACCTTTCCCCTTAATGGTATGGGCAATAATGGCTGTCGGGCCGTCCTTAAAGGCGATTGCTTCAGCAAATGCATTATATATTTGCTCATAGTCATGACCATCAATCTCAATGGTATGCCATCCGAATGAATCCCACTTAGCCCTTAAATCTCCCAAGGTTTTTACTTCGTCCAGGGAACCATCCAGTTGGAGTTTGTTATAATCCACGATGGCGCAGACATTATTCAGCTTGAAATGTGCTGCTGTCATCATTGCTTCCCAAACTTGTCCTTCATGAAGCTCTCCATCCCCAAGCATGACGTAAGCCCTTTGGTCAGTCCCATTTAATTTGGCTGCCAAAGCGGTGCCATTGGCAACAGAAAGTCCCTGGCCTAAAGATCCGGAGGACATATCAATCCCCGGGGTAATTTCACAACTGGGATATGCCGGGAGTCTTCCTTCTATTTCTCTGAAATCCTTCAATTCATCTTTTGATAAAAAGCCCGTTTCGATCAAAACAGCATAATGCGCAGGGACGGCATGTCCCTTGGATAAAAAGAAATAATCCCTGCCGGGCCATCTGGGATTTTTGGGGTCTACCCTCATATAGCACTTGTACAGTACAGCCAGGATATCGGTAGCTGAAAGACAACCTCCGGGGTGACCTCCTTTTGCACGATTTGTCATCACAAGAATGTTTTTGCGCATGTTTTTTGCAACTGCCTTAGCTTCCTGCAGTGCTTGCTCCATACTTTGTGACATGATTTTACCCCCTAACTTAAAGCTATATTAAATCTTACTCCTTTTAAAAACAAAATTCCAGTTTAAATATGTACGCAAAAGGAAATTATATTTCCTCAATAACAAAAGCATGTTTATTCTCATGCTTTAAAAATCTTTCTTATAATAATATAATAAAAATCGGGACCCAACAAAACACTTCCAGGCTGCTTAGTAATCTTCCTTTATCTCCTCAAATTACTAACCCCTCTGTATTTCTCTCTATTTGCAGCAGCTGGAAGCATCGGGATCCCTTTTTTTATCTTACCTTCGTTTCATCACGTGAAACCTCGTTTCACACGATGATTAAAAAGAAAACGGTGTCCTTACTTCATAGGACATTGGAAATGTTTGCAGAACCGGTTGAAACCGAAAATATAAGTAGCAGTCTTTTCCGGTCTTAAGGTTTCCCATTGACAAATATCAATTTTTTCTCCGAAACGGTTTTCAGCTATTCCATCTTCACTAATCCAACCAACCGGACCTTGTTCGCTTAAATGAATCTCCCATTCGCCCTCAGCTTTTCCGGGAGCTATACGAAGGTCGCAACGGGCATGGAAAATCTCGACCAATTTAACAAAAACGTTAAAAAGAAAATTTGTGTTTCTTTTTGCTTCGCGGCCCGGAATAGCAAGGTCGGAACAAAGTTCTTCGACTAAACCGCTTACACCCTTTTCCGGAGAATACCTGTGATAAAAACGGGTTGTCAGGGTACCATAATTTATTGTCCCGGTATGGAATTCTATCATTAAAGGGTTGGCCAAGCTATTTAAATTCAGGATAATCTCACTCTGCGTAAATTTCCAATTGCCTTCAAATCTTCTGAGAAATTGATCAGCAATTTGAAAGGAAAGGATATAGGTAGATATCTGTTTCTCATCTCTGACTCCGGATCCCATGCAATCTCTGGCTTCGTTGTAGGATATAGAAGCAATTCTCATCATCTTTCGTTCACCTCCGTGCTTGTTTTACTATTCGAAACATCGTTTCATTCTTAGGTTAAAAATAAAAGTTCCAATTCTAAGCATTCCAGTTAAGACTAATTCTGTACTATCATATGCAGTTTGTTAAAAAAGATTCACCATTCAGCCATTTTTCGAGTTTTACTATGTAAAACACTGTTTCATTTTTCGCTTAATAATATTATGTACCTATTTTGGTTATCAGTCAAGTAGGATTTTTGAAAAAATATTATCCTTCATTGTTATGCCTGAAATACCCATATCCCAATTTGGCTGACATTTCCAGACCGGCGTGTTTGATTTCTTCTCCGATTCTTTCCGTCCCTTTTTCCTTCATACGGTTTATAGGCCCGGAAACGCTGATTGCACCAATCGCGCGGCCTGAATAGTCAAAGATCGGAGTCCCGAGACAAAGTATTCCAACCTCATTTTCCTCTGCCTCAAGTGCATAGCCCAGTCTTCTAATCTCACGCAGCTGTTCTATCAATCTATCCGGATCCGTAATGGTTTTATGGGTAAAACCAGGCATCCCTTTTGTTTTAAGAATATGCCGCACTTCTTCTTCCGGTAAGGTAGATAAAATAGCTTTGCCAACCGCAGTACAATGCATGGGCGCCCTGCGTCCAACCTTGGAATGCAGACTTACCAACTGGGAACTTTCCCTTTTATCAATATAAACAACTTCACCGTCATCCAGCAATACAAGATGAACCACTTCGTCAAAGGATTTTGCTAAAGGGCCAAGAAAATTGGCAGCGACTTTCCGAATTTCCAGATCATTAAAAAACCGAATTCCCAACTCAATGATCTTAATCCCCAAGCGGTATCGCTCCCGGTCCTTTTCCTTCTCAACATATCCCCGGTAGCAAAGCGTCTGGAGTATCCTGTGAACCGTACTTTTATGCAAACCTATTCTGTTGCCGATTTCCGTTACCCCTAAAGATTCTTCAGAGCGAGCGAGAACTTCTAATATATCCAATGCTCTCTCCAGGGTCTGTACATATCTTTCTGTCACAAACAGGCCTCCAATCTACTATCTTCCCCCCAAATAAGTATGCCTAACATTAAATATTTAGTCAATACTTAAAACCGTCAATTATCTGCTTATTTAAAACATTCTAAAATATAATAATTATGGTAATAAAAAGAAAAATCAAAAAAACTTCTTCGATATTCACCAAAGAAGCAGTCAGCTTAGGAATTGGGGTGGATGAAGGGACTTGCTCCGCCGCTTCGCGGCTATCACGCCCGGGCGGGTAAATGCTCCCATAGGTCGCATTTTCGACGGCCACTGCGAAAACCATGGTTTTCGCTAGTGCCGCGGGGCCATGGATGGCCAGAAGCGGCCTTTTCCGCCCGTTCAAGTCTCTTCATCTTATTATCGGAAAAACTTAGTCTTCGTTTTGGGGTGGATGAAGGGACTTGAACCCTCGAGTGCCGGAGCCACAATCCGGTGCGTTAACCACTTCGCCACATCCACCATGTAAAAATGGTGCGCCTGGAGAGATTCGAACTCCCGACAACCTGCTTAGAAGGCAGATGCTCTATCCTGCTGAGCTACAGGCGCCTAACTAGAGCTCTCATTTTCGGTATGGTCGGGGCAGAGGGATTTGCTCCGCCGCTTCGCGGCTATCACGCCGGGGCTGGCAAATGCTTCCATAGGGCGCATTTCCTTGTCCGACGGCACAGCCGGAAAATGCTTCCATGGGGCGCATTTTCTGTTCAAATCCCTCTGCACAATTAGCGTTTTTGCTGGTCGGGGCAGAGGGATTTGAACCCCCGGCCTCCTGCTCCCAAGGCAGGCGCGCTACCAAACTGCGCTATACCCCGTCTGTTTTTGTGACAATGAATAGTATATCCCAAGAAAAATATCTAGTCAAGAAGCATTTTTTGAAAAATTAAGCTGCCGTGCTGCAACTTTCTAAAGGATTTTTTATTAGTATTCTAAATTTAAATTGTTTAACATTCTAAATTTAAGAGGATTTTCAGTTTTCATTTTTTAATATCTCCGTCAGAACCGGCACTGCTTTACGGAAAGCTTGCGCCCTGTGACTGAGGATGTTTTTTTCTTCCAGACTTAGCTCAGCCATGGTTTTATTCAGCTCAGGAAGATAAAATACCGGATCATAGCCAAATCCGCCTTCCCCTTTTCGATGCCCAAGAATTAACCCTTCTACCGAACCCTCTGTTAAAATCTCGGTTCCATCAGGGCTTATGATAGCAAGGCAGCAGCGGAAACGTCCGGTCCTTTCTTTTTCGGAGACTCCTTGAAGTTCAGCCAGTAATTTATCGATGTTCCTTTCGTCATCTTTGGGCAATCCGGCATACCGGGCGGAATATACCCCAGGTGCACCCTGCAAGGCATCCACCTCAAGTCCCGAATCATCGGCCAGGGTTACTAAACCGGTAAATGATGCTGCAGTTCTGGCTTTAATCATGGCATTCTCGGCAAAAGTCTCTCCATTTTCCTCAATATCGGGAAGGTCAGGAAAATCAGTCAGTGATAGGACGTTTATATCCTTTCCATTCAGCATTTCTTCCAATTCCCTGACTTTTCCTTGATTCGCTGTTGCCAACAAAACTTGCATGATTACCTCCCAGTTTCAACAGCCAAGGCCAGTTTCTGATATTCCATCAACTTTCTGATCCCCAATTCACCCAAAATTAAAAATTCATCCAAATCATTCCTGTCAAATGGCTGCCCTTCAGCAGTCCCCTGAAGTTCCACAAATTTACCCGATCCTGTCATGACAATATTCATATCCACTTCTGCCCTGGAATCTTCCTCATATGCCAGGTCCACTACTGCCTGGCCGTTGACTTTCCCGACCGAAATAGCTGCTATTGTATCGATTAACGGATTATTCTCTACAATTTTATTATTCAATAAATATTTCACTGCATCCACCAAGGCAACATAGGCTCCCGTGATGGAGGCTGTCCTTGTTCCACCGTCTGCCTGCAGCACATCGCAATCAAGCCAGATCGTTCTCTCGCCTAGTTTAGACGTATCGACCACTGAACGCAGGGCACGGCCTATTAATCTTTGGATTTCCATGGTCCGTCCACTGACTTTTCCTTTGGTCGATTCACGTTGATTACGGGTTCCCGTTGCTCTGGGAAGCATGGAATATTCAGCGGTTACCCATCCATTCCCGGTACCCTTTTGAAACGCGGGGACCCTCTCTTCCACTGTCGCCGTACAGAGTACTTTTGTTTTACCTACTTCAATCAGTACTGACCCTTCCGGCATTACTGTGTATCCCCGGGTAATTTTCACCTCCCGAATCTCATCAAACATTCTTCCGTCGAATCTGGCCATGATATTACTTCCTTTCTATCCTATCTATCCTAGCAAAACTATATAAATCGAATTAAACATATATCTGTATTATTTTCTTTTCCTTTTCATATCAATCATATTTGATAACCATATCTTCTTTTATTTTTGAACAAGACGATTACTGAAAGAACTGTAAGAGATGCCAGGATCAAGAAAAAAAACATGAGGATCCTTATTACCAAATCCAAAAAAAATTGTTCAGGCACAATCTGGATTAAAACATCAGTTTCAGGATTTAACAGCCATAGATCATTTGTAAAAAAGAGGGTATGAAAATAATTCCAAAATTCATAGAAATTTGTTGATATCGTTAGGGCCAAAATCCCTAAAAAAACGAAAAATGCCCCTGCTCCGGAAAGATATCCCCCTGCCCAAAACTTCAGAAATTTAGGGCCTGCAGCCCAACGGAGAGCTGCCAGAAGTAATAAAAAAAGAACAATACCGGCATTTCGGACACGGTGACTCGTTGCATAGAGTTTCTGAACATCCACCATATGCGCCATTTCTTTTTCGTTAAAAACCTGCTGCTTTTTCCCTTTGATTACAGCTTCCATTTTTAGATTTTCCCGTTCTCCCTTAATGTACGCCAATAAACCTTCGGTAGTTTGCATGAGTTCCTTATCGGAAATCCCAATTACCTCAGCATTATGATTCTTGGTAAATTCCGAACGGTAAAAATTTAAATCAAAGGCATTCATCTCTATGATTGTCAACAGAATAACCACGATCAAGGTAAAAGCACTAAAAAGCGATAAGACACTTCCAATGATTTTTCTGCCGGACATCTGTTACCCCTCTTTCCGGGCGATAGCCAATCCGTCCCCAAATGGAAGGATACTCACCCTAAAACCAGGCAAGTGGACCAATTTGTTAAGAAAATCCCTCACGGCACCAACCATCTTGTTGTATTTTTCATCAAAGGTGGATCCGGGCACAACCCAACCCCTGAATAAAACATTATCAACCACCAGAATTCCGCCGGTCCTCACTAAAGGGACCAGAAGATCAAGGTATTGCGGATATTCCCCTTTGGCTGCATCAATAAAAATAAAATCAAAAGGCTCTGAAACTCGAGGAAGATAATGGAGTGCATTTTCTATCTTATATTCTACCTGAGCATCAAGTCCTGCTCTCCGAAGATACTCTATCGCCCTTTCCATTCTACCACGGTTCATATCTATGGTAACTACTTTCCCCCCTGTTTTTGTTACCCCTTTGGCAAGATACATCGTGGAATACCCGATGGCGGTCCCGATTTCCAAGACGGAACGAGCCCCGGTAGTCTCTACCAAAAGCTGAAGAAAGTTTCCAACTCCAGGAGTGACCACAGGTATGGTTTCCTCAAGGGCAGCCTGCTCCATTTCTAACAGCAATGTATCCCGGTTTGGAAGAAGATCTTCAAGATATTTTTCCAGTTCAAACGGATAGAACAAGGGATCACTCCTTCACTCTTTTCACCTTGATAGGAGTTAACTTAATTGTCTTCATTATATAATTATCATTATTGAATAGCAAAAAACCCTTAGGGGTTTTTACTATAGCAGTGCTTTCTTTGCTATTTCTACAAGTTCACCATCGACAGTGATGTGAACTCCGTTGCGAATAATTTCCATGGCCTTTTCTTTGGATAGTCCGTTTCGATAAGGCCTGTCTTCCGTAAGGGCAGTAAATATATCGGCAATCGTCATCAAGCGGGAACCTGTTGTCAAGGACTCACGGGGAGTCCGAAAAGGATAACCCCTTCCATCCAACCTTTCATGATGATAGGAAGCCCATTCAATAATATTCTTGGGAAATCCGGCCGATGAAAGCAGGTTATAGGTATAATACGTATGGGTTCTGATCGTTTGGATTTCTTCTTCATTGAGAGAACCCGGCTTATCCAGAATTTTTTGGGGAACGGCAAGCTTCCCCAGGTCATGTAACAACCCGGCAATCTTGATATCCTTGCATTGTGTGCTGTCCCACCCGAGCTCCACAGCCATGGCATAAGCATTTTCTGCAACCGAACGGGAATGTCTTCCCGTAAAGGTACTTTTTTGGTCTATCAAGAAAGCGAAAGTTTCCGCCAGTTTATTGGTAAACAGTTCACCAAACATCAAATCACAGATCCCCTGGAACTCTAAACAGTTCTGATCGGCTTTTCCTTCAAAAAGAAACGTAAGGGTTGGCTCCAGAAGTTCTCCTTCGTTCACGTACAACCAAAAAGCCTCTTCCCCGGCAAGTTGAACCAAAGCATCCGTCACTTCGGGAAAGAAATCCTTTCCGGTAAGGGATTTGATATGATTTAATATCCTTGCCCTATCCTTATAAGTCGTCATCTTTCGTCCCATGATAATATCAAGCTTATCGGCAAGAGAGATGATCTTCGCCACGATCGGAATTTCCACAGCATCGGCAGGTGTTTTATGGTGAAATCTTATGGCTTCAGCCAGTACTTCTCCCCCAGGAAAATCACTCATTATTCCGGCACCCAACTCAGAGTGTACTTCCATCAGCCGGGAATTCCCGTGATATTCCGCAAACCCTCCAACGGCGCCGATATCATGCATGAGTCCGGCGATGAGCAAGAGAAAGAGATTATTCCCCCTCAGACCCAGAATATGACCGAGCCTTAAACTGATATAACCCACTCTTTCTCCATGCCTGTAACCGACTTCAATTTTAAAGCCTTTGCTGACTTCCTCGTCAATCAAAGCAAGATCAAGCGCCTTGGAAAAACTCCAGATCCTGCGCACGACTTGTTCTGCGGTCATAATGCCAAACATGTATGATTACCTCATCCCCATCTGGGCTAGTTCTGTGGCCGAAGCGGCAACATCCTCTGAGGCCGCCTCAATCTGAGATGCGGTCTTGGTTAGTTCATTGATCTGACGGGCAATCTCCTGAACCTGAACAATACTCGAATTGATTGAGCCCATAATCTCATCAAACTTTTCCACAACCTTACGGGCTTCCTGGGAAGCCGTATGCATCGCCTGCGTTGTATCCGTAACTGCTTTTTTTACATCCAGGGTGTTGCCTTTTATCTGTATAACAATATTGCTGATCTCTTTGACGGATTGTTCTGAATGGCTAGCAAGTTTTTTTACTTCTTCCGCGACAACACCGAAGCCCCGCCCGTGTTCACCGGCTCTTGCGGCTTCAATAGCGGCATTCAGAGCCAATAAATTAGTCTGAGAGGAAATGTCCCTTATGGTTTTGGTAATGGTTTCTATTTTCACGGAACTTTCATCGAGTTCTTCCATTTTTACTTTTACCTGATCGACAAGACCGGTCAGCTTAATCATGGAATCCGCAATTTCATTAATCTGGTTCTGCCCTTCTTTGGAGATGGCATCCACTTTATGGGAATATTCTGCAGTCTCGGAAGCATTTTGAGCGATCCGTCCGGCAGTGTCGTTCATTTCTACCGCTGATGCCGCTGTCTCTTCCGAAGTAGCGGCAAGCACCTGGCTTGCTTCATTCACTCTTTTATATAAACTGTCGATCTCGGCATAGGCCCTTTCCAACTCTGCCTTTTTATCGATATCTTCTATGTAGGATTGAATATAACTGGCCATTACAATTTGCTGGTCAAGGCTCATCATCCTTAACATGGCCAACGTAAGTTTTCCCGCTTTCTCAGGGGTTTTCTTATAGTAGTCACAGATCTTGGGAATCACCTCATCGTAAAGGACCTGATATGAGCTGATATAATAAAACGGCGGAAGATCAATCCTCTTATGAGCCTGGCCAATCTTCACTCTCCATTCAACATATTTATCCGTTACATCGTAACTGAAAAGGGAGATCAGATATTCACGGAGAGTAATACTAAGCCTTGCAATACTGCTGTATTGATCAATGATCGCCTTCATACCGGGTATTTGGCCAATATGAGCATAGAAATTGGAAACAATGCTATCCGCATTTTGTTCGATAAATGGTTTAATTTCTTTTAAGAGTATAAGTTCTTCCTTCGTCAACCTGAGAAGCTGCATGGATTCCCTAAGATTAAACTTGTGTAGTTCTACCATTTGGTTACACCTCCATTAACGCTTATATCTTTCCTTGCCCAGTTCATAGAGATTTTGTCCTAAACTATCGATCAGCACAACAACCGGAAAATCCTCTACTTCCAGTCTGCGTACCGCTTCTGTTCCCAGTTCGGGATAGGCAATAATTTCTGATTTTTTAATACGCGTTGCCAGCAATGCTCCGGCGCCTCCGATTGCCCCCAAATAAACTGCCCCATATTGCTTCATGGCTTCGATCACTTCCTGAGAGCGTAATCCCTTCCCGATCATCCCCCTTAGCCCTTGGGCTATGAGCTTTGGGGAGTAAGCATCCATCCGTCCGCTGGTGGTAGGACCGGCAGAACCGATTACTTTCCCCGGAGGCGCCGGAGTCGGTCCAACAAAGTAGATCACTTGTCCTTCTAAATCAAAGGGCAATTCTTCTCCCTTCTCTAAAGCAGCGGTCATTTTTTTATGGGCAGCATCCCTTCCGGTATAAATGACTCCATTTAACAGAATCTGGTCTCCACACCTTAATGCGTTAACCTCTTCTCGAGTAAAAGGGGCAGTAACTCTTTTCACATTTGCCGTGCCGATTTCCATCATTGGAAATGTTCCCTCCCTTCCAGGATCACTTTTCTGTGGCGGGCAACATGGCAATTGATATTCACCGCTGCCGGAAGTCCCGCAATATGTGTCGGAAATACCTCCATGTTGACTGCCAGAGCCGTTATTCTCCCACCGATACCCTGCGGCCCGATCCCCAGATTGTTAATTCGCTGCAGGAGATCTTGTTCTATTTTTGCATACTCTGATTCCTGGTTGGATTCCCCTATCGGCCTTAATAAAGCTTTTTTGGCTAAGATGGCTGCCTTCTCCATGGTTCCTCCAACACCGACACCAACAATGATTGGAGGACAGGGATTCGCCCCAGCCTTATCCACCGTTTCAACCACGAAATCCATTACACCCGCCAAGCCATCCGAAGGCTTAAGCATCTTCAAGGCGCCCATATTTTCACTGCCGAAACCTTTCGGTGCTAAGGTAAGCGTAAGTTTATCCCCTGGGATTATATCGTAATGGATCACAGCAGGAGTATTATCTCCTGTGTTAACCCTGGTAAAGGGGTCTTTCACAATGGATTTACGCAGGAGGCCCTTTTCATATCCTCTTCGGACCCCTTCGTTTATTGCCTCTGTCAATACCCCTCCGGAAACGTGCAAATCCTGTCCCACTTCTACAAATAATACAGCGACTCCCGTATCCTGACAGATCGGCATCCTTTCACCGGCTGCTATCGCCGCGTTCTTAAGCAATAATTCAATTACTTCCCCGCCCTGGGGGGATTCTTCCGATTCCAAAGCCTTCTCCAGAGCTTCGATGACATCCTTGTCCAGCTCACAATTTGCCTCGATACAAAGCTTTTCAACAGCAGTAATAATTTCCTGCACATTAATCTCTTTCACTTTTACCTCCGGTGCAACAAATTAATATCTAAGTAGAAATATAGATTCGGTACGTTCTTTATTAGTATAACGCATTATGCAGCCTGAAGAAAACCTAAGTGTAAAAACAGATTTGATCATGGTGGCAAAAAAGATGGACAACCCGCCCATCTTTAAATAATCTGCAACCTAGATCATTTGTGTATTAATAATTTTCATTAATATTTGCATGAAATATTATTTTGCAAAGCTATTGCGTAAGATTCCCGGGGAAATCAAATTGATAAACGCTTCTACCAGTGAAGGGTGAAACTGTTTTCCGCTTTCCGTCTTAAGAATTTCAACAGCTTTCTCCATTTCCATTGCCTTACGGTAAGTCCGGTCGGAGGTCATTGCATCATAGGCATCGGCAACAGAAATAATTTGAGACAAATAGGGAATGCTGTCACCTTTAAGCCCGTCGGGATAACCGCCCCCGTCAAATCTTTCGTGATGATGACGTATGGCCCGGACAAGTGCTACGACATCTTCGGAAATCTCATTTTCCGAGAAAAAATTATTTACAATCTCCGCTCCCCAAATCGAATGATTCTTAATGACCTCGTATTCCTCTATGGTTAAAGTCGTTGGTTTTAGAAGGATTTCATCAGGGACATTGATTTTTCCCACATCGTGTAATTTTGCGGAAACCTCTAATAAGAAGAGTTCTTCTTCATTGAGCCCTACAGTATTTCCAAGCTTTAATGCGTATTGTGAAGTTTTACTACAATGGCTGGAAGTAATTGAATCCTTTTCCTCAATCTTTGCCAGCAATTTGGAGTTTAGCATTCTTATATCCTCTATATCTTTATTTTCAGAAAAAAATGCCAAATTCAAAAATCAGAAAATAAAAACATTTTTGCCAACGAAGAAATATTCGACAAAAATGTTTAAATTCCTTTTTACCAATTAGTAAAATTTACAATTATAAAACTATTACTTTTCTAGTTTTTTTATGAACTTTATTCGTAATTATTGCCTTTCCAGCTTATCCGTTAAAGTCTCCAGGAAGGAGATCGTCCTCATCCGCTCTTCTTCATCAAAGGATTCCAGAATAACACCCAGTTTTTCAGCTCGTTGCTCAATTACAGATTTAATAAGTTTCTCGCCCTTTGGAAGAATATTGAGCCTTACAACTCTGCGATCTCTTTTTTCCCTGAGCCTTTCAACATACCCGGCCTTTTCCAGTTTGTCAGCCAAATCAGTTGCTGTGCTGCAGGCCGAGGAAATTTCCTTGCACAATTCTCCCATTGTAATTTGGCCTTTTTCATAAATAATGCATAAAACATCAAACTGCTGTCTGGAAATGCCTATTTCTTCCGCAAAACAGTTCTTCTGCTTATGGGTTAAAACGCTGAGCCTCTGCAGTAAACTATCCAGGTGACCTGCAAGCTCCTTGTTTTCAAGCATTTGAACACCCCACCCCAAATATAATCAAAATAATCAAAATATTTAGTACACTTAAATGTACGAATATTTTACCATATAACGGAAATAATTACTACTGTAAATTTTCACACAGTCAAAATTTTCGACGTTCTTCTTGCGCCTTAACTTTAATCACTGTAATATAATTAATTAACAAAAATATTCATTGTACTAGGAGACTCTTTTTTCTCTGACCCTGTTGCAGTTTTGCTGTCATCCTGCTGACTTACTCCAGGGGTTTGGGAGGATCCTCCTTGGGTAACCGGACCGGCTGAAAACCCTATAAGGTCATTACGGAACCTGAGATCACTTAGATTTATTCCGCGGAAGGTTTTGATTTCCTGTCCTTCCACCCTGATCTTAACAAGCTGAACAGACGAGAATTGAGAAACGGTATTAACTAAACCGTAAAGGGTGGTTTCAGCCGCAACGTTGCTGTAAGGCTGCAAAAATTCCTTGCTTAAATCCACTGTAGCAATCCCGTTTTTAATACTGATATCCCGGAAGGTTGTCTGCGGACTTACAACAGGATAAGAATCAGTACTCCCCGACGGGCCAACCAGCCATTGATGAACTGTCTCTCTGGCAAGGCTCAGTGTTTTTGGGATTGTCCGGTTCACCTCAACCAGCTTTTTTCCGCTTTTATCAGAAAAATACAATTTGATTTGATTTTCTCCCTGCGTTGAGTTGGAGATGACAGGAACGGCGCTTCCGTCTTTATTCTTATCCGTAGTTTTGTTAAGAAGGTTTCCAAGAGGCCCATTTCCGCCGCCATCCTTTATCAGGTCATTGAGAATGTTACAACCGACCAGCATCATAATTGCTGCGATGCATAAGATACATGTTATGAACAACCTTGTTTTCTGCATTATGACTTCTCCTTTCCTAAAATTTCAAATAACTAAAATAAAAATATGCTTTGTCCAAAAAAAATAGAATTAGAAGAGGGGTAATAATTATGAAAATGCGCGCTTTGCTAGTTGATGATGAGTCACCCGCCCGCAAAGAACTGCGCTATCTTTTGCAGTCTTTTGATGACGTGCAGATCGTAGGAGAAGCCGAGAATGCTCCGGAAGCCATGGAACTCATTGAAAATGTCCGATATTCCGTTATCTTTCTTGATATCAATATGCCGGGACTCAACGGAATTGATTTGGCTCGCAAACTTTCTTTGAGGCCCGACCCGCCTGCTGTGATTTTTACTACAGCTCACGAAGAATATGCCTTTGATGCTTTTAGTGTTCACGCTTACGATTACCTGCTTAAACCGATTCACCCGAAAAGAATGGAAGAAGCACTTCAAACAGTGAGGGAGCGCAAAAAAATAAACTGTGCCACTGCACAGCCCAGAACAACCCCGGTTAAAGAAGAAACCGATATGCGGCCTTTGGAAGTCATCCCGGCCGAACAAAACGGGAAAACCATACTTATCCGTCCGGAAGAAATCATTTATATCTCGACAGATAAAGATAATGTCTATGTTAAAACAGAAAACGAATCTTATCTTACCCGTTTTACCCTGAGAGAATTGGAATCGCGTTTAGATCCCCGGACTTTTTTCCGGACTCATCGCTGTTACCTTGTTAACATCCGTAAAATGAGAGAACTTATTCCTTATTTTAATGGCACTTATACCGTGGTGGTACAGGACAAGGAAAAAAGCGAAGTCCCTGTAAGCCGGACTCAAGCCCGTCGGTTGAAGGAGATTCTTGGGATTTAGTTCAATTACCGGAATAAACGTTCTATAAATAACCCTACTTTTTTACCTTTGTATGTCGTCAGAACAGTTGCCTGTTTTTTATCCGGATTTTTTGCGGCCTTGCTCAGCTCGTTGCGGGCCGTATCCAAAGGGACTCCGGGTTTGCCATCTACCTGCAGGGTTGTGGACTCTTCCACATTGACAAAACAGAGAGGAGGGAAAAGTACACACCACCAGTTGGCGCCCTCAGCATTACCGATTTTCACCTTAACGGCTTCGTATTCTCCCGCCGGAAGAACCATGCTCCCGTATGACTTTGTCGGGAAAGTATCAATACCATATTCCAGGGATACCGCGTAATCCTTTCCCCAGGTGTGAATCACTTCATTTGCTATCGAAATAAGCTGGTTTTCCATCCCTTTGAGGATTTCTCTGGACTCTGTCAGGGAAGATGACTGGGCCAGTTTCGGAGCAACCTGCTTTAGAATTTCATCCCTGACAGCGTATTTTAAGAGTTGATCTTCCTGGCTGTCTGAATTGGCAATCACGTGAAAACGAATCAGGTTCTCCGGATTAACTACTTCCTCTTTTTCCCAGGAAAGCGTGTATAATTGAGAGGTATTTGTTCCCGGTCCTAACCCCAGGACACCGGATAATAATCCAAGGCAGATAACCCCACAGATTATTCCTTTTTTCACTTGAACACTTTTAATCGTCTTTAATACGAACATGTAATCTTTCTCCCTGTTATTCAATAACCTTCTTTACTGGTAATTATTACCGCTCATGAAGTTATTTATACAGGAAGTATATTTTTCTATTTTCATTAATAAGATTCATCAAATATGCAGCCACAATATTTCATGAGAAAGAAAATATCACGTGAGGAAGATATCATGTTACAGTATGATCAGTCCCCTCTTTATCTCCTTTATATCAGTACAATTGCGGGTTTAGCCACAACTGCCGGCTGCCTTCTTGTTTTATTGATGGGTAATCCTCCTGAACGGCTTCTTGCTTCGCTTTTAGCCGGTGCAGGCGGAGTGATGCTGGCCGTCGTCCTCATAGATCTAATTCCCTTGGCCTTAAGCTACAAGCAGGCTTCACAATTCCTTTCAGGTTTTCTCCTGGGGGTCATCTTTATGGCCGGGGCAGATCGGATTTTAAAAAAAGGACCTCCGGGCATCCCCGGAAACCGTCGAGGCCGTCTGAAACGGATCGGGATTCTGATTGCATCCGGAATAGCCTTGCATGATATTCCCGAAGGCATGGCCATTGCAGTGGGTCAAGAGTCGGGAAGTCACCTGGGAATGCTCATCGCCATCGGGATCGCGCTTCATAACCTGCCCGAGGGAATGGCAACAGCGACCCCCTTGCTCATGGCAGGAATCCGTAAAGATAAAATCCTTGCTTTAACTCTTGGAATCGCTTTTTTTACTCCTTTAGGAGCAATTCTTGGAAAACTGGCTCTGGGGGCAGTCCACTCATCCCTGTGTTTTTTCGTCTCCCTGGCGGCAGGGGCGATGACCTTTCTGGTTTTGGCCGAACTCTGGCCTATTTCCAGGGAAAAGCACCCCCATTGGGCCCTGCTGGGAGGGGTCCTGGGTTTTGTTTTTTTCATTATTATATCCTTGTATCTTCCGCATTAATCTTAATCATATTTACTTCAGTACGGTAGCCGCATAATCACCCATTGCCTGGTAGCCGTTTTTGTTTGGGTACTTGCCGTCATCGGAATACTTTTTCAGCATTTTCCCATCTGCATCATATAAAACCCCTTTAAAATCCAGGGTAACAAGATTTTTCTCACGAGCATAGGCCTGCTCCCAATCCCGGTATTCTTTACACAGTTTGTCCGTTCCCGGGTATGGGACGGGAAGCGCAAGAATTGGTTTAATTTGATTCGCCTGAGCCTTTTCTACCATGGATTTGATATTCTTTTGATACTCGTCAAGTTTCTTCTCTCTAAGAGCATCTCCCACTCCGGCAAAGATTACAACCCTGCCCGGTTTTTTGGCGATAACATCCTGGTCAAAGCGCTCCAATAAATCACCGGAGTTCTGGTAAACCTTACCCCCATTTACAACTTCTATCTTCAAAACCCCAGCTAACCGGTCAGGCCAGGAATCCTTGGGCTGGCCCGGGTAGCCATAAGTAAAAGAGTCACCCAGGCAAACGATCTTCGTATTTGCAGGCTTACTGTTGTCAACAGGAGCAGCAGCGTTGGTCTGGGGGGTATTGCTGTTCACTTTTCCGGCATTGTCCGAACTATTTCCGCTCTGAGCTGTGTTATTTCCGTTAACCGGTTGTCCCTTAGCACTTCCCTGCCAAATATTAACCAGACCAAAAATCATGATAATTATGGTTATTAATACTGAAAGTTGTATGATCCTTATCTGTAAACGGTATATCCGCACGTTTCATACCTCCTTCTATGTAATTTTCTACATCTTTCTCCTAATTCCTCCCTATTACCAACCTTAATTCCATAAACTACGACAATAACTATCCCCTGGACGCGGTAAAATTGTTTGGCACTTACCTATTCAAAAATGCATAAGTTGATACATAAGGAGGTGCCATAAAAAATTATGGAATACATTCAAAAAGCGCGCGAGTTAGGGGAAGCTCTGCTGAATACACCTGAAGTCAGCAAACTGAAAGCAGCAGAGGCAGAAATCAACCAGGATCCTGAAGCAGCGAAAGCCTTTGAGGAGTATCAGGGAAAAGAACGCAGCTTGGTAACCGCTCAGATGTTCAGCAAAGTCCCCTCTGAGAAAGATTCCCTGGCTCTTATTGATCTCAAAATGCGGCTCATCCGCAAATATCCTTCCATCCGCAATTTCTTTACTCTTCAGCAGGATTTTGAAAGGGTGATGGCTACCGTTAACCTGACCATTACCACCACGATTTATGGTATGCCAAGTGCTGAACAGCTCCCTTTCCCCCAGGAACTTAAAAACCTTGCCCAGCAACTTCTCGATAATATCGGAGGGGGCAAAGAAGGCACTGCGATGAAAATCCCTGAAGGATTTAAACTTCCCGAAGGATTTAAGCTGCCGGAAAACTTTAACCTGAACGACTTATTTAAATAATCCATATATCTTTTTTAACGGTTCCGAATCTCTTTCAAGGGGGTAGAGAAATTACCGATGACAGTAATACCGCAATACGGAGTTCAAAGCAATAACGGAAGACTTTCAGGTTCTTCGCATGATTTCTCCGGTCTGCTCTCTATCCCTGTGACTTTTTCTATTCTTATTTCCAATAGTTTATTTCTGACCCGTCTCAGTCCGGCCTCAACTTTAATTATCCCTTTTTACAGGCTGAACATTCCTCTTGGCTATTGGCTTATCATCGCTACGGATGTCATCACCGCTTTCATCGTTCAATCCGCTTCCATTCCGATGAACGGCTCAGGTGCCTTACGAGGTAATATTAATCAGTCCGTTCCCGATCTCAACTCCCTAAGACAGATTTATAGTTTCAGAAAGGTAAATGATACGCCCTTATTCCCGAAAGGAATGACAATAAATTTTTCGATAAGTTCCCCTTTTACTGCTCCGAACAGTATTACCACAACTCTCTATACCCTTCAGTTATTGGAAATTAAAAACATCCCCGGCTTTGTGGTGGCTTTCCTTACCCTGTTTCTTTACTGGTTCCTGTATCCTTCTCTGAAACCCCTGGAAGGAAATAATAATGGAAATTAAAAAACCGCACAAACCATAGTTTATGCGGTTGAAACGAAAAGGGAGTGAATCGAAAAGCTACTCAATACGGGGTTCGCCGGCAGCCGGTACAGGCTGCTGCGGCTGACTTGCCATCGGAGCTTGCGAGACCTGTTGTGAAGCAGGCTGCGGGACCGGATTAGTCTGGATAACCGGGGGAGCATATGTCTGCTGTTGTGGAAACGGTGGATTAGAATACTGCGGCGGAGAAGAATAATTTGCTTTCGGTTGGTAATTTCCCTGTGGGTACATCCCTCTGCCTCTGGGGTAGGCATTATATTGATATCCTCCACCCTGATAGCCCGGCTGATAACCCGCAGGATTACCCCCCTGGGCATATCCTCCTTGCTGTGGATAGGGTTGGGGAATATGGCCGCCCTGCGGCGGATAACTTGGTTGGCCGGTATATTGCTGAACCTGGGGAGGCTGGCCGGCAGGCTGCTGTACTGCCCCTCCTTTATTCCCGCCAATTCTGTTTCCAATAAAACCTTTGACTTTGCCCCACATATCTCCGCCCATCTTCTTAACAGGACCAAATCCATCCAATAAACCTTCTTTGACTTTCATAACGATAGGTCCTTGCGGCGCCTGACCTATCCCCTGGGGGCTTTCCAAAGATACAACCACCCGGTTATAATGAACCAATGGGACAGGACTCTTAAAATTGGCCTGATACATTCCGTTCCCGGCCGCTTTTAACGTTCCGGCGTAAAAACCGTTTTTCCCTTTGCCATCTACCAGGTATGCTGCGTATACGGCGGGAGCGTAAGGACTAAACGTATGCGGGGGGGGCAGATGGGCGATTAAAGAAAACGAATTGTCCATACCGATGGTAGCCATCCCATTTCCGGAAAACCCCTCTGAAGGAATCAAGGTCAGCTGGCGCGGACCCATGGGATCCCCTCCCAAACCTCCCAGGAGTCCCCCTGAACCCTTGGAAAATAAACTCGACCCATTGTTATGTCCGAACATTTTTTTCCCTCCTATGTTCGTAAAAGAATGCTCTTCATCGTTTGCTATGACATCATATGAAAATGAGGGAAAAGAAGTGACTAATACATCATAGGAAAAAGGGACGTTTCCCCTGTCTCCTGAAGACAAGAGAAACGTCCCTTTTTCATGCGCCTTTCCGGGACTACCTATACGCAAAACCTGTGGTTTCCGATACTGCATACAATGTTTCGTTTTTTAATCCACTGATCCGTGGCAATCTTTGGATTATAATAATAAATTGCCCCCTTACTGGGATCCTGCCCCTCAAGTGCGGCTTCAGCAGCCTGGTATGCACTTTCATCAGGAATCAATTCTATCTGCTTGTCAACTACCGCTGTAAACTGACCTGGCTGGTAGACGACTTCTCTGATACTCTTCGGGAAATCAGGATGTTGTACCCGATTGAGTACTACCGCACCTACTGCAACCTTACCTTCAAAACTTTCTCCCCGCGCTTCCGCGTATATAATACGCGCCAAAATTTCCAGATCCTCACGCAAAATATTGTTTCCTGTACTGCGGGAATTTGAGATGGTCTTCACCGTGTTTTTGCTTTGGACTTTGTTCTTATTATCATTAGTACTCGGATTAACATCGTTTTTTTGAGCACTCTTGCTCTTCTTGGTATCAGAACCGAGAACTTGATCCAAAGGAACCTGTTCTATCACAAAATTAATACTGTTATCGACTGACTCTTCGCTTGCCATTCTATTTCCGTTGTTACCGGAAATCTTATCCATAAATATTCTAAGATAAGCCATATCCATGAGAATCGTTTCTTTAAAATTCATAACCCGGTTAAAAAGATTATCGGTTGATTTTTCAGGCGCAGCGCAGGCGTTTTGAACAGAAACGCTTAAGATGATCACCGTAGTCAGGAGAATCGCCATGACTTTACGGCATCGTCGGTCTTCGAACAAAAAATCACCTCTTGGAAAAAATCTATTACTATACTTTCCCAAAAAAGGTGATTTTTATACATTTTACCTATAGAGGGTGGAACGGGCTACTTGACTGTTCTCGCCAATGCCACTCCACCTGTAATATTTCTCCCCTGGGCATCCTTTATACCGGAATGGATTACCAGCCAGTAATCTGTATCGGCTTTAAGCTCGGATTGCGGGGTAACACTCATGGTTTGTTTATCGGTAAAGCCAAATTCACATTTGGTTCTTTCCCCGGTTTTACAGTTAATAAGTTCAATGCTGTCCTCCTGCACGGTCTGCCAGTTCATATCCTGATCAAAAGAGACCGTGAATTTTTTATCCAGAGGAATTCCCTGCAGGTCGCCGGCTTTGATGTAGCCGGGATAATAGATCTTATAACGTTCACTCAGATATTCCTCGGGGAAGGTTTCCCAACCGTTAGCCCCTCCAAGTTTGAGTGTTGTTGTGACATAAGCGGAATCCAAAATCTTTTTCCCAAGTACCCAATTCTCCTGCTTTCTAAAATCCTCTACGGAAATAGCGAAATTGTTGGGGCCCGCATTCAGTCGGATGTATCCTGTTTTATCCCCGCTTTCATTCTTAGAAACATCTGTATTAGCATTTTTCAGCATCATTACTGCCGTTTTCAGTTCATCCACTCCGCTTAAGTCCAGATGCGGGGAAATTCCGATTTCATCGATCGCATTGTAGTTGGGTGAATAGAACTTGTTGACCGTCATTTTCAGATAGTCGCCATTGGAAAGCGGCATCAAGGCCTTCACGCGACCGGAGCCGTAGGTAGTTTCCCCAATTATGGTTGCTTTATTATGATCTTTGATAGCGCCGGTCACAATTTCTGATGAGCTGCCGGTATAGGCATTGGTTAGTAATACTATAGGTCCATTTAGGGTATAGTCCTGTTTTGTCGCACTGTAGACTATAGCCAGAATAGATCTGTCTCTCGTAATTAAAGCATGTTTATCCCCGATGAAATATCCTAAAAGATCCAATGCGGCCTGGGTATATCCCCCTCCGTTATTCCTCAGGTCGATGATCCAGCTGTCCACGCCTTTTTCCATGAGTGCCTTGGCCTGGGTATTAAACTGAGAAACGGTGTCCGTGCCAAAGGAGTACAAAGCGATATAACCAATATGACCCTCAAGAATTTTGCTGTCTGCCAGAGGAAGCGTAATGACCTTGCGCTCCAGCTCAAAGCTTAAGGTTTCAGCTCCCCTTTTGACTTTGACATTCACTTTGGTTCCTTCCGGTCCTCTCAGCTTGCTGACACAATACTCGGAAGTCTTTCCTGCAAATGAATCCCCTTCTGCTTCCGTGATAATATCTCCCGGTTTAATTCCCGCCTTGGCAGCCCCATAGCCATCCATGACTTTGGTCACCTGAACCCCTTCCGCTACCATCTCCAGCTCAATACCGATACCGGAAAAGGCCCTGTCAAGCGTATTCAGGAATAGCTCATATTCGGACTTGGTCATATACTGTGTGTTCCGGTCGCCAAGTTTTTGCAGCATCTCTTTAATGGTCGGAGCATTTAAAACCTCATTGGAAACCGGCTCTACATATTTATCTTTCAGTAAGGCCCGTACCTCTGAGAGCATATCATTTTCCCCGGCATAAGCCAGGAGCGGAGCGCCTAACGTTAAACATACAGTTAAAAGCACTGCAACCAATAGTTTCAGACGTTTTCCTTGTTTCATTTCAGTCTCCTCCTAAAGATCCATAGGACCTTTTTTAACAAAATTAGTAAGAATTATGTACGAAAGGCAAATAGATGTTGGAAAAACAGATTTTGCCTTTTGTGTAATTCGACAAAAAAATCGATAACCCTTTAGAAATTGATTATTTTGTTGGTGGTATTATCTGGATTGTTTAACACAACAAAGAAAGGGCTTTTTCAGCCCTTATTTTTTATCATACGGTTTAATGACTAATTATTTGCCATTGCCATGGCCACTGTTTTCTCCCGTCCGGATCTGGCCGCCCTCTTCGGTGACCATACCCTCAAACGCTTTAAACTCTCTCTGACCGCCCCCCTTTTTAACATAAACATTTCCGTTTATCTGCACAAGCTTAGCCGTAGAATAATCCTGTGCCGATACCGGAATGGCCAGAGAAAGCAAAAGCAGTAATGTCAATAAAAGGGCCGCTATTTTGAGGCCCCGACTTTTTTGAAACATATTACCCTCCTATGAAACAGACCACCGAAAATATCCATAAAGCCGTACTAATTTTAATTTTATTATAGGGTATTTTTCCCAATTAATAACTGGGATGAAAGGCTCATTTTCAGCTTTGTTATGATTAAGTTTCAATTAAATCTTGAATATTGATTGAAATCTTAATTATTCTTCCGAAATGGGAATACATTGAGTATTTTCATTGCATATTCATGCCTTTTCCTTTAATATAATCTAAACAAAGTATGATATTTATTTTCCGAGGTATGATATGTTGACTTTAAAAGAGTACTCCAAACGTGTATTTGTTGCGGTTGTGATCATCATCGCGACTGTGGTTACTCCTTATTTGCTCTATATGATCTTTCCGCATTTTATCCCCTTTATTTTGGCCTACTTTACAGCAGTATGTCTTGACCCGCTGATTACCTGGCTAGTTAAAAATACGAAATTAAAAAAGACCCCTGCCGTTACCCTGACTTATATCTTATTTTTGGGAATCATCGGTTTCATGGCTTATTTTATAATCAATAAAATTTACGTTCAACTGCTGGGATTGTTATCGTTTATCCAAACCAACAGTCCCAAATTTCAAATTTGGTTTTTAGGCCTTACCAAACAAATTCAGAATACGATTGGCTTGCTTCCGCATGATACGGCGGCACAAATCAATACAATGATTATTAATGCCGCCAATGAACTGACAAATCTTAACCTGGTTTCCAAACTCGGAACTTATACGTACAATCTTTCTACGGCTATACCCAATGTATTTTTCCTTTCTCTCATCTACTTTATTTCCGTATATCTTTTTTGCATCCAGCTGGATAATGTTCACAATCGTTTTTATTCTTTCTTTAAGGATTCTTCCAGAAGAAAAGTAATTTATATCCTCGGCGATTTACGCAGGGCAGCCTTCGGGTTCCTTAAAGCTCAGGTTATCTTGAGCACCATTACTTTTATCATCAGCTTTCTAGGCCTGGCCATACTGAAAGTAAAATATGCCGCAGTCATCTCATTCATTATCATTCTGGTGGATATCCTGCCCATCTTGGGTACAGGCTCCGTATTAATGCCTTGGGCGACAGTATCTCTGCTGCAGGGAAATATCTTCCTGGCAATCGGACTTTCCATTCTCTTCATCGTCATTATTGTCATCAGGAAATCCATCGAGCCCAAGGTTCTGGGAGAACGGATCGGTCTCAGCGCACTGGCTACCCTGGTAAGCCTTTGGATCGGGTTCAAGGTTATGGGGGTTATGGGTATTTTCCTTTTCCCTCTGGCATTAATTTTTTATAAGGCACTCGTTAAGGTAGGGGTAATTAAAATAGAAAAAATTAAGTTATAATTGTATTAACTTTCTATCCCTTTCATCACAGTATCCACAATCTGTTCAAAGTCTATTTCCTCCGGTTCCATATTGTAAAAGATTACCTTTTTGCCGCAGTACTGGTTGATCGTTCCGAACATGACTGCGGATACAATCTCCGGGTCAATATCAGGGCGCAGTTCTTTGTTTTGGATCGCTTCAACAACCAATTCTTTGAGAATTTGCCCTATCCGGATGTTTTGCTCCAAAAAGACAGCCCCTAGCTCCCTGGCCATAATTCTGGAACAGGCCATGGAATTAAAGACATGGATATGTTTTTTTACCGTTTCAGTCTGGTATTTGGCAAGAGCCAAAAATTTTTCTCTGAAGGTATTTCCTTTTTGTAAAGTTTCTCTGATGTTATTTAAATGAAGGTTCCGGTTAAAAGCTACCATCTCTTCAAACAGCTGTTGTTTGCTGTCAAAGTATTCGTAGATTGTGCCTTTGCCAATTCCGGCTTCTTTGGCAACATCCTCCATTTTTGTTCCCTCAAAGCCCTTCATGTAAAATATCCGGCTCGCAGCCTGAAGAATAACTGTTTTCTTTTCTTCCCTTGCCATTCTTTTTCCCTCCGTTTCCTATACCGAATATTTATTTCCAGCGGAAACCGGAGAACCGGGCTTTTTGAAAATCTTAAAGAAGTTCTTAAATTTATTGGCCAATTCATCAAAAATCGTATACATAACCGGAATCAGAACTAATGTAACCAGGGTGGAAAAAGTCAATCCGAAAATAACCACAATCCCCATCGGAGACTGGAGTTCAGAGCCTACCCCGATCCCCAGGGAAAGCGGAAGCATCGCCAATACCGTCGTCAGGGTGGTCATAATGATCGGACGTAAACGAATTGGACCCGCGTTAATGATAGCAGTCCGGGGATCCTCGTTATATACTTTCCGTCTTGTGTTAATATAGTCTACCAGCACAATGGCATTGGAGACCACGATCCCTACCAGCATAAGCAACCCGATAATGGACATGACACTTAATGGTTTACCGGTAATGAATAGGCCCATGAAAGCACCGGCGAAACCCAATGGCATAGAGAACATAATAACAAAGGGATGGACCAGCGACTCAAATTGCGAAGCCATAACCATATAGACCAGAACAATAGCCAAGCCCAAAGCAAGGAAAAGGTCACTGAAGGCTTCGAGCATCTCTTTTTGCTGGCCGCCCATTTCATAGTAATACTTATCCGGTATAGAATATTTACTTAGTTCGGCCTGAATATCTTTGGAAACACTGCCGACATCCCTGCCGCTCAGCTCACTGGTTACCGAGATCGTCCGAACCTGATTGTCCCTGTTAATACTGACAGGCCCTCTGTTAATCGCAATATCCGCGACCTGTCCCAAAGTAACGGTAAAACCCTGGCTTGTACTGATCGGAATTTGTTCCAGTGCCTGCATATTCGCGTTGTAACTCTCGTCTCCCTTGATTTTGACGTCAATTTCTGTGCCTTCATACTTATATTGAGTGGCGGTCGTCCCGGAGATATTGGCCTTTACCGCGTTGGCGATCGTCCCCGCAGTCAGCCCATATTGAGTTGCGGTTTTACGGTCTATCCTCACTTCTACTTCCGGTATCCCGTCTTCATAACTGGATTTTACCTCCCTCGTTCCGGGTACTTTCTTAACAATCTCAACGAAATCATCCCCGATTTTCTTTAAGGTCGCCAGATCGTCCCCTTTGATGGTAATAGAAACAGGGCTGCTCGTTCCGCCCATCATCATGGACTGGGCAACAGTAATACTGATTCTCGCCCCGGGAATATGCTTAATCAGATTCCGCATTTGATCAGAGATTTCCTGGACTCCTCTTTCTCTTTTGCTTAAATCCACAAGTTTAACCGTAAAGGAACCCCTGTTGCCTTTGGCCCCGCTTAAACTCATTTGCCCGCCGGAACCGGCATTCATGAATATGGTATCAATTTCCGGGATGCCGGTAATTTTCTCCTCAATCTGACTCATAATTTCGGCAGTATTTTCCACCTTGGCTCCATCGGGTAAGGTGACACTGATACTGATCATCCCTTCATCCGTCGTGGGGAAGAATTCAGTCCCTACTACGGCTATCGAAGCCATGGAAATGAACATGATGGCAGTGGTAATCACAATGACTTTTTTACGGTGACTTAAAGACCAAATCAAAAGTTTTTTATAAACTTCAACCAATCTTTGATATCCCTGATCAAACTTTTCCAGGAGTTTGCCGATTAATCTGAATGGACGGAAAAACTCTTTCGGGTTATCTTTAAGATCTATTCTTGCCCCTTCGGCTTCCAGTAAAGAGTCGTAACCGTTACCCGATGTTTTTGCCCGGTCAACTTTTAATAAGATGGATGAAAGCATGGGCACAAGTGTCATGGAAACAACCAGGGAAGCGCCAAGAGAAAAAGCGATAGTCAGGGCAAATTGCCGGAAGAGGGTTGATGTTAAGCCTTGCACAAAGACAATGGGTAAAAATACAGCTACAGTTGTCAGGGTCGAGGCCATAACCGCAATGATTACTTCCGAAGACCCCTTGACGGCAGCATCAAACCGGGAGTAGCCATTCTGGCGGAAACGGTAAATGTTCTCCAGGACTACAACAGAGTCGTCTACCAAACGTCCTATCCCCAGCATAAGACCGCTTAATGTCATCATATTCAGCGTGATGTTGGAAAAATAAAGCAGGCAGAAAGTAGCTATGATAGAGATCGGGATGGATGAGGCAATGATCAATGTGCTCCTGACATTTCGCAAGAAAATGTATAAAACCAAAACGGCCAGCAAAGCTCCAACCATACCATGCTCGCTTACCTGTTTTAATGACCTTTTAATATATACCGCATTATCGCTTACTACGGTTAGATTTACTCCTTTTAATTCTTTCTGGATAGACTGGATCTCGGCCTGGGCGGCCTCCGATACTTTTACGGTGTTGGAGGCCGACTGCTTCTGGATGGAAATACTGACACCGGGATTCCCATTGGTTTTGGAGATGGTGGTTTGTACATCCGGTTTCAGTTCCACATCAGCCACATCTTTTAGCTGTACCGTAGAACCAGAAGGAAGCGGAATCAACATTTGTTCTATCTCTTCTACCGAACTGAATTCTCCTGTTGTTTTTACGGACAGTTCCTGTGAACCTTTTTTAACGGTACCTCCGGGAAGATTAATATTTTCTGCTCTCAGGATATTTGCCAGGTAATCCAGGCTGATTCCATATCCCTGCAATTTTTCGCTTTTGGTGCGAATCTCAATAATATCATTTGCTCCCCCGCTGATAGAAACAGAAGCTACCCCTTTCGTTCTTTCCAGCCTGGGCTGGATCACATCTTCGGCAATTTTCTTCAACTCCGTAAGTGTTAAAGAGTCGGAAGAAAGCGAAAGAGTTAAGGTTGCTTGCATATTGGGGTCAATTTTTATGACCATGGGTGAAGAAGCATCATCAGGAAGCCTGCCTTTGACCAGATCAACCTTCTCCCTGATATCCAGAGCGGCATTATCCATATTCGTCCCGTAATTGAACTGGATAATAACAAGAGAGCTTCCCTCGGAGGAGATAGAGCTTATGGTATCGAGATTCTGCACCGTCGCTACGGCCTGCTCGATAGGCTTTGTAATCAGCTTTTCAATTTCCTGAGGTCCCACCCCGGTATAGGTGGTGCTTACTACCGCAACGGGAATATCCATCTCCGGCATAAGATCCAAAGGTATCTTGGTATACGACACAAATCCCAGGATAAGCACAATAAAGACAACCATTAAGACAGTGACCGGGCGTCTGACCGATGTTTCAGATAATTTCACTTATTTTGCGCCTCCTGACTCTGACCGTCTTTTGTCACAACCTTGATCTGCGAACCGTCACTAAGGAAGTTTTGACCTTTGGTAATTACGACATCTCCCTCTTGAAGCCCGCTGATAACTTCTGTCTCCATTCCGTTTTCAAGACCGGTTTTGACTTCTTTCTCAACGGCGCCATTCTCCCCAACCAGATAAACAACATTTCTTCCTTTATGAAAAACTACCGCATCTGTCGGCACGACAAGCACATTTTCTTTTGTAGCAGTATTCAGGGTGACGTTGGCAAACATCCCCGGCTTGATAGAAACTTCCTTGTTGTCAATATAGGTTTTCAGATTATACTTTCCCCGGTTATCCGCAGCCAGACTTAAATCCTCAATCTTGCCCTTTACCTTGGTTGAAGCGGAAGGGACTTCAACCAAGACTTCCTGTCCTCTCTGGATATTGTTAATTTCCTTTTCGCTGACGCTCACCGTTACGAATACCTTCTCCATATCAACCACTTTGGCGACAGAAGCCGTATTGGAGACCATAGCCCCAATACTGACATCAAGTGCTGTCAGAACCCCGTCAATGGGGGATTTTACATCCATGTCGGCAAGTGTTTTGGATGCGCTTTCGTACGCCGCTCTGGCCTGGGCAAATTGTCCTTCAATAGACTGCCGTTGGGAATCCGAAGCCAGGAACTCTGCCTGGTCCAGTTCCACCTTGCTCACTGCCCCGATCTTGTATAACTCCCTGGTTCTCTCCAATGCTTTTTTGTCATTTTCATATTTCCGCATGCTTGTTTCATAGGCTCCCTGAGCCATCTGAAATTGGGCGCTTTGCAGACTGAACGTAATCATGGCGTCGGTCTTATCCAAACTGAACAAAACCTGATCTTTTTTAACCACATCCCCGACCTTAGCCTGAATTTCCGCTACTTTGCCAGGTGTTTTGACCATAACGGGGGCTTCTTTATCACCCTGGACTTTACCGGTAAGAATAACAGATGATGAAATGGTCTGCTTTTTAACAGTTAAAGCCTCAACAGGAGTATAGGTCTGCCTGTTCATCTCCGCGGCTTTTTGGGCCGCTGCTTTACTCATCGCCCCATTGACCCTTACCCCAATCAGTAAAAGAATGATGACAGCAATTACGACATATGTAATCTTCTTTTTCCTCGGCAGACCGGAAAATTTTACACGGAGCTTTGTGAAACTTCCCATTATCTTACGCGGATCCAGTCTTTTTACGTTGCTTTTAAGGCTGTCTTTCAGGCCCATCTCAGTTACCCCCATTATACATATGTAATAAGATATTCATTGTCCTTTAAAACTATATCCGCTTTTTCACTTTAAATACCGACCGGTCAGTCGGCACACGTTTAATGTTACATCGCCTAAGCCCTTTCAGTCAATGGTTTTTTAGCAATTTTATCCTTTCACCCTATTGGAATTAGGGGAATATATTGTATGGACAAGCGTTTTGCACAAGATACTCATGTTAAGACGCAGGTCAAAATACAGCAAGGGGGATCAAGAAAATATGGCAGTAATGTCAACCGCATTGGATTCAATTTTAGTAATCCGCTACCAGACAGGAGTCTCTGCAAGCGGTTCTCCTCTCCTCCGCCAGAAGAGTCTGGCCGGGGTCAAGGCCAATGCAGCGGATCAGGATGTGTATGATGTTGCCGCAGCCCTTTTCAGCCTGCTTCAGTACCCGCTGATCGAAGTGCGCCGTGACAACCGCTTTGATTTGGTCAGCCAATAAAACATGAAAAGGAGCTGAAGAATATGGCAACTACCACCCAAAAAATACTGCGCCTGACATTTGAGACCGCCTCAGGCGGTACTACGAGCATTACCCTTCCTGAACCCAAGGAAAACCTGCCTGCCGCTGACATCCAGGCTGCCATGGATTTGGTTATCTCCAAGAACATCTTCACCTCAGCCGGTGGAGACCTGACAGGCAAACGCGACATTAAGATTATTGACACGACAACCGACGACCTCTACGATGCACCAACAGCTTAAGCACTAATCCCAGGGGTTATGAGAGTCCATCTCTCATGGCCCCCCTTTCCCTTCGAAAGGAGGCTGCCCCATATGCAGGAATTGCTCCTTCAAATCAGTAATTTTGGTTTCCCCATTGTTGTCAGCGCCTACCTTTTAATACGCATTGAGAAAAAGTTAAGTGACCTTTCCAACAACATCAATGATCTTGCCAGAGCCATTGAGGTCCTGAGTTTAAAAAGGGATAGCCTTAAATAAGGCTATCCGCCAAAAACAGGCTATCCCTTTTATTTTGCTGTCCCTTTAATGGCTTCCTAATAACAAGACTTTAGAGTGCTTTTACCTTATTATCTATAATCTTTATTTTTAAACTATTGTCTGTAATTTCTTCTTTTATTATGGTTATATCTTCTTTCACAACTGTCATATCTGTTTGCAGGGTTGTTATGTCCCCTTTCATGACAGCTATATCCTCTTTCATGACAGCTATATCCTCTTTCATGACAGCTATATCCTCTTTCATGACTGTTATGTCCTCTTTCATCTCTGCGATTGTTCCAATTATCATATCATTTTTTCTATGTAGTACGCCTATTTCTGATTTGATACCGGTTATATCATATTGCATTTTTTCCAGGAGGCTTAATATTTTGTCTTCTTTATCCATATCATCCCTCTCCCTAAAACCATTAATAGTTTCTTTTAGGCATCTATTATGATCTTAATATATGGAATTCCTTTCCATTGATCTTATTCTATCATAAAAGGTTTTACCAAAACAGTCATACCGAAAATTTGTGCCTCAAATCTATTGAAAAGTATAACAATTCACTCTTAAAACTGATTATAAATAAAAGTGACCTCATTGGTTTCTGCCAGGACGTATATCAGCATAATCCCCAAGATCACCAGGGAATACAGGAGCCCGTCAATTAAAATAGGATACAATCGCTTCATCAATGTCCACCCAGCCTTTCCATCCTAAATGCATGACATCCTGCAGGAAGTATTGGTCGTATTCATGACCGGAGAAATCCGCCAGCTCAAAACCGTAAGAAGAAATCATCTGCCTGATTTTTGCGTAATACTGTTCCCTGTCATTTCTCGGGAAACCGCAATAATCATACCACCAGCCATTGACAGGAACGCTGACGAACAGCGGCTTCATCTCCAGTTCTTTACATAATTTCAGCAGCAGTTCCAAATCCCCATATTCCGGTGATTCCAAATAGGAATCGTTTTTCATCTTTCCTTTATAGGCTGCCAGGTTGTCTTTGATATATTTGTCATAATAACCGTTCTCAATAGAAAAACTGTTGTTCGTTGTCGCCGCTTGACCCAGTGACTGAGCAATTTTCCGTTCTTGATCCCAGTTTGTTTTTTCCTTTGAATACTTGCCCTGCCTGGGAGACGGGTTCCTCGCCGACAATATTTCAGAAGACTTCACTTTGTCTTTTAACGACAAGAGATATTCTTCAAATTGGAAATACGGATTCAGCAGCAAGCGCAGCCCTTTGGCAGGTCCGGTACCCCTGGAATAGAGGGCGCTTAAGTAATTGACTTCGGGACTTCCGCCCTGATTCAGAAGCTGAACCCGTTTAGCCACTGCGGCCTTCATCTCCGGAGAAATCTGAGTATTATTCATAAATGCCAGGTATTGCTGTTCCGAAAAATTCATTTTGAAGTTATCAGCTGTCAGACCGTATTTGCTGAACCACTGGGGGGAGATAATGACTACTATCTTCTTCCCTTGCAGAGAATCACCCAGTGCCCCGAAATTAATTAAATGAATGAGACTCTGGCAATACCCCCTGCCCACCAGATTCACCTGGATCCCATCATCCCAGGAAGCAAAAAATGTCACTGGATGGTAAGGTTTTTGCGTCCCGGATAACTCGGAAGATCCGTAGATGGGAATACTGTCCCCTCTCTTTAGCGCAGCCTCCTGCAGGGCCATTCCCTGGTTCTTCCGGTCATTCAGCTCATCGCCAAAAGCGGGATAATACCTGGATTCTACCTTTGATGTAAAAGCCTTATCCACTCCGCTCAAGACAAAATATACCACCACCAGGGATAAAAGCAAGGGAATAAATCTCTTCATTAAAGTTGTTACCTCTTCGCGATATACGACAGGATTTTATTGGTTGTGTCTATCTCTTTTCTGTCTACTTCCGTGGGTTCAATCTTGATCCCCAGCTGCTCTTCAATCCCTACCAGAAGCTCAATAACCCCCAGAGAATCGAGCAGGCCTGCCTCGAAAAGGTTCAGATCGCGGTCATTTCTGACTTCATCTGTGCCGGAGATAGCTTCCAATATTTCCAGAATTTTTTCTTCCATGATTAGTATCCTCCTACTTACTTAAATAAATAGCCTGAAAAAATCAGGAATCCAAAACAGATTAAATTTACGGTAACAAACGTTGATCCGATTATCCAGGCCTTGTGGTTCTTATACTTTTTATACAATCCGCTTTTTCTCTGGAAAAAGTCCGTCCCGACTATCAAAGCGCCATGGTAAAAACCATATAGGATATATTGGAATTCTGTCCCGTGCCAGATGCCCATGGTGGTCATGGTCAGGAGATATCCCAGATAGGAAGCGGTGAATCTCCCTTTAAACCTTTTCTTTTTGATGGAAGCCATTACAAACCGGGTATAGATATAATCCCTGAACCAGAAGGACAACGTCATATGCCAGCGATTCCAGAAATCTTTGATATCCCTGCTTAAGAAAGGTTTATCAAAGTTTTCCGGGGTCTTTATTCCGAGAAAATAGCTTATCCCGATAGCCATCAGGCTGTAGCCGGCAAAGTCAAAGAACAGGTACAGGCTGTAGGAATACATATAATTGAGGGTATGCAGGAAACTGTGCCCCTCCGGGATCTTGCCCAGCCAGTAGGTGTTGATGGCGCTCCCGAGAATGAATTTATAACCCGCCCCCATAAAGACTTTCTTCAGGCCAAGGGCAACCTGATCCAGGTATTCCGCTCTGGGCATGACATCCCTTGCATTATCCAAAAACCGTCTGGACCTGTCAATCGGCCCTGAGCTTAAAGTAGGGAAAAAAAGCAGGAAATAGGTAAAATCCAACACCTTGACTTCTTTGATCAAACCGTCACTGATCTCCAGAAGCATTTGAATCACCTTGAACGTCAGATAAGACACTCCAAGGAACCCTAGGTGTCTTTCGGTAAAAATATTGCCCCATTTTGCCAAAGCCAGGGGAAGCAGGGAAAAAACAATGTATAAGCGGAGAATCCAGCGCTGGGGATATTTCTGCCTGATCATCAAATAGGTTTTGACCAGGAATAACTCCCCCAGGTAAAAAAGAATAAGGCAAGCAAGCTGGGTTTTGGACGAAGAAAAAAGGAGCCCGATGATCAATACCGAAGCAAACAGTCCATAAAGCTTGATTGGTTTTTCCAGTATTCCCAGAATTAACGCAGGGAGCAAAACGATTGCAGTCACGTAAAAGAAAAATAGGGTTCCATACGGAATCATTTTATTTCCTCCAAAAGTTTTGCCCTGTTGATTTTCCCGTTTACCGTCATGGGAATAGACTCCCGCAGAACTATTTTCCTCGGAATCATGTATTCCGGCAAATATTTCTTCAATTCATTCTTGATGAATAAAACCGTTTCAAATTCCTTTTGTTCCAGTTTCCGGTTGAGTACCGCCACTGCGGTTAAGTACTGGACCTTATCTTCTTTGCGTATGGGTAAAACCACTGCATTTTCGATAAATTCCAGTTTTCTGAGATTGTTCTCAATGTCCTCCAGCTCAATCCGAAAACCATTGAGTTTGATCTGAAAGTCTATCCGGCCTGAGTAGTAAAGCAGACCTTCTTTCAGGTACCCCTCATCCCCTGTCCGGTAAGTTCTTACTGTTTTGGAATGGCCAGTCCAGTCAATTGTCCTTATGGAAAAGGCCTTTGCCGTCATTTCCTGATTCCTGTAATAGCCCGGACTGACACTTTCCCCTGCGATGACAATCTCGCCCCTGTCCCCTTCCGCAACCGGGACGCCCTCTGGGTCCACAATCAATATCCTGCAATCATTTTTTACATAACCCACAGGAAGAGGTTCTATGATTTCGCACATCTCCCTGTCTACATGAAGTGCCGTAACGGCCACCGTAGCCTCGGTAGGTCCGTACGAGTTGATTACTTTAACATCAGAAAACCTCTGGTATAGTTTTCTGGCGCAGTTATTGCTCAAAGTCTCCCCGCAGAACAGCAAAACCTTCAGAGCAGGGAGCAGTTCCTCATTAAAACCGGAATCCGCCAGACACATCTCGGCAAAGGAAGGGGTGGATACCCAAACAGATACTCCGGACTGCCGGAAAAACGCAAATAATTCCTTCGGGTTAGCGATCATGGTCTTATCGATACTGTAGAGGGTAGATCCGGAAGCCAGCGCCAGATAGAGGTCCATCACGGAAAGGTCAAAAGAAAAAGGTGCCTGATTGAGGAATACTTCCCCGGTTCCTGCCAAAGAACACAACCCCAATCCCCAGCCCACAAAGCTTTCCAGGTTCGACAGGGTAATCTGCACCCCTTTGGGCTTACCTGTACTGCCGGAAGTGTAGATAATGTAATAGGTTTCTTCCTTTTGAACCTGGGATTCCACAGAAGGTTTTTTCCCTAAATAGCCTTCAATCCTTGAATTCATCTCATTTCCGGACAAAACATGGAATTCCCCTTCTGCTGTTTCACTGCCCAGGCCGCTTACTTCCAATACGAGTTTGGTCCGGGAGCTCTCTATGATATCCCGAATTCTTTGCACCGGGAGGGATTCATCGATTGGAATATAGGCATGTCCGGATTTGACACAGGCCAAAAAGCAGATCAGCATTTCATGCTGTTTATGCCCAAATACCACAATAGGGGTTTTGTCTTCACCATAGGTATCAATAAGATAAGAGGCCAGCGCATCGGACCTCTCCTTTAACTGCAGGTACGTAAGACTGCTGCCCCGGTAACTGTGAACAATTCTATCAGGACAAACAGAAGCATAATGATCAATGATTTCTACAAGATTCACCGAGCTACTACCCCCACTATGTCATATCTCATATTATTTTAGCATATTTTTTATTATTTTAAGATACCTCTGACGCAATTCTCTTGGCCCTTTTTTCTACCTCCAGGCAGATTTTTCGGGGATCCAATGTCAAAAGCTGCCGTTCTTCCATCAGGATTTTTCCGTCTACCATCACTGTCCTTACATCACTTCCCCTGGCGCAATATACCAAATGGGAAGGTATCGAGAATCTTGGGTAAAAATGCGGTTGATCCATATCTATGGAAATCAAATCGGCTTTATATCCCGGAACCAGGCGTCCCAATTCCTGTAAGCCGGTAACTTTAGCCCCTCCGTTAGTGGCCATATCCAGTACTTCATAGGCATTGAGTTTATCTGGGCTGCCTGTGAGCTTTTGCTGAAAAGAAGCCGACCGCATTTCCCCGAACATGTCCAGATCATTATTGCTGGAAGTCCCATCCGTCCCGATTCCGACCGGTATTCCCCTGGAAAGCATTTGAGGAATAGGAGCTGTGCCGCTGTTTAATTTCATGTTGCTCTCTGGATTATGGGCTACCCCCACTCCATATTGTTTATAAATTTCTAATTCCTCCTGGTCTAAATACACACTGTGAGCCGCTATCACCGGTCCCCCGAACAGTCCTTGCTCCAGAAGCCAGCGAACCGGAGTTGTTCCGTATCTTTCCCGGATTGTGGCCAGTTCAGCCTGCGTTTCCGCTACATGGATATGAATGCCTGTCCCTAACCGGTCCGCCTCCTGTTTTACCCTTTGCAGAAATTCTCCCGGACAAGTGTAAGGTGCATGGGGACCCAGGAAAACCTTGATTCTTCCTTCTCCGGCATTATGATACGCATGAAATAAGTCTATATTTTCCTGCAGAGCCTTATCAGCTGCTGCAGGTTCAAAAGCAGTCATTCCTCGTGAAAGAACAGCCCTGGTACCCGCTTCAAGTACTGCTCTCGCAGTTTGCTCCTGCTCGATATACATATCCACCATGGTGGTTGTACCCGAACGGATCATCTCACATAAAGCCAGCGCGCTTCCCCAATAAATGTCTTCTTCGTTCATTTTTGCTTCAAAAGGCCAGACCTTTTCTTCCAACCAGGGCATCAGAGGCATATCATCGGCATATCCTCTCAGAAGCGTCATAGCCGCATGAGTATGCGTATTAATAAGGCCGGGCATTACCACATCATTGTGGAGATCCAGAATCCTGTCCGGAACAAAACCGGCCGGTGCGGAACCTTTTTCCCCTACGGAGACAATCCGGTCCCCGTCAACGGCGATTTCACCCTGTTCGAAAAAGTCTTCAGGACCTGTCATGGGCAGGACCATGGCCCTGATTAAATACTTCGTCATATTGTTATCCCTCTTTCACCAAAAACCAATATCTAACAAATTATAGCATAAAGCTACCGAATTTTAACGCAAGTTAGTACGTTATTCTATAAATAACTACTCAATTGTGATTTCGGGTTGGTCTGTGTGCTACAATTCCGCTATCGGCTCTTGCGCCATCCGTGGCGCAAAGAGCCGCGCTCCGCATCCATGCTCCGCTGATACTGGAACTATGGCACCCAGACCTAATTCGGGGTAACTAGACTTACATGAAGCCCGGCTATTCACGCCAGGCTTCGAGGTATGCTTTTTGTTCCGGTGATAATTCATCAATCTTAAGTCCTAAAGACTCTAAACGCAGAAAAGCAACCTTCTCGTCGATTTCTTTGGGAACAGGATAAACGGACGGACTTAAGTTTTCAGCGTGATACGCCAAATATTTCAAGGAGAGTACCTGTAAAGCAAAGGTCATATCCATCACTTCGGCCGGATGCCCGTCCCCTGCTGCCAGATTGACGAGGCGCCCTTCCGCCAGCAAATATAACTTTTTGCCGTCTTTGAATTGATATTCCTCTATATTGGGTCTGACCACACGCCTGGTTTCAGACAGATCGGCAAGGTGCTTTTTATTAATCTCCACATCAAAGTGACCGGCATTACACATGATGGCGCCATTCTTCATTGCTTTAAAGTGGTTCCCGGTGATCACATCTTTGTTTCCCGTAACCGTAATAAAAACGTCCCCCAGCGGCGCAGCCTCGATCATCGGCATTACTTCGAAACCGTCCATCCAGGCTTCATTCGCTTTTACCGGATCAACCTCACAGGCAATTACTCTTGCTCCAAGGCCTTTGGCCCTTAAGGCAACTCCCTTGCCGCACCAGCCGTATCCGGCCACGACTATGGTTTTCCCAGCTACCACCAAATTGGTTGTCCGCATGATTCCGTCCCAGACAGACTGGCCGGTACCATACCGGTTATCAAAGAGATATTTGCACAGTGCGTCATTGACCGCTATCATGGGGAATCCAAGTTTGCCATCCCGTTCCATCGCTTTCAACCGCAGTATTCCGGTAGTGGTTTCTTCCGCTCCCCCAAGAACTTTAGACAGCAATTCCTGCCGATTGGTATGCAGAGTTGAAACAAGATCCCCGCCATCGTCAATAATATAATCCGGCTGAAAATCCAAGGCCTGGTTCAGATGCCGGTGATATTCCTCATCCGTCGCGCCATGCCAGGCAAAAGCCGTGATTCCTCCCTCGACCAGCGCCGCTACGACATCATCCTGGGTTGATAATGGGTTACTGGCCACTACCGCAACTTCCGCTCCCCCAGCCTGGATCACTTTCGCCAGATAAGCGGTCTTGGCTTCCAGGTGCAAACATATCACAATTCTTTTGTCCCGAAAAGGAAGTTCTTTCTCAAATTCCCGGCGCAAACGATTGAGCACGGGCATGTGGGCCGCCACCCAATCAATTTTTTTCTGCCCGCTCGGGGCAAGTGTAATATCCCTAATTGAAGATTTCATTCATTCCCGACAGGTCGGGCCACCTCCTAATTGCGATCTCTAGGTTATATATTATTTATTATAACCCTTCTTGTTGATATAGCAATTAGCTGTACCTTTTTAGTTTCCCTTGATAGCGTTTACTTTAAATCAAACCTGTTTTGTTTTCAGAATTATTCTTTGCTTGCTTTTTTATGAGCCAGGTGGACACCGGCAGAAATACTGCCGCCATTCCCATTAAAACAAGAATACTTCCGTACATATCCTTAAGGCCTATGCCGAGCAGGGCAATGTTTCTTACGTCATTAACCAAATAAGTCAACGGGAGTATGATATTGAGTATCTTGGCTATACCATGCATACTGCTGCTTGGCCAGGTAAAACCCGAGAAAAGAAAAGATGGTACCGCAACGAGCATAGAAAGCTGTGTGGCTTCCAACTCACTTTTGCAAATCAGAGAAAGAAATATTCCCAAACCCGATATGGCAATAATAAATGTGGCATACAATAACTCCAGAGCCAACAGGCTTCCCCTGAAAGGTATCTTGTAGATAAAAATGCAAACACTTAAAACAAGATTTGCGCTGAGCAAGTTGATTAACAGGTAGGCTGCTATTTTCCCCGCTACCAATTGGTAAGGCTTATATTCTTTTAGTAAAGAACCAAACAGATTTAATTCTTTCTCCCTGCAAAAAGATACCGCTACATAAAGAAATACCATCTGCTGAATTGCCGTTGCCATTAAACCCAGAAGCAGAAAATTTGTATAGTTAAATGTAGGGTTGTACCAAATTTTAGTCCTAAAACTTAAAGGCAGGGATTCTCCCATCGCTGCTTCCGCCGATATCCCTTGTTTCGAACCAACCATTTTTGTGCTGATCCCTGCAGAGATAGTAGATATAATTTCATTGGCAGAGGACATTACCGAGTTGCTGAAAAGCATATTGCTTCCGTTTACAACGACAAGCACTTCGGAGCTGGTTCCTTTTTTCAGGTTTTGTTCCAAATCCCCCGGCAAAATCAAAGCGGCTACATATTCCCTTTTGCCCATTGCTTCTCTTATTTCTTCTTCGGAATGAACATAACCCTTGACATCAAAGCGATCTGAATCATCAAAACTTTGGATAATGCTGCGGCTTATACCAGTATTGGAATAATCGAGAACAACGGTGCTGATATTATTTACGGTATGATCGATATACATATACCCAAAAAGTAAAATGTATACGGTCGGCATAACGCACATAATCAGGAACAGCCTCTTGTTTCTTAAGATGTACTGCCATTCCCTGATAGCCAGAGACTTTATAATCAATTCCATCACCGCCTAAAATTTCACGTAAACATTCATACCCGGTCTTAATTCAGGAACATTCAATCTGATTTTTACGTTGTAGCTGATAATGTCTTTTTCACCGCGGTCATTTGTTGCTCTGGCCGCAGCAAACTCGGGCTTGCTGCTGATACTCTCTATTTTCCCCGTATATTGTTTATCCGACCCCGGAAGGTGAACCGTCAGTTCCTGATCCAATGCCAGTTTGTTAAGTTGGGTCTGCGGAACCTTGATATTTACCCAATTATTTTTATAATCGGTAATACTCATCAAGGCCATTCCTGTTGAAACCAACTCTTCCTCTTCGACATTGAGTGAAGATATAACCCCATCGCAGGGGGCCTTAATTTCCGTTTCAGCCAAATTATTTTTGATCAGGGTCAGATCAGCTTTAGCCTTATCTATTGCCGCCTGAGCGCGCTTCATATCCGCATTGTAAACATCTACCTGATACAGCGAGGCCTTGGCGGTATTCAGATCACCATAAGCAGCCTGGACCCCGGCCTGGGCTGCCTTGTACTCCCTTTCAACTTTCTCCAGATCCTGATCCGATGCAAATCCGGCTTTGTGAAGTTCAACCGTTCTCTGATAAGTAGTTTTCGCCAAAAGTTCGTCAGCTTCTGCTTTCATAACTCCCGCCTGAGCCTTCTCAATGGCAGCTCCCGAGCTCTGGCCGACCAAGTTGGAACCTGCTGCGGCTTTGGCTAAATCCCCTTCAGCTGCGGCAAGCCCGGCCATTGCCTGGGATTCGTTGGTTTTAAGATCTCTGTCATCGATCTTGGCAATCTTGTCCCCTGCTTTAACTTCCTGTCCCTCGCTAACCACTATTCCCAGAACCCTCCCGGGAATTTTGGTATTTACATCCACTTCCTTGGCTTCAACTTTTCCCGTTAATTCCACTACATTATCCTGGGCCTGAGCGAAATAACTAATCAGGAACAGCCCTATTACAACGATAATCATGCTCATGATAACCAGAAATTTTTTCCTCTTGAGTATCTCCGCTAATTTTATTTTGAGTGTTTCTGCCATCTTCGTTCTCTCCCCAACTTACAAAGTCTTGTCATTTATGCTCATATTCTTCTTTTTTACTCTTGTGTCTTGTACTCTCATTCCTGTTTTTTGTTTTCTAAGATTATACCGTTCATTAATAATTGATAGATATGTTCAATTCTTTTATTGAGCATTTCCTTGGAATTGCTTTTCTTGCTCCACAACCGTTTGAACGTCTCATTATGGGAAAAGTAGATCAGACAAAGTCCGTCTATGCTTAACATCAGTTGTTCTATATCCAGGTCTTGACTGAGAATTCCGCTTTTTATCCCGGTTTCCAGCAGTTGATTTAAGCTTTCCTGATATTGGTTCCGAAATTCACTTAATAGTTTATCGATATAGACCCCGCGATTTAAAGCTTCCCAGTTTATCAGTCTTACGAATTCTTCATTCGCCGCTAAAAAATAGAAATATCTTTCGAGGACTCTTTTGAGATTAATTTTAAAATCATCATTTGGATTATACCCCTCAGCACTGACGTCACAAATTTTTTGCAGGTTTGTTCTCAGGACCTCAATATAAAGATTCTCCTTGTTCCCAAAATAATGATAAATCATTCTTTTATTGATCTCTGCTTTTTCTGCTATTTCATCAACACGGGCACCATCCAACCCTTTCTCGGCAAATATACTGGTGGCAGTATTTAGAATACGCGATTTGCTGTCTGCACCACCTTTATCAAAGTTGAGTACGTTTTTTTTCGGGAATGTCACTTTTTAGCCTCCTTTAGGAGAAATATTCATGTTCTTATTTTTTTCAGCTATTGGTCTCAATAATGTCTAAGTAACCAAATAGTTACCAAGCTTCAAAAACAAGCTAGTAACCATTTAGTTACTAGCTATATTTTGGATTATACTCATAACATCGTTATTGTCAATATCATCTTACATTTTAGCCATTAAAATTTCTAATATAGCGAGTTTTCCATTGCTTCGCATTTTTTTGCAAATATTTTATAAGGTTCCGTCCTTATAAACAATTGTGTTGTGATCCCCTCTTCTGTCAGCAACATCCCTGACCCCCAAATTTTTCTCATTCATCCGGACTGTCATACCATCCCGGGTATAATTGCCGTCTGCAAGGTCATAGACGAGGACATTGGGAACAGGATTGCCCAGAACATCGGTATATATTCTGACCCCTTTAACTTCCAAAGCTGTCCCGCCATAGTAGAAGGTAAAATTATCTTCGTACAGTCCCGTGACCGTTCCGTCAATAGCCTTACTGAATGTCACGAGAGCATAGTCATCTCCTGCACTTTCTTCCAGGGACCAGCCTAGAACCCTGGGCCTTACCTGGTCATCATAGACTTGGTAGCCGCCCGCCGGGAAAGCAGCCGGTTCCACCCCGGCGATATTAGACGATGATGGACTTAGGGACATGAACAGCATCAGATCTTTGCCTAGGGAACGGACAGCAGTTATTTTTCCGCTATCAGTAAAGGTTAGGATAACAGTACGGCCGTTCAATTGCCCCGAGTCAGCGGTAATCTTGTTTCCTACTGTCCCCACCTGGAAATCCCGATAATAATATTTCTCCAATACCTGATCCAATTTAAATTCAACCCGGATATTGTCATTGCTTCCTTCCTTAACAATAAAGCTGTCTGTAATATACTGCGGTTTATAGGCTGAGGCAGAGGGGGGGATAACTTGTAAAAGACTAAACCCACCTTCCAAAACATACCCCTTTTCATCTTTCACGTTCATCACCTCGAGGGCTGTAACCTGATACCGTAAATCATGACCCGGGATACTTATACCTGAAGTATTTATGATATAAGCATCGGGGAATGTGATTACAGCTGAACGATTCTCGGGCCCGGCGTTAATCTTCGAACCCGTAGGTAATGATCTGAATCCGGATGCATTATCCCCGTCTAAGAATACGTAATTCTTGGTATCTAAAATTGAGCCGGGACTCATCACTTCAGAGAACAGAACAACAAGCTTATGACCCCCCTGTTCACCTGTAACCTCCAAAGCCTTAATATGGGTATTATCCCTGCCATTAAAGCTTAAGGTTACTTCACTTATCGTATTGGGTCTGAAAGCCATATCCTGAACATTGGTTAGCTTAAGCGTATATCCAGCCCCATATAGCGGTTGATTGGTATAGATTTCGTATATGTCTGAGCAGGGATATGCCCCTTGGATAACGGTCATATTACTGTTCGGCACCACATTAATCGTATCTATTTGTATACTTACTCCGTCGGCATTCTTTAGCAAATAATTCGCCTTGTTCATTGCGTATAGTCCGTTCATTTCTTTACTAAAGGTTACCCTGATCACATTTTGACCAACAACTTCAAGCTTTTCTACTTGTGGTTTAATATTATCGTCCTCTACCGTAAAGTTGAGTCTGATGTCATCTCCCTCACTGTCTGTTACCAGACGGCACCCGTACAAATCTTCTATCTTCTTGTTTAAAGTAATTAGGTTAGTTCCTATTGCTTCCCGTTCAGGTGAAATCACAAGTTTTACAATGCTTTGATCAGAGCCTTTTATAAACTCCGCTGAAAGAACCGCTCCCTGAACACTATTAATTGTATAGTTATTCACATTTAGAGCACTGGCTGGATCACCGTTATTTGCTGCGTTTTGGGCATTACTGTACATGGGTCTATCAAATTTCAAATATGCCGTGTTTCCTTCAGTCTTTTCAATTTTTACAGTTGGACTCCCCGAAACCCCCTGAATAAAGAACGGAACCTCTTGTCCATCAAGCCTGTAACCGGCTCCGTCTTTAAATAAGCTTCCTGCAATGATCTCGGGGACATCTTTTGTGGGTATCTCAAGTATATGATTTCCATTGCCTAGAGAAGTTCCAAAATACATTTCCAATTCTGTCCCATAAATCCGCCCTGCCGATTCAATACCCTTCGTAACTTTTACGGTTTGCAAGCCTCTGGTCGTAATCCCTTGCCCGTCAAGTTTCCAAAGTTGGTAATCCATCATCGTATTAGAAAGGCTTACTGCTTCGGAGAATCGTACGGTTAGCTTTTTACTTCCTTCCGGCATGACGTTCTGAATAACCGGCACTACTTTATCCGATACGGTAATAGACCCCTCAAATCCTGGTGCTGAGGTCTTTCTGTCCGCTGCTAAGACCTTGTTCTCTTTTACTTCAACAATAGTGCTGCTGAATTGAACCAACGGTGCGTTCAGGGTTATTACAACCGTCCTTCCGTCAGCCTGCAATTCCGCCGATGCATCGGAACTCGTTAAATTATGACCGTCAACAATATAGTTCTCAACATTTTCTCCGGTTTCCCTGTTGATCGTTTTGTTAAACTCTATTGCAAATTGTAAAAGATTAAGAGGTTTAAGCTCAGAAACTGCACATGATAGATTTTGACTGTCATTTACTCCCGTAATCCTCATCCTGGCATTTTCCGAAAGCGCTGAAGTTCCTCCCAAAAACACTAAGGAGCTCCCGGCCTTGATCTTATCTTTTATAAGATCATTAAGTCCAGTACCTGTACCGTCAGTCAGATAAATTGGTGAGCCCGTCTTTCCGGCTAGTGCTGCTCCTGCGAGAGCATCTGCAAGATGGTCATCTGCCCCGTTGGCAATATATATTGTATTACTCCGCATATTAAGGATATCAATAATTGCCCTATTGGTTTCATACCTATTCTCGCCTGAAATTCTCGTTACTCCTGGAATATTCTGAACAACGTTTTGTCCGCCAAGAATAAGACTCCTTTGATCAGAGTAATTTTGAGTCGCTACTTTAGAAATCGAACTTGAGTTAAAATTCGAATATGAATAGGCAAAAGTATTGGCATAAGCATAAGACCCTGCCGACAATGCATCGACAAGAGCCTCTTTTCCAACTATAAATAATCCTGACGGATTCTTGAGGAGGCTATTGATTTTATCAGCTGTTTCCTGCCTGTTCTGGCCTTTTAATACTTCTATAATAATATTTTTTCCTGACTTCTCTGTTTCTCCCCTTAAGGTATTTATAAGAGAATCCGACAAGGCTCCGATTGCGTAAATCTTCCGGACTTCAAGTTTATCGATTCTGTCCAAAACCCTCTTGTCAAGCTGATCTTTATCAGTTAATAGTACCGGTGCCTTCTCCTGGCCCGCAAGACTCAATGCTGAAAGGGTATCAGCCATATTTTCCTGGTTGGCCGGAGTTAAAATAACCGTATTGCTCGTGCTCCATCCGGCTGCACAAATAGCCAAGGCTGTATCTATCCTGTCCTGCCCGTAAATCCTGCTGACATTCCCGGATACCAAACTGTCTGCAAAAACTTGATATGGAATGATATTTGTAATTAAAATAACAAGAGTTACGATGGCTAAAGACCTTTTCCATTTCATTGAGAACAACCTCTTTTTCTTAAATTAATTACGAAACATGCAAATAACACGTAAATCTATGTATATACTTCCAAATTAAAACATTTTACTTAAAATATTTAATTAGTTTTTAAATATATCCATTATTTTTCAACTCTAATTTTTATTTTCTGTTTTTTGTTATTTCTTCTTATATAATAGCAAATATCCAAGAAATTAATTAGCAGAAATTATTAACTGCATATCCTAATAATTCAAGTTATAGTTAAAGAAGGAATTAAATCGGAAAATTAGAAATAAACATACTTTTATTTAAAATTGTAAAAACCAAAAGTAATATCTCGCCCCCAAAAAATGTAATTCATATGGGATATAAAAAAGTGGAAGACATTGAAATCAATATCTTCCACTCATATGTTTTCATTTAGTGTCTTTTATACAAACAAGTACTCGTGTTCGACAGTTTTTCTTAGATTTAGGCACCTATAAAAATATGGGTGCCTTTATTCATGCGGGTTTCAGGACTTATCCACAGGCAAAAATCCAAAAAATTCGTAGGCACATAATTTGTGGATAACATGTGTATAAGT
>JAAYUV010000048.1 GCA_012517475.1 Peptococcaceae bacterium | reverse complement strand
TGAATCAAATCGGATTTACCTGACTGAATCAGGCCGGATTGGTATGACTGAACTGCTCCGGATTCATGTGTCTGAATTGGTCCAGAACAGTCTGTCGGGATTGACCGGATTAGCCTGTCTGAATCGGTCCGGAATATGCAATTATTTAACCAAAAATATGGGACAGGTTGTAAAAAGCAGAGAACTTATCCTTTTTGCTTGGGGATCTGATTATGTAAGTCGTAATGATCTTTATGTCAATATTAATTTTTTGCGAAAACGACTTGAAGACAATCCTAAATATCCGCATTGTTTATTAACAGTTAAAGGAGTAGGATATGTATATTACCCCCGAAAAAGGAAGATAAATCTTTAGAATTATGAAATAAGAAAAGGATGACAATATGAAGTGCAATGACCTTACTTGATTGTGATACTGCTTTCTGCAAAAGAAACATCTTTTTCATTTATTGATTTTAGGTTTAGGTGAAACTCAATTCCATTTATTTTGTCAGGTAATGATGGTGTTACAACAAAAGAAAGATGCATTCCTCTTCCTTGTCCAAATCCCCCATTAGATCGGCAATGATATTCTGGTGAAATAAATAATTCAAAATTAATATGTCCAAATATCATTAATGGTTTAGCGGTATTGAATTCTATTTCAATACATACAACGCTGCCATTAAGGTATTGTTTCAAATGGGTGACTGCATAGATAATATTATCAATTTCTACGCATTTAAAGATGGGAACAAACTTAATAAAACCATTGGGGTCTTCAGATGCCAATGGACGATACTCATCGTGTACACATGTTAACACTCTTTGCAACTTATCTTTTTCAGGATCATAGCCATTTTTGTTAATAAAGTTAGTGATTCTTTTTTCAATATCTCGTATTTCATTAATATTGGTACCATACCTGGTAAAAATGTCTTCAAGCAACATTAATTCAACATCAACTCCGAATTTTGCCTTAATAATTTCCTTTTCTCTCTGATTTAAGCAAATATTTATTGCTTGTTTAAATTCTTCTTCAGTATACATTGTTTACCTCCAACCAGAATTAATTAGATTAATTTTATCAATTAGCCATTTATTGTCTTCAAATTTAAAAATATACTCAATTTCATTCCAATAATAAGAACTTTTACTTTTATCCTCTATTTTTCTATTAGCAATGAATCTTGTACTTGGAATTTTCGGATTAATATCTAGAAATTTATCTATATTCCCTTGAGAAATTATTTGGAAATTTTTTATGAAATTCAAATCAACTGCGCTGCCAAAATACTTTTTTTGGGCAGATTTAGTAAAATATTCTGCTCCTTCCGTTCCTGCGTAAGATTCCCAAGAAAAATTATTAGATTTTTCAACCGATTCTATTGTGATATTTTGTAAATAGTCTATAGTTGGATCATTCTTTATCTTTGTAGTAAAATAAAATTCTTTAAATGAAAAGAAAATAAACACAAATACTAATATCAATATTATTCCATGTTTTCTAGTTTTAAATTTCATTTAATAACACCCTTTATAATTTCATAACCGGTAAGTGTTTATTTAGTACCATTACGCTTACCGGTTATGAAAATTTGTTTTATTAGGTTACGCTGATGTAATTACTATAAACTTTATCATTAAGATAAAGAGGTATTGTATTGGGTGGGAAATAAACAACATAGTCATTTCTTGACATCCAATATCCTGCAGAGGCAGGATAAATATAAGTTGGTGTAGTCATATAATTTGCATTGGAAGAATAAACTGGCGATTGAGATTGGTATACGTACCATGAACCACCCAACGGACTCATGTATAGTAAATTTTCCGTTAAAGATGCTGAAACCCAAGTAGCATCTGACGTCATATTACCACTGTACCATATCCAAGTGCTATTACTGTTTACACTAACATAAGAACCGACAGTTGTAATGCCAAATCCGTTAGGTTGAACTATATTCAAGGAACTATCCTGATTGGAAAGAGTAAAACTTTTTTGTTGGCTTTGTAAAATTTGTTCAGCTTCCTGTTGTGTAAGAACGGGTTTATTTTCACTAGCATTTGCAAAGGATACGTTTAATGTTAATATACACGCGATTATTGGAAGCACTAATAATTTAGCTATCTTCCTTTTCATAAATTGGACCTCCTTAAACTTTTATTTAAAATCTTATTACTTCCATATAGGCTTGACCTATCAAACTCTGACTTGCAGATTTTACATTGCTGACACCAACGATTGTGATAAAATATACTTGTAGAGGTTTTTAAAAGGTCACTTGGAAAATCACCTAGCAAGTATATCCAAGAACCTACACTGCCTCTACATTTTTCTAGGTGGTTGACGTGCCCATATTTGAAACCAAATCACTAGACTTCACCCCCCATTATCATTTTCTTAGATTTTTCAACAAAAATTATCTAATCCCTTTGACGAATATTGTCAGCAACCTTAAAAGATATTAAGATTTCCTAACTGTAATGATTTATTTTGATGTCATTTTCTATTCCGGAAAGCAAAAACATCTGATCGAGCATTTCCGTCAGGACGGCAGTACCCGTGAATACATTGCGGTCCTGTGCGAGTCTGACCGGCGGGACAGGTCTACCTACGACGACATCATGGCCTATCGCCCCAAAGGTACCGCTGTTTACGAGCCTCCGGCCTTTGACGATGTTCAAATGTTCATCCATAGTCAAATCCTCACAGCCGGACTCAATCGGGAGGAAAGCGCCAATGTGCTTCTGCCCTTCTTTCACACGGCGGGATGGAACGTCCTCATGATGCCGATGCTGATAGACGGGGGCAGAGTGATCATCACAACGGAATTCCGTCCTGGAACCGTGCTGCGGATCATTGAAACGGAGCGCCCAACGGTGTGTATCGGTATTGAAATGATGTATAAGGCGATCGCCAGGCACTCCAATTTCGCGAAGACGGATTTCTCTTGTTACCGCTGGATGCTCAATGGTGCGGCGCCGATTTCGCGGGAGACGCTGGATATCTACTGGAGCAAAGGAGTGCGGATGGTCAACCCCTACGACATGACGGAGGCCGGCCCCAACAACCTGTGTCCCGGCGTCAACGACATGACGCCTGAGGAAATCAGCAGCAAATGGATCTCTGTGGGAAGACCCATGTATTTCAACAACGTCCCCATCGTCGATGAAAACGGGGCGGACGTGCCGGACGGCGAACGCGGGGAACTGCTTCTTAACGGGAACCTCACCTTTTCGGGATATTGGATGGATGAGGAAAGAACACGGAGCACGGTCAGAGACGAATGGGTTTACACCGGCGACATCGGGTATAAGGATAAGGACGGCTTCTACTATATCTGCGGCCGTAAAAAGAGCATGTATGTTTCCTGCGGAGAGAATATCTATCTCATTCAGATCGAGCATTTGCTTGGAGGGCATCCGGCGGAGGAGACCGCCTGTGTGATGGGTGTTCAGGACGAAAAGTGGGGCGAGACCGGCAAAGCGCTGATTGTTCTAAAACCGGGATACACGGTAACCAAAGAAGAATTGCAGGCTTATGTGGGAGAGCATAGCGCAAGCATTAAAATTCCGAAATATGTGCAGTTTATCAGGGAACTTCCCAAAAACGCCGTAGTAAAGGTAGATGTGACGGCAGTCCGGCAGATGTAAGGTACTTGTGCGATGGATGAATCACTAAACATTCAACACTCCTAAACATATATGGAAGATGTCTCTATTGCCTGCTACAAGCAGGTCTATACAAAAAGGAGGCATTCTTTTTCTTTGATTTGATTATGGCAATCAAATGATGAACTATGTTATCGTGCGCCCCACTGAAGATCAAAAAACTTATGGTATAATGAGAAAAAGGCCAAACCAGACAGACTATTCAACTGAAGGAGTGGGAATAATTTGATCAGACTTGTAGCTTCAGATTTGGATGATACCCTTCTGAATGAGGAATGGAGGATTTCCCCGGGAAACCTGAAAACAATTAAGCTGGCAATTGAACAAGGGGTAAAATTTACGCTTGCTACCGGGCGAATGGCAGTATCCAGCCGGAAATACGCGAAAGAATTGGGTTTAGACATACCGATTATCACCTATCACGGGGCGCTGGTTGAACAAGCTCTTAGCGGGGAGGTTCTTTATCGTAAGGTAATCCCAATTGATCTGGCTGCAGAAATTGTTGAATTCCTGTTAAGAAATAGAATTCATACGCAGATTTATATAAAAGACAGGGTTTTTGTCAATAAGGCTAATGAGGTTTCCAAAGCCTATGGTAAAATGGCGGATGTAGAGGTTGAAGAAGCGGACCTGTTAAAGTTAATGGAAAAGGAACCGGAGGGATTAGAGAAAATACTCTGCATTGGGGAAGGTCCCAACTTAAGGCAAAGTGCTGATGAGCTGCGCCGGACTTACCTGGGCAGACTGCACTTTACAACGTCCAAATCTCATTTTTTAGATATGATTCATCCCGAAGTCAACAAGGGAAATGCCCTCAAGGCGCTGGCCAAACAGTGGGATATCCCGCGGGAAGAAGTGATGGCAATAGGAGACAGTATTAATGACCGGGAAATGATTGAATATGCAGGTATCGGGGTTGCTGTCGAGAATGCCCATCCTGAAATAAAAAAAATAGCAGATTTTATTACCGCTTCCAATAAAGAGGATGGAGTGGCAAAAGCGATAGAAAAATTCGTATTATAACCCGGATCGGTAAAGCCTTTCTATAATTTATAAAATGAATGAGGGGGAGGACTATGGACATTAAACATTTGCGGGCGAACGCAAGGGAGAGATTAAGACCGTATTGCAGGGTCTGCCGGGAGTGCAACGGAAAGTTATGTGCCGGAGAAATGCCCGGTCTGGGGGGAACAGGCAGCGGGTTCTCTTTTATGAACAATATCGCCGCACTAGCCGAACACAAATTGAACCTTCGGACCTTGCATGACGCAGACTCTCCGGATACGCTATACACATTTTTGGAAAAGACCATTGTTGCTCCTCTCATGGCTGCCCCCATTACAGCGATTGGGATGCAGACAAATGGCCGGCTGAGTGATAAGGATTGGGCAGATGCGGTTGTATTGGGAAGCCAACAGGCAGGAACGATTGCCTGGACGGGAGATGGTCCTGACCCGGTACATTTTCAGGCTGGAATTGAAGCATTAAAGAAGAATGGGGTTCAAGGGGTTCCGGTCATCAAGCCCAGAGAAAATAAATCTATTTTGGAATATATCAAACGGGCTGAGGAAGCAGGAGCTTTAGCTGTCGGAATTGATGTGGATGCCGCCGGAATTATCAATATGAAAGCAAAGGGCCAGCCTGTGAGTCCTAAAAATGAAGAACAACTTCGGGAAATCATAGAAAGTACATCTTTACCTGTATTTTTGAAAGGGATTATGACTTCGGATGAAGCGGATCTGGCTGCAAAAGTTGGGGCAGCGGGGATTGTTGTATCCAATCACGGGGGAAGGGTGCTGGATCATACGCCCGGTACCGCGGAGGTTTTACCGGAAATTGCTTCGGAGGTAAGCGGAAGGATGCTTGTTCTGGCTGACGGGGGGATTCGTTCCGGAGCAGATATCCTGAAGATGCTGGCACTTGGGGCTGATGCCGTACTGATTGGAAGACCGTTAATCATAGGCGCGGCTGGGGGAGGAGCAGAAGGGGTAGCTTTCATTCTCAATAAACTGGTGAACGAAATGAAGGCTGCCATGATACTTACCGGCTGTTCATCCCTGGCGGGAATATCCAATGAAATCCTGAGGTAATTAATCACACCAGTGTAAAAGCATAGAAGGGAATTGAATGTGAAAATATTACTTGTGGCCTTAAACGCACGTTATGTCCATACCAACCTGGCGGTCCGCTGCCTTAAGGAGGCTGTGGAAGAGCAGAAGCTTGAAGATACGGAGGTCCGTATCAGGGAGTTTACAATCAATGACCGCTTGGAGCATATTGCCGGAGAAATTTTTGAAGAGAAGCCGGATTTAATCGGTTTCTCCTGCTATATATGGAATATCACGCAAATTCTTTTCCTTATCAGAAGTTTGCGCTTGGTATTACCTCAAGCCTTCCTCCTTGCAGGGGGGCCTGAGGTTTCTTTTGATCCGCAGGACTTGTTGTCGAGGGTTCCACAGTTGGATGCCGTTATCGCCGGGGAAGGAGAAAAGTCTTTTCCGACTCTGGTAAAAGATTTATTACAGGGCAGACTTCCCTTTGGGGTTAAAAATCTTGTGTGGCGTTCCGGAGAAACGGGTTTAATTGTTTCCAATAAGACGGAAAAGGGCCTTCCGGATTTAAATGATTTGCCAAGTCCTTATTTGCAGCCTGAGGATTTTCACGGCAGGCTGGTATACGTCGAAACAAGCAGAGGATGTCCGTTTTCCTGCGAATTTTGCATTTCCTCCACAACCCATGGGCTCAGATACCTTGAGCCGGAAAAATTCCGTCATGTGATTAGGCATCTTTTTAATAATGGAGCTAAAACGGTTAAATTTGTGGACAGGACATTTAATGCCAATAAAAAACATGCTTTTGCGATTCTGAATGTTTTTCGGGAAGAGGCGGAAAAGCTAAGAGGCTATTCAGAGGGAATACCAAGAGCTCATTGCGAAATGGCCGGGGATATGCTGGACGAAGAATGGATTGCTTATCTTGGAAGCCTTCCCCCCGGAATGATTCAGGTTGAGATCGGCGTCCAGTCGACACATCTGCCTGCTTTGCGTGCAGTTAACAGGCGCCAGAAATTCTCTTCATGGAAAGAGAAAGCGAAAATTCTCCAACACAAATTTGAGATCCCGGTGCATCTGGACCTAATTGCGGGGCTGCCGGGTGAAGGGTGGAGTGAATTTCGCAATTCTTTTAATGAAGTGATTCAAGTACTGCCAAACAAGCTTCAGCTTGGGTTCCTTAAAGTACTTAAAGGATCAGGAGTAAGGGAAAAAAGCACGGATTTTGGCCTGGCATATTGCCCCGATCCGCCTTACACCATTTTAAAAACCCGGGAATTATCCCATGAAGAAATCCTTTCCTTAAAAAGGTTGGAAGAAATCCTGGAGAGATATTATAATTCCGGAAGGTTCCGCTACAGTATCAAATATTTCCTCCAAAACGCTGCCAGTCCTTTTGACTTCTTTCATTCTTTTGCCGTTTACTGGCAAAAAGAAGGGTGGTTTAGTCTGGAATGGAATGCAAAAGCATTATTCGGGAATCTATGGCAGTTCCTGACAGGTTCAGCCCCCCCGGTTATGCGTGACGCCACTCTTCACAATAGGATGATTTGGAGAGAAATAATCCGGTTTGACTACTTTCTTCAGGAACGGCCGGGGTCCATTCCTGAATTTCTTCAAGGTAAAAAGTCCGGGAAGGAATGGGACAGGATAAGAGAACAAATCCGAAAGGATGCCGGCTGGATGAAGATCATCCCCGATGCGGGAAAAATGGATAGGCGGCAATGGGCCAGGGCAACATCCGTGGAATATTTTGAAGTGGATCATGAATACAGGCAAGAGCCTGGGTTGTGGTATTTGTTTTATTATGGAAAGAACGGCACACGCTTTTTTCCATATAACGAACCTGAGCCTTCTGGCCTATTAATTGCACCTAAAAACAAAGAAAGGCATTTGTAACTTAAGCCAGGATAATTTAGAATAGAAGAGAGAACAAATAGGACTTTTCGAACATAATCGAGATAGGCCTTTGATCAGATAGAAGTGTTATGAGGGAGAAAGCCGGATGAAAAAAAATCTTTGTGTCGCGATAGTATGTGTGCTTTTCCTGTTTTCTGTCGCAGGTTGTATTTCAGCTCCTACCCAAGGGAAGCCGGGCGGCGAGGCACCTGCTGTCATATCGGTTTGGTATTCGCTTGATGGCAAAAACGAGGAAGAATTAAAAAAGCAGTTTGACAGGATTAACAAGGAACGTCCGGAAATATTCATCAAAGGTGAGAAAGTTTCCGAATCCAACTTTGTAGAGAAGGTTTGGAACCTGCAGGCAGGGGGGGAAGGCCCGGAAATATTCATTGCTAACAGAGCTACAATTTTTGCGCTATATGAAAAGGGGGCTATATCGCCGGCCCTTGCGGATAAATATCATACCTTCCCTTCTGCGCAAGCAGTTTTTACCTTTAACCAGCAGCCTTTCGCAGCGCCGTGGCTGGCAGACATACCTCTTCTCTATTACAGGGCTGACAGGGTTCAGGAACCTCCCCTAAGTATGAACGGGATTATCGAAAAAAAGAATACCATTGCCCTTAAAACGTTCAGCTTAGATTTGTTGGGGGCTTGGTGGAAGGCCGAAGGCGGGGTTTTAAGTTCAAACGGACTTCCTTTGGTAAATGCCCAAACCAATCTTGCCTTTTTGAATAAAGTACTATTCTATAAAGGTGAGGGAACGCTCCTTTTTGATAATCAGGCCTTGGAGCGATTTGTCAGGGGGGATGTCAACTATTACCTGGGGTGGGCCAGTGACCGCATTGCTTTAGAAAAAGCCGCTATCCCTTGGGGATGTGTCTCGCCGACATCCTTGCTGGGTGCAGGCGGCCAGGTGTTACTTGATCATACTATTGGAATCGCAAATTCATCGGTTAAGACTGTACCTGCCATGGAGAGGGCTATTCGTTTGGCGGAAGAAGAGCTCCTTAAAGTACAGACGGAAGCGCCGATGCAAAAATCAGCGGGATACATTCCATTGGAAGATGCGTATTATAGCGATGTTCAACCCGGAAGCTATCATCACCAGGTAAAAGTAACGCTGGAGAACGCTTTATATTTGGAGGGTTATCATCCGGACTGGAAATTCATGATATTTGAAAACCGAGCTTGGGCAAATGTCGCCGCAGGGTCAAATATGGAGACGGAACTGGCAAAAGAACAACTCTCCGCGCTTGAAACAACCAAGAAACCATGATTTATGTCCGACGGAATCATGATTGATGGTTTTTATACAATAGAATTAGCTAAGCTCATTAACGGGGTGAAGAATATGATCGTAAAAAACCTTAACTTGGTTGTTATCACAGGGCTTTCCGGCGCAGGTAAAACACAGGCTTTGCAAAGTTTGGAAGATATGGGCTTTTTCTGTGTTGATAATCTCCCGCCAAGCCTTCTGGAAAAATTTGTTGAGTTATGTTCTCAATCCCAGGGAAAAATAAATAAAGCTGCTGTTGTGTGCGATTTAAGGGGCGGAGAGTTTTTCTCCTCTCTGAATCAGGCCTTGCAGGACTTGGCCAAATCGGGATTTCGTTACGAAATTCTTTTCCTTGAGGCATCGGACGAAATTCTTGTCAATCGTTACAAGGAATCAAGAAGAAGACATCCCGTATCTCCGCAGGGGAATGTATTAGAGGGAATTCGCCTGGAAAGGGATCAATTATCGGAATTGCGGGGAAGTGCTCATAAAATTATCGACACGTCCGACCTCACTTCTTCTCAAATGAAAGGCAAGATCAGAGAGCTTTTTGGAAAGGGAAATGATCCGGCCAGAATGTCGGTATCTATCGTGTCGTTTGGTTTTAAATATGGTATCCCATTGGATGCAGATACCATCATGGATGTACGTTTTTTGCCCAATCCTTTTTATGTGGATGAATTAAAGCCATTTAATGGGAAAGATCAGAAAGTAAAAGAATATGTTCTCTCCAATCAGACTGCAAAAGAATTTATGGAAAAATATCTGTCAATGTTGGAATTTGTTTTGCCTCATTATCTGAATGAAGGGAAAAGTCACTTGGTGATCGGCATAGGATGTACCGGAGGGCAGCATCGTTCCGTGGCTATTGCGGAAAAAACTGCTGAATTTTTGAGAAAGGAAAAATACTTTTGTACCGTGAATCATAGGGATATTGATTGATCAGAAAGGACATCAGAAGTTCTTATGAAAAAAGTCCGGAGGAATTTCTTGGAGGCCCTCAAATGGCTTTATCCTAATCTTGGAGTAAAAAGATATTTCATACTTGCCATTGCGGGAACGTTTCTTGTTGCCGGGGGACTTGCTGTAATCAGTTACGGACAAACACTTGGATTCCTGGAAGGCAGTTTTCGGGAAATCATCTATATGCTTACCGGAAAAGAGATGACCTCCGTTGTTCCCGCAGGGGTACTGATTATTGCCTCAGGTATCGTTATCATGTATATCGCATTAAAAAAGATGCTGAAATCAATTATTAATGCATTGCTGCCGGGCAACGAGGATGCTATCGTGGATGTGATGTATTCCCGGCGCCAATTGAAACGGGGACCTAAAATTGTCGTGGTAGGTGGAGGAACAGGCCTTTCCGCACTGCTTAAAGGTTTAAAGGCATATACAAGCAATCTGACTGCAATTGTAACCGTCGGCGACGATGGGGGAAGTTCAGGTCGATTGCGCAGGGAATTGGGAATTCTGCCCCCGGGGGATGTGCGCAACTGTCTGGTTGCTTTGGCGGAAAAAGAAGAAATCATGGAGGATTTGTTTTCCTACCGTTTTGAGAATGGAACATTGGAAGGCCATAGCCTGGGCAATCTATTCTTAGCGGGATTAGCCGGGAGGTTTGGCGATTTTCAAAAAGGAATCGAGCACATCGGAAAAGTATTTGCACTGCGCGGTGAAGTTTTTCCCTCTACGTTATCTCAGGTAACATTAGAGGCCTATTTCGAAGATGGAAGATCAATAAACGGTGAAACTGCTATCCGGACTACTCCCGGCAAGATTAAATATTTGAAAATATCTCCTCAGGACTGCAAACCATTGCCCGGGGCCATCAAAGCCATCGAAGAGGCCGATATGATTGTTCTGGGTCCGGGGAGCTTATATACCAGTGTACTTCCCAACATTCTGGTGAAGGGAATAAGAGATAAGATCGCCGAAGTAAAAGCTCCATGTGTCTATGTATGCAATATCATGACAGAGCCGGGTGAAACCGATAACTTTTCCGCTTCTGATCATCTCCGGGTTATTATGGAGCACGGGGGCAGGGATTTGGTAGATGTTGTCCTTGCTGCCAAAGAAGATATTCCCCCGGAAGTAGCGGAACGTTACCTGTCCGAAGGGGCAGTTGCGGTTTTAGGAGACAGGGAATCTGTTGAGAATTTAGGTGTAACCTATCAGGAAAGCACATTCTATACAGGCCGGGAAGTAGTGCGGCATGACCCCGATAAACTGGCTAAAGAACTCCTTCGCTTGCTTTTTCGATTAAAACCAATGAATGAAAGAATTGATTTGGTGGATTCCTATTTATTGAACAGAAAGCTTAAAACACTTTGATATTACCGGTTTCAGGATGTTTACGGAGTTGAGTGTCATGTCTTTTAGTACAGTCACCAAAGAAGAGCTTGCCAGGCTGCAAACGAAGAAAAGCTGCTGCGAATTGGCAGAGCTTGCTGCGCTCGTCCGAATGGACGGAACGCTTCAGATTAGTACCAATCAACAGTATTCTCTCAACGTAACGACGGAGAGCGCGCCTGTCGCCCGGAAAATATATAATCTGGCCAAGGATCTCCTTCAATTGCCTGCTGCAATTGTAGTAAGACGGAAATTAAGGTTAAAGAAGAACAATTCCTACTTAGTCAGGATCTATCCAAAGGGAATCGGGGATTTGCAAAAATTGGGCCTTGTCAATGCAGAAGGAAAAATCCAGGCAGGAATTGACAAGAAGCTTATTAAAAGCCGGTGTGATCAGAAGGCCTACCTCAGAGGGGCATTCCTGGCAGGTGGGTCGATCAGCAATCCGGAAGGAAATTATCATTTGGAGATCATTACAAATGATTTCATATTAGCTGATGATATTAGTTTGCTCCTGAATAACTTTGATTTAAAAGCCAAGGTTAGTATGCGGAAAAACTTTCATGTCGTTTATTTAAAAGAAAGTGAACATATCTTTGAATTGCTGGCGTTAATCGGTGCTCATCAAGCTCTGTTTGAATTTGAAAACATTCGGATTTTAAAGGGAATGAGAAACCAAGTCAACCGGATCGTAAATTGTGAAACTGCAAATCTCAACAAGACTGTGGATGCCGCTGTAAGACAGCTGGAAAATATCCGGTTTATCGAAAAAACAATCGGATTAAAATCTTTACCGGAAAATCTTCAGACTATTGCCCGTCTTCGATTGGAGTACCCGGATTCAACACTGAAGGAATTAGGGGAAATGTTAAGCCCCAAAGTGGGAAAATCGGGAGTAAACCACCGGCTGCGGAAAATAGATGAAATAGCGGAAAAAATACAGGCTGACAGAAACTATCGTTGAATTAAGGAGAGAGTAAATTGGCCAACAATTTTGGGCTACTTATTGAACAAAATAATAAGCAGATTATTTCGCCTCAAATGGTTCAGGCGATTGAAATTATGCAGCTCTCTCTCCCTGAATTGAACGATTATATTAACAATGAGCTCATAGAAAACCCTTTAATTGAGGTAGTGGAGGAATATGAAACCGGTTCGAACGGGGATGAATATGAACCCGACGAAGCATCGTTTCCTCAAGAATACGAAAACGATTGGCTCCAGGGAATTGTAAAGGATGTGCTTCGGGACGATAAGGATAGTTGGATGATGCCGTCAGAACCGTCCCGGACGGAAGGGGTTGCCGTCGAAGGGAGCTGGCTCGATAACAGCAGTTTGCAAGAATATCTGATGGAACAATTACGATTTATTAAGCACGGTTCTAAATTGTCCGAAAAGGAATATGAAGCAGCTGAATATATTATCGGAAATATAGATCCCAACGGGTATTTGGTTATCACCATAGAAGAAATATCCGAAACCCTAAAAATTTCCCAAAACGTCGCTCAGAAAGCACTCTCTATCGTTCAACAACTTGATCCCCCCGGAGTAGGGGCCCGAAATCTGGTAGAATGTCTCCGCTTGCAGTTATATACGATTCCGGATTGCCCTCCTGATCTGGAACGGATGTTGGATCATTTAGACGATCTAGCTGCCGGTTTTCTTAAGAAAATATCGGTTGCTCTGGATATTTCGGTGAATGAAGTCAGGGTAATGGCTGAATTACTCAAATTGCTCGACCCGAAACCCGGAAGCCGTTTTGATACAACTTCGCAAACCAAGTATATTATTCCTGATGCGGTCATTAGAAAAATTGGGGACGAATATTATGTGCTGGTGAATGAAAGTGATATTCCTAAAATCAGTATAAATGAACGGTATAAAAAAGCGCTTCAGGAGCTGGACGACCAAACCATGAAGCGATTTGTCAAGGAAAAAGTTAGTTCTGCGGTCAATCTCCTGAAAAGTATTGAACACCGAAGAGCGACCATTTATAATGTTTTGGAAGCAGTTGTCCAAAAACAAAAAGACTTTTTGGAATATGGATTTCATGCACTAAAACCCCTGACAATGAAAGAAATTGCTGAGGAACTCCATCTTCATGAGTCGACGGTCAGCAGGGTTGCATCCAATAAATACGTTCAGACCCCCAGAGGGCTGTTTAGTATTAAATGCTTCTTTGCCGGCAGTATAGGCGGCGAAAAGGAAATAACCCCTGAGACCATCAAAAATGATTTAAGGAAATTTATTTCATCGGAAAATCCTCTGAAACCTTATTCGGATCAAGATCTTGCTGAAATGTTTCAGAAAAAGGGGATTTCGATTGCAAGGAGAACAATAGCAAAATACAGGGAAGAACTTAGAATACCTTCCTCATCTTTGAGGAGGAAGGAATGTTAGGGTGCAGCCGATGATTTCATTTTCCATGGTCATGCAATTTTTAGGCGGAATTGGTCTTTTTCTTTATGGTGTGAATGTCACATCGGAAGGATTGCAAAAGATCGCTGCCAATAAGTTAAAAAGTATTCTTGAGTCACTTACCAAGAACACCTGGGCAGCGACGCTGTTCGGTATTGCAATGACGGTAGCGCTTCAAAGCAGTGCAGCGACAACTGTTATGGTCGTGGAGTTTGTGAATTCCGGGCTTATGACTTTGGTTCAGGCTTTGGGGGTAGCCTTGGGGTCTGCGGTGGGAACATCTATTGTCATTCAGCTGATTTCTTTCCCAATCTTAAACCTTGCCTTATTCTTAATTTTTATAGGATTTATCTTTATGCTAATTGTTCGGACCCCTTTCTCCAAACGGTGCGGACAAGCAATGATCGGGTTTGGCTGCATTTTTGTGGGAATGGCTTATTTGTCGGGAGCCTTCGCCCCTTTAAAAAATTCTGCGGAAGTCTATTTGTTTCTGGCTCAGTTCGGTGCAAAACCTGCTTTGGGTATTCTCGTAAGCGTATTAATCACGGCGCTGATCCAAAGCAGCGCTGCTTTTCTTGCCATCCTGATATCCCTTTCCACCCAGGGGTTGCTTTCCATAGAGGCCATTGTCCCGCTGGTTATGGGTGCCCATATCGGGGGGACATTAACCACGCTGATCTCTTCTCTGGGAGCGGAAAGGATTGATGCCAAAAGACTGGCTATTGCCAATAGTTTCTATAGAATTGCAGCTGCCGTCATCATCTTTCCTTTCTTTTCTTATTTCACGAAACTGGTGGTATTTTTTGGGGGAGACTTGCCCAGGCAAGTGGCCAATACCCACCTGTTTTCGGCCGTTTTAATGGTAGTCATCTTTTTGCCCATAAATGGTTTTCTGGCCAAAGCGTTAATCCGGTTTGTCCCCCAGCGAAAGGGAAAAGAACAAGAACTGCAGCCCAAATACATTACAAAAGGAGCGCTGGAAGTACCAACCGTAGCTCTCACTCAGGCCAGACAAGAAATCCGTTGGCTTGGTTACAAGATTTTGCATAATATGCTGGAGATCATGCCGCGGGTTTTTGCTGCGGGTGATTCGCGATGGCTTTCTGAGCTGGAAAAGGCCGAACAGCAGGTGGATTGGTACTATGCCCAACTTTCGAATTATCTTCTGGCATTATTCCGAAAAAATATGACTAGAAAGCAGATTATGGAGAATCACCGGTTCCAGCTCATCACAAAAGAACTGGAGTATATAGCGGACAGCTTAATCGTCATGGCCAGACTCGGGCATAAAGTGAATCAGGAGAAAGGGATAATTGAAGAGAGTGATTGGAATGGGCTGGAAGAGCTATATATAGCGGTTTCGGAAAATTACCTCGCTCTGATGAGAGTATTTGACCGTTGGCAGCCGGATTGTGCTTATGCCGTAATGGAGTCGCATAAAAAAATTATTGATGTCTTTAATCTCCTTCAGGGAAACATGGTTTGCAGGATTCAGTCGGTGTCACCCGGTACAGATTCTATGGCAGAGGAAGAAAAAGACTGGAAAGAGAATTTATCGGAAGGGCAAAAGGCGGTTCTGGAACTGGGAAACTGGTTTTATAAGATTGGAGAACACATTGTCAGTATAGCCAAAGTTTTCGGGACTGCTTCAGACGAAATACTCGTGGATTAAGAACTGTTGGTAAAATGGAGGTCAATTAAAATGCCCGAAATCCTTTTTTTAGCCACTTATGCGGAAATTGCACAAGTTGCAAGAAAAATATGTAAGGATTCCAGCGATGTGGCCATTGAAATAGCAAGAATGGATGACGCTGTGAAACGTGCCAGAGAGGCAGATAAGCAGGGTTTCTACGTTCTTGTCAGCCGCGGGATTACTACCTGGAAGATTCGAAACGCGGGGATTGAACTTCCCGTAGTCGACGTTTCCATCGGGGGGTATGATATTGTCCGTGCCTATTTTGAAGCAAAAAAACTTGGCAGCAAGATCGGGATTGTGGATGTTGAAGAAGTCATTTCGGGATTGGATTCCTTTGAAGACGTTGTTGAAGATACAATTGTGAAATACTCCTGCAGCAACGAACACGATGATATCAGTAAAGGAATTGAATATCTTCGCAAGAATGGCGTAGAAGTGGTCATGGGCAAAGTGGCCATGGCCAATGAGGCAAGACGTCAGGGAATGGAGTCCGTCGTTATTTCTTCGGGGTTTGACGCTGTAAGAAGAGCGATAGAAGAAGCCCGCAGGGTAAATGTGGTTCGCAAGCAGGAAATGAAAAAAGCGGAGCAATTTAAAGCGATCTTGGAATTCACCTATGATGGGATTATAGCCCTGGACAAGGAAGGCAAGATTACGGTTTTTAACAAGGCTTCGGAAAAAATTTCCGGGTGGAAGGCGGAAAAGGCTTTGGGGAAATATATTACGAGAGTAATTCCCACTGCCAATTGCCAAAGGCTTTTGGATACGGGGCAGCCTGAAGTAGGAGAGATCCTGGAAATAGGAAATGCCAAAGTGATAGCAAACCGGGTCCCCATCGTTGTAGATAGAAAAGTAGAGGGAGTCGTTACCACCTTTCAACAACTGGAAAGACTGCAAAAATTAGAGGGCAAGGTCCGGAGACAGCTTGCGGAAAGAGGACTTATTGCCAAATACACATTTGAGAATATTGCAGGAAACAGTCCTGCTATTCGAAATGCGATCGCTTTCGCAAGAGAGTACGCCGGTGTAGATTCTACCGTATTAATCTATGGACAAACCGGATCAGGCAAAGAAATGTTTGCCCATGCTATTCACAATGCCAGTCAACGAAAAAATGAACCTTTCGTTGCCATAAACTGTGCCGCGCTCCCCGAAAGTTTACTGGAAAGCGAACTTTTTGGTTATGTGGAGGGTGCATTTACCGGAGCCCGTAAAGGCGGGAAAATCGGAATGTTTGAGATGGCTCACGGCGGTACTCTTTTTCTTGATGAAGTAGGGGAAATGTCGCCGATGCTTCAAGCGCGGTTACTAAGGGTTATCGAAGAAGGCGAGGTCATGCGTCTTGGCGACAGCAGCATTATTCCGGTGAATGTGCGTTTAATTGCCGCAACTCATCGTGACCTTCGTAAAATGGTAGACAACCAGGAGTTCAGGGAAGACTTGTTTTACAGGTTGAATGTCCTGTCCCTGAAGATTCCCCCTCTGAAAGAGAGGGGAGAAGATATCCTTCTTATTGCCAGAGGTTTTCTGGAGGAATTTTGTTCCCGCAGGGGAAAAACCAGAGGGAAATTCTCTGCGGAAGCGGAGCGTATTCTGTTGAATTACGATTGGCCGGGTAATATCCGCGAACTGCGAAATGCTATGGAACGGTTAGCAATGAGACCCTGGAAAGGTGATATTGATGAAGCAAATACTTATAGTGCTTTGCTGATCGAAGATAAAGGGAAGGCGGCGGAGGGTCATGAGTTGAAAGGAAATGGGTCTCATGCGCAAGCGGAGGGTTCAGGAGGAGCTTTTGATACCAAGATAAGCACACTCGAAAGCCAAATCATTCAAAAGGTGTTAGAGGAATGCTCGGGAAACAAGGCGGAAGCAGCCCGAAGATTGGGTATCAGCAGGACAACTCTCTGGCGAAAGCTTCAGGCAAATGATTAACGGAATATAAAACTTTAACAGAAAAGAACAAAAAATTTAACCGACTGTTACACCGAATAAAAGAACTATTTTGAAACGGTATGTAACACTTGATGAAACGCGTGTGTTTAATTATGAAACACGCGCGTTTTTTATTTTTTGTAAAAATTCAGAAATCGGACTCGAAATATTTGAATTTCTATTTGTGCAAAATATTTATTTTTTTGTGTAATAAATTCATGAAAATATAGTCAAATTAACCTATGGAAAAATATAACAAACGTTATTTTGACAAATTTATATATTTTTCTCTCAGTCCTGGACAACTCTTGGCATACAATTTGCTATATAGATGGTATGTGAGGCATAACATTTTGAGGAGGTGGAAAGTATGGCAGTGAAAAACTTACCTATCGTACCGTCAGGTGATCCGGGAGCTCTGGTTGAAGCAGCAAATTATGCAACCTGGAGGATATTTCGTCCGGTAATAACGGAGTCCGCAAAGGTGAACCCTATCGTGACCTTATATTGTCCGGATGGTGCAATTACGGTTGATGAAAGTGGCGCAGAAGTAAACTATAAGCTTTGCAAGGGTTGTGGAATTTGCGCTAAGGAAAGTGAAGGAATTCAGATGGTTCCGGAATACACAGGTCCTAAAGGAGTTTTTTAGGCAAAGGAGGTTAAAAAGAATAATGAACAAAGTACTAATTACTGGAAGTGAAGCTGCAGCTCTTGGAGCCAAACTTGCCAAGATAGAAGTACTCGGTTATTACCCCATTACGCCGGCATTTCCAGCAATGGAAAGGTTGAGCAAATACATCGAAGATGGGGAATTAAATTGTAAATTTATCAGGGTAGAATCAGACCACAGCGCACTGGCTTCAGTCCTCGGCGGCTCTTTAGCAGGTGCTCGTAGCTATACAGTTACCAATTCACAGGGATTGCTTCTGATGACTGAGGTTGTGTATCATGCGGCCGGCCTGCGTCAGCCTATTGTTATGGGTGTTGCGAACAGGGCCCTTTCCGCGCCGCACAGCCGTTTCCCGGAACACGGGGATGCCGTTTCCCAAGGTGCAACCGGCTGGATTCAACTATTTTCTGAAAACAACCAGGATGTTCTTGACAACACAATTCAGGCCTTCAGAGTAGCAGAAGAACTGAGAACTCCTGTTATGGTCAATTACGAAGGCTATCTGCAGTCCCATACTCTGGAAGAGGTTTTTGTACCTGATCAGGGAAAGGTTGACGCCTTCCTTCCGTTAAAACGTATGCCCGCTCTGGATGTTACCAATCCCCGCGGTGTGAATACGGTTGCCGGACCTGATGTCTATACAGATTACAAATACATCCAGAATGCAGCAATGGAACAGGCCTTGGAACTCATTCCTAAAGTAGCCGCAGACTATAATCGGGAATTCGGAGCAAACTCCTGCGGCCTGATTGAAGGATACATGATGGACGATGCCGAGCATGCCATCGTAGCTATGGGTTCAATTGTTGGTACTGCAAGACTTTTAGTGGACGAACTCAGAAAACAGGGTAAGAAGATCGGTCTTGTTAAAGTAAAAACATGGAGACCATTCCCTGCTCAAGCAGTGAATCAAATCCTTAAAAACGTAAAATATGTCACAGTTCTGGATAAAAACATTGTCTTCGGTGTTGGCGGCGCTCTTGCAACAGACATCAAAGCAAACCTTTACGGCCAAGGAAGCATGGTTATCAATGGCGCGATTTTAGGTCTTGGCGGAGGCAAATGCGGTGTTAAGGAAATCAAAGAGGCCGTTGATCATACAGAGAGCAGCGAAAATAAAAACAGATCCGAATGGATCGGGCTGTAAAGGAGGGAAGAACAGTGACCATTGATTTCAAGAACCTGCCAAAACAAGAATTATTCGGTCAAGGTAATGTAGGCTGTAAGGGCTGCGGAGCTGCCATCGCCGGCAGACAGGCCATGAAGGTTCTTGGTGAGAGAACGATCATCACCATTCCTGCTTCCTGTATGGCGACCCTCGGCGGCAACAACACCAAAACCACATGGAAAACGCCGTTTTACCACACCCTTTTTGAGTGCGCACCGGCTATTTCTTCAGGGGTCAGAGCAGCGCTGGAAATTCAGGGTATTAAAGACGTCAATGTCGTATCCTGGGGCGGAGATGCCGGCAGTGCAGATATTGGATTTCAATCTCTGACAGGTGCTGCTGAGCGTCAGGAGCATATCATTCATGTACTCTATGATAATGAAATGTACATGAATACCGGCGGACAGACCGGCAGCCAGACTCCGTTGTATGCAATTACATCAAACGGAGCGTTGGGGAAAAAGGTCCATAAGAAAAACATGCTGGCAATCATGGAAGCCCATGGAATCGATTATGTAGCCAGTGCCAACATCGCTTATCCGGAAGACCTCATGAACAAATTTAAAAAAGCTGCTTCCAAAAAAGGTTTCTCTTACATTCATATTCTCGCTCCCTGTCACCGCGGCTGGGGCATCAAGCCTGAAGAAACGATCGAAGTAGCCAGAAAAGCTGTAGAATGCGGGATGTGGGAATTATTTGAGGTTGACGAAGGAAAGAGAACCCGCACTTACGAACCTTCCTTTATTCCGGTTGCAGATTATCTGAAAGCACAGGGACGTTTCAAGAATCTGACTGCTGAACAAACCGCGGAACTTCAGAAATCTGTCAACAAGTATTACGGGAAAGGAGAGTGAGCTTCAATGGTAGAACTAAGATTTCATGGCCGCTTCGGTCAGCCTGTGGGCAAAGTAACCAGAACTATCGGCAAACAGCTAATGTCTGAAGGCAAACATGTACAGGTATTTGACGGCTTTGCAGCTTTCCGTCCCGGAGCGCCAATGAACTCCACATTAAGAGTCTCCGACAGCGCCGTTGTCGAGCGTTCAGTCAACAATACTACCCCCGATGTTGTTGTTGTTCTTGATAACAGTCTCTTCAAAGTAGCTGATGTAACGAGCGGTTTAAAAACAAACGGTGTGGTCATGGCCTTGGGAGTAGATTCCGATGTCCTTGGGGACAAAGCATCCAATGTAAGATTTATCAAATTGGATGGATATGTCAAGGGAGGGGCTGATCCTGAAGAGGATCTGCTTAAAGCCCTTAAAGAAAATGCTATTATATAAATTAGATTAATCGTACCAGGGTATTGACTTATTCCACAGTAAAAAAATTATAGAAAGAAAGTATATAAGGAGGATGACAAATGAGTTTAGGTTTTTTAGCTAATACTGGGTTTGCGAAGGCTCTTGCTGCCAACATGGACATGATCTCCCTGATCGTAATCGTCATAGCCATTATCATTACAATTTGGAAAGATACCAACCTGGGAACTCTTGCTCTTGGTATGGCGCTTGTAGTAGGTTATTTCATCGGCGGAATA
>JAAYUV010000103.1 GCA_012517475.1 Peptococcaceae bacterium | reverse complement strand
TCAGGTGAAAACCTGCCTTTTTATTATGCAAGTAAACTATGGACGCCATTCTATTATCCCGAGGTTTTTGACCGTGACCCCTTTACCTACAAGGGTGGCGGCTTAAACTTCGGGATAACTTTTTCCTCGGCATAATCCTGACAGGGTGAGCCGCCGCAGATGACATCCACAGGCGGGAGCTTCGCTCCGTTCAGCTTTGTGATATCGCCGACATGGTGCATTTCGGGAAATCGGATTTTTGTTACTTCGATGGGAAAGGCTTCAATCTCGCTTGCCCATAAAGGAGTGATGCCGTTGCGTATCGCTGCCAGCGGGAAGCCTCCGATCCCATCGAAAAGGCTCCCCATGGTCAACATCAGACCATCTCCATAGACTGTGCAGGAGCCTTGACCGGTGTGCTATCTTTTACTTTACCTATAGCGAAGCCGTTTTTCTGTTCCATGACCCGGCGTATCGGAATTCCAAGTCTGGACGCTTCCTCAATTTCAAGATACATCCCCGGTGAAATGTGATCGCCGTAGCACCACAGCTCGTCGCAGCGGGATAGCATGGCCAGCCCCATATCCAGTCCAAGCTGACGCTGCTTTGGTTGATGTTCATCCAGAATTGCGGGATACAGCAAGTGGGGCGCAAAAAAAGCGTGCCCCTCATTCATCACATGGCGACACGCTTTCTTGGCAAATTCCGTATTTCTTTCAACGTCCCCGGCATAAGGGGACGCCACATAAATTAATTTCATAGGCTTTTCCTTTCTAAAGTTATTTCGGCGCTACCGCCTGTACCACGGTTCGAGTGGTATTCACAGCGGCCTGTGCGGTATAAACGGCAGACATCAGATTTGCCTTTGTGCTGGTATCCAGGCCAAAGGCCCCGGCAATTCTCGGCACTTCACCGGCGGACAACATCAGTCCAAGCCCCAGCAAGGCATGGGTTCTCAGAACCATAAGCCCCGCGGCAAGGATGGTCGCCTGCAAAAAGGTTGTCAGGCACAGACCGATAATCTGCTTGCACCATTGGATAAATCCGTCAATGTAACCACGGGGAACAGAGAACATATACAAGCTGCCCACAGCAATCTGGATCAGCAAGATACCTCCCCGTTTTAAGTTAGAAAAGAACACTTTAATCACGGCATATCCCATCATGATAATCATAAAGAGCATCATGATAGGGCTTGTAATAGCGGATATCCCTCCAAAGATACCGGAACCCATGGCGCCGCCGATGTCCGGCGAAGCGCGAAGCTCTGCAATAATGTTTCCGGCGAGGTCGCTGAAGCTGGTGCCATAGCCGGTGATTCCCGCCGTGAGGCTGCTCTGGAGATTAACCGACAGCTTGAACAGCTCCACCGGCAGGATTGTAAAAAGAGACACCGCCATAAAACCTTTGAGGGCGTTTAAGGCGGTGTCCTTTATGCTGCCACGGCCGTGCTGGTATTCAATGCCGGTTTCAAATACCGAGACTACAAGTCCGGTTCCGTACAGCGCCCAAGCCAGATAAGAAAAAAACAATACGATGGACTGTACCCATTCCATGGAGAACAACTCCACACCCATGTTTCCCATCTGTGCAAAAAAGTCGGCAAGAAAGCCGACCACCTGTCCGTAGAGCCATTCGATGATCTGATCCATCACGGTTCCAAGGACAAAGTCCCATATGAACATTTGAGGTTCACCTCCCTCAAGAAATATTAAAAACATACCGCAGTTTTACTTGCGGTATGTTCGTCCATCTTGCATTCTACAAAATCATTGTCACGCCATGGTTTGCGTCATACCATTGGACATATCCTGGGTAGGTTCCTGAAAAACCTCCAGGTAATTGCCTACAGCGTCAGCGAGCTTTTCAAAATCTGCGGGGGTTGGCTGATAGGCATACCATTCCAGCTTGCCTTGATACACCCATAAGTGCGGGCTGACTCCTTCCTTAAAGTTCGGATTGTTTACTGGTTTTGTTCCCAGAATTTCCTGAAAACGAAGGAGGGTACTGTCTACTACACCTTCGTTCCGGTTGATAAGCGATACTTTGAGTGCTTCGTAATGATTGGCATGTCCCAAGGTGACAAATTCTGCACGGATGCGGAGACTATCACTGATTTTTCCGTAGCAAGTTCTTCCGACAAACCTTGTATCGGAAAAAATCGCATCATGGTCGAAGAGCTTTCGCAGTTCTTTTTCAAATGTAGTCATATACTGTTCCTCCTACATTCCGAGAATTGTCCAGATATATAGCGGAGCCGTCAGCGTGAACACAAGGCAGGCGAACAGAATAGCCGGTGCGGCCCATTCGAACTGACCATGCTTCCGATAATCAAAATACGCCATCCCCAATTTGGCAAAGAAGAACACTGCCAAAATGAGGTCAATGGCGGGAAACACCACGTTGTTGACAACCGTCTTGATCTGACCGGAGGCGTCCCGCCAAGTACCCTCAATAGCCCCTGCCACATCCCCGGTCGGAGCGGCGTATGCTGTCGTACTAAACGCAAAGGCTACCATGAGGGCAAAAGTCAAAACAAGAGCTGTTTTCTTGTATTTCTTCATAAAGACCACCTTTCCAAAGTTAAGAAAAGACCGCAGAAATACTTCTGCAGCCTTGCTCTTTTTCTGATATTTTATTAAGGATTGAGGGGGGCGACATGCCAGTCGCTCCACAAATTCCCGCGAATTGTAAGGGAGTCAGTGAGGTTGGCGGACAGCATCCCATCCGGCGTCCACCCATCAATGAGCCAAGTGTTAACGGTATAGGCTCCATCAGGCATCCAAATCGGGCTGAAATGAGTGCGATTTTTGTAAGTGGAATAAGGATTACGTTGAAATTCAAACCGCCCCGAACCCATACGTTCTAAAAGCCGCCAGTAGGTTTCATAACCAAACTCCGGGAAGTAGCTGACCGCATTCTGCGGCTGAGTAACTGCTGAGCTTTGGTTGGAGCTGACACTTCCGATAACTGTCTGATTGATGCCGTATCCCGATTTCATTGTCCTCCCGCTGGCAGTAGGATTGCGGATGTCACACTTGATACTCATGGCAGCGGTCAGGCTGGCACTGTAGCGATCCAGGTCAAATTCCCACCATCCGTGATCGCACCAATATCCATCCTCATCATCCCCATGCCACACCCAGTACTCCTGCCACCACGGCCGCCAAACACTCCAATTTGCCGTGCTTTTTATCGCTCTGTTCGGAACAGCGGCGATACGGTAGCTGTCGTTGCGGTCATCGGCTACGGGATTAGGCGGAGAATTTTTGTCAAGATCAACGATTTTTACATTGAGGGCGGTTTTGGCGGTGCTTCCGGGACCGGATACCGTCACATGGATTGTCAATGTCTGCTCAGTATCCGGGGTTTTCCATTTTACCCACGCAAGCTGACTGTCTCCTTCAGGATAATAAACATTATCCACGTTGTAGGTTCGCCCACCGATATTAAAGCTGACACGGGTGGGCCTGTCGGGGTCGGATTGACCGCCGCTGACTCTGATTGCCGTAATGACATCCGTATTCACACGGTACTCATAATCGTAGGCGTCAATCTGAGGTTCCTCCGGCCTTTCTGTAAAACGGACAATGCCAAGCCCAAGGCTGGACTTGATGTCCGCATTAGAAGCGGCGCTTGTCCTGCTTCCTCCCCATGCGGGATAACCGAGATCACTTACTTCAAGAAACATGGCGAGGGGCAAATTCTTATGAGTAAGGGACACCATACGCCGCCTTAAAAGGCCGCTTGTCTGCTCATCGTAGAGCGCAGCTTCGGTAGCGGTGGTGGCAATCATAACACCTTCAAATTTGTAGTAGGCGATGGGTTCCAAAAGAATTTTATACTCTCCGCCGATGAGGATGTCATAATCCATGCCTGTGTGATTGGCAATCATCTGTACGATGTATTCTGAACAAAAGTATTTCTTGATTGCTTCAATATTGTTGCTACCATTGGTGCTGATAATTTGCGGCATAGCCTGTGGCGGATTAATATATTGGTATTTACTTGTCATGGCCGTCAAAGCACTCCCTGCATTATATTGCAGCTTGCTTGTCTTTCCAAAATGCACTTTAATATTATTGGGGGATTTGTTTGTTAAATCGATAGGAGTTGTCACAACAGTATGATCACTTGCTCGAACCACAGTAATGCGAACGCCTTCGTTACCGGGGCTCCATGTGTTTGTGCTGGTTCCGCTGCCCATCCCGCCTCCGCCGCCGTCAATGTTTCCACTGCCGCCTGTATCTGCAAAAGCATTTATGGGAAAAAGCATGGACAGTGTCAGCAGTAGTATGAATGTGATTCTAATTACTTTTTTCATCCTGTCCTCCTGTTTTTCAAAAATTGAGGCACGGTAACTTTCAACCGTGCCTTTTAGATCTCTGCTATTCAGTCCATTGTACCAACTTGCTTATTGATATCGCCATCGCTTTTACCAACGGTACCCTGTCCACCACCGCCTTGATCATTAATCCATCCAAAACCCGGCACGTAGATTTTACCGTCCTTGGTATCGCCGCCATGCGGCTGGCCGTCGCTTTTTGGAGTAGTCTTGGGCTTTTCCACTTTATCATGGTCGACAGGCTTATCCTGTTCCGTAACTTCATCGCCGTTGGGCTTCTGTTCAGGATTTTTGAGCTGTTCCTCGGTATATTCCGGCTTGGATACATCACCCTGGATAGTCTGCTCGGTACCACTGGAAACCGCACCATTGTCGGTGCTTGTCGGCTGGGTGGTGTCAGAAGGGGCTATGGTGACATCTTTTTCTTTCTCTGTATTTTGCGGAACCTTCGGGTCTACTGTCACATTGCTCACATCGGAGCTTTGAGGTGGGTGCGGATTGTCCACCGGTTTTGGACTTTTGAACTGCTGCCCAATCAGTACCACCAATACTGCACAGATGGCGAGACAACCGATGACAGTCAGCCATTTCTTCATTTTATTATTCATAAGAGTGTCCTCCTATTTGTAAAATTTTGAGATTTACCTTGTTAAGTCACACCCTACCACGAACTTTTCAAAAAGTCTATCCTTACAAAATAGACTTTCACAAAAAATTAAAATCTCGGCGTGTACCCGGCACTGGTCTTGACTTTGATACGCATAGGCGGCAGCAGTTTTCCTCCAAAGGATACCGGAACCTCCAGCATGATGGTGCTGTCAGCTTTAAAGCGGGCAGAGACTTGGTCACTTGATGCGAAAGGAGCATTTCGAATATCCACATCCAGATTCCATATTTTAAATTCCAGCTTTCCGTCAGAAGTGCGTTTTTCATGATAGCCACCACTGTTGGAAAGACCGAGGATACCGTCCAGCCTGTTATATATATCGCCGTAATCGAGACTTTCTTCAAAATCCTCCGCAATGGGCTGGTAGGCTCCGCTGTAGCCTTCCCGCACACCGTGGTACACATCGTCATAGTTGTCGTTGACGGTGGAGATGACGGCAGCCTGTAATGCATCCCGCACACCCTGTGCCACAATCATAAGCCGGAAATATTCCGAAATGCCGGTAAAGACAATCAAGAGCGACAGGGTTATGGCAATGATGAGCGGAAAGCCTGAGCCGTTTTTATCTTTAAAGATACGCTTGATTTTTTCCATCTCATCACCTACTTCCAATAGACTTCCGATTTTCCTGCGGCATCAGCCCTGAGCGTTATCGGGAAGGAGCCGAATCCTCCGAACAGTCCGATATTAGTCTGATAGGTGACCGTTACCGTGACTTCCTCGTTGAGCTGAATCCTTCCGGTTTTCGACCATGCCACTGTAGGGCTCAGACCGGTCTTTTCCCGTAGATACTGTTCACGGCGTTCGGTTTCACTGCCGACCTGGCCGGAAATTTCCGCTTCTCGAATGAGCTCTGCGGCAAAGGTGTCAATCTGCTGCTTTTGGATGTAGACAGGAAACACATTCACGGCAAGGGCGATGACCAGCATAGCACATAAAACCAGCACCGCTACATCGATATATCCCTCGCCATTCTTACTTTTCAGGATTTTCAGCACGTGGTCACCTCCAACTTAAAACATTCCGCCGAGGGATGTGATGATTTCATAGACAATAATCGCCATGTAGGTCATGATGAAGCACATGAGCATGGCAAAAGAGAACACACGGATTTTCGGCGGAATTTTCATAGCCTGTGATTTCAGACGTTGGAGCTCCAACTGCTTCATATCGTGCGAAAGCATCTGAAAGTACATCACTCCATCATCCCCGCGCAGTACACCGATCAGCCCCCTTGTAATATCCGAGAGCATTGGCGAATTAAACCTTGCTTCAAAGCGAGTCAGAGCCGCTTCATAGCTGGAGGAACGCATGTCTGCCGTAAGAATATCAAGCTCTGCCGCAAAGTCCTCGCCTGCATTTCTTTTGAAATTTTCCAATATGGACAGCACATCCCGGCTGGCTTTCAGTTCCTGGGTGATGGTTGCAACAAAGCGTGGCAGTTCCTGCTCGATTTTACCTCGCTTGGCCGCCAGAGCTTCATCTGCCTTACGGACTTCCTTGAAGTAGACCAGTATGGCAGTAAAAAGCACAATGGGGGCCAGCAGCGGCAGGACGATAAGGCATGGAATGATGCAAAGCGCAATACTCATCGCCTTGACAATTGCCATTGCCATAAACAGTTCCGGTGAGTCGGAAAATCCTGCTGCCGACAGGACATTTGCCATTCGGCTTTTTTTATATTCATCCATACGGATGTAGTGGCATAGCCGGATAGCTGCATTGCGCAGCAGCATATCGATGGTTTTGGACTTCTCCTTAGTCTGCTTTCCTGACGACAGAATCGCCTTTTGGGTGGCGAGAGTGGGCAGCCGCAGCAGATCGGCGGCAATGAAAAAGAGCCCCGCCGACAGGAGGACTCCGAATAGAAAGAGATAGATTGTCATAGGCGTCCTCCTATCTTCGATATTCAATGGGCTGGGTCAGCTTAATGACAAAGGCTGTGGAAACAAACATTACGGCGGCACAGATGGTTAGGATAATCTGCCCCAATGGTGTGTGCATCAGCGTGTGATACCAGTCCTGATTCAAAAAATGGAGGAGCGGTATATTGCCGATGACAAGAACCTGCATGACGATGAATTCCTTTCGGGGCTCAAAAACCATGTTTTCCAGCTCAGCGTTGACCACACGCATATCGCTGAGCTTGCTGACGATGGGAGTCAGGGTGGTTTTGAGACTGCGGTCATGCTGACAAGCAATGAGGGCATCGCACCACTCGGCATATACAGTGTTGTCAATCCGGCTTTTCAGATCATGGAGAGCCGCCGTTACATCCGGGTCTATTAACTTAATACGGGATACAAATTCCTTGAATACGGACAGCACAGGCGGGTTCAGGTATGGGAGATTTTCCTCCACCGCCGTCAGAATATCCTCGTTTCTAAGGTAGGCCGTGGTGATGATGCTAAGTGCCGTTTCAAGCTCCGCCGCAATGTCCTTTTTGAAGTGGCCGGCAGTGAGCTTTACCCACCAGAAGGGCAGGAACATACAGCCTATCGCCATTACAGGAATAAGAAAAAAGTTTGAGAGCATGATGGCGATGGATGCGCCCACGGCAAAAAATAACAGGGACAGGACGCAGAGCATGGGAAAGCGTTCCGTCCTTCCGGTTACTCTAAGAATCGATTGCACTTCGTCTATTTCACGGCGCAGATAGGACTTCTTTTTTCTGCGGGTGAACTCGTCCAGCTCATCACGGAGGGACTTGGGTCTGCCGGTGAGCTTTGTGAATACGGCGGAAGTAAATTCCATTGGCGTAAGACCGAACAGAATAAAAAAGCCTGCAATCATTCCGATGCAAGCAATTAAAAGTATTGTTGTCATGCACTTCGCACCTCCTTTTTTCGAAGACTTTCAATGAGTGCCTGAGGCATACCGTTCTCCAGCAGCCGTTTGGCAAGGCTGTCTGAGATGGTGTTCACCTGTTCGTGATGTCCCTCGATGATAAATTTGCCGTTCTCAATACGGTTTTCAGTGATCACATACTGAAAGAGCGGGCGGTAGTGTCTTGTGCCGTCCGGCAGAATTTCGCATTCCTGAATCTCCATCATGCGCCGCTGCTTGTTTTCAAGTTGTTTGCAGAACACCACAATCGGATAGGCCTCCGTGACATAGTCCATGAGGGTCTGGTCGGACATATCCACGGCACGTTTGCACAAAGACACCATGCGGCGGTAAGTGGCTTCGCAGGAATTAGAGTGGATGGTGGTCAATACCGCTACGCCGGTCCGGGCAGCTTCCTGCGCAGCATTCGCCTCTGCACCGCGCATTTCTCCTACCACGATGATATCCGGATTAAAGCGGAGCGCATAGTCTAAAAGATCGGTCTGATCAATACGCTGACGGTCATTGTCGCTGTCGCGGGTCAGGGTATGGATAACCGAGTTGACCACCTTACCGTCTTTTTCCCGTACCAGTGCAAGCTCACGGGAGCCGTTTTCAATGGTATAGATTCTCTTGTTGTCCGGGACAGTGGTCAGCACCCAGCCAGCCACAGTGGTTTTGCCGGAGCTGGTGGCGCCTGCCACACAGATCGATATGCCATAGCGGATACAGAGAGATAAAAAATCCAGCATGGAATCTGTTGCCGTGCCGCTTTTGACAAAGTCCTCTTTCTTCATGCTCTGAGGGTTTACGATACGGATGGAGGCTGCTACGCCAACATCCTCGTCCACAATGGGACTTTTGAGTACGGCTATGCGGATATTCTTACTCAAATGTCCCAGCACGATGGGGCTGGCGTTGTCTAAGACCATCCCGCTGATGTGAAGCATCCTTCGGATGACATTGACAGCGTGCTGGGGGCTTTCAAAACGTTCCTCCAGCTTGACGGTTCGTCCGTCCGAATACTGTACCTCAATATCCCGCCATGAGTTGATGTCGATTTCCTCAATGCCTGTGCCGAAGATATATTTAGTTAGAAACCCAAACTCCGCCATTTCGGTGTAGAGGGCATCTGTAAGCTTTTTTCCGCTTAAGCCGTTTACCGAGATGCGGTGATCCTGTACATACTTGGCGATATAGCGTTTAAGCTGTGCTTTGGCGTCCTCGCCGCCCGCTGTGATGAGAGTGCTGTAGTTTTCGGAAATATATTCCTGCACATCGGCAAGTACTGATGAAAAGCTCTTTCCCTCGGCTTCAGGGGTAAAGAACAGCGTATGCGCACGGTTCGCGCCTGCAAAATCTACCGGGCGTCTGACCGTGGGTTCCTGCTCTGAGATGCTGTTTAAAGCCGCAGGTTTTGTCAAAGGGGCTATGGATAAATGGGTTTCGACCGTTTTTTTCTGTTCGGCCTGCGGCTTATTCTTCTTGGAAAATGCCTGAGCATTTCTCTTTTTCCCTAACATCCGAACACCTCCCTTGCAATTTTTTCAATTTCTCTGCGGAATTGACGGCTGTCCTTCAGGGACAGATCGGCAAGCAGATTGCCTGCAAGATACTGTTCCTCCAATTCCTGCGAATGGGTCAGGGTAAAGGCCACCGATCCCAGCGCCTGTCCGATCTGCTCACCGGCCTGCTGGGGTTTTACATTGCTTGCAACCTTATATTGCTTATCCGCATCCCATTTGGAATCCCGAAGCAGAGGAAGCTGACTGGAGAGATAGCTCACCGATTTTAGGTCGGCATTGGCAAGTCGCAAAACGTTGTCGGCTTCCATGAGCGCCACGGCGGAGAGGATGTCGTTGGCAATATAGCTGCCGCAATCCACCACCACAAATGGCGCAATTTTCCGCAGACCATCCATCAGTTCAAGTACCTGTACCTGCTCATAAGGCGGGTAGGTGTATTCGTTCTCACCCTTTTTCATGCCGAGGATGGTGAGATGTCTGTGCTTTTTTAGCGTCACCAGATTATGCTTGATGAGAGCATCCGTCACATGAGCCGCTGCAAGGACGCTGCCCAGCGAATGCTCGCATTCCAGCGCCGAGGGCGGACAGATGCAGGGCAGCATGGGTGCGGTCATGTCACACAGCAGAAGCACCACGTTTTTCTTCCGGTCGGCAAGATACTTCGCCAGCTTGACCGCCACGGTCGTCTTGCCGCTGCCGGGTGAGCCCCAAACGGCAAGAATGCCGCTCTGAGGTTCCATCTCCTGCGTGATATCTTCCTCAGCAGATTGTCGTGTGAAGATGCTTTTTTTCTTGAAGTTCAGCATCACTGCACCTCGCTTTCTGCAGGCGCTTCGGATACGGGGTTTTCTTCCGTTCCCTCGGCATGAGAGTCAGAAGGGCTGTCTTTTGTCTGTTTTGCAGGATAGAGGGCGGCGATCACTTTGTCCTGTGCTTCTAAAAATTTGGTGGTGTTGGCATGGGAGCCCCGGTAAACAAGGGACAGGTGGAGCTTGCCGTCAGACTCCAGCTCTGCCAGTATCTTGCTTTGTTCGGGAGAGACAAGCAGGGTCACCGTGGAGGGCAGTTCCCGTTCATCATCCCCTGCAGGAACTTCCCCGGTATTAGCGTCATAGCCGGAGGATGCGGTTACGCTGATTACTTCAACATATTTCAACTCGGCAGGGATAACGGTGGCACCCTGCTTTTTATAATCAGGGGCTATGACCGACACGATATCGCCGCTCTGAAGCTTTCCGGAAAGGCCGTTTGCAAAGCTCTTGATGGTCACCGACATGGCTTGTTTGGTGCCGTCCAGATTGTACAGATAGGCGTTCTCAGCGGCGGGAGTGTCGGACAATTTGGTATTCAGAATATAGTCACCAACGGAAAGGTCGGCTTTAGCGTACTTGCCAATAACTGTTTCGCTCTGGCGTATGACATTTTCGGGCAGTCCGAAGCCGCCCACTTCCACGGTTTGAATCATGTCTTTGGTGATTTCATCACCTGCTTTAATTTCCTTTGCGACACGGACAATTTCTGTTTTCTGGCTGACGGATTTGTTGAACAGCGGTGTCACTCCGAAGCAGATGAGAAGGGATAAAAGAATACAGATTACGCCGACAACCGTGCGGTTTTTAAATAGGCTCATAAATTTTCCTCCTATCGGCAAGGATTTTTTTCATAGGATGGTTCCTCCAATATTCATAATGGCTGCAACAAGAAAGCCGAGTGATAAAAACGGCGCCATAGGCAGGGATGCCTGTGACGCTTTCTGCGGCTCCAGCTTTCTGAGCTTTCTAATAGCCTGATTTAAGATGTAAAAAATGAGGGAGGCGGTCAGACCGAGTATCAGTCCGACCACGCATCTCCAAAAGCCGATGACAAAGCCAGCGGCGGCAGTGAACTTGATATCTCCGCCGCCAATGCTGTCGGGCTTACATAAAGCGGCGGTCAAAAACGGAAGCGCCGCAAGGATTCCCAAAAAATTGACGGGACTGAAACCAATCAGCCCCGTCAATGCAATCAGGATGCAGACACTGTCCGGGATGATCCGTTTGCGGATATCCCACACAGAAGCTGCTATAAGCAGGAAAGAAAAAAGCACCGTTTGAAGGGTGTTGTTAACCTCCATAGTTGAACATTTCCTTGATGCGCTGGGTCAATGTCGGCATGACCGTTTCCCCGAACAGGGCATAGAGCCCCGCAAGGAGCAGGGCGCCAATGACAACCGCCAGCAAGATTTTGATGGCTGTGTCAATATAACCTTCTCCGGCATTACCTGAGAGAAGGTTCCTGCCACGGAAAGCGAGATTGGCTGCGGCATCCTTTGCCGCTGTAATCTTGTGTGAAGCTGTACTTTTCATTTTTTTGATAACCTGAACCATGTAGTTTTCCTCCGTTCTATTGTTTCTTTGGTCGAGAAAAGGCAGCCCCAGGCTGCCTACATACTCATTTCCATAGCTTGGGTCTGCTCTGAGCCCCCGAAGCTGATTTTCTGGAATCCAAAACGGTCGCAGTAGTGATATTCGCTGCCTTGGGCGTCATACAGCTCCACCACATCAGACATGGAAAGAGAGTGTCCCGAAAAGCCTGCCGGGTGATTTGCATTGCACCTTGTGTAGATGGCTTCGAGGTCGTTGGTGTCGAGCTGACCGTCATAGACGATGTTGTAATTTTCGAGAGATGGCTCTCCAAATCGCCGCACCATTTCTTCATAGGGTATAAATTTCATGTGCACGTCCACGTCCGGCTTTAACTGCCAGATGCGAACATTTTTCAGCAGTACGCCTTCCATGCCATCCGCACGTTCGCCAGCAAGAAGCCGCTCCATCACGCCATCTGTCCACTTCGGCGTTAAGGAGCGGCTTTGGAGCCAGATGGTCAGCTCATCATTTTGAAAAATGCTGTCCACAATGGCTTTTTCTTTATCAGTATAACCGGCCGGGTTTCCATAGTAGGAAATGAGGCCGTTTTTCAGGGTAATCCCTAACATCTTCCCACCTCCCAGATAATGTCTTAAAGAATGAGGGCAGGTTATTTGCCATAGATGATGCTTTCCTGCATGATCAATTCATCCAATGCTGCAAGGCAGATACCGTTTTGCGCCAGCACCGAAAGAATGCAGGCCGGTACATCGCGAATATCTTGCTGGATATCTGCCTTTACGACTGTAAATTCGCCGCTGTCCTCATCGGTATAGCCTTCTAACCGGGTACCCTTGGGGATACCCGCTTCCTCCAGCAGATAGTCTGGAATGCGGATGTCCTGGTTTTCGTCCAGCAGATCACGGCAAAGGGAGCAGTCTGCTACCCATTCAGCGGGGTTGTGATTGCAGCCGCCTTTTTCACTTGCTTCCGGATTTTCATCCTCGCAGTTGTTGCAGAGACCGCAAGCTCCGGCAAGGTGAACCGTCATATCGCTTGCCAGCTCGCTGAGTGCGGCAATAACGCGAATAAGCTCCAGCGCCGTCATTTCACCCTTGTGGATGACGCATACGCATTCGGCGGCTGTCACCACAAGGGTTTCCGCATCGGCAAAGCTGCAACGCTGCTGAACATCTATGGGGATTTGCAGGGTCTGCTCATTTTTCTTCTGATTGTTTTTCATGGGGTCTGTCCTCCTTTAAATATTTGCCCCGATAGGGACGGTGTTCCTTTTTGGTTTTTCGGTCAGAGCTCAATCCCGCCGTTGTCAAATAAATTGAGTTGCGCCGGGGCCTCCCTCGTCCGTTCCCCCATATCGTAATTGGCAATGAGGATTTCGGGGAACTGCGCCCCATTGTCATACCGCTGCTTGATGTTATTGATGCGGGTATAGGAATCAATTTGGATACCCGGCGCATCATACAAATTGCGGATAAAATCGCAGTCATTGTAGGACAGCAGGAATTTGCCCTCAATTCGCAGCAGAGCATCCCGCAGGCGGATGTGATCTTTTTCTGTAAAGCCGTCCTCACCCACGTTTTTGTAGTAGCCCTCGGTTTCAAAGTACGGCGGGTCACAGTAGAAAAAGCTGACGGGGCGGTCGTATTGCCCAATCAACTTCTCGAAATCCTTGTTTTCGATCACCACTTTGGCAAGCCGTCTGTGAGCCTGTTCAATCAGTGGAAAATTGGACCACATATCATGGGGCTGACTGCCATAGCTGGTAAGTCCCGATGCGTAGCTGTAGCGGATAAGCTGGTAAAACCAGGCTGCCTTCTGTACATCGGAAGCAGGACTGTCACGGGCGAGGGTATTTTTAACAAGGTCAAAGTCTGCGCGGGCATTGAGGACATAACGCAGTGCGTCTATAAGTTCCTCCGGCTTTTCCCGCACACAGCGGTACAGGTTGACCAGCAGTCCGTTGAAATCGTTATACACCTCAAAGTCGTTACCGGGCGGCTTGTGAAACAGTATCCAGCCGCCTCCGCCGAACACTTCAATGTATCTTTCGTAGTAGAGGGGAAACAGTGTGACGATCAGCTCACGCAGGGATTTCTTGCCGCCGATCCATGACATAAAGCTGTTCAGAAATCATCACCTCCCTCCAGCGGCAGGCGTATCTGCGTATCGTCAAATGCCGTGAGGGAATGCCTGAGCCCTCCGATGGCGGCTCTGATTCCGCTGACGCGGCTTCTCATATGACGGATGGTCAGCCGGACTTCCGCTTCGGTTCTTGCGTAAAAATATCCGCTTTGATCGCTGGCGATAGGGATGCCTTCGCGACGCAGGCTGTTGACAATGTCGCGCAGTTCCTTACCGGAAACACAAAAGGTGTGTTCCAGTTCTTTGCTGGTGACGGCATTTTCCGCACCGTGATGATAGCGGTGCAGATATTCCGCAAGCTGTTTTTTCAACATGTTTACCTCCTTTCCGACCGCTTCCCCGGAAAGAAAGGCAGGACAAATGATAAAAAACAGGGCCGCCTCCTGTTTGGGGAAACGGCCCTGTTTTGATTTTGAATCTAAAAAAGCACAGGCATCATTGCCTGCGCTACTTGATTACGCCAAGCTCTCTCAAAACCGCCACACAGTCTTTAGCGCCTTGGATGTACAGATGTCGGCTGTATTCACCGAGCAAAAGCTGCATAGCTTCAAAATATGAGTCCACTATCTGTTTCAATTCGTTATCGTATTTCGGATGATCCTTTACCAGCACCGATGCATCCCGCTGCTGTTTGACAGCCTCCCTGACAGCAGGGTTGGATTCTGCCAATTCCGCAAACGCTGCGTCAAGACGTTCGTCCAATGTAGTTTGTAAGGACTCTTTCCATAACTCCATTCTGTCCACCTCCTTCAATTACAACACAATGCCACACTTTTCATAGGAAAGCTATACCAAATACCAAAAGAAATTCTGCTATTCATCTCCGGTCAGAACGGTCAAGATATTATCCAAGCTGCATTCCTCCCATCTGCTGGCTTTGCGCCAACTCATCCGGCGTCATGATGCTCCAGTCTTTATCACTGCTCCATAGGCTGACATAGATTTCGCCATTGCCTGTTTTTAAGGGATGCTGCTCAAAGCCTTCACCAAAGCCGTCCGATGCCTGACCGGAAACATAATCCTTAAGCTGCTCAAGCTCTGCCTCACTCAAGCTCCCTTGTATGCGGCATTCGGCCACACCCATCAGCTTGGCGCCAATCTGTTCCACTGTGAAAAAGAAGGAATGAACCTTCTGATTGACGCTGTCATTTTTAGGATAGTATTTCATGAGTCCTCGTTCCGTTTCTTCCGGCCTTCGCTCTTTCACAATGGCTGCAAGGATAGAATCGTGATAGGAGAGGATAGTATCTTGATCCAGCTCCGAGGGATAATCCTCCCAATCGCCCCATTCGTTGCGCTCGTATTTCTTAACGGTAAGCGGCATATATAGCTTGAGAGTCTGGAGCGGAGGAGATATTTTTGAGAACGAGTCCTCCCCAGGAATGAGGGCAAGGGAGCGCCCGTTGTCCCATTGCATGTGAATTCCGCACGCATCGTCAATAAAATCCACCGTACCTTCTGTACCGGGTGGTACGGGGGCATAGGGATCGTTCATTTTTGTGAGACGGATTCGTGTACCGGGCGGATACTTCTCCTTGAGCAATCTCAGAAATTCACTGTCATATCTCATATTTGTTCCTCCTTCATATGGGCTTTTGTTTTGCATTGGGTTTTTTGTTTATTTTCTGCATATCGGTTCTAAGGCAATCTCCCTCGGAACTGTAGCAGATAAAACCATGAGAGGGGTAGGGGCAGTTTCCGCAGCTTTTAAATGGTCCCTTAGGCCGTTCAGCTGCCGGTATCGGACCTGTTGTTACAAGGACATCAGAATCATAACAGGCAGGTTTCTTGTTTTTCTTATAGCGTACCAACATATTTTTCCTCCCTTCCAAAAAAGAAAAGCCGGGGAATCGAAGTGCATTTCTGCACTTCGATTCCCCGGCCAATAAATAAGGCTCCAATTTGCAATATTGGAGTCTTTAGTTCTAATTTTGCGTTATAAATTATGAAATGAGCGATAGGCGTTTTTATTTTTGCTTTGCCTGTATGTAAGCAGTAAAGTTTGCCGCCCCCAGTTTTCTTCGTTTAGATAGCATTTTAGTCCAAATAGTATTTCCCTGTGCTTCGGTGATGTATCCTCTTTCCAGTGCCGCAAGTAATATATCGCCAGTTGTTAGATGCTTAAGATCCATTTGAGCGATATATAAAGAAATATCCTTCAGATTATTACTTGCTACAATGCCGTCATACTGTTTTGCTAATGCGATGGATGCGGCTTCTCCTTTGCCGATAACCATATGCCCGGCTTTTGGTTTTTCGGTAAGCTGATAATATATATCATAGGCTTCCGTAGCCACATCAATGGACATTACCTGTGCTTGTCCCACCGAAAGGAGTGCATCTACTCTTGCCTTTAGGTGCGCAATCCCGGGATAGGACAGTTCGTCATAAACAGTTTTAGGAATAACGATCCTACCGGGATATAACTTAACCAATAAATTTTCATTCCCAACCCACAAAAAAGCCGAGATACAGTCGCTATCAAAAAAGAGCGAATCAGTCAAGCAATTCGCCCCCTTCGATTTCCTCCCCATAGACGAGGTCGGAACGGAAAGCAGATAGCAGCAATTCATCATATTTGCCGCTGGATATTAGCCCTTGTTCCAAAGCTTTTTCCGCCTGCTGAATATAGTAGCCGTATGTCCTGTATCGCTTATCTTCGGGTGTCGGTCTATAGAGTGTATCATCGTAGCCAAGATTAAGAGCAGATAAAATTACGTTTTGGCGCATTGAATCAGCTTCTTCACGGGTTAATTCATTTTCGCTGAGCAGCCGGTAAAGGATAGCTTGGCGGCTAACACGAAAGTATTGCTCCAAACGCACAACATCATGAATGGAAAGCTTGGCGGAGCTCGACTTTTTCAGCTGGTCAATTTTATCCGAAAGGGCATCCGGGGGCATAAGCAAATACGATGCAAACTGATCTGCTTGCTTTTCCTTTTCATTTCCCTCGCCGATTGTTTTTGCACACACCGCAGTGAGTTCGTCATCATCAAAATACAGGTGATATAGTTCATGAGCCATGGAAAAGCGCTGCCTTCCAAGGGTCATGGCTGAATTAATGGCGATGACATTGCTGCCGGTTCCCTTAATACAAATACCGCTAATGTGATTCCCCATCGGATAGTATACGATGGATAATTTATCGATTGTATGAACCAATGCCAATATATCGATCGGAGAAGTCGCATCTTCTCCAAGCTCTTTCCGTAAACTGAGAGCTTTTTTCCATAACTCTATTCTATCCATTGGCATGCTCACCCTCATGCAATTGAGTCATAAAGTGGCTATTTAAAGCAATCCTGTTTATGGCGCTAATTGCGTCCAAGTCATCTTCTCCGATTTCGCTTGCACGAAGCGCAAAGGACAGCGGTTTAACCTTCATTTCCGGCTCCATGAGTGCAGATACCCGCGTACCAAACAAGGCTGCAAGCTTATCCAGCATATCCGCCGTCAGTGCCCGTTTGCCTTTCTCGACCATAGACACAAGGCTTTGATCGACATGAAGATAATTAGCCACATTGCTTTGTGTAAGGCCGCTATTTTCGCGCAGAGATTTTATCCTTGCTCCGATGATCTCCAGAGAGTTATTCATGATAATGCCTCCCTTCTATATTTATAGTATATGCCGCATTTGTCATATTGTCAATCAAATTTAAAACTTATTTTATGACAGTGCTTAGGCATTTATTATTCTCTGATTATTCTGCTTCTATACATTGATACTGAATTTAATGGGATTTTGTTTGAAACAACAAGTTCAATGTGTTCAATTTTTATAAGATATATCTTTGATGTTGTATTGTTATGGAAAGAGATAAAGAGGTGTTTTGTTTATGATTAAACGAGAGTTACATATGAGTCATATTCGTCCCTTCATAGGAAACGATCTCATTAAGATTTTAACCGGCATCCGGTGTCTTATTTTCGATGCCAGTTGCAGTCAGCGAAATTCAATTGATATTCTAAAGAAATTCGTGTATAATATCTTTAGAATTGTGTAAGGAGGTAAACGCTATGCCAAATATAAAGTCCAGCACTGACCTGCGGAATAACTATAATGAGATATCCACCTTCTGTCATGAAAGCCGTGAACCTGTTTTTATCACAAAAAACGGGCAGGGAGATTTGGCGGTTATGAGCATTGAAACCTATGAGGCACTCAGCGGCAAGCTTGAACTGTATCACCTGCTTGACGAAGGACGATCGGCCGTTAAAGCGGGTAAAAAGCGTCCGCTTCAAGATGTCATGAAGGATATTAAGCGAGGCATCGCCGATGGCGAAATATAGGGTAGATGTATCTGAACCAGCCGAAAACGATCTTAGGGACATTGTTCGGTATATTGCTTCTCAGCTGTCAGCTCCCATATCGGCAACTCGTATGATGGAGCTTTTTGAAGAGGCAATGCTAAGTCTGTCCGATATGCCGCAGCGCTGTCCGCTTGTTTCAGACGATCGTCTATCTCAAATGGGATACAGGAAACTAATTGTAAAAAATTACGTTGTGTTTTTTTCCATAGACGAGAAGAACAAGGTGGTTGACGTTGAAAGAATTCTGTACGGCAGACGCGACTGGATCAGATTTTTATAATCGATACAAGAACAGGGTGACACTATGCAAAGTAGTCACCCTGTTTTCATGTAAATGGATGCGCCGAGCATTTAGGGATTTCGATACTGATCCAGCAGCTCTATATGCTTTTTGGACTTCTGATGGATGCGGCAAGCTTCTGTTGCCATATAGTTTATCAAGCTGTCCTTTGGCACTAAATACTTGGTATAATACCATACCCCCGTTATCTTTTCTGCCTTGATCCATTCAGATACTGTGGTTTGGCAGTATCCCGTTAGCTTTGTGACATCATTTACCGTGAGGGCATCCGGAAAAGTGTGCCACTTGTTCTTAAGCATTGCCATAAACTTCTCGGAGTTGATTGCCTTCGCCGTTTGGCGCTTCGGTTTATATTTTATTCCGCTTGAAAATATCCCCGGTGGTGTCAGCAGGGTCTCAGGAGATTCTTCCAAGCGGGTAAGGTATGCAATAACGTCGGTTATTTGGATTTTAAACCTGCGGGTCTTTTTGCCGGTATCCTCGCAGGGGATATATCCGTTCTCCAAAAGCCATGTGGCTTTTCGTTTGCTTATGCGGCAAATTCTGTAAAGCTGGTCTTGACTTATCTTCTCCGGATATTCAGCCAGAAGGTAAGAGTAGTCGGTTGCCATCATCGTTCCTCCCATCACATTGATCCTTAGGACAGAGAATTATGCTCTGTCTGCTGCAGGATGTTCTGTTAAAAATCAATGTCAATGGTAGGGTACGCTTGGTTTTGCTTTTTCAAATCGCCGGGAAACTAAAGTATCTTAAGGTTATTTCGCCGGTTGTTTTTCTACGGTTTTTCTACACTTTTTCTACACTTTGCCCTGAAAACCGCTAAATCAGGGCGGTGTGTTCATGCGCGGAAATATCGGCGTTTGTGCCTGAAAAGCCTTTATTTATGCGGGTTTGCGGGATTTCATCTTCTCTTAAAGTTACTCTCGTGAATCCATAAGGACTTGCCTTCAAATAACTCGAAATGCGGTTGTCCGCAAGGGCACGTGGGTTCGAATCCCACCTTCTCCGCCATTCAGAACGCGTAAACCCGCATAAACACTGAGTTTGTGTGGGTTTTTTCATGTCCTTTTCATGGCGGAAAAAGAATCCCCTGCCCTAATTGTTATCAATGTTATCCGAATTGTTATCAAAATCTATCCTTTTTCTTCCATATGCAAAACAGCGATTTTCAAGAATTGTTGTAAAAATGTTATCAAACTGTGCGGACGGCTATAAAAGCCTATGGGAAAAAACAAGGAAAAACGTGTGATTGCAAAGGAGGCAAAGGCCATGAACGAAAATAACATCAACTATGACGCGCTCATAAACAAGGGCATCCTCACTTCCAAAAATGAAATCAGCCATGACAAAATCAATCTCATATCCGGGGGCATGACCGCCCCATTGCTTGAAACGGTCTGGACATTCTCAGGCTATGATGCCGGGATTATGGACAGGATTACGGCTGTCTTTACCCATCTATATAGCGAGGGACGGGAAAGCGAAATGCTGGACATTCTGCGAATTCTATATGGTGTTGCAGGCATGGAATTCCCCGAGGATGTGGATCTGCTGGCAACCCACCCGGGGGCCCGGCAATACTTCCTGTTCTCCTTCCTGCTGACATGGACGACTGTATGCAGGATTTCATAGCTGAAGAAGCGAGAATATGAAACAAAATTCAGTAAACGGGGGAAATAAGTCTGCCTACTGCAATATGGCAGGCTTTCATTTTCCCCAATTCTATCCACTACTTGCTTGGTAGTGCATGTCCCTATAAAAGCAATCTGTAAAACGTCCTAAGCAAATATGTCGGACGGTGAATGCTTTAAAATTGACGCCATATTTAATGCCTGCAAGTAATCGCCCTTACAAACCATGTGGAGTGCGTAATAGGAATGCAAAGGAAAGATCTTAGAAATCCTTAGTTTTCAGCATTTTTGCACGATATGTGACTTTCACAAGAGATGGCGATGATTCCAGGAATAAGGTGTTGAGAGATAAAATTGATGTTTCCGTTGTGTTGGATATGGAGTGTGTGGACATGTTTAATGTATGCGTGGATTAGAGTGTTCAGGCATGTCTATGTTACGCAGTGTGAAGCAAATTTAAGACTGGGCAATGATGAGAGAATGTCGGTTTTATCCGGTGTTCTCTTTTTATATATAGAGTTGCGCACAAATTAATGGAAATAAATTCATATAGGTGGTAAAATCATATTAATAACATTGTCTTCATTGATATTATACGGAGGTTTTTTAATGCCGGATGTAAATGATCTTCTAAATAATGCAATTAAAGAAACAGAAAACTTGAATCAAGGGGAAGTTTTCCTTGTAAGAGATTTATTCAAAGGCTATGAATGGAACCGGATTTCTAGAAGCCAACGTCTTTTGCTTGGTACATTGTTTTTAAATTATGTAAATACATCAAAGGATTTTATACAAGCGATTGAGAAAACTTCCTCCGGACAGCAGAAATATAGGGTTAAAATAGAATAGTCAGTCTGATTATGTCTATTAGGCGAAGTTGAGAATATCATTCGCGTACTATCAGTCTGGCTACATGCGGGAAAAAATGACCATATTCTTTTAAGGCGGTATTTCGAAACTTCCTATCCTACGTTATGAAATTGGTAAGATAAAGAGTGAGAAATTTATCTAAATTGGTTCAAAGATTCGGAAACCATTTTGTGGACCGATATATTCAAACTGAAGCTAAGGAGTGAAAGAAAGTGAATATCAAATTACATCGCGTTCATATTCAAAACTACCGTTCAATAAGGGATGTGGACATATATCTTCACCCTTACTCGGTTTTCTTTGGTATGAATGATAGTGGTAAATCAAACTTTTTATATGCATTAAAATTAGCTTTTGGTAACGGGAATATAGATCATACAGACGTTTTTGTTTCTCCAGATTATCCAAATTCAACTAATAAACCCGTGGTTATTGACTTATTGTTTATTCCGGTAAATGAACGCCAAGAGCAAGTAAAGGCTTTTGATGAAACATGGGCACTACATTTGGGAGAAAATATAAGATCCGATCAAGACGATAATGAATTTTTTGGCTTTAGAACTGAGTTTGTTTATGATACTGATCGAGAAGAGTATATTCGTGAGAAAAAAGTTATAAATGTTTGGAATACAGATGATATTGTTGCTGGTAATACACTGCGCTTTAGGACGTTATCTGCATTTGACTTTATTCTTCTTGACGCTCAAAGAGATATCGCGTCAGATATACGTGATAAGGCTTCATTATGGAATAAACAAATATCAAAAATCAAACTTTCAAATGATGCTCGAACCGAAATTGAAAATTCGTTATCAGTTTTGAGCGATAAAATTTTAGCCGAAAGTCCATTCTTGCAACAAGTATCAACTGATTTATCTTCTGCAACTAATACAAGGAACAGCAAAGTTGAGATTAGCCCAATCACAAGAAAAGTTGATGAGTTATACAAAGGATTAGACATCTATGTTACACAGGAGGCATCTTCTTCTTTCCCAATTTCTTATTTAGGACTTGGAACGAGAAGTCGTGCTGTGTTTTCAGCGTTAAAAACTATTGTCAACAAGCGGCTTGAATTAGCCCAAGATAGCCCGTACTTTTGTATGTTGGCATTTGAAGAACCCGAAGCGCATATTCATCCTCATTCACAACGGCAATTGGTACAGGATTTTTTAGGTATTGGGGGACAGAGGATAATTACTACTCATTCACCCTATCTTTTATCTTCATCAAAGTTAAGTGATTTGATATATGTGGCTTTGAGAAATTCGGAATCAAAGTGTTATCCAATATCATCCTTAAAATTACAAAAGGATGAACTCCGACAAATAGAGCGTTTTGTATTGAATACCCGGGGAGAGCTTTTATTTTCGAATATAACTGTACTCGCCGAAGGCGAAACTGAAGAACAGGCATTAAAGATTTTTTTTAAAGAATATTTCAGGAAAGAACCGTTTGAACTTGGTGTAAGTATCGTGGGTGTCGGTGGGAAAAATTATTTGCCCTTCTTGCGGATATTAGAATCTATAGGGGCAGAATGGTTTATATTCAGCGACGGAGAACCCGCAGCTATAAAAGATCTACAATCAAGCATCCAAAAACTAAGAGGACTTAATGATAAACCAAACTTAAACGAATACACAAACATTATTATTTTGGATGGCTCAACTGACTTCGAAACATACCTCTTGGATAACGACTATGACGAGCAAATAATCAAAGCGATTAACGTTTTTGAGTATGATACACTTGCTGAATATGAACTCCCATTCTTTGAAGCATTTATATCAAAGCATCATGGAGAATCAATGTCCCCAAGAAATACAGGGAAAACTTGTGAAAAATGCGGTCAATCCATAAAGGAGATGCCAGTTAGAGATTATCTTTCCGATGGCGGCCGAAGGAGAGCTTTATGTGATTGCATGAAATCAGGTAAAGCAAAATACGCAGCGATCATATCTACCACTATCTGTGAAGAATGTGAAGGAGATAGAAAGTTTCCACCAAGAATTATGGAGCTTATGGCAAAAATTAAATCTGTATTGGGGGTATAATGGATGAATTTGTCACCTAAGCAACAAGAGATTGTCGATGCCCCCAATATGTATTGCTATGTAATCGCAGGAGCAGGTAGCGGCAAAACACGTACATTAACAGAGCGCATCCGAAAACTATTATCCGAGGGTAAACGTGGTGAAAAGGTATTAGCAATTACTTTCAGCAACAAAGCTGCAAACGAATTGAAAGAACGTTTGTTACAAAGCTATTCTAATGATCAATTGCAAGAGTTGGTATATGTTGGAACAATTCATAATTTCTGTATGGAGCTAGTTTTACAGCATGGAACGACGATAGGACTTAGCCAGGATTTACATATTTTTGAATCTGCGGAAGATAGACTGGAGATTTTTAAGGAAGCACTGAATTGTGTCCCTCAGTTAAAGCAAAAGTGTATTAAAGGTGGTAAATTCGATTCAAAAAGTTTACGAGATTTATTCGAATCACTTAGCAAAGCAAAGAGAAATTTTAAATTCCCTGCAGATTATGCCCATAAACCTAATAGTCAAATATTATATCAAGAATATAACAACCTAATGCTTGCCCAAAATGCCATTGATTTTGATGATATACTGCTATACGCATATAGAATACTATCTGAAAAAGAATCAGTTGCAAGAATTTATCAAAGAATATATAAACATATTTGCGTGGATGAAGCGCAAGACTTAAACAGATCTCAGTATGAGGTCATTAAAGCATTGGCCGGAACATCATCCGGCATATTTATGGTTGGTGATCCTAGTCAAGCAATATACGGGTTTAATGGATCATCTAGTCAATTCATGACTTACAATTTCCCCAAAGAATATGACGCGCGTAAATTTGTTTTGGTTGAGAATTATCGCTCATCTCGGACAGTAATTGATGCAGCGAAGAAAATTGAACCGAGCTTTGAAATGGAAGGCCAGTTACCCATATTGGGAGAGTGTACAATAAATGGGTTTGATAATGAAGAAAGCGAAGCGTTATGGATAATTGAGAAGCTGACTGCTTTATTGGAGCAAGGACATCCAGATATAGAGGGTAACAACATTGAATTATCGCAATGTGCTGTACTTGCTCGTAATAAATACGTATTTGCAACTCTTGAAAATCTATTATTAGATAAAAAAATAGATTACCATTTGAGAGCATCCGCTAATCAGGGCATCAATAGTGAATCAACTATTTTTAAGGTTTTTGATTTAAGTTTACGCCTGTTGATGAATCCAAAAGATGTTCTTCACTTTTTAGAATTGCGGAGAATTTTGGGTATCACCTCTAATTCAATAACATCTTTTCCTGAATTGCAGCACAATTCGCTGTTAGGAACAGTAATAGGGGAGCAAGCATCTAGTGTACTTAACGCTGCATGGGATACTATACAATCTCTTGGTTCTATGTTTAGATTTGATAGGGTTTTAGATTGCTTCCAAGAATATTGCAATGTTGAAAATAACTTTGAAAACGATAACGAGCGACTTCTTACACTGAACGATTATTCTGCTTGGGTAGACCGTTGGAATACATATATTAAAAATTCTTCAGTAGATGATCGAAATCTTTCTAATATGATGAGGTCAATAGCCCTGGGCGTTACTAACACTTCAAAAGAACATGGTCTAACTTTATCTACTGTACATATGTCTAAAGGGCTTGAATTTGATGTAGTATTTATTATGGGGCTTAACGAGGGTACATTTCCCGATTATAGAGTTCTTAACGATTCTGTTCAGCTTGACGAAGAACAACACAATATGTTTGTATCAATAACGCGCTCAAAAAGATTATGCTATCTTACTTTTCCCAGCGAAAAGATGATGCCTTGGGGTGCTGTAAAAAAACAGATGCCATCAAGATATTTGGTTCAGTTGGGATTAGTAGTAGATTGAAAGATAATAATGCAAAATGATAACATAGGAGAAAATGGTATCGACTCTCTTACAATGGCCATAAAAAGTTATACCAGTACTCCATTTTTTCACAGTATATTCTTCTTTTCCATAAAATCTCGTCCTTAATATAGGGCTTGCTGAATAACTCGAAAGTGCTAATATAACAAGGGTTTGTGGCCTAGTGCGTCGAATTCTAGTGCAAGGAAATCATGAGAAAAAGGGAAAAACCCTTGCACTTGGAGGATAACATGTACCGTAAACCCAATGGCCAGATGGTTATTAAAGAGTTTGATCTCCCTTTTGAGGGAGAATTAAACGCGGAGAATCGCTGGGTCAAACTTGCCGGACTCATCCCATGGGAAAAGATTGAAAAGAAATATGCTGAACTTTTTTTGTCAGATACCGGCACAGTGGCAAAACCTTTGCGTATGGCTTTGGGTTCTCTCATTATCAAAGATAAATGTGATTTCACCGATAGAGAAACCGTGGAACATATCACTGAGAATCCGTATATGCAGTACTTCATCGGGCTTAAACGCTATCAGAAAGAGCCTCCTTTCGATCCTTCTTTAATGGTCCACTTCCGTAAGCGCCTGGATAAAGAAACGATGATGGAAATCAATGAAATGATCTGTGCCAAAGAGAAAGAACCAGAACAAGAGGAAAAGCCAGATGACCCCCAGGATCCAGGCGATCCACCCACTATGGGGAGTGCAGAAGAGCAACCGGCTCAAGTTCCAGAAGTGCAACCGGACACCCAAGAAGATAGTCATGCTGAATCAAAGCCGAAAGAACCTATGAACAAAGGAAAGCTCCTGCTTGACGCAACCTGCGCTCCTGCAGATATCCGTTATCCAACGGATTTGTCCCTACTCAACGAAGCTCGTGAAAAGAGCGAAGCGATGATCGATGCCCTCTATCATGTCAATCTGGGTTTCAAAAAGAAGCCTCGTACCTACCGAAAGAAAGCACGCAAAGCCTACTTGAGTGTAGCCAAACAGAGAAAACCTCAAGCAAAATCCATCCGCAGAGCCATAGGAAAGCAATTGGGCTTTCTCGGAAGGAATCTAAGAACCATTGACAAGCTGCTTGAGCTGGATGGTCATGGGACACTCGATAACCGACAGACCAGAGAATTAGAAACCATACGCCTGCTTTATGAGCAGCAACGAAGCATGTATACACAAAAGACGCATCAAGTGAGCGAGCGAATCGTCAGCATCAGCCAACCCCATGTTCGTCCCATAGTACGGGGAAAAGCGAACGCGCCAACAGAGTTTGGAGCGAAACTTGCCGTGAGCATGGTGGACGGATACATGTTCGTTGACGAACTCAGTTGGAATCCTTTCAATGAAAGCAACAATCTAAAACAGGCTGTGGAAGACTACAAAAAGCGTTATGGATGTTATCCCGAGGCCGTGTTAGCAGACCAAATCTATCGCAACCGAGACAACAGGGCCTATTGTAAACAACATGGCATCCGTCTCAGTGGCCCAGCACTCGGACGCCCGGCAGCACAAGAAGCCAAAAACAAAAAACGAATCGAACAACAAGATATGAAAGAACGTAATGCTATTGAAGGAGGCTTTGGGGTCGGGAAGCGACGATATGGTCTGGGTAGAATAATGGCGCGGCTGAAAGAGACATCCGAAAGCGAAATAATGCTACAGTTCATTGTAATGAACTTGGAGCATCGGCTTCGCGTTCTCTTTTTCCATTTTTACTCTTTGCTATTTGTAAGGATTTGGAGACCACCACTCTCCCAGTAACTACCATTTGGTGAGACTTTGGGCTATTCAGCAAGCCCTAATATAACTTTTCTTACTGGGCACGGAAGGTGGATCTTTGCACATCAGAAACAGTTCAGAGTTTCGCATTATCCATATAACAACCAAATAATCAAATGAACAAGAGGACATAGGTTTTGCGCTTATGTTCTCTTTTCATATATAAGAAGCCGCTTGCTCTACCAGTAAATAAAGCAAACGGCTTCTTAGCTTTTATTCTATATAAAAAGAAAACTCGGATTCCTAATCGTTAGATTTTTAAGCAACACATCTTCAATTTAGCATTTTCTATTTATCCAATAATCTTATCATTTGAACTAAACCATCATTCGGATCTTTTCTGAAATATTTAAAACCATTTCTAGCATAGAAGTCTTTCAATTGGGGTTGGTCCTGGCATTCTATAAAAACCACCCTGCCACCGACAATTCCCTGCGCTTTACTGATCACTGAAAGCGCATATTCCAGTAATTCATCACCAGTAATTTTATCTGCATACTCATCATTTTTAGCAAGTTGTCCTATAAGAAATGCGGGAATTTCCGTTATTGCTTCGGACCCCTTTTTAGCATACAGACCATCCAGTTTTCTAATCTGAGATGCTGCTGTACCATTCGGTATTTTTAAAGTTTGCATTGCAATCGAAAAATATGCCAGAAGAATAAAGTTTCCATTCTCGAGTCCATTTTCATCAAAGATAAAATATGTACGGCTTTTAGCTTTCCTCTCATATAAAATAGCTTTGTTTTCTTTCTTTAAAAAACTCTCTATATCGTGGTCTTTAGAGCAATAAAAAGTAGAAATGACTTCCGTTACTGTTTCTTCGGAAGTCATTTCTAATAACGTTTCAAGTGGGATAAGCACTGTTTTAATAACTCTTCCCCCTTTGCCATAGCCTCGTCGGAAGCAAGTTTTTTGTTTATTGGTTTTGCTTCCTTTGAAGAAAGTACTTCAACAAGTCTTTCTATTGCTTCAGGCTCTCTTATGACAATGTTCTTGTCAAATGAAACGGTTGCCATGGGTATCACCTCTTTCAATCATCTGCAACTAATACTATTATACACCAAACCAGGTAAACGCCCTATAAAAATTTTTCCTCTATTCATTCACTTAAGCTTCCTATATATTATACCCCGAATTTTATAAAAAGTGTTTAGAGATTTTTTGAAGAAATTATATGTACCTTTGAGCTGCTCGATTTTTGAAGAAGTTTAAGCCTTATGGTTTGTAAATATGCCCTAATTCCGGTTCCCCTTTATCCTTACGAACCAGCACTGGCATAATCCATATCAGTTTTCTATCTTTCAATCCTTGCCCATATGCTTGATTTCGCCAGTGTCCCCTTCTCCAATGTGCTGAAATTTCTTTCCCCGATGAAATAAGCTCTACTTTGTCTTTAGAAATTGTTCTACCGCAAAAGTTAACTTTTGTATATCCCAGCGATGTCAACTCAGCCCTTATTTTTTGGCGGCTGCTGTTTTTTGTTGCGTTAGTCAACCGCTCTAATAGTAACTTCGGTGTTTCATCCGGCCATTGTTCTTTAATTTCCTCTCGATAAGAGGTAACATAGCAAAGTCCATTAATAACAAGGCGAAGAGCTTCTTTAAACACATTGAATCCCTGCTTTGCATCACTTATATCTAATTCCGCTGAATTATGCTTATTATCAATCATCATAATATTCTGCCCATCAATTTCATATACGCCTGACTCATCCGGTAGATGGCTTACATCATGAGACTTAATTTCTTCCTCTAATGCCTGATCCACTACAAAGGAAATGGATGCTTCAGGATTGTCAATATTTAAAGCAAGGTAGTAGTATCTATCCGGATTTGTGATCCAATTTGTCTTATCTTTATAATCAACATCCTTACGAACTGTTGAAAGTATGATTTGTAACGGTAAACCCGGAAGAGCAGCAATATAGGCTCCGTCAACATAATATCCTTGGTGCCATAAGTCCAAATCTTCCTGAATGCCAAAACTCATATAAAATACCTTATATGGATATATGAGCGCGGAAACGGGGACTTCATCAACATCAGTTTGTCTGAATTTTTCAGTTAAATCAGGCTCAAAATGAAATATATTTCTGCCATACATTACAAATGTCGCATATTGAACCGCATATGATATTTCTTTTGAGAGTTGCCGCGTATCGGGAGGCCGTTTTTCAAAAGGAAGCTTCATTAATTCTTCGTTATATTTTTTCATTATCATGCCACTAAGTTCTTGTAAATGTACCATAGATGGAATCCCATCAGAAATATTGCTTCTAAAAAAATTCACAATCTGTTTTGCATAAGGTCTCGTTACTCTGAATCTTTCTGGATGGTATCTTAACATTGTTAACCCTTCTTTATATAGTATCTTTTGCAAGGTACATCATTTACAGTACTTTCTAATATTATATCATTATAGAAATACCAATAAAATTTCAATTTTTCAAACTTATGCTTTTAAACAAATTAGATTTTCAAGGTTATATCGAATAAAAAATATGTCTTGTTTTTAAAAGAGTATGCACAAAGATTTTAATGCTTTGTACGTTTTTCTTAATTTAAATTCATCATAGCTAGAAGGAATATTTAGGAAATTGTTGAATTAGAGGCACAGGCACTTTTGTAATGGTTTTTGGCGAAGTTGTTATAAGTCTATAATGGGAAGCTACAAGAGTACCAAGAAGTAAATGTAGTGGGAGAAAACAAATGTATATTTATAAAATTAATATTGAAAACTTTAGGAATTTCAAAACATTTTCCTGGAAGCCTAATCCTAAAACGAATGTGCTGTTTGGGGCAAATGGCTGCGGTAAGTCTAACCTCGCTGCGGCTATTGCGCTAACGTTTTCATCTACTGGTTATGATTCATACTTTGAGACATCCGACTATTACTTTGGAGATACAACACTACATATACGGATACAAATATGGCTTGACGATATTGATGCTTTAGCTACAAGTTACTCTGAATATTTGCAGCACATAGATAAAGATGACAACTTTGTTGCTGATGATACTCCTGACCACTTAAAACCTATATTGATTTATCAGTTGGAGAGCGGCGCGGACAGGCATATGGAGTGGAGTTTTTACCAGCAAACCCAGCAACCTCCTTGCTCATTAAGTGCACGTAAAACGGTTAATTTCACATATATTGATGCAGATCGACAACCATTGAAAGAGGTTGGTTTGCAAACCAAAAGTACATTTTACAAAATGGCTCATAATTCCATAGGCGGAGAAATCGAACGGATTTCTCAAGAAATCATCCAAGAGGCTAATAAAAAGCTCGCAGAGTCAGGAATCATTTCTACATATCTTGACACTCTTAAAAGCCTTGGAAAGATTGCTTCAATCGAGAAATATAATATCCTGCTAAAAAATCCTGAATCTACATGGAATTACTCAGGATATGAGTTAGGCACTTCAATTGGAAATGCACAACTAAATTTCAGCAAACAATCTAAAGGAATCCGCAGCCTTTTTTTACTGTTGCTAATGAAAGAGCAGCTTAAGGGCGCAGGAATTGTGTTCATTGAAGAGCTGGAGCAAAACCTGGAACCCAAATACCAAAGATATATTGCAGATGAGTATAAGCGGCTTTCGGTAGGGCAAATTTTCATTACAAGCCATTCGCCGGACATCATAAGTCATTTTGATTATCAAACAATAAGCACAGTTTCATCTGTGACTTCAACTCCATTACTAAGTGGCCTTGATGATCAAATCCTAAAGGACATACAAAGGCTCAATAAGAAAGAGTTTTTATCTTCACTAATGGCGGATGCCGTTCTTCTGGTTGAGGGAGAATCAGAATTTGAGGCATTTCCAATATACTCCTATACATACGATTTGGCATTAAGCCAATATGATATTGAATTGCTGCGTGTTGGAGGGAAGACAAAACTTAAGTCATACTGTCAGGCCCTAAAGCACTTTGGTAAAACTGTGCATGTGCTAATTGATAATGATACAGACGTGAAAAGACACCTGAATGAGATCTCAGGGATTGCTGATGTGGTATTTGTGGCGCAAGATTCGTATGAGGACTTGATTCTTCCATCTGCTAATAGCTATATATCACATCTACATGAATTAGTTGATTTTTCTGTGATTAAGGACAAACTGTTGAGTATTGAAAGCTACAACGCAGCTGAACATGAAAAACCTGAGGCTAAAAAAGTTGAAATACATGATTTCATTAAAGAACATCATATCAATATTGCTGACATAAACTCTTATGAGGATTTGCTGCCTCAAAAAAGGCTCCTGAAGTATGTACTTCATGATAGTTTTGCAAACCCGTATTTTTCGCGGATAATTGCATGCTGGATTACTGAAGACGGCCAAGTACCTGGTTTTTTTAAGGCCCTGATAAAACACATTTCAACAGACGGAGAGAAGCTAAACGCTTTAAATGGATATACGAATGTTTTTGCATTGAATGGAGACTGACGGATGGCGGCAAAAGGGAAGCAACAAGAGTTTTTGGATTTGCTTGCCAGCGGGGCTAATTACGTATTGGTTGAAGCACCAGCAGGAACAGGCAAGACGTACAGTTGTATACAAGCAGCGAAATGTCTTTGGGACAATAATATGCTGATGCCATATCAGAAGGTCTTGATCTTAACTTTTTCAAGAAATGCAAGGGCTCAGCTTATAAAAGAGTTGTCATCATTGTCACCAGGCGATCCTACCCGCAAACATATTGAGATTAATAATTACCATTCATTTTTCAAGAAATATCTCGACGTGTACCGGGATACTCTTGGTATTAGCCAACCTCTATCTGTTGTAGATGACGACGACTATGCTGAACTACTCGCCGCTTATCTTGAAATCCAAAGGAAAAAACTTCCCAAGGGTTTACGAAGTAATATTTTTGATGACTTTTCTCTCGAGAATGGCCACTTAATTCTCAAAAATTCGCAAAGTGAATTCAAAGCCAAAAAAGAAAAGGATATTATTCGATACCTTGATGAAGCATTTCGTTTTACAAAAAATACTGGATTCATTTGCTTTGCTCAGTTTGGTGCATTAACGTGTAAAATATTACAATCATCACCAAGCGTGGCAAGAGCTATCAGCCATGATTATCCAGTTGTCATTCTTGATGAATATCAGGACACCAACTACTATCAAGAACAGTTTGTGTCTTCAATACTTAAGGAATCACGTGGTATATTCTTTGCCGACAGATTCCAAATGATTTATGAGTTCAGGGGTTCTGCGGAAGAAAGGCTAAAACAATTGCCTAAAAAATACCTAGATCTAAAAACGATAGAGTTCACTGAATATTTTCGCTATAAAGACAAGCCAGATCTTGTTGACCTATTAACTGCAATACGTTCTGGTACGGAATTTGACTATAGTAAATTAACTAATGGGAAACTGTTATCTCGATCAGTAGCTTGCGATCCCGACTGGCATATTAAAAAAGGGAAATCTGCTAAAACTCAGTGTTCTATTCTCTCAAAACAGATCTTTTATGTTTGCATTGGGCAAGTGTCTGCTTTGCTAAAAAAGAACAAATCTATAGCCATTTTATGTAGGAATAATAATGTTGCAAGCAGGTTAGCTGAAGTATTCTTTGAAAACAACTTGTATCCTCGTTCTGTTTCGGATACGAATGACTTGCTAAAGATCAACAAGATCTTAAAGAAATGCTTGGTTCTCGAAACACTACACACAAAAGTTCCGCTTCTTTTATGCGCCGTAGCATTATGCATGATGGATAAAAAGATTGACGGAGAGAGCGTTGAGACCTTAATGACTTACACAGGCGCCTCTCTTAGTCGAAAAAGGAAATCCATCTTCAAAGCTTTGAATGCTGTTATCTCACCACATCTTGACTCGGATGTATTGGAAACCTGCTGGGAAGTACTAAGAAAAATGTTGGATGTCATGAACAATGAGTCCGAGCAGATGATTAACTATCCGAGAAAACGCTTTGTTGAGCATTGTATATCAAAGAAAGAATTATCTGCGGATGATATTGATAAAGTGATGATGCAGCGACAGTATATTGATTCATACACACAAATTACCCCCGGCCTATATATTACCACCATTCATCAATCTAAGGGAAAAGAGTTTGACCGAGTATTTGTAGTTGATGTCGATAGTATAGCTGTAGAAAGAAATCTCTTATATGTTTCTCACTCGAGAATGAAGGAAGCGTTATATCCAATACAAATAAAGTATTTAGGATATAACCATTAAAATAAAATCATGTTGGAGTGTAGTCATATATCTCGAGTAGTTAAGCAGCCGAGTGTTATTTTAGTCTCCTTATCACTATTATTTTGGTGATGAAGAGCTATGAATAAAACAATTTTGCCGTCATTCGTTTCCGCCCGTGTCGTAGTCTAAAATGACTAATACTCTTTCTTTTATTTAAAAAAGCCATTTGCACTATACAGAACAAATGGCACTATCCTTATTGTTGCAACTCCCGCTTGAACAAATAGTCAATGACACTCTTTTTTTGAAGAAGGTAGGCATAACGGTGTCTGATATATTTCACCTTGCCCGACTCGCACCATGAAATTATTGTTTTTGTCGAATGACCGGTGACTTGTTGTATCTGTTTACTTGTCAGCATATCCGGATAATCTGCAAATTGCAGTTCGAGATATTGCCTATAATCTTTAACATCATTTATGCCCTTTAGCTTGTAGTGATGTTTATAGAGATCAGGCCGGGGTTTGAAATTATACCGCCTGATTTTACCCGGCAAAAACGGGTTGTTATAATGATTCGGCAGATAGTATTTTTCCGGATTTCTGTCTCTGTCCTCTAAAAAGAAAATAATATCTTTCAGCGCAATTTTATATCTGCGTGTCTTTTTGCCGGAATTAATGCAAGGAATAAAGCCATTCTCCAGATAATACCGCGCTGTATTTTTGCTTATATGGCATATCCGATAAAATTGATCTTTCGTCACAAATTCGGGATATCTATTTATTAGAAAGCTATAGTCAGACATTGAGAGCACCCCGCTTTGACATCAAAGTGTCAAAGAGTTGCTGATATTGTTTGGCTTGTTCTTTATGGATATTTGATTTTCTTCTTATGCTCCGATAATATGCCCCTGTTAAAAAATCAAGGAATGCATCTTTTGTTATAACAGACCCTTTACCTCGACGGAATGATTGTATCCGTTTATTTTTGTACCGCAGTGATTTCAATTCATTCCGTTGTATCCAATTATTAATTGTTGTCCTTGCGTACCCGGTAAAACGCATTACATCCGAAACTAAAAGCAATTGAGGGTAATCTAGTAATTGCTTTTGGTAATAACGGCGCAATCCTTCAATAAACTCATTTTCTGACTCAGCAAAGCACATCTTTTCGTATTGGTATAACAGGATGTCGGTAATCTTTATCCGTTGCCTTCTTCCTTCTGATGTGTTTACATATTCAAAAGGAATCATGCCTTTTTTCTGGATGGAGTAGGCTGTGGATATGCAAATACCCAAGATGGCACACATTTCTTTCTGTGTGACATATTCAGGATAACGATCAATTACTGAAGAACAATATTCATTAAAATTCATTTGCTTCACTCACTTTCTCAAATTTGTCAACGGCAAGCGGTGAAAGCAAATCAGTTTTAACTGAAATAATGATAGAAATTTGTAGTTCTATCCGAGTTCTATCCAAAACACACTTTGATGCTTTTTTTTTGTTAATTTGTTGGCATGCTTAACCTTTCCTTGCAAGCACGGAAAAATTCTCGGAAACCCTGATTCCATAAGGTTTTCGGCGATTTTTATTTACATGTATTTACTGCTAACTTCCACTAAATTCTCATTTCATCGTTGCACTCGAAATCGAATCGGTCAAATGCCCGCCCGCTCGACGCAATTCCGCATGGAATCAGGCTTTGTGAGCGCCTGACCTTCGGGAAATTTCCGCAAATGCTAACACTTTGCTCACAGTTTTCTAAGAAGCGTTTTTCCGCTTAGGCGGTTAAACTATATACGGAGAGGTATCGAAGTGGTCATAACGGGGCTGACTCGAAATCAGTTTGTCGGAAACGGCACGCGGGTTCGAATCCCGCCCTCTCCGCCATTCATGGGGCCTTGCCCCTGTATTTAAGGGCCTGTCAACCGACAGGCCCTTTACCCTACATATAGGGAGTGAATCAATTATGGAACGAACTTTTACCGTTGAAGAAATCAAAACAATTGCGGGAGAAATCGCCAAACGCCACGGTGTGGAGCGGATGTTCCTCTTTGGCTCCTACGCCAGAGGCGACGCCAAGCCGGGCAGCGATATCGATTTTCGAATCGATAAAGGCAGTATCCGCGGACTGTTCGCCCTCGGCGGTCTGTATGCCGATCTCGAGGAAGCCTTCGGCGTTCATATTGATCTGCTCACCACCGACAGTCTGGATGAAGTTTTCCGAAAGAAAATTGCATCCGAGGAAATACAGATTTATGGAGAAGGCTAAATCATCTCAGCGGCATGGAACCAAACTCCATTCCGCTGTTTTGTTCTCTGTCCATAAAAGATTCAATCATATCATGATGCTTCTGCGCCGGTCGAGCAATACGCTGGCCTTCGGGACTGGCAAGGTATTCCGCCAGCGATTCTTTGGAAATGAGGTTTTTCCCGAAGTAGTTCACTGATTTGATTTTCCCGTCCGCCGCCCAATTGTTGACAGTGGTATCGTTATAGCCCGTCAGCTCCGCCGCCAGCCGGGTGGTTAACATATCAGGTGCGTCCGCCCATTCCTCCATCAGGAAAGAAAAAAGCTCCTCAGGCTCAATATCCATTTGCGGTCGAGGACATGCAGATTTGCTGCTGAATGCGCCAACAGGGATAACAGCGTCCAACTCTCCTGCATCCCGCCGCCGGAGAAAATCAGCCACATCGCTCCGCCGTAACTGAAAGCGACGTGTCTGCTTCCCCGAATCCTCGCAGGGAATCACACCGTTTTCAAGCAGCCATTTTGCCTTTCGTTTGCTGATATGTGCTACTGCCCGGAACTGCTCCAATGAGAGCGTTTCCGGGCAGTCTTTTAATACCGCCTTATAACCCTGCTCCATTTTACCTCCCCTCCGTTACATCATACTCATCGTCATGCTCTGTGCCTCTTCCGGCTCCTCGTTCTCCGGTTCCTCCGGCTTGCCGAAGGCGGCGCTGATGGCCTTCGCCGATTCCTGCTTGGAGCTGAAATCCAGGTGCGAATTTTCCTGTATGATTGTCCTATAACATTTAGGAGGTCATACCATGGATTTTCAAAATCTTCTTGAACATCATCAAAAACTGCTTTCCTATATGGAAAGCAAAGGGTATTCCGAACTCTATATAAGCCGATTCAGGGATGAAATCGTCTGGATTCTTCGGAATGCAGAAACAAAACAATGGGCATCTTACACGGATATTTATCTGGAGTACACCCATACTCCGCATTCAAAGGATTACCTGCGCAACAAAAGAACCATCATTGGTGCAATCGAGCAATTCGATCTTTATGGAAATTATCCGAACGGAAGACGCCGGCACACACTTTTCAGCCGCTGCGCTTACCACCTGCTGGTTCCTGAATTTCAGGAATTGATTGATTTTTACTGCGAAGCGGAAGAAAAGCGCGGCAAAAAGGATACAACCATCTATAGCGAATCCCATCATGCGGCATCCTTTCTTCTTGCCATTCAGAAGGACGGCGCAGACAGTCTGGAAAAGGTCACGGAGGAACAGGTCATTTCTTTTTTTGTGTC
>JAAYUV010000083.1 GCA_012517475.1 Peptococcaceae bacterium | reverse complement strand
TCAGGTGAAAACCTGCCTTTTTATTATGCAAGTAAACTATGGACGCCATTCTATTATCCCGAGGTTTTTGACCGTGACCCCTTTACCTACAAGGGTGGCGGCTTAAACTTCGGGATAACTTTTTCCTCGGCATAATCCTGATTATCCCGATATCAGAATAACCAGGACCTCTCGGTAGCCGGCAAGCGTGCCGGACTTCAGGGTGAGCGTTCCGGACTGTTTATGGAGCAGATCCGGGTGATCAAGGAGATGAGAGCGGATGACAAAGCAAGCGGAAGGGCAGATGACGCTGTTCGACCTCGATACATGGTGTGGGAGAATGTCCCCGGAGCCTTCTCCAGCGCAGACGGAGAGGACTTTCGAGCGGTGCTTGAAGAAACCTGCCGAATTGCGGACAGCACCGTATCTGTACCTCGACCTCCGGGAGGGGTATGGCTCCCTGCTGGGGCCATATTGGGATATCAATTCTCACTTGCTTGGAGGGTATTGGACGCTCAATACTGGGGCCTCGCCCAAAGACGCAAGCGTATCTTCCTTGTTGCAGATTTTGGAGGCCGAACCGCACCCGAAATATTATTTAAGCAAGACAGCCTGTGTGGGCATCCTGCGCCGGGCGAGGAAGCGCGGCAAGGAGCTGCCTCCTGTTCTCAAGCAAGCACTGGAAATCCAGGCAGGAATCCATGCTATATAGAAGAACGCGGTCATGGTTATGTATCCGCAGAAAAAAACAAACAGATTACGGAAAACGGCTCAAGCATGACACCGTCCATCCTGTGTCTCAATGATCAGGGCGGCAACCGAATGGATGTAACGGAAAACATGGCAGCCACTCTGCGTGCACAGATGTCAGGTCATCCACCCCTTGTGCTGGGAAGCCAGCAGGGAGGTGCTGAAATTTGTGAAGACCTGTGTCCTACTATCACCTCGGCAGCGGGCACAAGCGGGAACAACCAGCCGGTACTGTTTGAGAACCACGGTATTGACTCCAGATATACAGGACCTCATGCAGTAGCTCCAACTATGTCCGCCCGGTACGGTACTGGTGGCAACAACGTGCCGCTGATTTCCCAGCCTGCTGTGCTTTCTGAGGGTGAAGGTGCCGAACTGTCACCTGCGGAAACGTATTGTATAGCCGGAAATATTATTGACCGCCAGGACCACAACGGAGGAAACGGCATGGGCTTTCAGCCCAACATCAGCTATACATTAAACACTGCGGACCGGCATTGTGTTTTCTCCCAGCAGCGGAGTGACGAATATGTGTCAAACCATGTGGTTAGCACTCAGAGCTCGAGGCAATACAAGGACTCTACAGACCTTGTATGTGAAATAGACGTTGCTGGTCTGGACTGCCGAAACGGTACAGAAAACAAAGATCTGAGCGGCACCCTTCAATCCAAAACGGACGGAGGATATTCCCTGAATAATGTGCATCCTGTCCGTATTGGGAAGCTGATCCGGCGCCTGACACCTCTTGAATGCGAAAGGCTCCAGGGCTTTCCTGATTACTGGACGGACATCCCCGGTGCCTCGGACAGTGCACGGTACAAAGCTCTTGGCAACAGCGTGGCGATTCCCTGTGTGGAGCATGTGCTCCGGGGGATCGCATATTTTTTGAGAAAATCCAAACAAGAACAGGAGGAATCGGAATGTACATCTACCCTGACAACCTGAAATCCAAAGCAGTATTGTGGCTGTGGCAGCTGCGCGACATCGGCATCATCGGCGTCGGCCTTCTACTCTCTGTGTTTGCGCTAGCGCAGCTTAAGCTTCTGCCGCCCATCGTTATCACAGCCCTCTATGCTTTTTTAACCATCCGGTTTGACGATACCAGCATTCTGGACTTTATAAAATATGCCTGTGCCTTCTTCTTAATCAAGCAGCAGACTTACGAATGGGGGTATACCAAACAATGAGCAGAAAAGAAAAAAAGGCGGAAAAGCAAAAGCAGTTTACTCGCCAGCTTATCAACACAAAGGTCGTCACAGACCGTAGCCTGGTGACTTACCGCGGCGATGAGTTGGTGTACTTTATCATCAAGCCCACCAACATTTCTGTCCTCTCCGAGGCCAGCATCTCAGCGCGGATCTACGCCCTGATGACCGTCCTCAAAGGGATGGCGGAACTGGAGTTCCTGTGCTTAAACAGCCGGGAAAACTTTGACGATAATAAGAGGTTCTTAAAAAGCCGCATAGAACAGGAGAATAACCCTGCTGTGCGGAGGCTCCTTGAGCATGACCTGACCCACCTTGACCGTATACAGGTGCAGATGGCAACGGCGCGGGAATTTCTTGTCATTATCCGGCTGCGCAACGAAAAGGAAAGCGAGGTGTTTCCGTATTTAAACCGCATAGAGAAAACACTGCGGGAGCAAGGCTTCTCTACCAAACGAGCAGGCAGCGAGGATATCAAGAGGATGTTGGCAATATATTTCGAGCAGAACGTCACGACCGAGAAATTCGAAGACTTTGACGGAGAACGCTGGATCATCCTGAACGACTGAAAATTTCTGTTGCGTTTTAGGAACTTTTGGATAGCTATTGAAAAGATTGTGTGGTAATGTGTGTTGCTGGAGGTGATGAATATGGCAATGTCACAGGAAGAAATACTGGAGATTGTTATTACAGAGCTAATGGAAAAGAGCCTTATAGAACTGCGCGATGTTGAAAAGAATAACCAGCCAGATCTATACCAAGAGGTTAGGGAGCTAAGCGGGAAAGTAGAAAAAATCCTTGCACAGATGAGCAGGGAGGACAGAGAAACCATAGAACAATATTTTGACCAAAAGGACCGCCTGACAAATAAGGAAATTAAGCACCTTTACCTGCAAGGGGCAAAGGATTGCGTTGTGCTGCTTAAATGCCTGACGGTAATATAGCTTCCAAAGACTGGCTTGCTAAATAAGCTGGTCTTTTTGTGAATGTTTTTTTATACTTGCAATTAATTAAAGGAAAGCGAGGGGGAATCATGAAGACGAACTTTTATAAATATGCACCTGCTGTATTGGCTATCATATGTTTTATTTTCAGCACATGCATTTACAGTATTGCTAAATTCCTGCCATCTGGCACAAGTTTAGTATTATGGGGGGCTCTTACACTAAGTCAAACATTTTCAGGATTGATGCTTGGGCTGGTAATCAAAAGGCTGCATAATAGATCTAACAGCGACGTTTTAACAGGATTGCAAAACAAACGTTACTTTTACAATAGGCTCGCATATGAAATGGGACGCCTAAAACGGGTCAAGCTTCCCGTATCAATTGCACTTATTGATGTAGACGATTTCAAAAGTATAAACGACACATACGGACATGTAGAAGGGGATAGAGTCTTGCTGGAGCTCGCAAATATTTTCAAAGCATATGCACGGGCAAAAGACACTGTTACTGTTTGGGGCGGGGACGAATATGCAGTCATTCTGCCTGATACAGATATCAAGGGGGCAGAAGCATTTGCCGAACGTATCAGAAGTGAGGTTGAGAAGCACAAATTCCCTTATAAAGTCACTATTTCTGTTGGTATCACCTGCACTATTAAGGAAGATGATATGAAAAAGTTCATGGCAGTAGCAGACAAAGCGCTGTATAAGGCTAAAGAAACAAAGAATAATGTGGTAAGTATAGAAGGCCCATTATACGCTTAATTGATTTGACTTTAAGTTTAAGTCCATTGTTCATTTGATAGAGGATAATAGATAATTTTTTACCTGACATCAGCCCTTAGATAATAGTTGGCTGATTTTTTAATACCTAAATCAATGATTCAAGCAACAATTCCTACGAGTTGAGCAACGAAACCGACGAGTTGCGCACATGCTATAGAAAATCCGCTGTCTAAATGGTAACATGTGTAAGAATAAATATCTGTCAAAAGCCCTTTTAAGGGAATTTTATATAACCTGGTAGAAATTTAGACAGGGAGGTGTTCAGATGACATTTGAGATAAGGCGAAGCACATCGTATATACCCGTTAAAGACATGAAGAGAGCAATAAAGTTTTATCAAAGACTTTTTGGGCACAAAGTGGATGTAAAAGGTGAAAATCTTAGTGTCTTTGATTTCGGTGATTTTAAGTTCTGCCTCAAAAAAGCAGATGAAGAAGTTGAAGGGGAAGACAGTTATCAATTAAGTTTTGAGATTACCGATTGGGATGAATTCTTTGAAAAGACGAGAATGCAATTTAATAAAAGAAGTTTGGTTCCGTCTGCACTAGTGAGGCTTGAGAGGGGCTGGTCTTTTGAAGCTAAAGACAGTGAAGGTAACGATATTAAAATCTCCTGGAGGCCTTAGTGAAAACATAGTATAATATATAAACAAGGCGGTGTTCGTATGAGGGATTTGGAAAAACTAATTGATGAGGTTAACGGCTCAATGTCAATGGAGGGTATGCCGCTTACGAAGGCTGATAAGGATAGAATCAGACGCTGTGCAGGCAATGATGAGTTGGTGGAAGAAGCGATTGCTGAACTCATAAAAAAACACAAGGCTGTTAAGACACATAGCAGCGAGTTACAGATAAACAAATGATTGGAGTAAGTGCTGAATAAGGAGCAAGGGGAATATAAAATGGCTGATGCTCCATTTTCATATGTTCCGGGTAAAGAAGCCGTTTGCTTTATTGATATAATAGGGCAAGCGGCTTTTTTATGTTCAAATAATTTTATTGTTAACACATATAAAACAGAAAATATCTTAGTCCTGTTCAAATTGTCAACAGGTCTTTTTTTATGCCTATTTTAAAAAGCCTAAAAAGAAATGAGGAATGCCAAATGCCAAAAAGGAATGTACAAACAGCCGTTACCTTGCAGGATGATTTCCATATCCAAGAATTTTTGGATATGATCGCCCCATCAATCATCAAATTTAACACCGACCACTTCATCTGCGGCAACACCTATCGATGTGTCTGGGTACTCCGAGAATATCCTACGGAAACCAGTGAGCAAGCTATCCTGCGGCACCTGGGTGAAAAGGACGGTGTAACCCTGCATATCTATACCCGGCATGTGACCCCTGTGGAGGAAAAGAAAATCATCAGCAATGCTGCCAACAAGAACCGGATGCAGCGGAGCAGCACCCAGGATTTGCAGCAGACAGTCACCGCTGAAAGCAACCTGCAGGATGTTGCCAACATCGTGGCACAGATGCACCGGAGCAAGGAGCCACTCCTCCATGCAGCAGTATATATCGAGCTGTCTGCACATGACCCGGATCAGCTCAAGCTCCTGCAGACCGAGGTGCTGACCGAGCTGGTGCGAAGCAAGCTTAATGTAGACAGGCTCCTGCTCCGCCAGCAGCAGGGCTTTCTTTCCGTTATGCCCTCAGGCTGGAATGTGTTCTCTGATCAGTTCGAACGGGTACTTCCCGCCAGTTCGGTAGCCAATCTTTATCCCTTCAACTACAGCGGTAAGACAGATCCAAACGGCTTCTATCTTGGCAGGGATAAATTCGGAAGCAATATCCTCGTGGATTTCAACCGGAGAGCAGACGATAAGACCAATGCCAACATCCTCATTCTCGGTAACTCCGGCCAGGGCAAAAGTTATCTGTTAAAACTCATTCTCTGCAATCTTAGGGAATCCGGGATGAAAATCATCTGCCTCGACCCTGAGATGGAGTTTGAGGATCTCACCAACAATATCGGTGGATGCTTCATCGACCTGATGACCGGAGAGTATATTATCAATGTTCTGGAACCAAAGACCTGGGATGAAATTGGTGATCCGAAGGACACTGAAGCGCCCCAGGCATTTCGGCAGACCAGCAAGCTCAGTCAGCACATCAGCTTTCTCAAGGACTTTTTCCGAGCCTATAAGGATTTCGATGACCGCCAGATCGATACCATCGAGATTATGCTGGGCAAGCTCTATGATAAATGGAACATTACTGATCACAGCAAATTTGATCGGTTAAAGCCCTCGGATTACCCCATCCTGTCCGACCTGTACGAGCTGATTGAGTCGGAATACAAGGAATTCGAAGAAGAAAAACGCCAGCTATACACAGCAGAAACCCTGCGGGAAATCTGCCTCGGACTCCACTCCCTGTGTAAGGGCGCGGAGTCCAAATTCTTTAACGGACACACCAATATTAAAAGCAGCGAGTTCGTGACCTTCGGCGTCAAGGGGCTTCTGCAGGCTAGTAAAAACCTGCGAAATGCACTCCTTTTCAATGTGCTGTCCTACATGAGCAACGAGCTTCTTACCACAGGCAATACCGCCGCCAGCATCGATGAGTTCTATCTGTTCCTTTCCAATCTGACGGCCGTGGAGTATGTCAGGAACTTCATGAAGCGTGTCCGTAAAAAGGATTCAGCGGTAATCCTCTCCAGTCAGAACCTGGAGGATTTCAATCTGGAGGGCATCCGGGAGTACACCAAGCCGCTGTTTTCCATTCCGGCTCACGCTTTTTTATTCAACGCCGGCAATATTGACAAGCGGTTCTATATGGATACCCTTCAGCTGGAGGAATCAGAATACAACCTGATCCGGTACCCCCAGCGGGGTGTTTGCTTGTACAAATGCGGCAACGAGCGGTACAACCTTATGGTGCAGGCTCCAGAACATAAAGCGAAACTCTTCGGAAAGGCGGGGGGACGGTAAAGGAAGGAGTGATAAAGCATGGACATGAAGGAGCAGCGCTTCGGCATTGAGATTGAAATGACGGGTCTGTCCCGTCAGCGTGCCGCGCAGGTGCTGTCAGAATATTTCGGACCACCTTCTAACTTTGACGGCGGATATTACGGAGAATATTCCGTGCTGGACAGCCAGAGCCGCCGGTGGAAGGTTATGAGTGACGGAAGCATAACCACAGAGAAAAAAGAAGGCCGGCGGGTTGTATCTGCCGACAGTACCTACAGTGTAGAGCTGGTCAGCCCCATCTGCAGATACGATGACATCGAAACCATACAAGAGGTTGTGCGCAAGCTGCGGGAGGCCGGAATGCTGGTGAACAAATCCTGCGGCATCCATATTCACCTGGACGCGTCACCTCACAACGCCAACACTCTGCGCAACATCACCAATATTATGGCCTCCAAGGAGGATATGATTTATAAGGCCATGCAGGTGGAGGTGGCCAGGGAGCGGCAGTATTGTAAGAAGGTGGAGCAGAGCTTTCTGGATGAGATCAACCGGAAAAAGCCCCGGACGCTGGATGAGGTAAGCCGCATCTGGTATAACGGCGGCGACGGACACCGGGAGCATTACCACAGCAGCCGCTACCACTGCCTCAACCTCCACAGCGTGTTCCAAAAAGGCACTATAGAATTCAGGCTGTTTAACAGCACTACCCATGCCGGCAAGATCAAGGCATATATCCAGCTGTGCCTCGCCATCTCTGCACAGGCTCTCAACCAGCGGTGTGCAAGCCGCCAGAAAACCCACAGCACCAATGAAAAATATACCTTCCGTACCTGGCTTCTGAGGCTGGGGCTCATTGGTGATGAATTCAAAACCGCCCGGCTCCACCTGCTGGAGCATCTGGACGGCTGTATCGCATGGAAAGATCCGGCGCAGGCCGAGCAGCAAAAGCAGCGGTTAAAGCAGAAAAAAGAAAAAGAGCTGGCAGAAGCTGCACAATCTCGGCCGGTGCAGCAGGAGCAAACAATTGAAAATGAACAGGAGCAGGCCGGGGAACAAGAAGAAAGCCCCGGCCTTTCCTTGTCCATGTAAAAAGGAGGAATGATTAAAAATGAAATCTGAAACCCTGTATATCGCCTACGGCAGCAACCTAAATCTGCCGCAGATGGCGTTTCGCTGCCCGACGGCTAAGGTCGTCGGCACCAGTGAAATTAAGGACTACGAGCTGCTGTTCCGCGGCGGGCTAAGAAGTTCCGTAGCAACTGTGGAGCCGCTCAAAGGCTCCAGTGTTCCTGTTCTTCTGTGGAAGCTGAAGGAAAAAGATTTGCAAGCTCTCGACCGCTATGAAGGATATCCTTCTTTCTACCGCAAGGAGATACTTCCCGTGGAGCTGAAGGGAAAAACTGTTCACGCCATGGTCTATATCATGAATGACGGTCATCACTTCGGAGCTCCTTCGGACTATTATCTGAATACCATTCTTGAGGGTTACCGGTCGGCGGGCTTTGATACCGAAATTCTGGAGAGGGCCGTGGAAAAATCCATACACCTGGCGCAGGAGCAGCAGAAACAGGGACCGGAACAGGGCACACTGTTCGACCTGAAATGGTGGTGATACCCTATGGCAGATCCTGCAACCATAGCCCTTGCGGTAAAGGCAGCCATCGCCGCTGCCACCGATAAAAGGACATGGAAGATACTCGGGGTGGTTATCGCCGCAATTTTAACACCCTTTATCCTTATAATCGTGATGATCTTAAGTCTCATCTCCGGTACCGCCGACCACAACAGCACGGCTGTTCAGTTGTCCTTTAACGGTGGAGTGATCTCGGGTCAGGTGCCGGAGGACTACCGCCGGTACATTGATGATATGCGAAGCAGCTTCTTGGAACTGGATGATGCAATTTCTGAAATTGCACCGATGATTGAGAACGAAAGCCTTGATTCCACACAGGTCAAGGCTATTTTTTATTCTCTGTATTTCGGCGCCGACTCCCTGCGGGGAGTCGACTATCGGGCTTTTGTCGGCTGCTTTGTGCGATATGAGAAACGCACCCGTACTGTGGGCAACGGCGACGGTACAACATCGGAAGAAGAATACACCGTGGCTGTGCCGCTTAAATCACTGCCGGAAATCTATGAAAACCTTATGAAAACTCTTGATAGGATGATCACTTATGAGGATCAGGCCAATGCTTCGGAGATCTACTACCGCATTAAATATGGCGGTAGTGTTCCTACCTACGGGAAAGAATTCGATGCATGGGTAAACGGCCTGCCCCTATCCGATACACCCTTTATTGGTGCGGATGGCTTCTGTTCTCCGCTTGGTGAAAACTGGCGCAACATGGTTACCTCGGAATTTGGCTATAGAATGGACCCCTTTACAAGACAGCCTAAAGGTCATTCAGGGCTGGATATAGGCGCAGCCAAAGGGACACCCATCCATGCAGCACTTGATGGCACGGTGCTGTTTGTACGTTACAAAACTACTGGATACGGCTATCATCTGGCCATTGACCACGGCGGCGGTTTCATCACCCTCTACGCACACTGCTCAAAAATTTTAGTTACTGAGGGACAGACGGTCAAAGCAGGGGATATCATTGCACAGGTAGGTTCCACAGGACGAAGCACCGGACCTCATCTTCACTTTGAAGTGCGGATTAATGGGGAAATGCAAAATCCGAGAAGCTATCTTCCATAGTCAGGGTAGAAAGTGATGCCGCAGATTAGGGAAAGAGGTGGATTCCATGAGAGGGCTTTTCTGTTTGAATAAACCAATAGCCTTCGCAATTCTGTCTAAGTTTATAAATATTGTGGTATAATGAAGCAAGTGATGCAAAAAAAAGGAGGGGTGTGCTTGGAACAATATAACCAGGCTGTTGAACTGTGGCAGTCATACGAAATTGCGTCCGCTGCTGATTTAGATAAATACCTTGACAGCTTCCGTATCCTGTTTGCATTTCATTCCGGAAAAATAGAGAACGAAGAAATCACCTATCACGATACTAGAGAAATCTTTGAGAATGGAAGAGTTGTGAATTATACCGGAAGTCCCCGTGCTGTATTTGAACAGCAAAACCAGAAGCTGTGCTATGAAGTTTTGAAAGAAAAAATCATAAAAAAGGAACCCCTTAGCATAGAGCTGGTTAAGGAGATTCACAAGGTTCTCACTAGTGGGACATATGATGAACGTAAGCTTATTGCAAATGAGGAGCGGCCGGGTGAATTTAAAAAGCATGATTATGTAACGGGTATCCATGAAGTAGGCTCTGCTGCAGAAAATGTGGAAAAGGATATGACAGCGCTGTTTGCAGAAGTAAATGAGCATAGGGGGAAGGACGTTTTAAAAGCTGCCGCATATCTTCATGCAAGGTTTGAATATATCCATCCCTTCGCAGACGGCAATGGTCGTGTCGGAAGGACGCTCATGAACTACTATCTGATGACACATGATCATCCGCCCCTCATTGTCTATGACGAGGATAAACACCTGTACTATGAGTGCCTGCAAAAGTATGATGAAACTGAGGAACTAAAACCTTTGTATGAGTTTTTCAAGTATGAAACAGAAAAAACATGGGAAAAGGCGTTGGCTCTTGCTAACGGCATGAAGCAGGAGCGTAAAGGCTTATCAGATTTTACTCAGAGCATGTAGCTAACTGAATAACAGGGAAGCAGAAGTCATCTCGAAAAGGGATGGCTTTTTTTGTTTCACAAAAAGCCATAAGGAGGGAAGAAAAAAATGTTAAAGACTAAAGCCGTGTTCGAAAGAAAGACCGATGATTTTCAGCCTAGGGACTGTGTAATTGAAAAAATAATTGAGCTTGCCTCTCAGGAGTATGATGTATTTTCTAAAAACATGTTGAATGATTATGACTTTATTAAAGACAATATTGATCTCATGTACTGCGACGGACAGGGGGTGTATCATTGCCTCTTAGTTGTGGGTCAGGACAGGAGGGATGGGATACTCATAGAAAGCGAGGGTAGCAGTTATGCCCGATACTCTTCATTTCTTCCAAACGCTGCTGACTTTTTAGCTGTGCAGCAGGAACAAAAGCCTGCTCTGGGTATGAAACTTAAGGATTTAATAAGCATTTCTTTGCAGGACATTCACCTGGTCCACAGCGATGAGGACATAGAGCTTGCAACAGTCTGTGAACTGAAATCCGACACGCTGACTATAGAAGGCCGTAAGGAATGGGCTGACGTTTTAAACGCTGATGTAGTAAGAATCTTTAACGGAGTCTATGGTGTGCAGTTAGAGTGCAGCGGCGTTAATCCCCAGCGTCTTTCTGATTTTTCATTCATGCTTGCGGGGCACTGCCCAACAAAGGACTATGAAAAATGGGTTGTACAGGAACCGGAAGCTTCGGATATTCAGATGAAACAACTATAAAAGGAGGAAAATACAATGAGCACAACTGAATTGAAAATCCCTTTCCCATCGGAGAAGCTGGATGCTCTCCGTTTTTTCATGGACAAAAAGGAACAGACCGTGGAACAGGAGCTAAAGGATTACCTCAACAAGACTTATGAGCGCCTCGTTCCCGCACAAGTCCGAGAGTATGTGGAAAGCCGCATGGATACGGAAGCAACACAGGAACAAGCACCAACACCGGAGGCCGAACAGACTCCGGTTGCACGAGAGCGTCCGGCACGGCAGAGCCGCCGCCAGCGTGAGCAGGCAGCGGCCGAAGCGCCTCCCGCTCCGCAGACTCAGACCGATGCTGAGGGATCTGTCGAGGAAGAAACACAGGGCATGACCATAAGCATGTAAACCCAGAAAAGGAGGTATTGATTTTAATGATTAAGCTTGGTGTAGACAATGGAAATTACAACACCAAATCCTCGGAGGGGATGCTCTATGCCTCCGGCTATGCGACAAGTGACAGGGAATTCATCACGCCGGAGATGCAGCTCTTTTTTGAGGGCAAGTATTACGCTATCGGCGAGCGTCGCATGCGTTTCCAGCAAGATAAAACCAGGGAGCCGGACACCTTTCTGCTGACACTTCCGGCAATAGCGGATGCAATGAAAAAAGCAGAAACAGTGAATGCTGAAATCACCCTTGGTGTGGGGCTGCCTATTGACAGCTATGGAACTCAGAAGGAGGCGTTCCGACGATATTTCCTGCGTGACAATGTTTCGTTTCTGTTCGAGGGAACGGCCTATCGGTGCCATGTTGTGGAGTGCAAGGTGTTTGCGCAAGGTCATGCGGCGCTGTGCCGATATTACCAGAGGCTGAAGGATTACCGCAGTATCACGCTTGTAGACATCGGCGGGTATACGGTGGACATCCTCACACTTCATGATTTCCGGCTGGACAGGTCGAGCTGTGCCAGTCTTCGCATGGGTACCATCACCCTATACAGCCGGATTCAGGATACACTGCAGCGCAGTGACATCCTCCTGTCGGACGAGCTCATCACCGATGCCATTCGCGGGGAGATCCAGCATGCTGACAGTAAATTAATCCAGGCTGTAGTGGAGCAGGCTATGGCGGCCTATTGCAAGGAACTGTTCAATGCACTCCGTGAACGCGGATTGGATCTGCGGCTTCCCACGGTGTTCGCGGGCGGCGGTGCGGAGCTGCTGGAACCCAGGCTGCATGAAAACAGCCTCAATACGGTGGCAGTGCTGAACCGGTTTGCTAATGCGGACGGCTACAGGCTCCTGATGGGGTGAGCCTATGTCCGAGCGAAAACGATACTACCTCTCCTTCGATATGGACAATCCAAGACATCGGGAGGCCGAGGCATTGTTTGCACAGCAGGCCAGCAGGCAGCGCACCGAATATGTAGTTAACAGCATCCTGACGGCACATCAGACTGAAAGTCTGGAACAGATTGTCCGACAGGCGGTCAGGAATGAACTGCAAAATGTCAAACTGCCACAGCAAACCATGCTGCCGCAGGAAAAAGACACTGATGTTCAGCTGTCCGATCTCCCCGGCAGTCTGATCCATGCGATGGAGGAATTGTAACCATGTTGGCTCACTTTCCCGCCGTCCTTATACCGGATGGCTGAAAAGTACACCATCATGGCTCACTATTCCTCAAACAACAGACTGTGCAGCAGGAGAAGTCAGAAGAGCCTAAGGAAAACGTGAATATGATGATGAGTATGTAGGAGGCGAATATGGAAAAAACGATAAAAGTGATAATGGTGGAACCTATGAAGGAGCCCTATCCTGCTGAAGTTGAAAATACTTTGGAAGGATTGCAAAAGGCAGTTGGAGGATATATTGAAACAGTATATCTGGAGGATGATGTTGTTCTGGTTTGCAATGAAGAGGGAAAACTGATCGGGCTTCCTGGTAACCGTTCTCTTGGAAACGACATCATTGCCGGTACATTTTTTGTAGTTGGCAGCAATGATGAGGGGGAATTTGTGTCGCTGCCTGAGGATAAAAACCGGCAGTACAGTGATCGATTCCAAAAGCCGGAAACCTTTACCCAGAAACAGGTGGAGGAAGCCTCCGGCTATATTTTTATTGGTTATTAGCAAATAGAAAGGAGCAAAGCTGCATGAAAAAAACTATTGTAAAGATCAGCTTTGAAGCTGAAAAGCTTCGTGCCATACACCAGTACATGAAGGATGAAACAGAACTGCAGGCTGAGCTGGACACTTTGCTGCAAGCATTGTATGAGAAGCACGTTCCCGCTCCAGTCCGGGAGTACATCGAAAGCCGGGATAAAAATGTGACGGACGCCCCTAAGCGCAGCACCCATCCGGCAGCTTCTACAGGACAAAGTAGTCCAACTGCGGACAGCGGTAAGGCATAGCAAAACCTGCAAACTCGTGTGTGTACGCCTGTGTGCCCCTGTGTCGCGTTTTGACATCAGGGGTAGCATCGTAACACCTGTGGGCAGGATAATGCCTTTTGTTGAGGATTTGTGACGGAGCTTTGAGGGAACAAAAACCATCCTCCGGACAGAGCCTCATAAAAAGCCATTTTGAGGGTGAACCATGGGGTCGAAAATGATGCTGGTTAAAGGAGTGGGGTTGCAGAGCTTCCCCGCTCCGGCTCACACCGCCCCGCAATGCGGGTCGGGGAACGATTTTCATCGGGGTCAGTTTTTGCCCTTTGGGGTCGGCTTCGGGGTCATAGAAGAAAAAAATACCGAGAAAGCACCGTAATTCAAAGAATTTGCGAGGGCTGCGACAGGGGTCGCGGCTACTTTTCACGGAATTGGAGGCTGTGTCATGTCAGAAGAAAACAAGAACAAAAAGAAATTTCCCTTATGGATTTATCCTGAAACTCGGAAGCTGGTGACAGATTGGTACAAAAAGGACAACTGCCAGAGCCAGAGTGAATTCATAGAAAAAGCGATTAAATTTTACTGCGGGTATATTTCGGCAGAGGAAGGTGTGCGCTTTCTGCCTGCGGCCATTACCTCGGCAATGACAGGCATGGTAGACAGTTTGGAAAACCGCATGGCACGCCTTATCTTCAAGCTGGCGGTGGAGATGTCCATGATGATGAACATCCTTGCCTCTACCGCCGATGTGGATGAAAACACCCTGCGGCGCTTACGCGGCAAGTGCGTGAACGACGTAAAGAAATCGATGGGAGCTGTGACCTTTGAAGATGTGGCAAAATTCCAGAAGGGTGAATAGCCATGCCAAGGATTATCTTCAAATGCGGCTACATCAAAAACGACCCACAACATGCGGAGAACCTATTGGTATATATGGGGACAAGGGAAGGGGTTGAAAAGCTTCCGCAAAATAGAAAGAATCAACCTGCAACACAAAAGCAGATAGAGCGCATTGAGGATATCCTCTCCCGGTTCTCCGATTCCGTCCGCTTGTTTGAGTACGAAGACTACCGGAACAAGCCAACCTTGGAAAATGCGTCGGAATTCATTACCGCTGCGATAGATCACAATCTGGATCAGATATCGCACCAGGAGGTCTATGTCAACTATATTGCCACCCGCCCCCGCGTGGAAAAGCTTGGTACCCACGGTCTATTCTCTGACGAGGACAAACCGCTGGTATTGTCACAGGCTGCTGAAGAAATCGCACAGCACACCGGAAACATTTGGACACCAATCATTTCCCTGCGGCGGGAGGATGCCACGCGGCTGGGATATGACAATGCCGCTGCGTGGATGGCACTCTTGCGAAAACAGCGGAACATTTTTGCCGAGCAAATGAAGATTGCCCCTGAAAACCTGCGCTGGTATGCAGCTTTTCATAACGAGGGGCATCATCCGCACTGCCACATGATAGTGTATTCTGTGAATCATCGCGAGGGCTATGTCACAAAACCTGCCATTGAAAAAATGCGGAGCAGCCTTGCAAGAGAGATCTTTCAGCAGGATTTGATCCAGATTTATCCCGAGCAGACCGAGAGAAGGAATGCCCTCACCCAACAGAGCCGTGACGCGCTTCAGGATATCCTGGTCCAGATGCAATCGGGAGTCTGTGAGAATAAAGTAATGGAAGATCTGCTGTCTAAGCTTGCAGAGCGGCTCAAACATACCTCCGGCAAAAAACAGTATGGTTATCTCAAAGCACCGCTGAAAGAACTCGTAAATCAGATCGTGGATGAGCTGGCAAAGGACGCAAGGGTGGCGGAAGCCTATGCAAAATGGTATAAGCTGCGCAATGAAGTGCTGCGTACCTATAAGGATGAACTTCCTGACCCGCTTCCACTCTCTCAGCAGAAGGAATTCAAGAGCATAAAAAATATGGTGATTGCTGAAGCAATGAACATCGGCGGTCACCATTTTACTTTTGAGGGTGAAGAAAATGCGGATATATTTAATGAAGAAACAGTATCCGAGGCGGAGGAATCTGATTTCCTACTTACAGAGGAAGAATATCCGCTAGTACTAAATGAACGGATTGAGGACGGTGAGGATATTTCGCCTTCTATTCCGGAAAATTCATCCCCTACAGATTCCGCTAAGAATGATTCTGGAGAACCACATCTCCATATTGCATGGAGTGAACGCTACAAAGAGGCCCGTGCATTTCTTTACGGCAGTGATGATATAGAACCTGACTTTGAGCAGGCCCTCCAATTGTTCCTGGAGGAAGCCGAAACTGGAAATGCTCTTGCCATGCATGACATCGGCCGTATGTATGCGGACGGACTCGGCGTGAAGATAGACAAGGCTCTTTCTTTCTCCTGGTACAGCAAGGCCCTTACCGCATTTCTTGAAATCGAGGGAGAAAAGGAAAACCGTTATGTAGAATACCGCATCGGTAAAATGTATGCAGCAGGGCTTGGAACGGAGCAGGACTATGGGGAAGCGGCAGGATGGTTTGATATGGCGGTTTCCCAAAATCATAAATATGCCCAATATTCCCTTGCCGGTCTTTTTTACCGGGGTCAAGGTGTAGAACAGGATTTTGAAATCGCGTTTGATTTATATCGCAGGTCTGCCAGACAGCATGTGCCATATGCTTCCTACGAGTTGGCGAAAATGTACCGGGACGGCATAGGCACAGCAAAGGATTCGGAAAAAGCAGAGCTACATTTTAAGGAAGCTTTTCTGGGATTTCAAAGGTTGGAGGAGCAGAGCCATGATGACAAGCTCCAGTACCGCCTGGGACAGATGCTCTATACCGGGACCGGCACGGAAAGAGACGTACCGGCAGCCATCAGCTATTTTGAAAAGGCAGCCCGGCTCGGCAATGTCCATGCCCAATACATGCTGGGCAAGATTTATCTGGATACAGACAGCGGTCATGAAAACGCGGAGAAGGCCATCCTATGGTTGACAAAGGCCACGGATAACGGCAGCAGCCTTGCTCAATATGCCCTGGGAAAGCTCTATCGTGACGGCAGTCATGTAGAAAAGAATTTTGAAAAAGCCGAGGAGCTGTTCACGTTGTCGGCTGAACAGGATAACCAGTACGCTGCGTTTGCCCTTGCGAGGCTATATCTTGCCGGCGAGGGTATTCCCAAGGATGTGGATGCCGCTGTCAAGTGGCTGATGGCTTCCGCAGACCTTGGAAATCAATTTGCACAGTATACGCTGGCAAAGCTGTGTATGACCGGTGAAGATATTCCGAAAAACATTCCCAAAGCGGTAGAGTTGTTCACAAAATCCGCAGAGCAAAACAATTCATTCGCCCAGTATCAGCTTGGAAAGCTCTATCTCCTGGGAGAGGATGTTCCCAAAGATATCAATGTCGCAATCAAGTGGCTGACTCTGTCTGCCGAGCAGGAAAATCAATATGCTCAGTATGTACTCGGCAAGCTCTACCTTATGGGGCATGAGGTTCCAAGGGACCGGGAGGCCGCAGTACGCTGGCTCACCCTGTCTGCAGAACAGGGGAATATCTATGCCCAGTTTATCCTTGGCCATTTGGACTCCTTCCGTGATCCGTCTCCTTTCCTCGCAGCCACAAGACTTTTGCATCACCTAAGTAGGATCTTCAAAGAAGAACAAAGTAAGCTTCCCAGCAGCCCCGGCATGCAGGTGGACAGTAAACTGCGCCGTAAGCTCCGTCAGAAAAAGGTGGCTCAGGGGCACGCACCGGATGACTACGGACTCAAACAATCTTATTAAAGCAAAGGAGGGCTCCCATGCAAAAGCAATTTCCAAAACAGCAGCAGAAAAAAGAATCACTTCCCGTAAAACTCAATCAGGTATCATTCAGGCCATCCGTTCATCAGCGGGTGGCTTTTTTTCGCCGCTGCGGCAAGCTCAAGCGCTGATAAGGGAGGGTATCTTTTATGGCATATATCCATTTTACCGAAGAGCAAAAACAGCGAGCCAATTCAGTAGACCTTGTAGATTTCCTGCAGCGGCAGGGGGAGCAGCTGATACGCTCCGGACGAGAATGGCGCTGGAAACGGCACGACAGCGTGACCGTGCGCGGCAGCCAATGGTTTAGGCACAGCCGTAAGGAAGGCGGCCGTGCCATCGACTTTGTCCAGCAGTTTTTTGATTTGAGTTTTCCCGAAGCAGTGACGCTGCTCCTTGGCGGCGAGTCCGGTGTGGAGTGGAACCAGACCGCCAAGAGTGCACCGCCGCCTAAAAAAGATTTCACTCTGCCGGAAGCCAACTCCGACATGCATCGGGTGTTCGCATATCTCATTAAGCAGCGGTTTATAGACCGAGAGGTACTATCGCACTTCGCACATGAAAAGTTGATATATGAGGACAAGAAATACCACAATGCAGTGTTTGTCGGATTGGATGAGAACGGCGTTCCCCGGCACGCCCACAAGCGAGGTACCTATACCAAGGGCGATCCCTATAAAGGAAATGTGGAAGGCAGTGACCCGAAATACAGCTTCCACTGGATCGGTAAGAGCGGCGTCCTTTATGTGTTTGAGGCACCTGTCGATATGCTCTCCTTTATTACGCTTCACATGGAGGGTTGGAAAGACCACAGCTACGTCACGCTGGACGGGGTTTCGGAACACGCCATGCTCCAGCAGCTAAAGCAGAATCCTCATTTAAAAAATATTATGCTGTGCCTGGATCATGATGAAGCCGGTATTGAAGCTAATGGACGGCTGAAGGATATTCTGGCGGAGCAGGACTATATGGACATTTCCGTTATGCTATCTCAATACAAGGATTGGAATGAGGACTTGAAAGCAAAACACGGTATCAAACCCATCCCGGCAAGTGAGCATTCGAGGCTTGTGCTTCTGCCGCAGGTGTGCAGGGAGCTTCTCGTCGTCTGTGAAGCTCTGCGAGCTGTAAAAAATCCGGATGGAGTGGCGCAGGAGTACCACTCAAGGCTAAAGCCGCTGATTGAATCGGGTAAGCTGGCGGCAGCAAATGCAGAGTCTGTGATCTCACATCTGCAATGTATTGCGGCGGCTGCCCTGCTTTCGGCCCAACATCAGTATAGACAGATGGAGCACCCAGTGTCCATGGAGCGTCTCTTAGAAGAACTTCAAAACAGCTACCGTCCCCATCAGGATCGCGGCTGGCTGCGGTCTAAGGCGGAGGATATACGGCTGGATCTGGAAGACATCAGCCGTCAGGTCCATTCAGCCGGAATCCGAAGCTGGGAGGATAAACATAACCTCGTCCGTTCATATATGCGGCTCGCGCTGGACTGTGTTAAAGCCCAGCTCTTTGTCGAACTGGAAGTACCGTCACTGCTTCCGGTACAGGGACAAACCGCAAATTTTATCATGACCATGTAAAGGGGGAATTCACTTGCAAACATCTCAAATCATCACCTTAATTGCGGCGGCGCTGACAATGTTCAGCGTCATCGGTTTTTTATCGCTCCTAGCGCATTACTATACCTTAAACGGCATCAAATCCAAAACCGTGGGTGACGGCCAGCACGGCACTGCCCGCTGGGTGACGAAAAATGAAATAAAAAGGACTTATACGGAAATTCCCTATGAGCCGGAGAAATGGCGCAAAGGGGAGAATCTCCCCACAGCGCAGGGGCTGATTGTGGGCTGGCGGAAGGCGTCTCTTTTTGATCGGGCTGCTCTCCACGGCTATGCCCTTGTGGACGATGATGACATACACTGCCTGATGATCGGCGCTGCAGGTGTCGGCAAGACCGCAAACTTTCTGTATCCAAACCTGGAATACGCCTGTGCGTCCGGAATGAGCTTTATTACAACCGATACCAAGGGTGATCTCTACCGAAACTATGCGACTATCGCAAAAGACTACTACGGCTACAATGTTGCTGTTATTGACCTTAGAAATCCTACCCGCTCAGACGGCAACAACCTGTTGCATCTGGTTAATCGCTATATGGACGCCTATCTCGCCGATCCGCAGAACCTTTCCTACAAAGCAAGAGCGGAGAAGTATGCCAAGATCACTGCTAAGACCATTATTAACTCCGGAGGCTTTGATACCGCTATGGCAGGACAGAATGCCTTCTTCTATGACGCAGCAGAGGGGCTTTTAACTTCTGTTATCCTGCTTATTGCGGAATACTGTGAGCCGAAGAAGCGGCACATCGTTTCGGTGTTCAAACTTATACAGGATCTGCTGGCACCAAGCGGCGTCAAGGGACGGACACTGTTCCAACTGCTTCTTGCTCATCTGCCGGATGAGCACAAAACAAAATGGTTTGCAGGAGCGGCGCTCAACACTGCGGAGCAGGCCATGCAGAGCGTCCTCTCTACGGCACTGTCCCGACTCAACGCTTTTTTAGATTCAGAGCTGGAGCAGATTCTATGCTTTGATACGGCTATAGATGCGGAGAAGTTCTGTACAAACAAAAGTGCAATATTCCTGGTAATGCCGGAAGAAGACAACACCAAGTATTTCATCATCAGCCTGATTGTCCAGCAGCTCTATCGGGAAATCCTGTCTGTAGCCGACGAGCATGGCGGCAAGCTCCCCAACAGGATTATGATGTTTTTAGATGAGATCGGCACCATCCCCAAGATAGAATCTGCAGAGATGATGTTCAGTGCATCCCGTTCCCGCCGCGTGTCCATAGTGGCTATTATACAAAGCTTTGCGCAGCTTGAAAAAAACTATGGCAAGGAGGGGGCCGCCATCATCATCGATAACTGCCAGGATACGGTATTCGGGGGCTTTGCTCCCAACAGCGAGTCTGCACAGATATTATCGAAGGCCATGGGGTGCAAGACTGTCATGAGCGGTTCTGTCAGCCGTGGTAAAAACGATCCCAGTCAGAGCCTGCAGATGATCGAACGCCCTCTCATGACTCCCGATGAGCTCAAGTCCATGCCCAAGGGTCATTTTATTGTCACCAAGACAGGTGCTTATCCCATGCGTACCCGACTGAAGCTGTTCCTTGAATGGGGCATCACCTTCGGCAAGCCCTATGAGATTGCGGAAAAATCTGCACGCAGAGTGGAATATGCGGACCGGCACGAGCTGGAGGATGAAATCATTCGAAGACACGCTGCATGTGAGGAAGTACCGGAGGAACCTGGAATAGGGGCAGCGGCGTCAGGCGGTCTGCTGCATACGCCGGCCCAGCAAACGGAAATTAAAACTAGAACAAAAGCGCCTGTTCGGGTTGAGTAGGAGGTGAAGCTGTGGGTTACTTTACATCTCTTTATGCCTCGGAACTGCCGCATCGTGCAAGAGCAGTATATATGTACCTGTATGACCGTGCCGATAAGGAAGGCAAATGCTATCCGGCAATAGGTACCATCGCCAGAGAGCTGAAGCTGTCCCGCAGTACAGTCAAGCGGGCAATTGAAGACCTGGAGAAAAGTGGCCGACTGCGCCGTGAGCAGCGATGGCGCGAAAACGGCGGAAAAAGCAGCTGCATGTTTTTTTTAAAATAAAGGATAGGATCAATTCTAAAAACCTAACTTTACACCAAGGGGGCAGTCTATCCATTTGGTGAACTATGCTACGGTTCATGATGAGCTATGTAGTGAACTACCCACTCTAAGGAAATAACCTAACATCAGAAAAGAGACAAAGTATTAGCTTTCTATGTAATCACTCATTTTAGATTGGAACTTTCCAATAAAGCTGCAATCTTCTATATGTATCTTTGTATCAGGCTAATAAGAACGGTAAATTTGATCTAGCCATTGTATAATTGCATGGAAGCTAAAGTAGTCACAAAGTACTGTAAAGAATAGCCATCGTAGAATCCGAAAACAGCTACTGTGAATGGAAAGAACAAAAATGATAAAAATAATTTTTAAAAAACTCTTGACTCTGTACCTTAGTACAGACTTTATAATAATATTGGAAGGTGAGCCATATGAAAGGACTAACAATTGGCAAGGTTGCAAAAGAGGCTAATGTAAATATTGAAACTGTTAGATATTACGAAAGGCTGGGGCTGATTTCAAAGCCACCAAGAACTGAATCAGGATATAGACAGTTTCCAGTTGAAGTAGTACAGCGTATTAAATTTATTAAACGGGCTCAAGAGTTAGGTTTTACCCTGTTGGAAGTTAATAAGCTGCTTTCTGTATCTGATGGTAAAGATTATGATTGCCACGATATACAGCAATTTGCTTCCAAAAAGCTTGAAGAAATCGAACAAAAAATATCTGACCTGGAGAAAATCAAGTCTATTTTATATGACTTATCTAAGAAGTGCCCAGGTCAAGGCCCACTTGATAAATGCTCAATTTTAGAAGAATTTAAGGAGGGAAGTGATTAAAATGGCGAAGAGACTTATTGAAGTATTTACTGCAGGGTGTTATGTATGTGAAAACGCAGTAAAGGAGATTAAAGCCCTTGCTTGCCCTAACTGTGAAGTTAAGGTCTATGACTTAAACAAGAAGTGTGATACCAACGAATGCGAAACAAAGGCTAAGCAGTACGGCATTAATTGAGTTCCTGTTGTTGCTGTCAATGGGAAATTAGTAGATTGCTGCAACAACAGGGGAATCGATTTTGAAGCATTAAAAAGAGCAGGACTTGGACAGTAAGGTAACAACTTTAAATGCTGGGGTCGGAGCAATCCAGCCTCATCAGTTTAATATTTTTCAAAGTATATTCCGGTCATGGTAGCAGTCTGTCACCCTGACCGGTTTTTTATTAATACATATTTTAACATAAAGATTTTAAAGGAATTAAATTAAGGAACAGTATCAATATGAATATAAGAACATTTAATGAAGTGGTGCATAGAATGTTTTATATAGATAACAATAAATATAGAGGTTAATTTTGTGTTAATTTGTGCAAAGTATATTGACGATATATAGATAGCGGTATATATTATATATAGATACACACCTATATAGGCAGTGGGTAGCAATATTATCTGAGAGGATGAAAAAGATGAGAGTTGAGGTAACTCATGAAGCAGAGCAATATATTAAAGGAAATGGATGTTCTGTAATGGTGTTATTAGGAACTATGACCGGATGCTGTGGCGGCACTGCACCGATGCCACAGATTCACATAGGCTTACCTCAGGATTTATCCAGTTACGAGAAAAATGTTATGGGAGATATTGCTGTATTTATTGATAAGCGTATCAATTCAGAGAAAATTGATATATCGATAAGTAAACTTCTGTGGTTTAGGAAATTGTCAGTAGATATCATGTAGCAGTGCTGTAATGGCATTAACATATATAGATTAACATCTATATGAGGAGTGATTGAATGAAGCAGAAATATGATGATAATGCAAGGATTATTAAAGCACTTTCAGATCCGAGCAGGCTTAGAATTATTGACATTCTATCCTGCGGCGAAAAGTGTGCCTGTGATATATTGGAGCACTTTGACTTTACACAGCCAACACTTTCACATCATATGAAGGTTTTGATGGACTGCAGTATTGTTGAATGCAGAAAGGAAGGATTATGGAGTTATTATTACCTTAATAATAATAACTGTAATAGGCTTATACTATTTCTTATGAATCTTATAACAGATACCGAAGACTGTATCTGTAAAGATAAATCAAAATGTGAATGTAAATAATAAAAGGAGTGTGTGATTATGAAAAAAATGATAATTTTTGAACCAGCTATGTGCTGCTCAACAGGAGTTTGTGGTCCATCAGTAGATAAAGAGTTGTTAAGAGTTTCTACAGTAATAAACAACTTAAAGAATAATGGTATTTTAGTTGAAAGGTATAACTTGTCAAGTAATCCGCAAATATTTGTTGATAACAAAGAAATAAATAGAATATTGAATAATGAAGGGGTAGAAGTGCTTCCAGTTACAATGGTTGATGGTGTTGTTGTAAAAACAAAGACATATCCGACTGATGAAGAGTTCAGTAATCTATTAGATGTGCCGGCAAGTTATCTAAAAGCTGCTGTAAAAACGACATCCAAAGGATGTTGTTGTAGAGATGGATGCTGCTAATATAGAAAAGAGGGATTTCATGTTATTTAAAAATTTTGATATAAAAGAGATAAATCTAACCAAATATTTGTTTTTTACAGGCAAAGGCGGTGTTGGTAAAACATCAGCGGCATGTGCTACAGCAGTAGTATTAGCTGATACAGGCAAGAAAGTCATGCTTATCAGTACTGACCCGGCTTCCAACCTTCAGGACGTTTTTAATACAGAGCTAAATAATAAAGGTGTTGCTATAAAAGATGTTCCCAATTTGGTGGTTGCAAACTTTGATCCAGAGGAAGCAGCTGCTGAATACAGAGAAAGCGTGATAGCCCCCTATCGTGGTAAACTACCGGAAGTAGTATTAAAAAATATGGAGGAACAGCTTTCGGGTTCATGTACAGTTGAAATTGCCGCATTTAATGAATTCTCAAACTTTATAACCGATGAAAAAGCGGCAGTGGAGTATGACCACATAATATTTGATACAGCTCCAACAGGTCATACATTAAGAATGCTTCAGCTTCCTTCAGCATGGAGTAACTTTATCAGTGAAAGTACCCACGGCGCATCCTGTTTAGGACAGCTTTCCGGATTAGAAAGTAAGAAGGAAGTTTATAAAAATGCGGTTAGCAATTTGTCGGATAAAGAAAAAACCACACTGATACTTGTGTCTCGTCCTGAACTATCACCGCTAAAAGAAGCTGAAAGAGCTTCTAAAGAGCTTCAGGATATTGGAGTTAACAATCAAGTTCTGATTATTAATGGTGTTCTGGAGGAACACGATGATTATCTTTCTAATGCTATATACGAAAAACAGCAAAACGCCCTAAAAGAAATACCACAAGCACTCCAGAAACTTGAGACATTTAAAATACCCCTTAGACCTTATAATGTAACAGGATTAGAAAATGTAAGAGCCTTCTTAAAGGATAACAATATTAAATATAATGGTGAAACGCTAAATATTGATAATATACCAAAGTTGAGAAATGTAATAGAAGATTTATATAACACCGGGAAAAAAGTGATTTTCACAATGGGCAAAGGTGGAGTAGGCAAAACTACAATAGCTGCTGCCATTGCATTGGGCTTAGCGAAGAAGGGTAAGAAGGTGCATTTAACAACCACTGACCCGGCAGCCCATTTGAAGTTTGTATTAGATGAAAGCGAAGGCATTACTATAAGCAATATTGATGAAAAAAAAGAACTTGAAAAATATAAAGAAGAAGTATTAAGTAAGGCAAGAGAAACAATGAGCGAGGATGATATTGCTTATGTAGAAGAAGATTTAAGATCTCCTTGTACACAGGAAATTGCGGTATTTAGGGCCTTTGCTGAAATAGTTGAAAGGTCGGAAAATGAGGTTGTAGTTATTGATACTGCACCAACGGGGCATACACTGTTACTCTTGGATTCTACTCAAAGTTATCATAGAGAAATTCAGCGCTCCCAAGGAGATATTCCCGAGTCAGTTAAGAAGCTTTTACCTAAGCTTAGAAATGAAAAAGAAACTGAAGCTATTATTATAACGCTTGCTGAGACTACTCCGATTCATGAAGCTTTAAGATTACAAAGTGACTTAAATAGAGCCGGTATCCTCAGTAAGTGGTGGGTTATCAATTCAAGTTTCTATGCAGCGAATACAACCAATGCGATATTAAAGGCAAAGGCAAGCAATGAAGTACAATGGATTAACAAGGTAAATGAAATATCCAAGGGTAATTTTGCTGTTATAGAGTGGGTACCGGAAGAAGTAAAGGGTAAAAAGCTTAATAATTTAATAAGCTAGAGCCAAATTCACTGCAAAGTAACAGTAGTGATTTTGCAGTGAATTTTTTGCGCAGATACAAAGGAGGTAAATAAGATGAGGATACTTGTAATAGGTGCAGTTGCAGCAGGAACATCAGCAGCTGCAAAGGCTCGCAGAAATGATGATAAAGCAGAAATAGTAATATATGAAAAGGATAGGGATATTTCTTATTCAGGGTGTGGTCTGCCTTATTATATTGGTGGTGACATAGAGGATATTTCTGAACTCACACCAAGAGATTCTATCTTCTTTAAGAAAAAATACAATATTGACATCTATACTGGTCATGAAGTGCAAAAGCTAGATCCAGAGAATAAAGAGCTAACTGTCAAGAACCTAAACACAAATGAAGTATTTTGTGATAGGTATGATAAGTTAGTTATGGCAACAGGTGCTTCACCTTTTGTACCAAATGTAAAAGGAATAGATGGTGACAACGTATTTTTCTTAAGAAATGTCCAAAGTGCCAGGAATGTCAGAAGCTTTATAGAAAAGAGAAAACCAAAGCATGCAGTAATTGCAGGCACAGGGTTTATTGGATTTGAAATGCTTGAGAACCTCTTGGCTGTAGGAATAAATGTTAGTATTGTAGAAAAGATGAGCAAGATAACACCAAATCTTGATGAAGATATGGCGGCCTTTCTAGAAAGTGCTCTAGCCAAAAAGAACATAGCCATTATAAAAAATACAAGTATTGTTGAAATCCATGAAAACAAGGTCGTTTTAGAAGATGGCAGAGAGATAGAAAGTAATATGGTTGTTATGGCGACAGGAGTAAAGCCTAATATTGCTCTTGCAAAGGAAGCGGGAGTAGAAATTGGAGTTGCCGGTGCAATAAAGGTTAATAACAAGATGCAAACAAATATCAAGGATGTCTATGCTTGCGGTGACTGTATCGAGACTTTCTCTGTAATTACAGGCAAACCTGTATATAGACCACTAGGTTCAACAGCAAATAAAACAGGAAGAATTGCTGGAGATGCACTTACTGGCGGTAATTTAGAATATAGAGGTAACCTAAGCACCGGTATATTTAAATTATTTGATATGACCATTGCAAATACAGGGTTATCTGAAAGAGAGGCCATAGTCGAAGGATATGATATAGTCATATGTCATAATATTAAATCAGATAAACCGGATTATTTTCATGGTAAGGAAATGGCAATAAAGGCTATTGCAGATAAGGCAACGCAGAAACTGTTAGGCGTACAGATTGTTGGGTATGAAGGTGTAGATAAAAGAATAGATGTATTTGCAACGCTTATTACCTATGGTGCAAAGGTTAGTGACCTTTTCCATTTGGACTTAGCTTATGCGCCACCATTCTCAACAACTAAAGATCCTGTTCACTATACAGGAATGATATTGGATAATGCTTTAAATAACAATAGACCAATCATCACAGCAAAAGATGCTCAAAGACTAGTAAATAAAGATGAAAAAATACAAGTTATTGATGCAAGAGTTAATAAACAATATGGTGAATCCCATGTGGACACGGCAATTAATATACCACAGGACAAGTTAAGAAAAGAGTTAGAAACTTTGGACAAGGATGTTTTAACAATCACTTACTGTAATAAAGGGGTGACCGGAAACGCAGCCCAAAATATTTTGATTAACCATGGGTTTAAGAACGTTTACAACCTTTCAGGTGGGCATAAATTCTATAAAGCTACAAAGGACAAATAAGATAATAATTTATAACACAATAAAATGATGGAGGGGGATTTTGAAATGTCAGAAAATCAAGAAATTAAAGGGAAAGGTTTGGGGATATTTGAAAAATACTTAACATTGTGGGTTGCGGCATGTATTATTGTAGGTATTTTAATAGGTCAAATATTACCTGCGATTCCAAACACCTTAAGTAAATTCGAGTATTATAATGTTTCTATTCCGGTAGCCATACTTATATGGTTAATGATTTATCCGATGATGTTAAAGATTGATTTTTCAAGTATAATTAATGCCACGAAGAAACCAAAGGGACTTGTTGTTACATGTGTAACCAATTGGCTAATTAAGCCATTTACAATGTATATAATTGCAGCTTTCTTCTTCTATGTGGTATTTAAAGGATTTATTGCACCGGATCTGGCAAAGGACTACTTAGCGGGGGCAGTACTTCTCGGAGCAGCACCTTGTACAGCAATGGTATTTGTATGGAGCTATTTAACTAAAGGTGATTCTGCTTACACACTGGTTCAAGTTGCTGTTAATGACTTAATAATATTGGTAGCCTTTACACCCATTGTAGCATTCTTATTAGGTGTCGGGGATGTTTCGGTTCCGATGAATACATTGATACTATCAACGGTATTATTTGTTGTTATTCCACTTGCGCTTGGGTATATAACGAGAAGAATAGTTATTAAAAATAAGGGAATAGAGTACTTTGAGAATATTTTCCTTAAGAAATTTGATCATATAACTATAGTTGGATTACTTTTAACATTAGTAATTATCTTCTCATTCCAGGGAGATACGATAATCAATAATCCATTGCATATATTATTGATTGCTATTCCGCTAACAATACAAACATTCTTAATATTTGGCATAGCTTATGGATGGGCTAAACTTTGGAAATTGCCACATAATATTGCAGCTCCAGCAGGAATGATTGGCGCAAGCAACTTCTTTGAACTTTCAGTGGCAGTTGCCATATCATTATTTGGATTACAATCAGGAGCGGCATTAGCAACAGTTGTTGGGGTATTAGTAGAAGTGCCGGTTATGCTTACGCTTGTCAAAATTGCTAATAAAACAAGGTCATGGTTTACAGCGTAATAAAGTAGATAAACTAATATCATAAGCTATTCCTATGGCTATGGATGTAAGTATCTGAGAAAACCAAACCATTTAAAAGTATGTGTATATACAGATTTTAACTTGAATATTTATTTTTTCATGTACTCAAGGCATGTTGAAAATTATTGTATTTTGTCGAAAATTGAGAGTATGTATAATTAAAGACAAAAAAGCCCGCTATGTAACAATATATAGCGGGTAATTTTAACCAAATTTTTATAGTGACGATTTCTTTTGTTTTAATTCAAGTAATCGTTTTTTTACAATCTCGGCTCGTTTGTTTGTATTTTCTATCAGTTCACTGTGTGATAAGTGTTTGGTTTTTTCATAGTTATTACGCCGGATTTTATGAATATCCTCAATGGAGAAGCGTTCACTAATCATCGATTTCATCTCCTTCCAAGAACATCGATGGGGGAAAAATAGTTATTTCATTATAGCCTAAAAGCTTATTTACTGCTTGTACTTTAGTAATAGTCTTAATATTTACGAAGTGTTTATAGTTCCAGCTTACGATGTAATCACATTCTGCTACTACAGCAAGTGCGATATGACGAAGATCATCCCTGCTTTTTTCTGTCAATACTTCGTACTTCAGGTATTTTTCTGTTAATTCCAAGCTTTCTTCTGATTCGCGTTGAATCTTATAGTCAATTTGTCCAAGATAATCAAGAAGAACAGTTTGTTTTGGCTCTGGACATTCCGCAAGTTCTTCGAGAGTAACATCCGATATATAAACTTCATATTTACCTTTTAGTATATCTTGCCATAAAACGAGCGTATCATTCATTTTTTCTGGTGTGTCTTTGGCATCCAAATGACTAATTAATGATGTGTCAAGATATAGCTTTGGTATACGCATTTTTCCCCACCTTCTCAATACTATATTATCAGATTAAGTGCTTTATTCCAAGTAATTTGCAGAATATTACAATTGAGAAGACACCTTTTCGGAGTCATGTCTTTACGCGGCTCTTTTAAGTAAAAAATTCGTTATTCTCAACCTTCCTTAATCCCAGAGTGGCTCCCCGGAAGGGCCACTCCAAGTTCCTAAAACACGTTGATTTCAATGATAGATTAACCGGTATTGAAACAAAAACAGGCATATATCGTAATTGCATCCTGAATGTATTGATACGCTGACTTTATTTTTATTGAAATTTTTGGAAGGAATATTTAAAAAGTATGTAGAATTTTTGACCAAAGCCCCTGGAATGGTTTCAGAAAGAACTAAAGATAATAATTTTTGGCAAAACAAATCCTTAGAAAGAGTTTACTATACTCTAAAAACGTTTTGATAACAAGGAGTATTATGAGGATGGGAATTGGGGATTTACTGTTAGGGGTTGGCGGTAACTTCATATATGATGCAGTAAAAATACTGGCCAAAGATTTATTTGGCTACGATAAGGATGACTTGCAGGAAAAAATAAATGATGCTTATGATAGGGCTGAGAAGCAATTCTACAATAAGTATGGATGTAAATATGGACACTCTGAAAATAGCTTTTTAGTTAGAGAGCGGAATCGAGAAGCTTTTGTTAAATCTATTTTCTTTAGTTCTGAGCCGCTAACCATTCAAGGAATTGATCTTACTGGTTTTGATGATGCAGAAACAGTGGATGAAGAAGGGTTTTTGAATTTTGTTACTATTCTCGAAACTGAATTTCATAAGGATTTTGATCTTGATAAAATCCTTGTGGAAAAAGACAAATTAAAGTCTGATAAACTATTCCAGGAAAAAGTTGAAAGTATTTTAAACCAAATCTTAATAGAGAATTCAAACATTAATAACGGAAAGATTTTTATTGGAGAACCCCCATCATTAAGTTCAAAGTATCTTAGAAGAGTAAGACTCTTAAATGAAATTATGGATTCGACTTTTATTGGGCCTACGGAAGTGATAGGTGCCTCTGGTTCGGGTAAAACTTTGTTGGCCAGTCAATTGGTCGAATATATAAAAACTATTAATCACGATACTGCAATTTTTTATATTCAGGTAAAAAATAAATCCGATTTTTGCGACATTTTATCATCGATTAGACTCTCTACTACTAAATTTAATAATATTGACTTAGTAGACGTTAGCGATCAACGACGCCTAACATATGAGGAAACCATTAAAAACACGGCTCAGCTACTAAATTCTTCAGGCAAACCAATTTATATTCTATTGGATTTAATTGAAGGAACATGTAATGATAATTTTGCCAAAAATCTAAGTGAGTTTCTTGAAGTATTCAATTCCAAACAAGTACATATAGTTGCTTTTGGACAAGAAAGTATTTTTCGTCAGTTATCCGACTTACGGCGTGAATATCTCAAAATACCGCGACCAATCTATATGCCGGGTTTTGATTTTGATGAATTTGTGGAACTGGTTACCCGGTATCAAGGGAATCATGTTGACCGTGCTTTTTTGTGGAGCATTTTTGAAAAATTAACAGCTGGGCGTAATTCCGGACTGATTGCCCGTATGGCTGATATTTTTGCCAGTGCTAGTAGCGACGATATGAGGCGATTAGCCAGTTTTCCCCCTAGCCAAATCATGGAGAGGGCGGATAGAGAGAAGTACGAAATTATTGCCGGAAGGTTCCGGACAGCTGAGGAAAAAATAGTATGTTTTTTATTACCGTTTAGTATTGAAGAGGCAAGTACAGTCTTTGATACAGATTATATTACCGAAACCGTACACGAAATGTTGCGGTACGGTCTTCTGCGCTATCATGATGAGCAACGACTGGAAATGCATGAAACCACGAGGGCGGGTTTGGAAGAAATGGTTCCTCCAGGGGTCAGGCGAACGATTCACGAAGTACTTGGGAGGTATTACCTTTCTAAAAATGATATCATCACAGGAATACTTCATTTGGAAAAGGCAGGTAAGAAAGAAGAAGCCAACCGGACAGCAAGGGAGTTTTTTTTACGCGGGGAATATTGGCAGGAATTGCATGTCTATGTGCTCAACTATAAGCTTGTAGATAGATCTGAGCTTATAAAATTTCTGGAATCAGAACCATTACCTGATAGAGCATACCTTCTTCCAAGAATGTTCCAAAGCACAGGTGATCCCGAAACTGCTCAAGAATTACTGCAATTAATCGTAAAACAATCCGACCGCTTTATTCGAGATTATCAGTGGGCATGGCTCATAACAGAAACTGTCATATCCTGCGATAATTCTCAGATCTATGGCCTTGTTGATTTTGGCATCCAAAAAGCTCTGCAAAATCAGCCGGAAGCACTTGAAAATATAGTCATTGGAACACATCGGCAGAATATAACGGTTGACAAAAGATTGCTCGAAGTATTCATGAGACAGAATGATAAAATAAAAGCGCAGCTAGCTCCGCTTTTATTAAGGGATAAACGAAGAGAGGTTCTCTCTATCACTTTAGAGTTTCTACACCGTTACCCTCAGACTGAAAAAAGCAGGCAGACCAAAGCAATGTGGTCGCTTTTTAATGGATTTCAGCTTAACAATAAGCAGGAAATCATTGAGTTTATTGCTGCTATTCCGTTAATCAAACAACCAGAGGATATTTTTCGTTTAAAATCGGTGCTGTTGTCGAACTTGGGTGATTATATCTGGGAAAACCGGGCAATTCTACGGTCGGAGTGCAAGGAACTATTGAACGGTGTAAGTGGAAATGAGGCAATGAAGGAAAACTCTTTAAGGATACTGGCTTTTCTGAATGACCCAGATGTAGCCAAACTGGCCGAAAAATTTATAGGGATGCGGGGAAAATTAGGAAGTATTACGGTATTTATTCTCGGTTTGTTTCCAAAGTTAATCGATGTGAATTCCTATAAACGGGCACTGTCAGATACGAATATAAAAGCTGAAGAGAGAATGCTGGCTTTTAACATTCTTTTACAAACCGGTGCCGATATAAACGATTGGTTTACGCAGTTGATCTCTGTTGACAAGAATAATACAGGTTTATGGGAGTATTTACTTTTACTGCATACAATTTTCCATCCATGTAAACGAGTTATTCCTATATTAAAAAACAAGATTGAAGTAGAGAAAAACGAAACATCATTTAGCATTTATGCTAGTCTGGTGATGAAAATTGGCGAACTGCCGGGTGAGGACATCGATGATTTCCTGATCGGCCTTTTAACTTGCCCGATCCCTAAAATTCGACTAACGGCATGTCTGTGTTTACAATTTAAGCGAAGCCGGCGAGCCCTGCCTGCTTTATTAGCATTATGTCGTGTAGAAAATGACGAGCGACTAGTACAAAATGCAATCTTAGCTGCCATTGCCAGCTATCCGCAGAATTTTCATGAATTTGAAGAAATATGGCCACACTTCCCAGAAGCAACAATTTGGCGTTTGGTTTTTGCAGGAAGACTGAAGGTCGCAGCCGAAGCAGATTATCTTACCGGGATAGCGAATGATCCCCAAAATCATTGGCAGGTCCGCCGGGCTGCTGTTCTTGCCGCCTCACAATTCAGATCAGAACCAATAATGAAACAAATAGCAGCGTGCATATTCTTGGAAAAGTCTTCATTTAGCCAAGATAAAAACTATGCCCTACTTGGTCATAATATTTTAGGCGTGTTGTCAATGGATTTTGCCCGAAGCTTACCTAGACGATACAGGTCTGAGAAAGAAAAATGCTATGCGCTCTTAGCAGATGTATTTGACTCTATGAAAAAGGAGGCAACCTTTTTAGACGGTGTGCCAAGCGGCAAGGAGGCAGCAGAGTGGTTCTTCGAAAGACTGGAAGCGAACGGTTGGCCGGATAACTTAAGTGGGGCAGATTCGGTCGTGAATGAGATCCATATACCGGTCCTACAGGCAGCAGTATTGAGAGGGCTAAGGCTTTGCGGCAGTCTGGATGAGATCGAAGGGATTATGGCTACTGCTGATACGGAATGGCTTCTGATACGTGCGTTATGTGAAAGGCTCAAGGAAAAGGCTGTTTCTGTAGATGAAATGGAGAAAATATGTAGGATAGTAGAGTCGAATCCTTATGGAAATTCAGTATATGTAAAAAATGTTCTGAATAATTTTCAGAAGAGGACAGAAGCTCCCAAAAATAAGAACATAGTAGCATCTGAAGAGAAGAAGGCAGAATACAGGCTAGTTACGTATGAGGATATCAAACAGGCATTGCAGGATGGACTTTTAAAGATAGATTTGCCTCTGCTTATTACCGGAATTAATAGGGCGCAGTTTTTAGAGTTGGTTCATGAACTGTCACCGGAGAATGATTTCAGGCATCACTGGGTTCCCGCAGAAATATGGATGTCAAAAAAGGTGACCGGGTTATCTTCAACAAATACGCCGGAACCGAAATCAAAGTGGACAATGAAAAATATCTTCTTATCAAACAGGATGATATTCTTGCAGTCATTGATTAAAGGAGGTTATCAAAAATGAGCGCCAAAATCATTTCTTTTGACGAGAAAGCAAGAAAATCGATCGAAGCCGGGGTGGATAAACTGGCTGATGCGGTAAAAGTGACCCTTAGCCCCAAAGGAAGAAATGTTGTCCTGGGGAAAAAGTTTGGTTCCCCGGTTATTACCAACGATGGGGTGACCATCGCCAAAGAAATAGAACTCGAAGACCCGTACGAAAATATGGGCGCCCAGCTGGTGAAAGAGGTTGCCAGCAAAACAAACGATGTTGCCGGAGACGGAACGACCACGGCAACCCTTCTGGCCCAGGTCATCGTCAAAGAAGGGCATAGAAACATCGCTTCCGGCGCCAACCCGATGATTCTGAAAAAAGGAATGGAGAAAGCCGTTGATAAAGCTGTTGAATCTTTAAAGAAAAACAGCCAGAAACTGAAAGGGAAAGAAGACATGGCTTACGTCGCCGCCATATCTTCCGGTGACAGAGAAATAGGAAACCTCCTGGCAGATGCGATGGAAAAAGTAACGTCTGAAGGGGTTATCACGATAGAAGAGTCCAAGGGCATTGAAACTTTCACCGAAATCGTGGAAGGGATGCAGTTTGACAGAGGCTATGTCTCGTCCTATATGGTGACGGACAATGAAAAAATGGAAGCAATGCTGGAAGACCCGTATATTCTGATCACGGACAAGAAAATCAGCAATATCCAGGATCTCCTGCCCGCTCTGGAATTAGCCGTTCAAAACGGCGGCAAGATGCTTTTGATTGCCGAGGATGTGGAAGGCGAAGCTTTGGCGACCCTTGTCGTCAATAAGCTGCGCGGAACATTAACCTGTGTTGCGGTAAAAGCCCCGGGATTCGGCGACCGGAGAAAAGAAATGCTGCGCGATATGGCGATTCTGACAGGCGGTCAGGTTGTCTCCGAAGAATTGGGCATGAGCATCCGGGAATTCAAACTGGAGTGGTTCGGCAAGGCCAAATCGGTCAAGGTTAAAAAAGAAGAGGCCATCATCGTGAGCGGAGCGGGCGATTCCAAAGAGATTAAAGCCCGGATTGAGAGTATCAAAAAAGAAATAGAAAACACAACATCTAGCTATGACAAAGAAAAACTCAATGAAAGACTAGCCAAGCTGGCCGGAGGGGTGGCCGTTATCCGCGTCGGAGCGGCTACGGAAACCGAGATGAAAGAGAAAAAATACAGGGTCGAAGACGCCTTGAATGCCACCAAGGCAGCCGTGGAAGAAGGAATTGTCCCCGGCGGCGGGACGGCCTATATCAACGCTATTCCGGATGTCGCGGCGCTTGTGGATACGCTGCAGGGAGATGAGAAAACCGGGGCGGCGATTATCTTAAGGGCTTTGGAGGAACCTCTGCGGCAGATCGCCCAGAATGCCGGGGGGGATGGTTCGGTCATTGTGGAAAAAATTAAAGGCTATGAAAAAGGCAGGGGGTTTGATGCTGCCAAGAACGAGTTTGTCGATATGTTCAAGGCCGGAATTGTCGACCCTGTGAAAGTTACCCGCTCCGCTCTGCAAAATGCCGCTTCCATTGCCGGAATGATTCTGACAACGGAAACCGCGGTTGCCGATAAACCGGAGAAAAAGAATACCCCTCCTGTCCCGGCCGATATGGATTATTAATCGATCGGAAATATCAGGAAACGAATGAAAGAAAGGCCGGCTGTCGGGATCATATCCGTTGGCCGGCTTTCACTCTCTAAGCACGTTCTTTCAACCTGCCGAAAAACGGGGAAGGAGGTACTGAGATGAGGATATATAGCGATGTGCAGGTAGGGATTGGTTTTGCCACAGGAAGAAAAGTTTCCGGAAGGTTCTTAAAACTTACATTTATAATTGGCGGGAATCAGGCTTGACCGAACAGGAAGGAGTCAGCTTAAACTTACTGGTTGCCTATGATTTGAAATATTCAAATACCAAACCGAGCGATTATCGGGAAATAAAACAAGAAGTACTCGACTTGGTCGATAAGGTTTATTTTATTGACCAAAACGAATTGCGGGTATGTCTCCCCAATCCCTTATATTGAGTTTAATGACGATTTAACAGAGAATGACTTCCGCCTTTTTATTGAAGCGATCAGCAACGATATCATCTGCTGGGATTCCATCAAGTCGGTAATGAACAACGGCGGCGTCATGTATGCCGATACGGAAGTGCTGACCCGCAAAATAGTCAAAGAGGTAGAGGAAGTGAATCATTGCAAGTTCATCTCCGGCGGAAATCTTGGTATTAATCTTACCGATTCTACAAAATTAAAGCCCTTCTATAACCCGCCCGGGGCCCGCGGCGAAGATACCTTTTTAAGTACTTGTCTGAGCGGGCATAAAGTGCTGCGTGTACCGTCCTATACATTTCATGATGGTTTTTCCGCCTATAATCACTTGCTTGATGGTGTGCTGCCAATTGATCTGAAATATATCAAGGCTGATTCCGAGCAGGTTATCAACCGTTTTTATCAGGCTTGTATTGGGTGGATCCGATATAAACCGCTTTATCTATATATTACCCAACGGAATTTGTACCGACGGAAAATAAGGATGATCAAGCAGCAGCTCGATCAAACATTGCCTAAAATCTGTGCTTACTTCAAACGGGATAATTTCATGAATATAGCTACAGAACTGGATTATTACCATAAAAATGTCAAAAAACATTATCGTCAATTTATTGAAACACAGCATATTTGGGAAAAAATAAGCAATTACCTAGATAAAGATAGTCAAGTTGTTAATTTATAAAAATGTATTCAGGGTCTAATATATTCTATTTGCGTAACATTATATACCTGAAATATTCATAGCCATAATAGGCCATGGAAATTTTGTAACAAAATGGTGTTAAGATATATCTTGCTTTCTCATGTTGGCCCTGTAACCTGTTGTAAAAAACACGCACAAGGCATTGATATGGTATACGATG
>JAAYUV010000115.1 GCA_012517475.1 Peptococcaceae bacterium | reverse complement strand
TCGCTCTGTCATTCTTTTTAAGTTGATCCGGACTACCGGCGCACATAAGATAACAGGATTATATCCTTTCAAAATAACCCTTTCCACTTCTCCGGATATTTGTTTTAACAATTTTTGCATGACATTGGGATCAATATTCACGTAGTTTCCATAATCCGAAGGCCGAAGATTATCAAGAATCATTTGTTCAATCCGCGGTTCGACAGTCAAAACAGGTAACTTCTTCTGGGAATCAAGTAACGGCTGAATGATTTGCCGGGCTAAACCCTGACGGACATGTTCAGTCAGCCGGTCCGTATCTTTTGTTAATCCGGCATAATCCGCCAGGCTTTCCAGAATAGAAACCATATCTTTGATAGATACCCGTTCCCGGAGAAGATTACAAAGGACTTTCTGAACCTGCCCTAAGTTCAAGAGGTCAGGTATGAGTTCCTCCACTACGGCGGGAGCTTGTTCCTTGGCATGATCAATCAGCTTTTTCACATCCTGCCTGGTAATAATCTCATGGGCATGGGTTTTGATCACTTCAGTCAAATGAGTGGCCAAAACAGTTGGGGCGTCAACAACGGTATAACCCGAAAGTTCAGCCTGCTCCCGGTAAGAAGAACTGATCCATTTGGCTTCCAACCCGAATGCCGGTTCCTTGGTCGGTGTTCCGGGGATCGAATCATCATCAATGCCGCTGCTGATGGACAGATAATGGTCAGCCAAAAGATCCCCTGATGCGACCTCTGCGCCTTTAATCTTGATCACATATTGATTGGGCTGCAGATTCATGTTATCCCTAACCCGAATAACCGGAACGATAAAGCCCAATTCCCCTGCCATTTGCCTGCGGATTAACACGATCCTGTCAAGAAGGTCTCCTCCTTGCCCGGAGTCTACTAGAGGAATCAGGGCATAACCGATTTCCAGTTCCATATGATCTATTCCCAGCATATTCATAACATTCTCAGGTTTTTTCGTTTCCTCAACCTCATTTTTGAGAGCCGCAGCAGATTCCTTTTGGGCTGTAGCAACTGAATTCTTTTGGAGATAATACCCAATCCCGGCAGTAAGTCCTGCTAAAGAAAACAAAGGAATCTTGGGCAAACCGAGGAGCGCTAAGGCAGTCAGAACGACGGCAGTAATGTAGAGCGCTTTGGGTGTTCTAAAAAGCTGGGTAGCCAAATCCTGACCAAGGTTGGTATCGGATGCCGCCCTGGTGACAACCAGACCGGTCGCTGTTGATATCAAGAGTGCCGGGATCTGAGATACCAGCCCGTCACCAATCGTCAAAAGTGTATAGGTATGCAAAGCGTTCGTGATCGACATCCCCATGGTAAGCATGCCGATAATAAAACCGCCGATAATATTAATGAACAGGATAATAATCGCAATGATGGCATCGCCTTTGACAAATTTGCTGGCTCCATCCATTGCCCCATAAAAATCGGCTTCCTGTTGAATCTTCCTCCTTCTGAGTCTGGCCTCTTGATCGTTGATAATCCCCGCATTGAGATCGGCATCGATACTCATCTGTTTTCCCGGCATAGCATCCAGGGTAAAACGGGCGCCCACTTCGGAAACACGCTCGGCTCCCCGGGTAATAACAATAAACTGAACAATAACAAGAATACAAAAAACGATAAAACCTACAACGGGATTTCCCTGTATAACGAATTCTCCAAACTGCTGAATCACATTTCCGGCATTCGCCTGCAGCAAAATCAACTTGGTTGTTGAAAGATTTAAAGCCAAACGAAAAAGTGTCATGGTCAACAGCAGGGATGGTAAAACCGAAAACTCAAGCGGGTCTTTGGTAAACACTGCCAACATCAGGATAAGGACAGAAACGGTGATGTTGAGTGTAATCAGAAAGTCAAGCCAGCTTGCGGGTAATGGAACTACCATCATGACAATAATCCCGACAATACCGAAGGCTGCAATGACATCCTTATATTGTGCTATCCTGCCTGTGCGTACGGTGGTCGCCATAGGAAAGGGAGCCTCCCTGCTGTTCGAATAGTAATAATGATTAGATGACCTTTAAGGATTATTCTTCAGGAAAAAAGAGTTACGCCGAATAATATTTTTTTCGTTTATTCAGCTTGTAGACCAATGCCAAAACTTCTGCTACGGCTTTATATAAATCCGCCGGAACTACCTGCCCAAGATCTACTTGAGCATGAAGAGCACGCGCCAGCGGTTTATTTTCCATAATCATGATATTGTTTTCCTCGGCTAAAGCCCTTATCCTTCGTGCTATTTCATCTTGTCCCTTGGCAACCACATAAGGAGCAGGGTGTTTGGAGGGGTCATATTTTAACGCAACTGCATAATGGGTGGGGTTTGTCACAACCACATCAGCCTGTTTAAGGTCTTCCATCATTCTGCGCATTGCCATCATTCTCTGTCTTTTTTTAATTTGAGCCTTTAGTTGAGGGTCTCCTTCGGTTTGTTTATATTCCTCTTTGATTTCATCATGGGACATTCGCAGGTTTTTCTCATATTCCCACCACTGATAGAGAAAGTCGGCAATGGCAAGAACCAAAAAAGCCAAAGCAATCTTCCAGGCTAATTCAAACAAAATGTTTCCTAAGAGGACAACGGATTGAGGGACGCTTACTCCCTGAAGGGCCGGAAATATACCCATATTTTTTTGGATTACGTCATATAAGTAATACCCGATGATGACCACTTTCAGCAACGATTTGACCAGTTGGACCAAGGCCTTAACCCCGAACATTCTTTTGACGCCTTCTATGGGATTAAGTCTCGAAAACTGAGGTTTAATCGTTTCAATCGTGAAAAGGGACCCTACCTGCAAGAAATTAATGACGACAGCGACCACCATAGAAGCCAGAAAAATTGGCCCCAATATCAGCAAACACTGCCAGGAAACAGTCAGGGAAACATTCCATACAGTACGGATACTCCATTCCACGGAAAGATTGGTCAGATATCGAAAAAGATCGGCTATCCGGTTAAAAGCACCGGGAAGCCAAAACTTCATTAATCCAACAAGCGCCAGAAGCATAACCGCTGAAGTCAGTTCCTGACTCTTTAGCACCTGGCCTTTTTTCCTTGCTTCCTGCCTTCGTTTGGGAGTTGCCGGGAACCTTTTTTCCGCTATGACTTCCACCCCCTTAGGAGTTCAAAGATCCACTGCATGGATGTATCAAAAATCCGGGAAACGGATTCTCCGAAAAAAGGTATCATGAGAAAGAGAAGGGCGATCCCAAAGATAATTTTCACAGGAAAAATTACTGAAAACATATTAAGCTGCGGAACTGTTTTTGATAAAAGTCCCACCCCTACGTCGGCAAGGAACAAGGCCCCGAAAACAGGCATGGCAATCTGCAGAGAGAGAACAATGACACGGGCCGTAATTTCGATATAAAAGGCTGCTCCATGGGTAATCCCCGAAGGATTAATCGGTAAAAAATCATAACTCCTGGCCATTGCAGCGATGATATAGTGATGAGCATTTGTCGCCAGGAGTAACATCGTGGTTAAAACCATCAAAAAACTTCCAGTCATGGGGCTCTGCATCCCATTGATGGGATCAATGGTGTTTCCCATCAAAAATCCTATCTGAAAATCAATCAGCTGCCCTGCACCCTGCATAATGGCAGTTACCAAATTCATCACAAAACCTAACGCAAGTCCAATTAAAATCTCTTTCACAATAATGGCGATATAAGGAAACAACTCATTAGGAATGGCCGGCTGTTTCGCCAATACTAAGGGAAAGAGTACAAGGGACAAGCTGGCCGCCAAGCCTAACTTTACCATCCCGGGAACTCCCCTTGCCCCAAAAACGGGGGCAATCATGACCATCCCTGACCAGCGTGAAAAAATAAGTATAAACAAAGAAAGATTCCATTGCAACAGATCTGATAAACTCAAAACTCTTCCTCCGTTTAGTACCGCGCAAAATTTACGAGTTGGGTAAACAGATTGGATGTATAGGCTGTCATCACATTGAGCATCCAGGGACCAAGCAATAGAAGAATGATAGCGATACAAAGCAATTTTGGAATAAATGACAGCGTTTGTTCCTGTATCTGGGTCATGGCTTGAAAAATACTTACGATAAGTCCCACTAAAAGACTAATCAGCAGGATAGGGCCTCCAACAATAATCGCAGTCCCAATCGCTTCTTTGGCTATATTGAGAATTTGGGTTTGTGTCATGGCATTACCCCTAGCTCATCCCGCTTATTTAAAACTTGCAACAAGAGATTGTACAACTAAATGCCACCCATCTACCAGAATAAAAAGCAATATTTTAAACGGCAGGGAAATCATCATTGGCGGCAGCATCATCATTCCCATGGACATGAGGGTACTCGCTACAATCATATCGATAATCATAAACGGAATAAATATAGCAAACCCCATTTGAAATGCCGTTTTTAATTCACTGATTACAAAAGCGGGAATCAATACGTACGTAGGGATATCCCCATAGGTTTGCGGCCTTTCTCTCTGAGATAAACTAACGAACAGTTCGAGGTCTTTTTCCCGGGTTTGCTTAAACATAAAGGTTCTTAAAGGCTGTTCGGCATTATTCAGTGCCTGTTCCTTGGTGATTTCACTTTTTAAATACGGCTGAAGTGCGGAGGTGTTTAGTTCTGAAAAAGTCGGCATCATGACAAAAAAGGTTAAAAATAAAGAAAGTCCGATGATGACTTGCGTCGGGGGTAATTGCTGTGTACCGAGCGCATTGCGAACAAAAGAAAGCACAACGACAATTCTTGTAAAAGAAGTCATTAAAACCAAAATAGCAGGGGCTAAAGAAAGAACCGAAATCAGCAAAAAAAGTTGTACTGCAGAACCGGTTTGACCCAGTTCAAGCGTCATGTTCATCGTTTTACCTCCTCAAGCAAACGCTCAAGTTCAGCAGAAAAAACATCATTTTTCGGTTTTCGCCTCAGCTTTTTCCATATCCCGGTCATCAATTTATCCATCTGCTCTTCCGGTCGATTGGCGATCTCTTCAAGAATTTCGGCAACCACATCAGGATCATTGATTTCTGATACTTTCGTAATATGATGGTCAGTTCCTCCAAGTACCTGCATCCGCCCCGCAATCTCAACGAGATACAATACCTGCTGCCCGTTAAGAACCTGACGGTCAAGAACCCTGGCCCAAGGAGACTGCATATTTCGAACAGAATACTTATTGAGCCTTTTGATCATCCATAGAGACACCATCAGAATGATCAAAAAAACAAAGACGGTTCCTATCAAACCAGCCCAAGAGAAAGGCTCTGCTGCTGCAGGTGTAGTAATGGAAGGATTATACGGTTGATTTTCTATCCCGTTTGGCATGGTTGGCATAACAGCTATTTCAGAGCCTTCGAAACGGCTTCTAAAACCCTTTCTGCTTGAAATGGCTTGACAACAAAATCCTTTGCTCCCGACTGAATTGCTTCAATAACCATAGCCTGTTGTCCCATTGCACTGCACATAATAACCTTGGCTTGAGGATCCTTGGACCGAATCTCTTTCACCGCTTGAAGTCCGTCCATTTCAGGCATGGTAATGTCCATGATGGTAATATCGGGTTTTAGGTCAGAATACTTTTCTACTGCAACCGCTCCATTTTCAGCCTCACCAATGATCTGATAGCCATTGTTAGACAGAATGTCTTTCAGCATCATTCTCATAAATGCAGCATCATCAACCAGCATAACTGTGTAACCCACTTGTTCTTCCTCCTTAAAAACTAGTTTAATGTATCTATTCTGTCATTGGGATTAATAATTTCTGTGATGCGGATTCCAAAAGTTTCGTTAATTACGACCACCTCACACTTGGCAATAAGCTTTCCATTTACGATCATGTCCACAGGTTCTCCTGCTAACCGGTCAAGCTCCACAACTGAACCAGGCCCCAGCTCAAGAATTTCTTTAATGGTTTTGCTCGCTTTGCCAAGTTCGACACTGACCTGTAGGGGAACGTCATAAATCAATCCTAAATTATTGGGAAGACTCGGTCCTCCTCCCGGTGAAAGCGGGGCAAACTGTGCAGGCTGAACGAATGTCGGCTGCCCTTTATTATGGAAACTGCTTCCTTGATTGGTTATAGGAGGCATAGAGATATCCATTGGGGGCTGCCAGTTCATTTCAGGCGGCGGAGGCGGAGCATGATGTTGAACGGGCTTTTCCGCCGGTCTCGCGGGTGGGTTTTTTTGTGCTGCTTCCGGGGAGCTGTGTACGCTCATTTCCGCGATCAGCTTGGAAGCCATGCCCTTCGCTACCTGAAGCGGCAGCACTTGAATGAGTACACTGTCAATAATCTCTTCGATAATGAGTCGGAAAGAAATTCTGACAAGCGGTTCATTTACATTTAAATTCTTTAATAAATGAGATGCTTCATCTCCGGCCTCGCTTACGATTACCCGGGGAGGGGTAATATCCACCACGGAATTGAACATTGTAGACATAGAAGTAGCAGCTGATCCCATCATTTGATTCATTGCTTCTGAAATCCCGCTGATTTGCAGATCTGAAAGATTATTGGTTGGGTTTACGCCCAATCCTCCCATCATCAAATCCACAATGATCGATCCGTCTTCACGGGATAGAACCAACATGTTGGAACCTTCAATCCCCTTTTTATATCTGACATCAATCAGTACATGAGGCACAGGATATTCTTCAAATATTTTTTGCGCGGTTGTTACATCCACCCTTGGCGTTGTAATCTCTACTCTTTTCCCAACAAGCTGGGACAAAGTGGTAGCCGCAGTCCCCATGGAAATATTCGCAATCTCCCCCATGGCATCTTTTTCTATGTCACTGATTGCAACCTGCTGCTCCAGAGAAGAAGAACCGTTATCTTCAGAAAGATCTGAATCCATGGACCCGGATAACAAAGCATCAATTTCTTCCTGTGACAGCATTCCGTTACCCATCATTATCCCCTCCTTTGGTTATTACTTCTGTAATTTGTACCGCCATCTTGTTTCCATACAAACCAGGAACCCCTTTAAATTTCATGAATTCCCCCACATAAACGGATAATGGTTCTTTTATCCCTTGATTGAGGGGGATTACGTCCCCTCGTTCCAGGTGCAAAAGATCCTGAACCGTAATCAGTGTTCTTCCCATAAAAACTTTCATCGGAACTTTTGCCCATTCAATTTTTTCCCGGATAAGCTGCCTTTCCTCCTGGGAGATCACTTTTCCCCCTGAAGAAAAAAGCAGCAGGTTATTTAATTTATCAAGGATTGGTTTCATCACGATATAGGGAAGACAGATATTAATCATACCCTTTGATTCTGCAATTTTGACCTCCATGGTGATGACAACAACCATCTCATTAGGAGCCACAATTTGTGTAAACTGGGAATTTGTCTCCATATCCAGTAATTGTGGGTGTACATCAAAGATTTCTATCCAGGCTTCTCCAAAGATCTGTACTATCCTGGCCAGCCTGCTGGCGATGATCTTCCTTTCAATTTCGGTTAGATCCCTTTTCTTTACTTGTTCCAGCCCCTGACCCCCCAGCAAACGATCCACCATAATGAAAGCAAGGGAAGGACTTAATTCGATAAGGGCACTTCCTTCCAAAGGAGACATACCGAAAATTCCCAGGATTGTCGGATAAGGCAAGGAACGTGTAAATTCATCATAAGTAACTTGCTCCGTGGATAAAACCGTGGCATCAACCGCGGCGTGCAGGTTACCGGCAAGAAAAGTAGCCAGAGCCCGGCAAAAATTCTCATGAATATTGAGCAAAGAATTCAAATGCCCTTTAGAAAATTTGTTCGGTCTTTTAAAATCATATACCCTGATTTTCTGAGGGGTGGACATTTTTATGGTTTCTTCATCAACTGATCCGTCAGATAAAGCATGAAGCAGCGCATCTATTTCCGCCTGAGATAATACTTCGCCCATCCAATCCCTCCTTCACACAAGCTGTCAAATCAAATCCGGAAAAGAATTCAAGCTATACCCAGCATTGTTTACTGGGAATACATGAAACTCTTAAAAAGGACATCTTTCACTTCATCTTTGCAGACTTCATTCAATTTGGCTACCAGTTCAGTTTTCATATTTTCACGGCCTTGACTGGAACGAACATCCGATATCTTCTTTGAACTCAGTACCGAAATAATGCGATCACGCAGGAATATTTCCTTGGCCTTAATTTTCTCTTCCGATTTCGCATTGACCCCTTCAATAGCAATCTCTGTTTTTACCATGCCCCCGCCGTCAAGGTTCACCAGAAATTCTTTGAGCTCAATAAGAGGACCGATTGTTTCCGACTTTTTATCTACATAAACAACTTTCGCATCCGCACTAGGAAAGAATTTCTCCTTTGCGATCATTCCTCCTACACCCAAACCTGCGCCAATTACAAAAACACCCACAAATAGTAAAATCTTTTTGTTAAATCGAATTTTCATCTATATTTTTTCCCCCTCTGAAGTCCGGATGGCAACGTCTGCGGAAGTCGGCAATCCGTGATATGATTTCTTCAATTGATTCTCTGACAATATATTTGTTGTCATTCGTCAAGGTAATAACGGTATCCGGGGTGGCCTCTATGGTCTCGATGAGATCGGGGTTTAAGGCAAATTCTTTATTATTCAGTCTCGAAACATAGATCATAACTGCCTCCTGTCTACCGGATCAACTTTATCTCCAACCTGTCCGGCTTTGGGCTACTTCATCAATTATGCCCTGCTCCTTTTTTAATTCTTCTATTTCATAAAGCTTAAGCTGTTTTTCCTTAAGCCTTTTAAATTTCTCTACTTTAATTCGGCATTCTACTAGATTTTCCCTGTATTTTGCAACAATTTTCTCTTGTTCCTGCAGCCGTTTCTCACAATTTGACAGTTTTTCTTTTTGTTCCAGGGAAAATTTCAGCCAAAGACTTAGGTTTTGAGGTTCCATGAGACAAGCTTTTTTTTGCCCTTCCAAAGAATGGAGAAAAATACTTAGCTGATAATCCCTTTGTTCTGAGAATGTTCGCAAAACCCGCAGTTCCTGAGCTAACTGACCCTGCGCAATATCCATCTCCTGGTTTGCAAGACGGAGGCTGGTTTCCAACCTGAATTTAAAGGCCATTAATGTTCTTCCTCCGCGAATATATTTCTCATAGCAGTCATCATCTCTTCAAAATCAAACTTCTCATTAACATGTTGCCGAAGAAAAAACCAAATCCTTTCGATATGCCGGATGGCGTTATCGATTCTCGGATTACTCCCCTCGACATAGGCTCCAATATCGATCAGATCCTTGGCATCCTGATAAACTGCCAGATGTTCGCGAATATTACCCGCCATCGCTAATATTTGGGCATCTGCCACATCATTCATCACCCTGCTGACTGATTGGAGTACATCAATAGAAGGGTAATGATTCTTAGACGCCAGGTCCCTGGACAGCACGACATGCCCATCCAGAATTCCCCTGACAGCATCGGCGATCGGCTCGTTATGGTCGTCCCCGTCCACCAAAACCGAATAAATTCCGGTGATGCTTCCTTTCTCCGACATGCCTACACGTTCCAAAAGTTTGGGCAATAAGGCAAATACGGAAGGGGGATATCCTCTCGTAGCCGGAGGCTCTCCAACAGTTAATCCAACTTCCCTTTGCGCCATGGCAAAACGGGTAACGGAATCCATCATAAAAAGTACGTTATTTCCATTATCACGAAAATATTCTGCGATTGCAGTGGCAGTAAATGCGGCTTTCAGTCTTACCAAAGCAGGCTGGTCCGATGTAGCGACAACAATAACGGAACGGGCAATTCCCTCCGGTCCGAGGTCTTTCTCCATGAAATCACGAAGTTCCCGTCCTCTCTCCCCAACCAAGGCAATGACATTGACATCAGCTTCGGTATTGCGTGCCATCATCCCAAGGAGTGTGCTTTTTCCCACTCCGGAGCCCGCAAAGATACCCATTCTTTGTCCTCTGCCTAAGGTTAAAAGTCCATCGATTGCCCTCACACCCACATTTAAAGGCTCTCTGATCCGCGGTCTGAGCAAAGCGCTTGGAGGACTGTTGTGAAGGGGATAAGCTTTTTGTGTTTCCAAAGATCGCCCATCCAGAGGACGCCCAAGACCATCCAGAATTCTCCCCAGTAAATCGGGTCCTACTTTTACCATTAGCTTCTCTTTTTGAGGAATTACCCTGTCCCCGGGAGCCACGCCTTCCAGTTCACCAAGGGGCATCAACAGGGTTTTCGACCCTCTGAAGCCTACTACTTCAGCCGGAATTGCCCCGGAAAGGGAAGATAAGATATGACAATACCTCCCTACATTAACCCTCGGGCCGTCAGCCTCCACAATAAGACCGGTAATCCTGGAAACCAGTCCTTGCGCAGAAACAGGTTCAACCTGTTCAATCTTTTTTGCTAAAGCCGTCCAGTCTGCCATGGTCTAGCTCCTCAAATAAATGTTGTTCAATTTTTTCCAGTTGGGAATTAATCCTGGCATCGAAAACCCCTTCGGCACATTCCAGAAAAGCGTCACCAGGCTTTAAGGTTTCATCCACAATAACCGGATAAGGGGGTTTATCCTCAAGGGGAAGCATTTTATACCACTCCCAGTCCCTGCCGGAAAGATGAATTTTGATCCCCTCTTTTTCCCTGGGCAGCAAAGTAAGGTTTCGAATCATGCTCACTAATCGCTCCGGTTCAAATTCCAGAACCGAATGCAATATTTTTTCACTGATTACCAGGCAAAGTCTTACTAATTCCTTATCTGCTTTATGAAGTTCATCCATGAGGATATTTTGTGCCATCTCCAGATAAGCTTTAGACTGTTTTCTCAGCCTTTCCGCCTCTTCTACGGCTTCTTTAACCCCTTTTTCATATCCTTGGGCTTGAGCAAGCGGTATGATGACTTGCTGGACTTCTTCCTCCACAGACTTTCTTAAAGCCATGCTGTCTTCCTGTGCAGTCCGGATTATTTCTTCCGCTTTATTTCTGGCATCAACCAAAATTTGTTCTGCTTGTTGTCTGGCCTGAAGCAATATGGTATTGGACTCTTCCTTCATTCGGTCCAACGGCGAGACCGTCTGGATTTCCGCAGATTCTTCTGCCAATTGGGCTTCCCCGGGCGTTGAAAGGACCGGAAACTCAAGAGGAACACCTTGACGTTTGGCAAATTTTTTGTATTCCTTCTCAAGATCCGGGGATTCCAGAATTCTTGGAGAAGTTATCTCTACGGTTGTGCTCTTCAGAATAGAACTTTTAGTAAATAATTTCATCCGCGCCACCCCTGGATATGACAATTGCACCTGCTTCTTCTAACTTGCGGATCACTTTAACAATCTTTTGCTGTGCTTCTTCAACTTCTCTCAGTCTTACAGGGCCCATAAACTGCATATCTTCCTTGAGCATAGAGGAAGCACGACTGGACATATTACTCAGGATCTTATTGGTTACTTCCTCATTGGTTCCCTTGAGAGCCAGAGCAAGATCTTTGGTCTCAACTTCCCGGAGTACCAGTTGAATACCCCGGTCATCCAGGAGAACGATATCTTCAAAGACGAACATCTGTCTCTTGATCTGTTCAGCTAAATCAGGATCATCCATCTCCAGGACATCCATCACAATTTTCAAAGTTCCCGGGTCTGCTCTGTTCAGCATATCCACGACCGCTTGAATTCCGCCGGAAGACGTATAATCGGTTGGAGCAAGATTGGAAATTTTATGCTCCAGCACCTTTTCAATTTCCTTAAGCACTTCCGGACTGGTCCTGCCCATTAACGCAATCCGCTTGGTCACTTCTGCCTGTATCTCCTGAGGCAGACTGGATAAAAGTGTTGCGGCTTTCTCCGCCGGAAGATGGGTCATGATTAAAGCAATCGTCTGAGGATGTTCCCCCTGGATAAAAGAAAACAACTGTTTGGGATCTGAACGGCGGACAAGATCAAATGGCCGCATCTTCAGTGAAGTCGAAAGCCTGCTGATAATATCAAATGCTTTCTGTTCTCCCAAAGCCCTCTCCAGCACATCCCGGGCATAATCGATACCACCCTGCGCTATATAATTGCTCGCCAGACACATCTTATGAAATTCATCAACTACAGAATCCCTCTGTTCTTCAGATACCTTCCGTAAATTAGCCATTTCTAAAGTTAACTGCTCAATTTCCGGTTCGGAAAGAAATTTTATAATCTCTGAAGACCTCTCAGGGCCAAGGGTGATGAGTAGTATTGCCGCTTTTTGAAGTCCTGTAAACCCACCAGCCATGATTATTGCTCCTCTGTTAACCAGGTTTTAACCAGTCTCGCTACATCATCCGGATTTTCTTTCGTGTACTTTTCGACTTCTTTTCGAACTTTCTCTTTTTCAATTTCTTCAGAGGATCTAACTTTTTTCTTAGCAAGTTTTAATTCGGCTTGACGTTCAGCTTCCATCTGTGCTGCAAAGATCTGTTCTGCTTCTTCCAAAGTAACGAGTTTTTGACCGTCCGGAACAGCCATGGAATCAAAATCGTAATGGTCTCTTTTTCTTGACCTTAACCTGAGGAGAAATACGAGGAATACTATGCCGGCTATAACAGCCCCGGCTATTTGAGTATAGAGCATAATATTCGCTTTTTTAGCCGCTGCCTGCATAGCTGCTTGTTCTTCCAACATCGTTGTTTTATTGAACGGCAATAAGGCCACTTGTATTTCATCTCCCCTGTTCACATTAATTCCTATTGCAGACGAAACAATGTTTTGAAGATTCCCAACCTGTTCCTGGGTTACACTGTCTGAATCGGCCAGGACTGAAACCGTTAAACGTTTGATCTGGCCTGGACTTACTACCGTCTCCTCCTGGGTAACGCTCGGTTTGAAATTTTCGGTCGTACTTGTTTTTTCCGAGGTAGAAGTGCTGTTCCCCTGTCCTGTTACCGGATATCCGGGCACATTACTCTGAGTTCCGGCTGCACCGCCGTTTCCCGATTGGGTTGAGCTTTTTTCAGAGGTTTGCTGCCTGCTTTCAATAGCTCCGTTTTCACTTTTTTGACTGGTAATTTTTTTCTGGTCAAAATCTAAGGTTGCATTTGCTCTCACAATGGTTTTTCCAGCCCCAAAGACCTTATCCAGCATACTTTGAGCTGATTTTTGAATGTTCTCTTCAATCGTTTGCTGAACTTGAATTTGATTGGCCGTTAATTTGCTGGAGAGATTACTTTTTCCTATCATATCGGATAAAACATTTCCATTGGTATCCACAATCGTCACTTTGTCTGTTACCAATCCCTCGACAGAATAAGCCAGCAAGTTGGCAATAGCTCTGACCTGATCTTCTCCTATCTTTGTTCCGTACGCCGTTTTGATGGTTACAGCGGCGGTGGTATCTTTTTGATTTTCTACAAATAAAGAATGCTCAGGCAAAACAATATGAACCCTCGCATACTCCACTCCGTTAAGTGTTTTGATTGTCGTTTCCAATTCATTTTGAAGGCCAAGAATATACCTTAACCTGCGATCCTGGTCGGTCTCTCCGATTCTCATCTGGTCTAAATTTTCAAAACTAAAGGTGCTGTCTTTGGGTAAACCGGCGTTGGCCAGTTGAAGACGGACTTCAGAGACTTGTTTTTGAGGAACAAGGATAGTTGCACCGCTGTCCGACAACTGGTAATCAATTTTTAATTCCTTTAATTTCGCTGTAATCGACCCGGCTTCGTTCGAACTTAATTTGGTAAACAGCGTCTCGTATTGAGGACGGCTTGCCCAATAAATAAGACTTAAAAGGGCAGTGGCAACAACAAGAGGAGCCAGCACTAAAACAACCTTTTGCGGGCGAGTCAATTTCTTCCAATAATTCTTGACGGAATTCAAAATCTCCGTTAAGGAAAAATTCAACGCTTTCTCCCCCTTATTCGGTACGGGGACACACCTGCTGAGTTGTAGGTATTCCTTTATATGAAGGAATGTCCCCTAATAAATCAGATTTGCATGCGCATGATTTCATGATAGGCATCTAAAACCTTGTTTCTGACTGTGACTGCCAACCCGAGAGCCAAACTGGCTTTTTCCAAGGCAATCACCGGGGTATGAAAGTTATCCGTTTCTCCGGTAGCCATTGCAATGGTTGCCTGTTCAGCCTCCGCCTGGGTATTATCCAATTTTGTGAGCGCATCTTTGAGAAAGCCGGAAAAATCCGTATTTCCTTTGTCAGTACCCTTTGTCCCTGTCAGTTCTTTACTATCCAGCGGAGCAAGTGGAGCGATAGGAGTGATCGGTACGATTCCGTTACTCATTCAGCTTACCCCTTTCCAATTTCCAATGCTTTTGAGGCCATAGCCTTAGACGCATTCAAAGCAGTTACATTGGCTTCGTACGATCTGGAAGCGGATATCATATCAATCATCTCCTGAGAAAGATTGACATTGGGATAGCGTACATACCCGACAGGTATTCCCTGCTCCGCTACCTTCGCCGCTTCCGGAGAATTCGGATTATATTCAAGACGAAAAGGCGATTCATCCTCAATCACTTGCGTTACTTGAACACCTTCGCTGCTTAACTGCGTGCGGGCGTCCTGAAATAATGAAGCAAAGTCCTTTTGCGGAGGACGTGAGGAAAAGATGGCAATCTCCCGCTGATAAGGAATGGGATTTCCCCCCGGAGTAGTCCGGCCCGAATTGGTTGTATTCATATTGGCAATGTTGTTGGAAATTAAATCCAACCGCAATTTTTGCGCTGTAAGCGCTGATGCGCTGATATTCATTCCGGAAAAGAGGCCCATAAACTACCTCCTGTTTACGCAATCTATAATAACCTTACCGATATCCTGAAGCAGCTCAACCCGGTCTGCCAGTCCTGCATCCACGATGGATCTTGGCATTCCATACACAATACACGTTTTTTCGGATTCGGCTATGGTAAAAGCACCTTGTGTCTTCAGATTCTTTATCCCATTCAAACCGTCATTGCCCATTCCGGTCATGACAATTCCCAGGACTCCTGCCCCTACTTCCCTGGCCAAAGACATAAACATGACATCAACCGAAGGCTTATAAAGGGTTGAAATCGGGGACTCCGTGCTGATATGGGCAAGCAATTCATTTTTGGTTTTCCTGATCTGAAATTGCTTTCCTGAAGGACCGATATATACCGTACCGGGTTTCAGCACTTCTCCGTCTTCCGCCTCTTTGACCACAACCTGGCAGAGGCCGTTGAGTCTTGCGGCCAGTGGCGCTGTAAATCCTGCGGGCATATGCTGCGCAACGATAACCGGAACAGGAATATCCTTCGGCAATTTATTCAAAACAATTTGCAAAGCAGTGGGGCCGCCGGTGGAAGTACCTATTCCGACCACTTCAATTTTATTTCTGGGAAGCAAACTCTGTTTCCCGGATGTTTTGACCGGATCATGCGGGTCGATGGAAGCAGCTGTTTCATTTTTCAAAATACCTGTAAAACGACTTTCGGGGGCAGTTGTTTTGGGAATTTCAATTTCTCTTTTATGCAACCGAGAAGTATCTATCCCCGCAACGTTCTTGACTTTAAGCACAATGTCCTCGGAAAGCGCGAGCAAATCGTCCCCTTGCTGACCCGAAGGTTTAGCCACTACCTCGACAGCCCCAAGATCAAAAGCTTTCATTGTCAGCTTAGCCCCATCCGTCGTAACCGAACTCAAAACAATAATGGGGGTAGGCTGCCAGCGCATGATTTCTTCTAAAGCTTGGAGCCCGTTCATTACAGGCATTTCAACATCCAAGGTTACCACATCAGGCTTCAGAGCTTGGAGCTTAAGGATTCCCTCGCGGCCGTCACGGGCAGTATCAACTACTTCAATATCAGAGTCCCTGCTAAGTATTTTTTTTAACGACATTCGGATAAAAGGAGAATCATCAACAACAAGTACCCTGATCGGCCTATGCGGTTTGTTCATTTACCGCGTCCCCGCCCATTAATTGATCCAGGTTAAGAAGGATAAGCAACCTTTCCCCAATTTTGCCCACACCGCGGATAAAGCTGGAATCCATTCCCAGAGCTACCGGCGGCGGCGGCTCAATCGATTCGCCGTCTAACCGCAGGACTTCAGTCACCCCGTCAACTCTCACTCCGAAAACTTTGCCGTTCACTTGAAGGACTACAATTCGGCTGAGGTCTGTTTCTTCATCCAACGTCATACCGAAACGCACCCTTAGATTCACAACCGGGATAATGTTTCCTCTTAAATTAATGACACCCTCTACAAAATCCGGCGCTTTAGGAACTCTGGTAATAGGGGGAATTCGAATGATTTCCTGTACCTTCATAATATCTACACCAAATTCCTCCGTACCTAACAAAAAAGTAACCAATTGTTCTTCCGCCATTTCACTACCCCCTTGTAAAATTGGATTTGGTAGATTTCTTTCTTTTTTATTTTTAATAAATAAACGGAATCAAAAACCATTTATTTAATTAAAATATCCTGGATAAGAGATCCGATATCAAGGATCAGAGTTACTTTTCCATCACCCAGTATTGTTGCGCCGGCAATTCCCGGCAGTCCGTTGAGGTAATCCCCGAGGGTTTTGATGACAATCTCCTGTTGACCCTGCAATTCATCAACAATCAGTCCGATTACCTTATCCCCCAGCCCAACTACGACTACAAAAACTTCATTCTGGATTTTATTTTCATCATGCAGGTCGAATTTTTCTTTTAAAGAGATAAGGGGCAAGGTGTTTCCTCTTAATTGAACCATGGGCAAGCCGCCCACAGTCTTAATTTCATTTGTTTTAACCAGCAGGGTTTCAATTACAGAGGACAAAGGAACCGCATAAATTTCCTGACCGACTTCTACAAGCAACGCCTGAATAATTGCCAGGGTGAGGGGCAGGCGAATAATAAATGACGTTCCCTCTCCCCTTCTTGTTTTAATATCGATAAGACCGCCCAGATTATTCAGCGCCTTTTTCACGACATCCATTCCTACCCCGCGCCCGGACATATCTGTCACTTTATCCGCCGTACTGAATCCGGGGAGGAAAATAAGATTGGTAATATCCTTTTCGGACATTTCCTCTCTGTCTCCGATTAAACCTTTTTCCAGGGCCTTTTTGTATATCTTCTCTATATCCAGCCCAGCTCCGTCATCCGAAACCGTTATAGCAATATGGTTACCTTCATGGTAGGCATCCAGGGTAATCGTTCCCACTTCGGGTTTACCCGCCGCAATCCGTTCTTCAGGTGCTTCAATCCCGTGGTCAACAGAGTTGCGGATAATATGGGTCAACGGATCGCCAATCATTTCAATGACCGTTTTATCCAGTTCAGTTTCTTCGCCTTTAATCACTAATTCAATTTTTTTGCCGGTCTTGCGGCAGAAATCTCTGACCAAGCGAGGATATCGGCTGAACACAGTTCCTACCGGAACCATTCTGAGTCTCATCACACTTTCCTGCAAATCACTCATTAAACGTCCCAAATAGACATTGGTCTCATTCAGTCCGTCAATGAGCGCATCGGAACGATTTTGAGCCTTCAGGTCATTTCCGATCTTCACCAGCCTTGTCCTGGTAATAACCATTTCCCCTACAAGATTGATCAGGTTATCCATCCTAACGGTATCAACTCTGATTGTATGTACCTGATTTGCAGCATTATCCTTGGCATCTGCCGCAGTTTGCGCTGCAGCCTGTTGAAGAGGGTGACTGCCGTCTTCTTTGTCTTCCCCGCCGGGTGTGCTGTTTTCGTTTTGCTCATTGGCTTTAAAATCGCTATTGAAATCCGAGTCTGCAGAAAAATCTTTATGGTTTTTAAAAGAGTCCGAAAGGGAATAATGCCTAATCCATACTTCCATAATTTCTGAAACTTCGAGAACATCTGCCCTGATTTCCTCAGGGGGCTCCACTGTAATAAAAAGAAGATGAAACCTTTCCGCTGTATCTGCCTCCAGTTCTTCAATAGAAGGCAGTATTTTCACCACTCTGCCCAACGGCTCCAATCGTTGAATAACCATCACCGCTCTGACAGCCTTCATCAAGGTATTGGGAGCGAAAAGAACTTCAACCTGCAATATTGCCTTTCCTGATATCAGGGCTTCATCCACGATTCCCCGCTCTGCAGCGGTTAACGTAAAATCGGCTTGTGTCGGGGTTTGTCTCCTGACTTCGGCCGCCTTTGAAACAGGGGTTCTTGTTTGGGACAATGCCCCGGTCTCGGCAAGAACGTGCATTTGATCTTTTAATTCGCTATATTCTTCTGTTATTTCCACCCGCTGTTCAACCTGAGCCAGCATCATTTTTACCTTATCCGTCACCGCAAGAAGAACATCGATGATTTCGTTGGTAACGAGCATTTTGCCCTGACGAAGTTTATCCAGCAAATCTTCAGCAGCGTGTGTGAGTTCAACAATCGGCGTAAAACCCATTGTTCCGGATGCTCCTTTAAGACTGTGAGCACTTCGGAACAATTCATTTACAAGCGCAATATTCTCCCCATCCCTTTCCAATTGCAGAAGACCGGAGCCAAGTCTTTCTACTTGCTCTTGAGAATCCAGTAAAAAGAATTCTAAAAAGTCCTCAAGATCTATTCCCATATTCTTCTTATCATCTTGGCTCATTGTAGCACCCCTTACTCCATTTATTATTTATTTCACTCTGTTATCGTTTTAAAAATACTTTAACTATCAAAATTCGCCGCATATTATTAAAATCCTCCAAATTAACTGAACAATATGTTATTTTTATCCTAAAAATATACTTTTTACCCTAATTTGTTTCTCATTTCATTTATACTACTTTTTCCTTCAAAGCGTAAAGTAAAAAAAATCCCTTTAAAAAGGAGATTTTTTTGAAGGTCATTTATTTCGTCTTATCTATAAAACGAGCTTCTCTTTGAACCGTTTTCTCATAGGCATTTTTTGTACGTTTAGCACCCTGGAACCTGTGAAGCTCCAGCTTGACCGCTTCAAGCTCCATCCTTAGCCTGGGAATGATGACTTCATCTTTCTGTAAAACCGCGCCCATTCTTTGTTTTAATTCCCCTACCAATAACTGAAGCTCCTCATACAAGGACTGGTTAAGGACGGGTTTCAGCCGGCTTGTTTCAAAAGGAATCCCCGTTTCCTGAGAAATCAGGTTTTCGATCTTATCCGTTTCCGCTTTTCTATCTCTTAAACGGGTAAATATTTCCTCACGGCAGGTCGAAAAACTGAATAATTCCTTTTCAAAATTTTCATCCATCCTGGACAGAAGTTGGAGACTAGGACTTTCGTCCCTTTCGCCTTTAGGAGAATCCGTTTTCCCCTCCAGAAAAAGCTCATACTCCCACATTTTATCCAAAAGTTCCCCGTAATCCGCCAGATCTTCACGATAAAGGCCAATAAGTTCCCGGGCTAAATTCTCTAACATTACTTAGCCCCCATACGTGCAATCCGGGCGGTTTCAACCCAAACATCCCTGAATGTTTCAAAAAAGTCAATCACAGGTTTTAAATATGATGCGTCTTTTTTAATATTGGCTTTTACCACTTCACCGAAATAAAAATTATATAACTCTCTTAAGTTTACGGCGATTTCTCCGCCCTCATTCAGGTTGAGAGTCATATTCAATTCTGTAATAATATCCCCGACACGCATCAAACTGTTATGCGCATCTTCATATCTTTTCTCTTCAAGGGCCTTTTCAGCCTGGTGAAGAAACTTGACGGTTCCTGCATACAGCATAACCAATAGTTTTTCCGGCGAAGCCGTCTCTACAGCAGTCTGCTTATATGCAGCCTGGGGGTTAGTATACACTCCTTGTTGTTGAACTGCATTCATAACAACACCCCTCTTAACAATTTATTTTAAACCTTTAGCTTTTGCTGTCGGATTTACTCATGGAATTAATCTGACTTGTCAGCCAGTTACTCTGGCTGTCCAAACTCGCCAGCTGGGTTTCCAAAGCTGAAAACCTGAGTCTGGTTCTTTCTTCGTAATCAGCTATCTTTTCATTAAAATCTTCTATCTGTTTTTTCAGGTCGGTCAGCTGCTGATCATAGTTGTTTTCGGTCTTATCGATTGTCCCCTGATACATCACCATGGGATGGAGATATTCCTTCATGATGTTGGCTAAGCCCTGAGCACTTTCTGTTTGCGAAGATTCGGTAACCGGTTCTACCCCTCCGGAAGCCGCACCAAATAAATTGGCAACACTGTCTGCATTTTTTTCCAGGGCCTCTGTAAATTTGGCAGTGTCAAACTCAAGACTGGCGCTTTTTCCAAAATCATCGGAAGACGTTGTAATACCCATTTCAGAAAGATTTTTAAAAGGGCTTGTAGGATTATTCATGCTTCCCGATACCATGCCCCTTAACCTGCTCTGTATACCCTGCAATACCGGGTCAGCAAACAGATCTCCTTTAGTTTTGGTATCTTTAACATATTTGAGTTTGTCCTCAATAAATGTCATCGTAGAATTATACTGGTCTATAAAACTCTGGACAGCGCTCTGCGCTTGTGAATAGTCCGCGGAAACATTGACTATCACAGTGGTAGCCGGCGCTTCTTCATTCAAGGTTAAGGTCATGCCGGGTATGGCAGAGGTTACAGTATTCGATGAACTGGTAATTTCAGAGATCCCGTTTACAACGATCTTGGCGTCTTTGGCTTCCTGACTGACATTTAAAGCATTGCTCCCATTTAACACTCCAAGGGTGTGGAGAACTGTCCCCGAAACCTCCTGAAATGAAGCCGCATTCTCCGTTCCCGTTTGCGCAGAAAGCAGGGCCAATCTATATCCGCCGTCAACTTTAATAACCGAAGCGTTTACTCCGACTTTGGCATTATTGATGGCTTGAGCGATCTCATCCAGACTATCCCCGGCATCAACTGAAATAACAGCTGTCTTCTCACCGGATGTAATCCGGAATGTGCCGGCCGATACACCGGTGGAAGAAGAACTTTTCTCTACTGTCTGGATACTGCTCACTGCAGTCTGTGCCGCAGCCAATTGCGTAACCTTAATATTGTAGCTGCCTTTGACAGTTCCGGCCGTACTCTTGGCACTCAGAATATCTGTGTTGCTGGAAGCTGCCGAAGTTGCTGCCCAGGTTGAAGACTGCCGCAATTTATCCAAGGTGTTTTCCAAAGCGGACAGCCGGGTATTGATGTCTCTCCAGGCATTTTTCTTTGTTTCCAGCGTAGTTTGTTTCTCCGTCATCCGGGTCAAAGGCGTACTGTATTTCGTCACCATGGCTTCCACGATGCCGCTGAAATCATAGCCGGATATGCCTGCTAAATTTACACTGCTTGAAGACATCTTTTCACCCCCAAATAATATCTTAGAATTTTATTATACTTTTTTATCCACTAATAATCCAACAAACTCTTCAAAAGAACTCAACATGTCCAGTACCTTTTTGGGTGGGATTTCCGTTAAAACCTCTCCGCTTTGTTCATCAATAATTTTAACCATAACTCTGTTGGTTTTCTCATGTATCTCAAATTTCATTCTTTTCTCTATCAAACCCATTAAGCGATTTAATTTTTCTGCCGCCTTTTCAACCTCTTCCCTCGGAACCTCTTCCTTGGCTGAGGATACATCGCTTTTCTTGTCCACGACCAGACGGGGCATATCCTCCTGGCCGCGTTCCAACTTCTGACCGGCAAACGTATCAATTGGTATTACAGGTACCTGCCCGGTTGGCTGGATAGGGCTAACCATTTTTATCCCTCCTCTCACTCTCTAATATAGAGAACCAATCCCTTTATGAATCCCTATATGAAAGTATTCGCTTACGCCGAATACAGAGTATTACTATAGTTGTCAGGAGCCGACCGGTAGGACCGGTCGGCTCCTGCTATATGCCGGCTGACTTGTACGAAGATAATGATCAACCCAAGAGTTTGAGAACAGCCTGGGGTACCTGATTGGCCTGCGCCAGCATAGCCACACCGGCCTGGCTGAGGATCTGGTTCTTGGTGAAGGCTGACATTTCAGCAGCCATATCCACATCGCGAATGTTGGATTCTGCAGAAGTCAGGTTCTCGGAAGCTGCGTTCAGGTTGTTGATGGTGTGCTCCAGACGGTTCTGCATAGCACCGAGTTTGGAACGCTCCTGTGATACTAGCTTAATTGCATTGTCGATGGTTGTGATTGCTGTATTGGCTGCGCCTTGACCGGATACGTTAATTCCTGCTTTGGTATCTGCTAAAGCGGTTACAGTTCCACCAACGCCGATTTGAGCTTGTGTGGATGCCTGGGTTGTAACAGTAAACAGGTTAGCATTGGTTGCAGCTGTAATACCGCCTGCAGCAAAGTTAATTTGTACAGTCGCACCTGTTGCCGAATCACCGATAAGGGTTGAGGTCTGTGACCTATTCAGTGTAACAGCACTTCCAACAGCTGCATTAGCACTATTAACTAATTGCGCAGTATAGGATGCGGCTGTCAAAGATGCAGAAACTTGGTTACCAGCTACATAGGTGCCTGCACCTGCAGTCCAGGTCAAGCCATTCCCTATGCTCATACCGGCTGAATATGCAGTTGATGCCCCCCAAGTCGTACCGTTGTCAAATGAAACCGATATCGCTGTTGGTACATTGGATCCATCAATACTGTCGATACGGATTTTCAGCTGAGCATTATTTACACCGGTATATTCAGCCCCACCGATCGTTCCAATAGTACTGGCGCCACCGGTTGTTGTAGCTGCTGCAGTTGCAGTTGCGCCGGAAGTACCTGCCGTTGCAGTTGAAGTAATTTTGTATTGTTGTGCGGTCAACCCTGCGCCCAAGTTGGAAACAGATGTAACACCGCCGGCAGTAGTAAAGGAACCTAATGCAACGGAGTCACCAGAAACACCTAATGCTTTCGCATCCATAGCGCTGACCGACAGGGAAATATTTTGCCCTGCGTTTGCACCGATATGGAATGTGTCGTTTAATCCACCTGCCAACAGGTTTTGGGTATTGAACTCAGTTGTATTGGAAATACGGGAAATTTCTTTGGCTAACTGATCCATTTCAGCCTGGATTTTGGACCGATCATCAGACGTGTTCGTATCAGATGCTGATTGGACTGCCAGTTCCCTCATCCTCTGAAGGATGCTGTGGGTCTCGTTCAGAGCGCCTTCAGCAGTCTGGATTAAGGAAATACCACTCTGGGCGTTGCGGACAGCTTGGTTCAAACCTTTGATCTGACCGCGCATTTTTTCAGAGATGGCCAGACCTGCTGCATCATCGGCAGCTTTGTTGATGCGGTATCCTGAAGAAAGTTTCTCCAGAGATTTCTGCATCGCACCGTTGGTGCCGTTAAGGCTTCTTTGAGCATTTAAGCTCGCAATGTTGGTGTTAACTATCATGATTATCCCTCCATGAATTTTCTTTATCGCATCCATGCGATAAGTTGTTTTCGGTTTCCGCCGGCAATGGAAACCTCCTACTTACCCATAATTTCGTCTAAACAAAATTAATCTTTATAGCCAAAAAAAGCGTTTATTGCAAATTACAGTTGAATATCTCTTAATATCTTTCTATTTCGTTTAATAATAATATCAAATGGATTTTATCTTTGATTGTTTATAAAAAAAGACTCTCCTCAGAGAGCCCCATTCAATTTATAAGATATGTATGATTATTTCTTATTTTTATCAATCTGGCCGTTCAACATTTCTTTTAATTTTGCAGACACGGTTTCATCATCAAATTTGATAACTGAAACGGCCTCCATATTTTGTTTCTGGACTTCCTCGTACACTTCGCTGCGCAGGATTTTTACATCCTTGGGCGCTTTGATCCCAATGCGCACATTGTCACCGGCTGCGGCAACAATGATAATTTCAATATCATCACCAATCAGGATTCTCTCGTTTACTTTTCTTGATAAAACAAGCATTTAGCCGATTGCCCCCTCCCTGGCGCCCTCTGCCCCCGGATGATTCTCCATCCCGGAAAATATTTGCTGCCGGTAGGAAAAGCTCTCATCACCGAGGATAATCTGGATTCCTTTGTTGGTTCTGGAATTGATAATAAGGGGAGCCCGTAAATTAACCGTGGAAAGGGACATATCTTTCAAACACAATGTCATAATAGCCCAAACATCCACCTGATCGTCCGGGCCAATTTCCATTAGTTCAATTTCATCAGGGGTAAGATCAACTCCAGGAAGATATTCCGAAAAGAAAAGCTGGGGACGTAAAAGAACAAATCCGATTTCCTTATTTCTCTCGGAATCCAGCTGGGCTAAAGGAATCCCCTCTTCTTCGCTCAAAATGAAGGACTTTTCTTCCTCAAAACCTGGCAGCCCTTTTGGAAACGTAATCACTTTCTTTTCGTTTGCCATAATCCAACAGCTCCTTGACAAATTTCTAGCTTATTTCCTTCTATCCAAAGCCTGCCCAACAGGCTCGATTTTTAAGTATGGTTCCTGTTCCAAATATCCCTTAACTGACGGAAAAACAAAATTTTCCACCGATATACTTCCATAGTTCAGGTTAAATTCGACTCCCCCGAGCTCTGCATTCGGTTTGACTGTTGCCGGGATATAGGTAATCTCAATGGGTGAAATCGCTGCCAGTTCAATTTCCGCTTCTTTGGGCTCAGTCGATTTAAAAAGGATGTCCCCGATAGACATCTCATTCTCAATAGCTCCGATCTGATCCCCTACCTGCATCTCCTTTTCCAAATTCATTAAATATTCTTCCTTAGCGGCATCCACAAAAGTACGGGTTACAAAGGCAAAACTGCCCAAGCCGATTGACTCCAGCATGGGAGTGTAGTCAATTTTCAAATCGGGATTGGTAATTTCCAGGTCGAGTTCAGCCGGCAACTGTTTTACTTCCAGATCGGGTTTCGTCTGTTTCAGTTCATATTGAACATCATTAATCTGAAGCCCCAATCTTGCAAATTGTTGGGATATCCGCAGGTCTATCAAGGCTATCACTCCCGGAAAGGTCTGAATTTTGAGAACTATCTCATAAAGTCAACCAGAGACGGCTGTATGATTTGTGAACCGACCGAAAGGGCTGCGCGGTAAACATTTTGGACAGACTTGAATTCCATAATGGTTTCCGCCATATCCGCATCCTGAATATCGGAAAGATTGCCTTTTAAGTTATTAATACTGTTTTCCAGCTGATCTGAAATAACTTCCATTCTATTGGTTTTGGCGCCTAATTCGGACCGCAGAGCCAGCACATTGTCGATTTGGGAATCTATCTCCCCGAGTGCTTCCTCCGTCTGTGCCTGGTTCCCGCTATACAAAGACGAACTTAATTTATACAGCGTATTAAAAAACGAAGAACTTTGGGTTCCGTCTCCGTTATCCGTAATGCCAAAAAGTTTGGTTCCATCAACGGATACCGGCATTTGAAGATTAGATCCCACTTCGAATTGGAATAGCGTACTGTTCCCGTTCCACTTGGTTAGGGCAGGGGGGGGACTGGAAATCGGTTGGGTATATTCTTCCATCGGCGGGGTGTCAACCAAGGTCCCGCTAAAAATATATTTACTCCCTACCTGGCTGTTGGCAAGCACCTGAAATTGCTGGGTCATCTGGTCAACCTCCTTGGCAATCTGGGCCCGGTCATCATTAGAATTGGAACCGTCTGCCCCCTGCACCGCCAGTTCCCTGACTCTCTGAAGCATAGATGTCATGTTCCCCAAAATTCCTTCCGCCGTATTGAGATAAGTCTGAGCTTCACTGGCATTGGTTTTCCACTGCCCCATGGAAGTGATCGAGCTTTTTATTCTTAATGAAATACCAATTTTGACCGGGTCGTCGGACGGTTTGGTTATGGCTTCTCCAGTAGCAAGACGGGTCTGAATGAGATCCATCTTATTATTGGCATACTCCAAATTTTTCAGCAGATTTTGGGTAAGCATATTATTGGTCACTCGCATCATTTATCCCTCCTACCTGGTTACACCCATTCCCAGAATTTTTTCATACAAACTGTCCAGTATCGTCACAATCCTGGCCGCAGCGCTGTAGCTTTTTTGAAATTTAACCAAATTGGCCATTTCCTCGTCCAAAGAAACACCGGAAGAGGATTCCCTTAAGTTGCCCATATGAGTAACAAGAACGGATTGCCCCTCCGCCATTCGTTTACTCTGCTGTACATCTACTCCCATCTGGGCAATGGCCGCATTATAATAATCACCGAATGAAGCGGCGTTAACCGGTTTCGCTCCATTCACCCCAAAGATATTATTCCCAATCTGACTGTTCAGACTTTTCCACCCCTGGGAAAGGGAAGCGATAGCCAACGCTACCCTTCCGTCCCCTACCGACAGGGTACTGCTTCGAGCTCCCGTTGCAATCCTGTCAAGGTCATTCATAATCGTGGAATTCACCGTTAAACTGGCCGCGGTGATCTGGGTGCTGGTACCCCCGGTAAAAAAGTCAATCCCTGTCGTTTCTGTTTTAAGTCCTTGTCCGGTATTATGGAGGGCATTCACCGCATTGGCGATCCCTTGAGCTAAAACATCCATCTGATCACGAAATTCTTCAAGATACTCATCGCGTATTTCAATATCGGCTTTCAGTTTTCCCATATCAGTACCAAGATCAACCCAGTTGCTGGCAATTTCCGTATCAAAACCAAGCTTTGTCATAGCATCAGGACGAGTAAGATCAATAGTAAAAGAATCCCCGTCCGCAAGCCCCGACGCAGATGCTGTCGTGACAGTAAGTCCCGCCACCGCCGAGGCATTGCTGCCGTTGTCACCGGAAATCGTTCCGGTATTGGGAGGGGTAGCGTTATCGGTAATGATCCATCCCGAATTTACACCCGTCGTTGTGGCTGCAGCCAGCCCCAATAAACTTCCGGATCCTGTAACCCCTGAAATTGCGATAGTTGAGGCTGCTCCACTATTGGTTCCGGTAGAAGTCAAAACCAATTTGTTGCCGGAATCCATACTGACAGTGATTTTACCGTTAAGAGAAGTTGTATTGATCAAAGCCTGTACGTCGCTGATAAACTCGGTGCGCTGGCCGGAATCCGTAAAATCATAGGTAGCGCTGCCCGTTGCACTGTTGACAAGGGTTGTCAGGTCAAGCGCAACCGCGCCTCCCCCGTCTACATTGATGGAGATGCTGCTGCCTGCAACAGAAAAATTATTTGCAGCCCCGCTTAAAGCACTGCCTGCCGTTACTACCGCTTTGGTAGCTGCTTTGTAAGTAGCTGTAAGCGTATTTCCATCACCGGTGTAAGTCCCGGTAACCGTTACAGCAGCCGTCCCCGTATTCCCGGCCTTAGCGGTCAAAGCGGCGGGATCATTAAATATCCTCCCTGTACTGCCCGTAACTGTTTCAAAATCAATCAGAGAACCGGAACCGGCGGAACCCGAGGTAACTTCAAAATGCCCCCCTGTATAGGCAACCGTAACATCAGCCGCTGTTGATACTGCGTTAATCTGAGTGGTCAAATTTGCGGCGAGATCCGCCAGCGTTTTGCCGGCTGTCCCATCGTAAGTCCCTTTTATCGGTGACAGATCAATCACATAACTGTTTCCGTCAATGTTTAGTTTAAGGGTATCCCCGTCGTTAATGGTAAGCGGCGCTCCGACCGCCGCTCCGGACTTGACCGCCGAACCCGACGCATCTGCCCAGACAACCTGATTAAAGCCATTGATATTGGGCGGGGGATCCTGCAAATGTCTTACCGCCTGGTCATTAACCAGGACATTATTGGGATCGGCGTCATTGCCGATAATAATCTTGTAAACACCGACACTTCTGTCGGTAAAACCCGGATCCTGGGTTTCTACAACCCTGACGGGAACAAGCTTCGATAGCTCATCTACCAATGCGTCACGCTGGTCCTTTAAATCGTTGGGATTATCCAATCCCACCTCAGCACGCTTAATTTGGGTATTTAACTCCTTAATCTGGTCGGCAATGGTATTAATCTGTTTTACAGTTACTGCCACACTGGCATCCAGGTCGCTTTGAAGGTCTGTGATTTGCTGATCAATATGATGCATGGTATCAACGAGCGTCATGGCTCTTTCCCTCAAAACAGAACGGGCTCCCATATTTTCAGGATTTTTGGCCAACTCGCTCCAGGCATTCCAAAATTTATCCATATCATCATGAAGGCTGTATTCAGACGGCTCGTTCATCAGTCCTTCAATCATCGTCAACGCTTCCTGTTTACCTGACCAATATTCGTATTTTGAAGTTTCCCACCTAAACTGACGATCCACATAATAATCCCTGGCCCTGATGACATTATCCATCGTCGAGCCTGTTCCCAGTGTCAGCTCTTTCCCGGAAGCTTGTATGCTCAAGGGAGTACTTGCCTGGATATTGGCCAGCTGCCGGGTGTACCCTGAGGTGTTGGCGTTTGAGATATTATGTCCTGTAACATCCAGGGCAGCCTGATAAGTTGACAGTGCCCGCTGGGCTAGTTCCAACCCGAAGAAAGTGGAATACATATCCTGTTCCCCTCTACCTGATTATTCATGTAGAAAACCTTGCGTATATTATTAATCGGCCATTTCGCAAAAGATCTTGAGCTTTTTTTTAATCAAAAAGCAAATCTCAGACACTTTTATCGATGAAACTGATTTTTGAGTTTCCTTCTTTTTTGGCCACTTTCTCGGCAGGATTGGCATAGGTATTATGTCTCTCGCTCGTAAGGGATGAGATAGTAAAATTAATTAAATTCACCGCATTTTCCAGGAGTTTTGTATTGGTTTCGTGCAGCGCTTTCAACCCATTGATCTCGGTCTCCAGCTCTTTCCGAACAGTTTGAAGCGTTGGATAACGTTGCTCCAATTCTCCAAGAGTAATCTCTTCCGCCCGCTTGCTCATTTCCTTACCAAAAAATTCTGCCCAGTGAAGTCTTTCCTCTTCCAATCGGCTGACTTCGAGCAGAATTTTCTCCTCCTGAGCGGTTATCGCTTCAATTTCCTGAATCTCATTTTCAACAAGCGCTTGTTGTTTTTCTCTTTCCAGGCTGGTAATCTTCTTATAAAATTCAATTTGTTTTTTGAGATTATTCTCAAAATTTCTTAGTATTTCAGCCACCTGTTATCCCCCTATCTTTTCCTGTGACAGCATGCTGGCAGCAATAGAATCGGCATCAAGGCTGAATTCACCGCGGCTGATGAGATCTGAAATCTCTTTTACTTTATCCTCCCGGACTTCAGGCAGGTCCTTCACTTTTTGGACAAGCTTTTGAAAAACTTGGGCATTTTCCGAAACAGCCAGCTTATCCTGATCCGAAATGTTATTGTTTTTGTTAATCTGAGATACCTTCGTGGCGGCTTGGACACTCCCTATGGGAGAAATCGAAGTTCCGTCTATTTTCATGATCATCACCAACCCGGATATTTTAAGAATAAATTGTTTTCAAATCTTTTATCGACTAGAAACGAAACAGTCTAAATAGCCAAAAATTCCGATTAAGCCAAAAAATCTTTTATTACCTCAACCCTGCTTAAGCTTTCTTGCCATATTGCCATAAATAATAATCTTCCAAAAATATTACTGACTTTATTTTACCACAACGGATCCATTCCTGACAAAAAATCGATCTTCATACAAATTTGCCCCTATTCCGACCAAATTCCTGTATAATAGGCATAGATTAGGTTTATGTCTTTAAACGGCTGACAAAAATGAGCTTACTTAGATTTTTCTTTAAAAATTTGCTCATTTTTCTTAAAAATCTTCATAATTTCCTAAAAAAAAATAAAATTTTTACGTTAATATATATGAGAAATTAAAGCTTAACAACAGAATTTCAAAAGGGGACATTCCCTCCTCGAGAGAAAACCTATGACTCAGCGGGTGTGTCCCCTTACATTGCAAGCAGGAGGAGATACTTTACATGGATATTACCACGATCTTGGGTATCGTATTGGGCTTTTTGGGCATTATTGTGGGATTTATTTTGGAGGGCGGTCATCTAAGCTCTTTGGTAGCCTTATCACCAGTTTTAATTGTAATTGTAGGAACCCTTGGGGCAACCGTTGTTGGCATTCCCTTGGATGAATTAAAAAAATTGCCGCAATGGATTAGGATAGCATTTATGAATCAGTCCTTCGGCGTAGAAAAAGCTTACTTTACCTTGGTACGTTTTGCGGAAAAAGCCCGCCAGGAAGGATTATTGAGTTTAGAACAGGAATTGGAAACAGTCGAAGATAAGTTTACCAAACAAGGCATGCAGTTGGTTATTGACGGAACAGACCCTGAAGTCACGAAGAATATTCTGGAATCTAACATTGCCGTACTGGAAAACAGGCATAAAATCGGCATCAGTTTTTTTGAAGCAGCCGGCGGATACAGCCCTACCCTCGGAATTATCGGAACTGTTATGGGTTTGGTTCATGTACTCGGTAACCTAACCGATCCGGATTCCCTTTCGTCTTCTATCGCAGCTGCCTTTATTGCAACCCTTTATGGTGTTTGTTTAGCAAACCTGGTCTATCTTCCGATCGCAACCAAACTAAAAATAAAAAATCAAATGGAAGTTCAGACTATGGAGATGATCCTGGACGGGATAATATCCATTCAATCCGGAGAAAATCCTGCTATTTTGAAAGAAAAGCTTAGAACCCACCTCGGTTACCTGCCTGAAAATAAGTCCCAAGAAGAATTAGTATAGAAGCGGTGATAAAATGGGCAGAAAACATAAAGAAGAAGGGCACCCCAACCATGAACGCTGGTTAATTACATACTCGGACCTGATTACACTATTAATGATTTTCTTTATTGTCATGTATTCTATGAGTAAAGTTGATGCAGCCAAATTCAGAGCAGTAGCCGAATCGTTAAGTGTAACCCTTGGCGGCGGAAGCGCCTCCAAGATTGACCTTGCTACCTCCCCTTCGGGTCCTTCCATTATCGACAGCGGGAGCAATTCCCAGGTTCCCGGGCAGAGCAGCAAACCGCCCGTTAACCCTCAAATGGATAAGCCGGAGAGTACTCCCAGTGAGGGCAACGGCAAAAACGACCTTGAAAACCTCACCATCGAGGGAGTCAAAGCCAAATTGGATCAATTTGCATTTGAAAACAATATCCAAACGAAGCTGGTTTCTTCCATTGAGGAAAGAGGACTCGTTGTCAGTATTCAAGATACTTTGCTTTTTGCCAGCGGCTCAGCCGAAATAACTCCGGCTGCAAGAAATATTCTTAAGAAAATCAGCACTGTACTTACCGCTTCCTCCAATTATATTAAAGTGGAGGGTCATACGGATAACCTGCCTATCCATACAGGGAAATTCCCAAGCAACTGGGAATTATCCGTCCTCCGGGCGACCAATGTTGTCCAGATCTTAACCACTGAAGGAGGAATCGATTCGCAAAGACTTTCGGCAACCGGTTATGGCGAATACCGTCCTATTGCTGACAACAAGACTGAATTGGGCAGGGCCGCCAACAGGAGAGTAGATCTGGTAATTTTGCGCTCGAAATATGAATTGGTTGAACCCGGCGCAAAAAGTCCTTAATTTAAATGAAGATATTAATTCTTTTTCAATTATAATTAATCAGAAAACCGGTTTTACCGGAACTTAGAAAGCAATTTTTTTAACAACGTCATAAAGCACATTACAGGCTGTCTCCAGTTTTTCCTCATTGATCAATGAGATATTATCCTCAGGGGTATGGTTTTTCCATAACCAATCCTTACTGAGTATAGTTACAGCCGGGACCCCGGTACCGATAAATGAGCTTTGATCGCTGTTATTCCCTTGCCCTCCGGCCAATTCAATTTCCGCTCCGTTTTTCAGCATTGCTTCCTTCACCTTATTTGTTAAAGGACTATCTCCGGTCTCCCAGAGAATAAAGTCCTTTTTTTGACCATTGCCTACGGTATCTAAGTTCACGACCGCTTTAATCTGGGAAAGAGGAATTGTCGGTTTTTTGACGAAATATTTAGAACCAAGAAAGCCCATCTCTTCTGCGCTCCAAAAAGCAGCAACAATGTTGGGATATGGACGGGTCCCCTGCGCAGATTCTTTAACCAGACGCCGCATTACCTCAAGCACACAACCTACCCCTGAAGCATTGTCATTGGCGCCCGGGCATAATTTACCCTTATAAATACCCAAATGGTCCAGATGCGCAGAAAGAATGATTGCTTCCTCCCGATTTCTGCCCGGTAAACCGGCAAGAATATTGGCTGCAGGAATCCGTAAATTATCTGATTCATCCGGCCTAAAAAGAGCTCTGTTATTAATAATACGTTCCTCCGTGGGAGGAATGGAAAACATCTGCCAATAATGATCATTGCCGTAAGCCTTAAGCTGAAGGGCTTCGAGCTGTTCCTGAAGATAGACCAAAGTCCTGGTCTCTCCTGCTGTACCCGCTCGCCGTCCTTGCATATCGGGATTGCATAAAACGCGAATGTCTTCTATGGCCTTCTTGGCCAGCACCTCCGGGGAAGGTTTTTTCGAGTTTTGCCCCATATCTGAAGGAAGATAAAGCTTAACCGGAGGTTCCCCTAAAAGATATTCTGCCTTTTGTCCCCAATATCTGGGCAGAGTTGTCCAAGGGATAACAAAAGCTCCTATTCCTGCCAACATCTTTATAAAAGTCCGGCGTGATTTCATATGCTTTGATTTTTCCTTTCGGAGGAATATATATGTCATTAAGAGTCAATAGCTCAGGCCAATCCAAAACCGTAAACGTCAGTTTGCCTCAGAACATTGAAAAAAAGGATTCTGAGTTTAGCAATATTTTATCACATACCAGCAGCCTGCAAAGCCAGGAACTAGAACTTTTTCTCCGGCGTCTTGACGAACAGGGCAAAAAGCTGTCTGAAACCATGTCCGTTCAGGAATTGACTGAATTTAAAAATATGGTAAAACGTTTCCTTAAATCTACACTGGGAAAAAGCAGAAGCATGCAGGAAGAAACGATCTGGGACTATAGGGGTCAGCCTAAAGTGATGGCAAGGGTAACCAAGATCGACCGTGCGCTTGAAGAACTTGGAGAGCAAGTACTTTCTTCCCAGGCCGAAACCTTGAAAATACTGGCAAAGATAGATGAAATTAAAGGCCTTATCATTGATTTATTTGCGTAAATATAGGGGGAATAAACTTGGCAACTTACTTTGGGATTGTTCATGACTACGAGAAATTTGTAAAAGCATTTCAAACTTTGAGCGGACTTGATTTGAATTATTACAAAGAAAATCAAATGAAACGACGTATTAATAATTTTATGGCGACCCATGGTTATAAAGAGAATTATACGGATTTTCTCAAAGCCCTGGACCGTGATAGCGTGCTTTATGATTCTTTCTTTAAACACCTCACCATAAACGTTACGCAGTTCTTTCGAGATGTTAAACTATGGGATGTTTACCGGGAAAAGATTATCCCGCAACTCTTAGCCGGCAAGACATCTTTGAAAATCTGGAGCGCCGGCTGCTCAGGCGGGCAGGAAGCCCACACCATGGCAATCATTATGGCAGAATATTTTCCGAATGTACGGTATAGTATTCTTGGAACGGATATTGATATTAATGTCCTGCAGCAGGCTCGATCCGGTATCTATGAAGAAAGAGATTTTGCCAGCACTCCCCGTCCGCTGTTTGAAAAATATTTTACTCCGGTGGACAAAAAATTTCAGATAAAAGATTCGGTAAGGAAAAATGTTTCTTTTCATGAACAGAATCTATTAACCGATCGTTTTGACCGGGGATTTGATATTATTGCCTGCCGTAATGTAGTTATTTATTTCACAGATGAAGCCAAAGATGTCCTTTACCAAAAATTCACCGATTCCTTAAATACGGGCGGCATTCTTTTCACGGGAAGTACGGAACATTTATTTGGCAAAAATCATCTTGGCCTGAAATCTATCTCTTCCTTTTTTTATCAGAAGCAGTAGGGTAAAATTTCCCTGAATTTACCGTAAAGCCACCCTTTATCCAGAGCATATGTTCTGTTATGGCAAACTATTAATGGAACATATGTTTTTTTATTGCATACAAAATGAGTTTACTCCTTGAAATTGGTTATAATGCTTATATAATTAAAAGTGCTTATAATGGTAATAAACTTGTTTTGAACTAGGAGGAAATTATGTCAAAGGCTAAACTCACATGGGCTATATGTCTGCTGATCGTCTTTCTCGGCATAAGCGGCTGTCAAAGCAGTCCCCCCAAAAACTCCCCGGCGCCAACAGAAACTACGAAAAAAGAAGCTTCGCAGGCTAAAACGTCTTTCAGTAAAATACTGGGGGAATACAATACGCTCTCGGATACTTTTCAATCTTATTTGGGAGATATGACCAGCGGCGACGTAGATTTGGAGCTGTATAAATCCAATTTAGCCAAATTGCATAACCAGGCCACTGATTTATTAAATAAGACAAAATCTCTGGAAACAGCACCTCAATATCAGGAAGCGAAAGAAATGCTGGTGACAACCGTAACCCTTCTGGATCAGTCTGTAAACGAAGTACTAAAGTATTTTGAAAGCAAACAAAAAAACCAGCTTTCACTGGCTCAGGAAGAATTTAAACAAGCTAAACGGGCAGCTTACCTGGCTCAAACAACATTAGACAAACAAGCTGCCAATGATGGCTATAAAGAGTGATTTTTCGAAATCACTTCTTTTTTTTCTTCTTTTTTTGTCCTGTGGTCGCCTTATTTTTATTCACAGGCTTCTTCCTCTTCGCAAAGATGTTGCTTTTGATCAGCAAAACGGTAGCCAGCGCAGCAATTGTGATAAGCAACAGGGGCGATGGATAAAACAAATAGACAATAATATTTATGACTAGTATGATCAGTCCGAAAATTGCTTGTTTACTCATTTCTTTACCTGCCTGCCACTCTTAAAAATTAAACAGGTTATTATCTGAATCGGGTACATTATGGAAAAGTGTTCCTCGTTTTTCCAGCATATAGATTTTTTATAATAAAGTCAATAAATATTTATAAATTAAAAACGGTTAGATTTACTTTTTTCAATGTGAATCATAACCGTTTTGAGTATCTTACTCCCACTCAATCGTTGGAAAGTGCTTTTCTATTGTTTTTGATGGTTTGTAGTCTTTTTCCTACCTGAAACACCCTTATTTTCTACACATTATTTATATTCTTCGGAAATATTAATGCCAAAATAATACCATAAAAAGTACCACTAAAGATTCTACTTCCAGTCTATTTCGTTGTGGTCTACAACTTCGCCGGCCAGAACTTCCCTATCAGCTTCCAAGAGCCGTTCCCTTTCAAATGGAGTCAGTTTTGTGAAATCGCTGTCCCACTCAACAATGGCTGTAACAGGTTCGACAATATATCCAGCTGCTGTTTCGGGATCTAACTGAGGCGTTTTTGAGGGAGCCGGTATTTCATCCCCGTCCTTTTCCATACCGTATATATGCAACCCCAAAGCTTCTGCAGATTGCTTCTGTGCATCTTCTAAACTTTCTCCATAGCTCACACAACCCGGAAGGTCGGGAAAGTATACGCTATAGCCTTTTTCTGAGGGTTCAAACACAGCTAAATAAGTAAACTTAATCATTGTCTCACCTACAAAAGTAAACAGTAGGCTACTCAGGGTAGCCTACTAAACAATTATACCTTCTGCACAATTTTTAGTCCATATTTCTCTGCTATTTCCTTGCCTTCTTTTCTACGCTTTTCAGCTCTTTCCTCTGGGGTAAGATGCTTTGTTTCTTCATACATTTTTTCTCTTATCTCGTGAATTTCTTTCAAAGCCCGTGGCTCATTACTCATCCTCATTTTCTATCACCTCCGACGGAGAATATATATCAATGTTTTTATAACCTTCCCTTGTGTTAATAAGATTAACCATTATTACAGTTTTCCTTTTCACAATATGCTTAAAATTCCAGCTAAGAATTATGTCCATTCCTGTTATCGTTGCCATAGCTATATGAACCGCATCGTCACGGTATTTTAATGGTATTATACCTTCGGCAATATAAATATCAGCAAGCTTATCAACCTCTTCACCCTCATCTAAAACTGCAACAGGATATTCATTGAAGAGACGAAATAGTTTTTGTTTTGTCTCATCCGAGGCTTTATTTATCTCATTGACAACTGCGTAAGACGTATATGCCTCATTCTTTCTTTCTGCAATTTCTTTAAAAAGCTTTATAGTGTCATCCCTTTTATCAGGGGCATCATCTGCATAGAAAAAATTAAAAATAGTTGTTTCAAGATATACCTTAAGCTTTTTCATTTACTCACCATCCCTTCATCATATATATATTCTCCCAAATATACCCTCATCACCTGGGCGTTGTATCCCCTTTTAAAGGAACCACGGCTAAAGTTTTACCCAGCGGCCGGAGAATTTTGAGGATAGTGGTAAGGTGTGGATCCGTTTCTCCGTTTTCAAGACGCGCAATCACCGGCTGCCGGACACCGCTTAACTCTTCCAATGCCATTTGGGTGATCCGGCGCTCCTGCCGGGCCTGTAAAATTTCTCCTATTATTTTTACTTTCAGAGCTATTTCATCCTGCTCATCTTCAGTAAGGGTAGACACAAGGTCTTTTCTTAATTCGTCCCATTTCATAGGTTATTACTCCTATCAAGCCAATCTATTATACTTCAACCGTATTATTCCCTCCTCTATTAATATTATAACTCCAAAGTTATAGTATTACTACTTCATTTTGATTTATTATTCATGTTTTCTAGAGTACTCCGTAACGGGTTCGAAATATTCAATCTCGACCGCCGGATCCAGGGGTAAGGTTTTCCGGATTGTTGGTGTATCTTTGATGAATTCTATCTGGTTAACTTCACCGGCGATATTCCGCAGCACTTCAAGATAGGCGATACCGTATGTCTCCCTAGCCTCAATAACGTCCTCAAAGACTTCTTTCGTATCCATGTCCAGGTTAAGCAGCTCAATTATTTCCTCTGCCAGGGCGTATTCGGCCGCCATCTCCGGAGTTTCTTCGATATCATCGCTGTATTTTACCTCTATCCCAAAACCGGCAATGTTGTCCTTATATGCCCTGATGCACTGAGGAAGAATCGTCGAATGGTCCACCATTTCTTTTAACCCGGTTTGCTGCACGGCCGGCTGAAGCCAGGTCAATCCGTTGTTTTCCGTGATAATCTCAGATTCCAGGGATTTCCGGATAACATCTTCCCTCGGCTCCGAGGCCTTTATGATTTTGGCTGAAATGGCAGGTACATGTTTTCCACTCAATGTTTATCATCTCCTTAACTGTCCAACGCCCATTTAATCTTGGATCATCCTAACTATCTCATTGCATGGTACAATATTCTGGCTTTTAATGTACCTTCTCAATGATTCATCTTTATTTATTAGCTTCTCAACCCCTTCAAGGACCTTGATGCAGCTGTCGGATATCTTGACATTATTTGTTTTCTCTATAGACTTTTTAATTTTTAATGCAGTTTCCATCGCCATTGCAAAGCTGGGGATTGAGGTTAAAGGTTTGTTTAATTCCTTGCTATCGGATAGTACTCTAATTTTGTACATTACCTCAGATAGTCCAGCATTTCGTCCTTGGAAAGGCCTCTTCCCTGAATGGACCCGTTCCCGTTCAGATTGATATTGATGTTTTTTTCAGTCGATACATTATCCTCATCCATCCTGTCATCGGGAGTAAACGGGGATGCAGAGACTGATATCGGCCGGTTTTTGCTTTCCAGAGCACTTATGATTCTGTCCGTGTCATCCGATGGGAAGACCCGGGAACCTTCAGCACCGGTAATCAGCTCCGGTCCTCGTTCCCCGGCGATGAATGTATCCGGAGAATATTTGCTTCCGGCCGCCAGCATGGGGATTTCCGGGATAGAAAATCCAAGGTTTTTCCCTCCGACCAGCGGCACCCAATCCGGGATATCCACGGATAATTTATTAAGCCCCCGGATCATGAAGTTAAGCCCCTGAATGATAAAGTTGATAAAGGCCTTGAACCCGGCCTGCACCCCGGACCAAATGCCGGCAAAGAAGTCTCCTATGGGCGCGAAGGCGGCCTGTATTCCAGCCCAAAGATCCAGAGCCTTGGCCTTTACGGTATCCCAGTTCTTGTACAGGAGTACACCCGCGGCGATCAGCGCGCCAATACCAAGCACAATCCATCCGATAGGAGAAGCGATAAAAGCGGCGTTCAAAGCCCATTGCGCGGCCGTAAGTTCTGCAGTAATTCCTGTGGATACCAGTTGTACCCCTTTTAACAGCATCATTCCGGCCGCCTGGGCCCCCATCTGGGCCTTATTGACAATGAATGCTGTCGTTTGAGCGCCGATTGCCGTTACGCTGGTCCATAAGGACCGTGCAAAGTCCCCTGCATACAATGCCATAATAGCCATTGTTTCAACCTTATCTGCAGCTTTTGCCGCTACGTTTGCCCAGGTCGCCCGTTCGGTCAGCTTCAACCTTGCCACGACTACCCACAATTCTTTCCCGAGTCCAACAACATTTGCGATGACTGAGCCGATTTTCCATGCGGCAAACGCTGTACCTATGCCTATGACTACAGGTTTTACCGACGGCCAATTGCCCGTAATATATCCGGCAATGTCTTTTACTTTCTGAAAAATGAATCCAAGGAAAGATCCCAGGTCATCTATCATGGCCATCGTATCCGGAGGAATTATGTCCTTAAAGGCAATCTTAAAGGCTTCAAACAAAGGCAATCCTTCATCGACCTTGCTGAACATGGTATCAAAGGCAGACTCAATCTTATTAAACGTCTCTTGGCTCTTATCAAACCATCCTGATACAGCCTTCCCGAGCCGCTGGCCTACTTCAACCTTGAACCATTCAAACTTATTTTTCAAACCATCAAAAGTATCCTTAAGGCCGGTATTCATGGTGTTAAATGCTTCGTCCGTTGCTCCCGCAGAATTTTTCATTTCTATTAAATTTTGTGAAAATACATTAGCCGAAGTACTACCGAGTATGAGTGCCGCACTTCCAGCTTCTACGCTGCTAAAAAATTCATTGATTGTTTTATTCTGTGATTTAGCGTCTTTATTAAGCATTTGAAGAGCTTCTTGTAATGAGCCTCCACTTTTAAGAAAGTCCCTAAAACCTCCCCCGGCTATACTTCTGAATTCCTTATCCGCCTGTGAACCTGTTGTACTTAACTCTTCAAACAGTCGTGCTAATTTTGTTGTGGCTACAGCTGTAGAACCTTTACCTAAGCTTGAAGTCATCGTAGCCATGGCCGCTGACACATCGTCGAAAGCAATTCCAACTGAGGCCGCGGATGAAACTACTCCTCCCATTGATGCAGCAAGTTCAGGTATAGTTGTTACACCTTTGGTAACTGTTTTAAACAATAAGTCGCTTGCTTTGCTGGCTTCTAAATTCATGCCAGCATAGTTATTTACTATTGTAGAAAGAACTCCAACACTATCCTCAAGTTGTGCCACTCCTCCTACAGCCAATTTGTTTGATGAAGCAAGGAAATCAAAAACATTATCCTGAGTACCCCTGCGGATAATGCCTGATACATAGCAGGTATTATCTCTTCCGGAAGTATTTCCATGTCTTTTCCTAGTTTTTTAGCCTGAGCAGCCATTTCATCCATAGCTTTTTCTGAGATACCCGGAAGCAATGAAAAGACCTCATTCATACCACTTTCAAAGTTTGCGAAAGCATTTACGCTTTCCTTCCCGAAATTGACGATTTTATCTACTGCAAAAACTCCTCCTGCTGCGACGGCAAGCTTTTTAAAGGTACTTTCCAGGCATTCCCTGCTCTGTCAATACCGCTTAAAGTTGAACTGACTCTATCTTCAGCACTGAAGAGAGCACTAAATTTAACTGCCACTTTTCTCGCTCCTTTTGTTACTTTTTTCTTTAATTTGATTAGTAACGTTATCAATCAAATAGTGAATTTTTCCGGGATTACCAGGATTAACTGGCTTTTTTGCCTATTCGTGTTTGTTTTAGAAAGCTGTACTCAATTTCATACCTGGTTCTTACTTTTATTCAATTAAGCCTTTATCTTTGCACCATAGATACAGCTTTTCTCTCTTCAATTTTTCACGCTCCTCAGCTAATTTAAGATATTTACGTTCGCCTGGATAAATCGGAGGATACCGTTCATACGCTCCATGGCGCCAGGCATTTTTATTGCCAAAAGGGGCACCTCCTCCCCGATTCCCTACAGCATTTTTATTTCCGGGCTGACCACCCCTTTTCTTACTCGCTTTTTCTGCCATTTTACATATCCTCAAAAAGAATTCCATCAATTCCGAAGAAAATAACCATTAAGTCTTTTAATGCAGCTTGCGTATCTCTCCAAACAGTTGTGAGACAGACATATTGCTGTAAAGAGATCTCTTTTCCTATCCTTTTATTTTCTTCCGGTAAAATATATCTGATCATTAGAGTCTCAAATCTTCTCTTTTTTTCGTCGTGTAGAGAGTTTTTACAGCTAATCCTGTAGATCTCAATATTGGTATCAATAATAGCCTTAAGCGGACGATCTTCCGGCAAGTCTCTATATTTCTCAAATGCCTTCCTTAAAGCATTAAAGCGAATTTCATATTCTTTTTTTGAACCTAACCTCATAGCAGTTTCCATAATATTACCCCCATAAACTATTTTTCCAAGCCTGATAACCTGTACCTTTGTAATAATTTTTCTCCTGACCATACCAATACAAAAAACTTTCAAGTAAATTCTTATGGCTGCTCCTCCGGACTCTCAGCAGTGATCGAAAAATTCTTTGTTCTACTGCTTGCCCGCAAGTATCATTGATTTTTGCAATGTCTTCATAAGACAAATTAAAATAGTAATACAATTCAACTAATCGTTTGTTTTCGCTATTTAGTTTCTCCTGAAAAAGTAGATAAATTTAACAAATAAAAAGGAATTCGAGGCCTCAAAATGGAAATAGTTAGTGCTAAAAAACCTTTCCGCAGAGGCGAATTCCTTTTAAATAAAGGTTCAACATCGCCTCGGAAAATC
>JAAYUV010000044.1 GCA_012517475.1 Peptococcaceae bacterium | reverse complement strand
TTTCGAGTTGTAAGTAACTTCTTTATGGAAATAAATATTGTGGGTCAGTATAAAGACTTGTTTAATATTTCCTTTGTTATTTCGTACATCTTCAATCAAATCCCTTATCAGACTGCTAATTATAAAAAGAACATCATTATCTAAGCTTGAAACCGGGTCATCAATAGCAACCACCCTATCGGTTGTTATCCCACTCTCGGATTGACTCCCTTTAAGAAGATGGTAAAAGTACAGAAATGTTACAAAATTCTTTTCACCTTCGCTTAAAGTCCTCTGCGCATCCGCTCCATTCGCCCGAACCAGCTTATATGTCTTGCCATCACCGCCCTTAGCCAAACTGAAACTTTTAAAACCGAAGGACGAGAGCAGAGCGTTTATACCGTCAAGCGTAGGTTGTATACTCGTTGTTTGTTTCTCTAACTCCAATAATTCTCTAAATTTTTCAGCCTTTTCTTTTTCTTTTTTTGTTATTTGAGTTGATAGACCACTGATTGCTTTTTCAAGACTTGCTTTTTGCGTGCTATAATCCGCAAGGTCTTGTTTTAACTCCTCTAAAATAAATTTCCAGATTTGATTCGTTAAAGTCCTCTTTTCATGTGAAAGATTCTGAATGATCTTATTATGCTCATCTATTTGCTTATTTGCATTTGTTATGAGTTCGCTGATTTCAACCAAAACATTTTTGAGGGAGTCTAGCTCAATAACCTGGCTTGCCTCTTTCTTTTTCTGATTGAGACGCTGATTATTGACAATAAGAAGAGAATCAAGGATTTGCTTCTCACTTTTCAATTTTTCCACATCAAGGAACTCAGAAGTCGTATCAAGTAATCCCTGAATTTACTGTTGAAGACGACTGCCATCGGTATAATAGTCCGTCAATAAAGTGTTTATCGCATTATTATCTTTAGTGAAAGATTCATCGAAATACTCACTCAAGCTCGTAGAAAAGCTTTCTTCTGTTTTTTGTTGACAAAACGGGCATACCCCTTCGTTTGCATTATAATATGACAGGCCTTGGCGTACCCAATCGCTGTTGCCGAGTTTTTTAATCATTGCCGCTATATCCACATCATCTTTCCCAATCACACGCTTTTTTAATATTAGATTCTGTTCATGTGCCAGAATTCTATCAGTCTGGGGAGCTATGATGTTTTGTGCTGGCGTAAGTTTGCTGGAGAAAACTTTTTTCGCCTTTTGTTCGAGCTCTGAAATTGGTAATAGCACCTCTCGGTTAGTTGAGTATTCAGTAATAACTTTTGCTTTGAAGCTGTCCTTACTGTTTCTTACTCCCTCAAAGCCGCCCGCAAATTGAGCATCATACTTTTGCTTTTGTTTCCAAAACCTTTCCTTATATTTATCCTCTAATTGCAAAAGTTCACCTTGTTTCCCGCTATTACCATCCTCGCTTTTAAGCGTTTTTGTTAATTGCTTGATGTTGTCAATCAGACTATTAATATCATTATTCATAGTTTCGATTTTATTAAGAGTATCTGATTCCAGTTCGCCCAATGTAAAAACGCCCTTAAGTTTGTTCTGCGGATTAAAGTTCCTTTCGACAAAATCACGGTTATAAACTCTTGTTTCTAATGCGAGACCACTTTCCCAACTAACATTACAACTAGAAAACTGTGATTAGTCAGCAAGAATAGTGCTAATTGTTGTTTTCCCTGACCCATTAGTACCGAAGAGATAATTAAATTTTTTAAGGTCATCCATGACTTGAATAACATTCCCAAATGTAGCGGCGTTACAAATATCAATCTTTGAAATCATCTATTTTGCTCCTTTCTAAGACGACTTACTTCCTGCGCCGATTCAAATTTCCTCTGCGGCTGCTTCTTGCTTCTGCCAATCTTTCAAGTAAGTTTCCATAGATATTTACTCAAGAAGGAATGTTCGATCTCGTCCCAATAATCTTCAATATTTGTACTTTAAATAGCTTTCATGGTGGACTTATAATCTTCAATTTCCTATTTTCGGAAGAATTATTTATAAGTTGTTTTTTTCATATGGACGTTTATTTTTTGAATTAAAGACATCTCAATCAACTGAAGAACTAATTTTTCTATATTATACCATATTGAAAGCAACTTTGTAGAAAATTCTGTATCCTTGTCAGTCATTCTGAAATAACCTTTTTACTTGTAGCCCATTATTACGGAAAATCAGAACAAACACATCATAAACTTGGATCTTATCAACTTCATTCCTTACTATGTCTTCATCATAAACTCCGTTCTGGCAAACGACTTCACCCAGAATATCATATACCCATCTTTCCTCTACAGTAGGTGAGTTGGGGCAAACATCTTTCCCTTTTTCTATCCGTGTCGCACATCTCCAGACTACCTTACCCCTTTCCGTTCTTCTTCGATAAGATGCGTTGCAATCGCCGCATACAAGCAAATTCCCAAAAAGGTATTTACCATTATATTTGCTTGAACACGCTTCCACTGTGCCATCCTCTTTAGTCACGATCCTTGCACGCTTGGCCATTTCTTCCTGCACCTTATCAAATATTTCAGCTGAAACAATCGCCATATGGCTATTTCTTACGTAATACCTGCTTCGCTGTCCAATATTCTTGACTTTTTTACCAGTCATAAAATCTTCGGTATATGTCTTTTGAAGCAAAGTATCGCCTTTGTATTTTTCATTCTTGAGCATCTTTTGGATCGTTGTTGTGTCCCAATGCTCCTTGCCAGTCACAGTCTTAATTCTCTGGGATTCCAGATAAGATTTTATCTGCCCGAATGTTAAACCCTGTAAATATAGATAAAATATCTTCCTGACCACCTCTGCCTGCTCAGGAACAATAACTATCTCGCCGTCAATGCAACCGTATCCCATGAAATTCTTATATTTCTTAAAGATATCGCCCTTCTCGAACTTGCGTTGGAATCCCCATTGAATATTCTCGCTGGTATTCCGGCTTTCGTCCTGTGCCAACATACCCCTAAGTGTTATTTCGAATTCCTTATCTACCTCAACCGAATCCAGCTTCTCATTTTCAAAATGCATATTGATCCCTCGCTCTCTCAAAAATCTTATAATCTTCAAAATTTCCAGAGTGTCCCTCGATACCCTGCTTATTGACTTGGCTAAGATGTAATCGATTTTCCCTTTCGCCGCTTTGCTAAGCATTTTATCCAGCCCGGTTCTCCCGCTTCGACGTAGCCCGCTTTCGATGTCGTAAAAAACCCCTGCAAAAATCCAGTTGGGACAGCTTTTTATCATTTTCGTGTAAGTTTTTATCTGAATCTCAAGGCTACGCAGTTGTTCCGGTCCGGATGTACTGACCCGGCAATAGGCGACAACCTTGAGCTTTTTATTCTCTTTTGGTATAGCAGGTATAATGTAAGCGTAAACTCCACAGGCGTAAAAAAGGAACCCACTGTAAACCAGCAGGCCCCGTCGAATAAAAATCATTCGTCCTATTTGCTCTGTGGATCCGGTACGCGGCACTGCTCCGGAGCATTTGCCGGCAACAGCTGA
>JAAYUV010000010.1 GCA_012517475.1 Peptococcaceae bacterium | reverse complement strand
TCAGCTGTTGCCGGCAAATGCTCCGGAGCAGTGCCGCGTACCGGATCCACAGAGCAAATAGGACGAATGATTTTTATTCGACGGGGCCTGCTGGTTTACAGTGGGTTCCTTTTTTACGCCTGTGGAGTTTACGCTTACATTCATGCTTGCGAAATTTTATACAACGCCAGACGTTCCCGTGGTTTTATACAGCGTCAAAGCTACGGGAACGTCTTATATTTCATGCTATTTTTCAAATTCGTTATCCTTGTTAAGAATTACATCATGGGCTCCGCCTTCTCTTATACTAGTCGCTGAAACTAAAGTCATCCTTGCGGTTTTTTGCAGTTCTTGTATGTTCAATGCCCCGCAGTTACACATAGTTGATTTAATTTTGCTGACCGTTATATCTACATTATCCTTTAATTTACCCGCATAAGGGACATAACTATCGACTCCTTCTTCAAAGGACAATTTGTTCTCACCGCCCATATCATAGCGCTGCCAATTACGGGCTCGATTTGAACCCTCTCCCCAATATTCTTTAACGTAATTCATACCGCCGAGCTTTATCTTGCGACCGGGACTTTCGTCAAACCGGGCAAAATAACGGCCGAGCATTACAAAATCCGCTCCCATCGCCAAAGCTAACACCATATGATAATCGTGGACTATACCTCCGTCAGAGCAGAGCGGGATGTAAACTCCAGTTTTATTAAAGTATTCATCCCGAGCTTTTGCTACCTCTATAACAGCGGTAGCTTGCCCTCGACCGATCCCTTTTTGTTCCCTGGTAATACATATTGAACCACCGCCGACACCAACTTTTATAAAATCCGCTCCAGCCTCGGCCAGGTAAAGAAACCCTTCTTCATCCACAACATTACCCGCACCGACTTTAACCTTTTCCCGGTATTTCCCTCTAATAAAGCTGATCGTTTCACTTTGCCATTCACTAAAACCATCAGAGGAGTCGATGCATAGAACATCAACCCCGGCGTCAACCAATGCAGGCACCCGTTCCGCATAATCCCGGGTGTTAATTCCTGCGCCAACAACGAGTCTTTTATGGACATCGAGCAATTCGAGGGGGTTCTCTTTATGATCCGTGTAGTCTTTTCGGAATACGAGGTAGCATAAGTTTTGATTTTCATCAATAATCGGAAGACAGTTTAACTTGTGTTCCCAAATCATATCGTTTGCTTCCGAAAGGGAGATACCTTCTTTCCCATAGATCAGAGAATGAAACGGAGTCATAAATTCTTGAATTTTAAGGTCCATCGAATATTTATTTACCCGGTAATCCCTGCTGGTAACGATACCCAATAATTTTCCTGTGGGAGAGCCATTTTCGGTTATAGGAATGGTAGAGTGACCTGTATTGTTTGTAAGTTCAACGACGTCTCTGAGAGTTTGATCTGCTTTAAGATTTGAATCGCTTGCAACAAAACCGGCTTTATGATTTTTTACTTTTCGGACCATTTCTGATTGATCCTCAATCGATTGAGAACCATAAATAAAAGATAATCCTCCGCATCGAGCGAGAGCAATTGCCATGTTGTCATCGGACACTGCCTGCATAATGGCTGAGGTAAACGGTAAGTTAAGAGATAAGTCCGGGGTCTCGCCTTTATTAAACTTCACCAATGGAGTCTTCAGGCTCACGTTGTTCGGAACACATTCTTTGCGGGTTAAATTGGGAAGTAAAAGATACTCACTAAAAGTCCGGCTCGGCTCATTATAATAAAAGGCCATGTGATTAACCTCCAGTAAATTTTTCTTTATAGTATAACATACTCTTCTAGCAATAAGTATTACTGCAAATGATATAATGCCTTTTCATACTCTTCTACAAAATAACGCTTGCCTTTTTTTATTACGGTATGCCCTTCCATTTCTAACAACATTCTTTGTTGGTCTATACCCCCAGGATACTTCTCATTTAACTCACCGCTTTTTTTCAAAGTCCGCCAGTAAGGGGTTATATCTTTCCTTCCTGAAGCTTCACGTTCTTGTGAGGCATTTGCCGCAATGTTAATAAAAATTCCTGCCGTAAGTTGGCAAGTAAAATCCGCATTATGCTTTTTAGCCAGATATTTTCTGATTTCATCCGATGTAATAAGTTTTCCTTCGGGGATTTTTTTCATTACTTCATCATACTCTAAAGGCGCCGCAATAAGCATATTGCCGCAACCAAAACGCTTTGCCATCTTATTGTCAAAACCTATGAATTCGATCTTCGGCAAGTCACCGGAATTATTTAGTTTTTGATTAAAAGATTTTTTTGGCATAAGAACACCTTCTTACATACTTATCTAATCAAAACATATTGGTAATATGCGAAAAACTCTCGTAACAGCGAATATATATCCCTTAATTCAAATATATCGGCATGCGCAGAACAGACATTTTTGATGCCGACTTTGTGTAAAATTAATTTGCACCTGGTTATATGATAGTACTGGGTTATTACCATTGCTGTTTCTAAATTCTTCGAGTCCATTATTAATTTTGAATTCTCTGCCGTCATTTGTGTGTTTTCGCCCATGCTGTCTGTAATAATTGAATCAGAAGGAATTCCGTTAATAATAAGATACTCTTTCATAACTTTGGCTTCATCATATCCCTCTTTCCCAAAGCCACCACTAACAATGAGATTGCTATAGTATTTTTGGTTATAGAGTTCCACAGCCTTATCTAATCTACTTTGCAATCGTTTGGAGGGTTGACCATCCGACTCCACTTTGTTGCCTAAGACGATCGCAACATCACTTTTCTCAAGCTGATCGTGTAACCCGTCAATTACTATCACGATAGTGTGAATACAAAACCAGATTGCTAGTACTAAAATTAATCCTTTAGAAAACTTCTTCAGATTATTTCCCCTCTTTTAAGCATTCTCTCATATCGCCTTTCGTCCAACGTTCACAATATAGCAAAAATTCTGCCATTAAAAACCTAAACATTCTCCAACAAGTATATCAAATATATGTATATAGCTTATTTATTGCTGGAGTTGGAACTGATGATTTACGCGCTAATGTCAGAAAGTCATCAGCAAGTTGTTTCATCTCATCCCGTGCAGCATTTGAGTGCTGCGTCATTACCAGTTGAGACCATTTAGTATTATAAACCCGGCTCATTATTGATACCAAAATCGATTTTGGTATTAACTTTAGAGATTTAAGCCTATTTGGTGTTACCGGAATACCTAAAGATTCTAAAACATGAAAACCTTCCCGAATAGCGCGAACATTTAGTAGCAGGGCTTCCCGATTGTGTGATAGTTTATAGTTATCTCCTCCGGCCATGTAAATTGCATTTGCAATAGGACTTACTAAAGCTACATGTGTTTTTAACCATGCATCTATGTTTGAACTAATTTCCGCATGAAATCCGGCTTTTTCAAATTCCAGACATATTCGCTTTATCCTATTAGTCATCGACCCATCTATTTCGCCAATTGTAGTTTTTTGCACATACTTAGATATAATGTTATACCGTATAACGTGGCCCTCCTTTGTCCCGCCAGCGCCAGGAAATCCCAACAGAACTCGTTCTCTTCCTACAACATCTATAAGCTCTTTATATCCGCCAGCATTATTAGACATAAACAATAAATTAGGTGTTATCTTATTTGCAGCAAGAACAGGTAACACCGAAGCAACTTGATTTCCACGAACTAAGATAACAATTAAATCATATCTATCTTGAGGATCTAATTGTTCAATAGTATTAACTTTTGTCGTTGTTCTTCTCCCCGTTGATGTATCTTCTAAGACTATAATCTCTGTAAGACGTTTTCTCCTCGCTAAGACTGTAACATCATGGCCTATCTCTTTTAGTCTTACAGCATATAGACTCCCCAAGACCCCGGAACCATAAAAGAGGATCTTTAATTTTTCCACAAATTATTTCCTCCAGTCAAATTATTTGTCTCTAATGTCAAATAACGTTCCCTGAGTATATGACGTTTGTCCGCAGGTAAATGTGGCGAAGCCCATGGAAGCTTTAGTAACTGTTAGTCTTATATTTTTATCTTAGATTTAGTCAATTTAACAGCTAAATCCCACATTCTTTCAATATTGTCTCATATTGTCTATATTATCAGCATATTTGGGGTAAACACCCTTATCAGAAAGCTGCTTTACTTCTTGCATTAACCCGCTGGTATAATGTGACGGTTGCATAATTTCCCTTTTGTCGTTGATAAGTTTACCAGTAATATCCATAAAATCTTCGGAAGTACATATATAAAAGTAGGTATCTGCCATGGTTTCTGGTGAAGCGCTATAGCTATTTTGAACCATTGCGGCAATTCTCCTCACTGATTTGAATTTTCTCATCGTTTCTTTTGACATTTTTATTGCAGGTATTTGAACTGCATTTACTTTGATACCATCTTTTTCGAATTTATGAGCCATTTTGAATGTTAACATCAATAATGCCATTTTAGAGTCGCCATACATTTTGTAAATATTATAAGGCCTGCTGCCCATAAATTCTCCCTGCAAATTATCAAAGTCTATTTTTCGTTTTGGTTCAAAGAAGTGCCTGATATTAGTAGTGCAAGCATTAAGAACTCTTGCATCCTCCGATTTTCGAAGCATATCAGTCAACAATTCGGTCATTAGAAATGGGCCAATGGCGTTCGTGGCAAATGATAGTTCTATATTGTCAGGACTAAGCTAATAATTTTTTTCACCATGATTGAAATATTTAACATTATGAATTAATATATCCAGCTTTTTATACCTTTTTTTGAACTCAGAACAAAAATCTTCAGTTGACTTAAAGGAAGATACATCAAGTTTAAGCAAATCTACACTGTTATTTTTTGTCAATTGAATTAATTCCTGTTGTACCTTTTTACTTTTCTCTAGATTACGGCAAGCCATAATAACCTTGTACCCTTCTTCTGCAAACCTGATTGCTGCTGCCCTGCCTATGCCTGAATTTGCACCGGTGACTATTACTATTTTATCATTCATAATTTTCTTCCCCCTTCTTCCTAACTCAATAGATTGGACCGGTATGAGTCAGGTATGAAATAACCAAAAAGCTATTTCTCAGTGAATCCGCACATAGACGGACAGCCTTTTGCGTACGGTTTTGTATAACGGCTAGGTGTTACCGTAGCTTCATACTACTTTGATATTGGCTAAGTTACGGTAACACCCGGTTAGAATCTATTGTTGGGCGAAGCCTTTGGCCCAAAAGAAAACCTCGGGCAAAATTATGTATTCTCCCAAGGCTGGCTTCATATTATTTTAAATCTCGTGCTGCATGAATTATGGCCAATACTAGAATCAATTCATTATTTAGTTGCCCCCAGGCAAGATCCCTACAATATTCTCTTACATCAAGAAAATGTATATTCAAATTTAAAATCCCTCTTTTTTTCGTAGTCCTAGATAATATCCTTCTTGTTTGGCAATTTCGTCTAATAGTGAGTGTAGAATTTTGGCTTTGTTTTTAATATCTAAACCAGAAGAATCCTTTTTGGCTTTTATTAACGCTTCTCTTAATTCTTCAATTTCCATAACAGTTACCGCAATACAATAATAGCTCTTTGAACGTCCTTCATTATAATTGTCTAACATCTCCTTAAGTATTTGTTCTCTTATGTCCTGTAATCTTTTATATTCTTCAAAACCCTTTTCCTGGATAAAGGTAATATCTTCCTCAAGCTTTTGGTAGCATTTGAATGAATCAAATTTTCTTCCTGCTTCCCGATGCTTTCCCCATTTTGCACAATTCCGACTCTCTTTACATTCCCAGCAAAATTCAATTCCTTTTTTCTTTATAGCGCACGTTATAAAGGGACATCCAAGATTCATTCTCTCTTCACTTTTACAACCTTCACATCTACTTTTACTATCTGTATGATATTTCGGACATAATTGACATGAGAGACCGCATATTCCTATTTCCGGATATCTAATTTCCATGATTAACCTCTTTCGTGTATCTATTTATCTTATAAACCGGAATCTTCCGCCACACGATGTGGCGGTTCGTGCGCGCGATTTTATATAACGTTCCGGGGGTTACCGCAGCGTCACAACTACATTCATATTGACAAAGTTCTGGTAAGGCCATGTTATCTGATGAATGGCGGCCTGCAACTCAGAGGCTGCCATGGAGGACAGCCCCTTTAGCCATAACACAATCTGTTTATACATAATTACACTTTACTTCTACCATTGATTAAATCCTTACCTATCAAACCTATCGAAACTACTAATGCAATAACTATCTATTCCCAATACAAACGCAGAAATTCTTCCTTTTTTGGCAGTCATTCTATAGCCCTATTCCTTTCTCTCACTTTAGTCTATTCTATTATTCCACATCATTACCATTTCCACCTTCTAAATGGATAATTATGGGCATAATATTATTGAACAACTATTTGGAAGGTGTTATGATATGGACAAAAAGAATAAGAATAGCATTTTTAAGGAGGGAGAAGCCATGGCCACCCCTTTAAACAAAAAGGAAGAAACAATTAAAGAAAAGTTAGACCGGATTAGTGCTAAAGCTTCTGTCTTAACCGGAAATGACAATATGATTGAACTTGATCCAAAAAATCCCCAGCATAAAGAATGGTTCGAAGATGATAAATGTAAAGGGAATTAATACCCTATGCCTGATTCAAAAGATATATATTTAGTTCGAATCTATTACAAAGGACAATCAGGAACCTTTAAATCAAGACCTGTGCTCATTCTTAATAATCTTGACAATGGCTGGGTTACAATCGTTGAAATTACTTCAGTTCCTCCAAAGCACCCACCGTCTCACTATGATAAATTCAAAGAACCCATAACAAAATGGGCGAGATATGGTTTGACGAATCCTTCATTTATAAAATGTAAAAATATACACAATATCGAAATATCTAGACTCTTTCAAAAGATTGGCATCATGGACGATGATGAATTTATCAATATAATTGAAAAAATTGATTTGCACTAATAGACCTCACAGGAGGTCTTTTCTTGTCTCCATAGACTAGTTGTTAAAAATAACGAAGCAGTTTAAAAGCTGCATGCAAGCGGACATTACGCCTAACGTTCCAGTGTTTACGCAGTCTGGTTACTACAATCATCTTTTCTCAGATTGAGTAAACACGTTGTTGTACTAAACCGCTGCGTGGTGGCTTATTAACAAAGGAATACCCCTATTAAATTTGAGTCATGATATCATCTTTTCTAAATTACCCTATTAACTTTGAAAGGATGATTGGATCATGACTCAAAACCTGCATACCCTACCGACCCATTTTGAGCAAATGAAAGCTGAAATGGAACTTCGCGGTTTCTCCCCTGACATTTCTCCCGATGAACTCAAAGACTATCTTTATCACCGCATTCAGTCCGGTGTCAGTTACAGCAATATTAATATCTCCTGTAATGCTTTCAAGCTTTTCTTTAACAAGGTTCTTCATCTCAATTGGTCTGACGATGTCATTGTCCGTCCCAAAATTCCCAAGAAGCTTCCCTGCGTTCTTTCCAAAGACGAGATTCTTTCCATTATTGCTCACGTTAATAATCTGAAACATAAAACCATTCTCCTGACCACTTATTCCTCCGGGCTTCGGATTTCTGAGACACTGGCCCTCCGGGTTACCGATATTGATTCTAAACGTATGCTTGTTCGTGTTAATCAGGGTAAAGGTCATAAAGACCGTTTGACTGTTCTGTCTCAGGAGAATCTGAAGATGCTGCGAGCTTACTGGAAGCTTTACCGGCCGGCGGATTTGCTTTTCCCCGGGCTTAGGAAAGATAAACCCCTTGTACCCAAAAATGTTCAGCAGGTTTTTAAGTCTGCCAAGCTTAAGGCCGGTATCTCAAAGCCCGCGACGGTTCATTCTCTTCGTCACAGTTTTGCAACCCATCTTTTGGATAATCATACCGACTTACGGACGATCCAGGTACTTTTAGGCCATAACGATATTTCGATGACCTCTCTTTATCTCCATCTTTCCACCCAGCGTCTTTGCTCGGTGCAAAGCCCTCTGGACGGACGTGATACCAATGCCTGAACTTCAGGATATTTTTAATCACGTTTATTCTTATTCTAAGCGGGTCTCTTTGTCTCCCCAGCAAGCAAAGGCGTTTCAACTGATTCGTCATTGCCGTACGTCAACTTTGGGTTCCCATGCGGAAGTTTGTACGGACTGCGGTTCTTTGGCAGTTTCTTATAATTCCTGCCGCAATAGGCATTGTCCCAAATGCCAGCACACCGCTCAAGAGAATTGGGTTCAGTCTTAACTAACTAAGCTTTTGCCTGTGGGATATTTTCACGTGGTTTTTACTATACCCCAAGAATTAAATCCCCTTGTTTTTCAGAACCAGAAACTGCTCTATTCTCTTTTGCTTCAAGCCGCCGGGTATACGCTTTTAGAGCTTTCCCGGGATTCTAAGTTTCTGGGGGCCACTATCGGCGTGACTTCCGTTCTTCATACCTGGGGACAGAATCTGTCATTCCATCCTCATGTTCACTGTATTGTTCCCGGCGGCGGGCGGAGTCCGTTTTGTCCGTTCGAAAAAAAAGTTCTTTATCCCGGTGAAGGTTCTTTCCAAAAAGTTTAGAGGAAAATTCCTTTTCCTTTTAAAAAGGCTTTTGCTTCCGGAAACTTAAGTTTTTTCAATGCCGCAAAAGTGTTCTCTTCTGAAGACCAGTTTTTGGCGCTTATGGATCGACTTTACCGAAAAGATTGGGGCGTTTTCTGTAAGAAGCCGTTTAAGTCTCCCGAACATGTTGTCCGCTATTTGGGGCGTTATACTCACCTGGTGGCCTTAAGCAATGCGCGAATCCGCTCTTTTGACGGGAAGACGGTAAGCTTTGCCTGGAAAGATTATAAAGATAAGCATCAATCCAAAGTCATGACGCTGGATACCCTTGCGTTCACCCGCCGGTTTTTGCTGCATGTTCTGCCGGAGCGTTTTGTGAAGATTTGTCATTATGGTTTGCTTTGCAGCCGCAATCTGCATACGAAGCTGGCCAGATGCAGGCTGCTTGCCCGGTGTAAACCTATTGTGCGTAACATGGTGGTTAAAGTCCGGCGCTGCCGTCACTGTGGGAGTCCCAATATATTGATATACCCTGTACCCTCCTCTGCTGTACCTTGAATGGAATGAATTAAATATTTTTTCAAGACCCATTAGGGGGAGGGGGACGGTATGTTTATTTTCAAGTTTTGAGAAGATATTTTTGTGCCTGATGGACAGATTTATTGGAAAACCGGTCTCAGTTTGCAGTTTTGGGACAGGAGCAGAATGATTGAATCCCCATAGGACAAGTGTGCGTCGGCAGACGGTTCAGTACAACAGGAGATTCAAGATGTTCAGGTTATTCCTCAGACAGGATAGAGTCTTTTAGCCACTGATTTTAAGTCATTGGCTTTTCCTTTTTAAAAACATATGAATCTCTAAGTGTTATCGGAAGGATGAGGCCCCCCGAAACCAGAGTGCGACAGGACGTCGCACCCACAAACAGTGAAAGGATTTATTGCTCTTTCAAATAAATTACCAATTTTATATGAATTTGATTGTAAATTAACTATTCTGGATAATTCTTTAACTAATAACCTTTAACCAACGCGGGGAAAATAAAACTATTCTTAAAGGAATCAGGAGTGGTAACATGAAAAAAATCCAAGATAGCCATACACTTGGCATTGTTAGTGGTTTAATCGGTGGAATCGGCATGATTATTTTCGACCTAATATCTAATAAATATGGAATATCAAAGCGTAGTTATGCTCAAGCAGCATCCGGAATGTGGGTAGCATCGAAAAAGCAGGCAAATTCCAAAGGAGGAAAGATTCTGGGAATAGCAATGACATTAGGATTAAGCTCTTTAGGTGGAGTAATAATGACCAATCTTTTATCTAAAAAAGGTACAGATAACCTCATCACAAAAGGAATATTTTATGGTGCCACTTATGGAGCCATTACCACAGCTCTTTTGAGTGGATTTCCAACCAATAAAGTTAAACCTAAAGATGCAACTAGCAATCTTTCTTATGTTGCCGCACATATTCTCTATGGTATTACTACAACCCAGTTGATATCTAAACTTGGAGATAAGACCGTTCTTAATAAGCATCCAATGGATTATATAAGCTCAAAACCTTTCTATGAATTCAATTCTTCGGAGCAAGACCAAAAAGTTCAATCTTATACACATTAGTAACAGGATACTACTTAAAATCAGTATCCTTATTTTTTCAACTTTTACTCTGGAAAGTATTTTTTCAAAATCCGCCGCAGGACGCGGCGGCCTTGCCTCATCTTTCCGAGTCACGGTAGACGCGCCGGTTGCCCGACGCACCCCGCTCAGGTCCCGGCGTGCGGAACTACCGCACCGGGCTCTTCAGGCATATTCGCTTCCGTATTTAAGCAAAACATCCTTCTATCCATTCTATTTCAAGTTGTTCAAGGTCGACATCCTCAACTTTCAGGAGCCTTGCTTCCGAAGAACGGAGACCGCACGAATATATCATTCGGAAGAATACAGGCATGATGAAATGGCGGTATGGGCATTCTCTGACATAATGGCTTTTGTCGGTTTCATGGAAGAATGCTTTTAGTTCTTCTTCCGTGTAGATATATGGGACATATTGTTCCTCTTCAGGATAGTACCCTTTAGGAATGATGTATGCTTTTTCACCGATACTATCCATGTATACTGCAAGCTGACGCATGATGGATGCCCTAGTACACTGGTTGGCCTGTGCTTCGTATTTCTTTTTTGAGCACCATTCCAGCACGATTTCCTTTGTAAGTGCCGTGGCTTCCGGATACATGCGGTAAGTAAAATCAGAGAAACGCAGTAAATGCCTTGCTTCTGCATCATATTTATAGCCTACAGCCTGTTTTAGCTGTACGTGGCTTTGGATATGTTCCGCAAATGGTCCTTTATACGGATAGTCACTCATGGATATCCACCTCCGGTGTATTGAGACAGCATTCCCTCAGTTTATGTATGTCTATTTTCAAATAAACTGCTGTAGAATCCGTGTCGGCATGTCCAAGTATGTCAGAAATGACTGCAAGCGGCGTATCCTGCTCCAGCATTCTGGAGGCAGCTGTGTGACGGAGCGAGTGCATTCCTCTGCGCTTTTTGAGCGTTGGAAGATGCGCAATCCTCATGTAGTCACGTATGATCTGCGTCAGATGGTCGCCCTCCGAAAACGGTAGAAACGGAGCCATATGCCTCACAAATATGATGGAAGAATCAACTTTTGGTCTGCCATATTTCAGGTAATCAATGACAGCCCATCCAACTTCGGCAGGGATGGGAAGTGTAACAGTTTCCCTTGTTTTTGACTGGATGAATGTCAGCTTCTTTTCTTCCCAGTGGAAACAGTCAAAGGTAAGGGCCGTGACACTAGGGTGGGCCTGCCGCTGTTTTAACGACAGGCCATCGAGCAACCATCGTAACTCCCGGGGGCTAATCTTCAAAGGTGCGGGGCCGGGTTCCGTAGGCCATTGAAATTTCCCTCGCTCTAGCCGGCGATAATGAAGCCAAAACCCGTTATGATCCCACTGGAGAATTTTAAGCTTATCGCGCTGTCGGTTACAAAAAACAAAAAGGCAAGAAGAGAAGGGATCCAATTTAAACTCTTCCTTAACCAGCACGGCTAAAGAGTCGATAGACTTTCGCAAATCGATGGCTCCGCAGGCGAGATAAACCCGATCGATGCCTACATCGTTCAGCATACGGCCACCAGTATACGAACAATCTCGGAAAGCAGCGCCGGATCAAAACCAGGTTTTACCTCGATGCTGGCCTGTCCAACTCTGACCAGTAAACCTTCGTTCTGAACTACGGGCGCTTGGCCGCTTACGTCCAAATCCAACGGTAACCACCGGGCGGACTTAACCGCTGGCACATCCTGATTAGTCTTAAACTTGCGAAGCCAGTACCATAATTGCCGGGTTGTGACACCATGAGCAGCACACCATGCTTTAGCACTCTGTCCACTGGCCCGATACTCGGAGATTCGGGTCTCCCAATCTTGTTGCAGTTGACTCTTTGCCATATAAAAATCCTCCTCATTTCGTGTTCTGAGGAAGATTATCTTGTAAACCTGGACAAAACACCAGGTGGGTTCGGTTTGACGCTTACATAGCTCCCGCTGCGCCCTGACCGCATGCATCATCCTCTAAGTGGCGGGAACCGGCTGTTCGTAATTGTCAAAAACTTTGCACATAGAACTACTCGTTAAGATCTGGGATAATACCCTCAAGACTACTTAAGGAGGGATTATCCATGAATCTTGAAGAGCAATCCATGATCAGACGCCAGCAAGTAAACGATTATCGTGCT
>JAAYUV010000041.1 GCA_012517475.1 Peptococcaceae bacterium | reverse complement strand
TTCACTGGTGAGCCAGTGGAAAAAAGTAAAAAGAAATGATAATAATACCCCTTTAGGGGTGGCTTGAAAAAATGTGCGGCTGGAAGACCTTTCAGCGAGCCTTGAGGCTCTGCCAAGTAAAATGCCCTTATAGGGCTAGAGTAAACCACCCGCTAAGCGGGTGGTGCTGATTTCAAAAATATTTTTCTTTGGACTCTTTCAGGAATATGATAAAATACTGAGGGAACATGTCCTGATTCTTAATCTTTATATAGCAGAAGGGATTTTATTTGACGTGTAGAATAGTACAGGTCATAACAGGGAAAATAAAGAGTTGAGTTCTCGTATCATGTTTTTTCCTGTAGAAATTCATAAATTAATAAAAAACGAGGGAGGTTCTAAGGTTGAGGGGAAACAAAATAACAAAAATTTCAGCAATTGTACTTACTCTGCTTCTGGTTCTTACTTTACTCGGAGGTTGCAGCAGTAAACCTGCTACTCCTGCTCCGGGCAACACTGCATCGGAAACCATTAAGATCGGCTTTTTAGGTGATCTTACCGGTAGCGTATCCATGTATGGGAAGCCGACTTTGCTCGGTATGAAGATGGCCGCTGACGAGATTAATGCTGCTGGCGGTGTTAATGGGAAAAAAATAGAGATTGTGGAAGCAGATAACCGGGGTGATAAACAAGAGGGAGCTTCGGTAACCCAAAAATTTATTACCCGTGATAAAGTAGTTGCGGTGGTTGGTGATCCGACAACCGGAATTACCAAGGTAGCAGCTCCTATTTGTCAGAAAGCTGAAGTTGTACTGCTTTCAGCCGGGGCTACCGGAACAGGGGTAGTTGAACTCGGAGATTATGTATACCGGAATACCCTGCTTGATTCTGTTGCTGTTCCTGCACTCGTAGACTATTTCACGACAACATTGAATTATAAAAAAGTAGCTGTTGTAACTTCGGTAGATAATGACTTCAGTGTAGGGTTAACCCAAGTATTCAAAGATGCTATCAAAGGAAAAGATATTCAAATTGTTGCAGATGAAAAGATTAAAGACGGTGACAAAGATTTCAGTGGTCAAGTCACAAATATAAAGGCGAAAAATCCTGATCTGATTTTCTTCTCGGCTTATTACACCGAGGGAGCACTTTTTATGAAGGAAGTGCGTAAACAAGGATTAAAAGTGAATATGTTCGGCGGGGACGGCCTCTATTCCCCAACTTTGATCCAACTGGGCGGTCAAGCTCTGGAAGGTTCAATGGTTTATGTCGGTTTCTCACCTGAACAACCTACACCAGAAACAGCAAAATTTATCGACACTTTCAAAGCCAAAAATAACGGGCAGCTTCCCGGGCTATTCGAAGCTCAGGGTTATGATGCGGTGGTGATGCTCGCCGAGGCAATGAAAAAGGCGAACAGCATTGATCCTAAAGTGTTCAAAGCAGAACTTGCCAAGACAAAAGACTATAAAGGGGTTTCCGGTACAATTACCATCAAAGATAACAGGGAACCAATCAAGAGTCCTGTTTATCTCCTGGAAGTCAAAGACGGCAAGTTTACATTAAAGGCCAAGGTACCAGTAAAAGGTTAACTCATTGAAAGCACGCTTGCGGCCTCGTTGCAGGCCGCAAGCTTCGCTTTTCTAACACGGTTGGAGGGTGATTTGGTATGCTCCTGCAGCAGCTTATTAACGGAATAACATTAGGCAGTACCTATGCCTTGATTGCCCTTGGCTATACCATGGTCTATGGAATTATTGCACTGATAAACTTTGCTCATGGTGAAATATTTATGGCCGGTGCCTTTGCAGGATTATTCATGGTGACAGTCCTTAAAATAAATATATTTCTCTCTCTCATTTTATCCATGGTTTTTTGTATGATCATGGGGGTTGTAATTGAAAGAATTGCTTATAGACCTTTAAGGAAATCTTCAAGACTCTCCGCTTTAATCTCTGCGATCGGAGTTTCTATTTTTCTCTCCACTTTGGCATTGATGGTTTTTGGAGCAGATGCCAAAGGTTTTCCGGATAATACGATTCCGTTAATCCAAATCAAACTGGGTCCGGCGGAAATTTCTTCTCTTCAGCTATTAATCCTTGGAATCTCAGCGTTCTTAATGATGGCATTGGAATTTATCGTCCGCAAAACAAAAATCGGCAAAGCAATGAGAGCTACCTCACAAGATTATCACACCGCTTCTTTGATGGGTGTGAACGTAAACAGGGTTATCTCTGTGACCTTTGCGTTAGGTTCGTCTTTAGCCGCTGCCGGTGGAGTCCTTGTGGGCATTCTATATAATTCTGTTTCTTTCAATATGGGACTAATGGCGGGCTTAAAAGCGTTTGCCGCAGCGGTATTAGGTGGGATCGGCTCAATTCCCGGTGCTATGTTCGGAGGGATTTTTCTGGGAGTTGCGGAAGTAATGGGTGTTGCTGCCGGATATTCGTCCTATCGTGATGCGATTGCCTTCGCGATATTGGTATTGGTACTTTTGATTAAGCCAACCGGCCTTTTTGGACAAAAAATCCAAAAGAAAGTTTAGGTGAAATCATGGTAGAAATGATGCAAAACTTGATAGACCAGATTGATCCGTACACCCTGCAAATCCTGATGAATATCGGGATCGCTATCATTATGGCCCTTGGACTGAATTTGATTACCGGGGTTACCGGTCAGCTTTCGTTGGGGCATGCTGCTTTTATGAGTATTGGGGCTTTTACCAGCGCGATTCTTTCCATTCACTATAACCTTCCCTTTAGTTTAAACTTACTGGTTGCCGGTTTGACCGCAGCTTTCATCGGGGCCTTGATTGGTTTTCCTATCCTGCGTTTGACGGGGGACTATCTGGCTATAGCTACCTTAGGTTTTGCCGAGATTTTGAAAGTGATTTTCTTAAATCTAAATATTACTAACAAAGCTTTGGGGTTATCGGTACCTCCTCCCAATACGGATATCCCTATGCCCTTTGTCATCTTCTTTGTTGCCCTTGTTACGATTATCTTTATGTCGTTTATCCATAACTCTCGTTTCGGACGTTCCTTGATGGCAATCCGGGAAGATGAAATTGCTGCAGAAGCAATGGGGATTAATGCTACGCGATATAAACTTCAGGCATTTGCTGTGGGCTCATTTTTAGCGGGTGTCGGCGGGGGGTTGTATGCCCATGTTATCGCCTATATTAATCCCAGCGATTTCGGGTTTATGAAATCGATAGACATCTTGAATATGGTGGTTCTTGGTGGTCTTGGAAGCATTCCCGGGGCGATTTTGGGAGCATCGGTGCTTGCCTCGGCACCGGAGTTTTTAAGATTTATGCAGCAGTACAGGATGTTGGTTTATGGCGCTCTTCTGGTTTTCCTGATGGTATTCCGGCCAAACGGGCTCTTAGGCGGGGTGAATTTCACCCGGTTAGTCTTAAAAATCATTGGCAAAAATAAACCTGCAAGAGCTGCAAAATGATTTTTTATTTATAAATAAACAAAAATCAACTAGTATGCTAATAATTCCTCTCAAACAAGGAGCGATACCATTGTCATTACTCAGGATGGAAGATGTCTCAATCCGTTTCGGTGGTCTTTTGGCCGTATATAATGTCAACCTGTCTGTCCAACCCGGGGAAATCCATTCTCTCATTGGGCCGAACGGGGCAGGGAAAAGTACTATTTTCAACTTGATTACCGGAATTTATAAACCGTCTGAGGGACATATCTATTTTGACGAAAAAAGAATAGAAGGAAAAAAACCATATCATATCGCGGCATTGGGGATTGCCAGGACTTTTCAAAACATTCACCTGTTTAATGATCTGACAGTACTGGATAACGTTTTAATCGGTGCTCATACCAGCGGAAAATGGGATTTAACCGGTTCGCTTCTTAAGTTTACTCCCTGGGTACGATCTGACGAGAGGAAACTCAAATTCTTAGCGATGGAATCGCTGGAAGCCATGGAGTTAACAGATAAGACCAATGAGCTGGCCAAAAATCTTCCTTATGGGGAACAGCGGCGTTTGGAAATTGCCCGAGCCCTTGCGGTTAAACCAAAATTGCTGTTGCTGGATGAACCGGCTGCGGGAATGAACCCCCATGAAAAACAAGTTTTGATGGAAATGGTAAAAATAATCAGGGGCAAAGGAATCACGATTTTTTTAGTTGAACATGATATGAAGTTTGTTATGGGAATTTCGGATCAAATTGCGGTTTTGGATTATGGGGTTAAGATAGCCGAGGGTCTCTCGGAAGAAATCCGGACTAACCCTAAAGTGATAGAAGCCTACTTGGGGAAGGGGGCTGTCCACTGATGCTGGTAGTCGAGAATTTATCCGTGAGCTATGGGGCCATTAATGCATTGAAGGGGATTTCTTTTGAAATCACAAAAGGGGAAATTGTAGCTCTGATTGGCGCCAATGGGGCAGGTAAAACCACAATCCTTAATACAATTTCCGGAATTGTAGAGCCGAAAACCGGAAAAATAACGTATAATAATAAAGACATCACACGGGTCGTGCCCCACGAGGTGGTTAAACTTGGAATATCACAGGTTCCCGAAGGGCGCCGGGTTTTTCCCAAAATGAGTGTTTTGGAAAACCTGGAGATGGGTGCTTATACGAGATCCGATAAACAGGGAATCAAACAAGACATGGCGGAAGTATTTCAACGTTTTCCCCGCCTGGAGGAAAGGAAGAAGCAGTTAGCCAAGACGTTAAGCGGCGGAGAACAGCAGATGCTGGCCATGGGGCGTGCTCTGATGGCGAGACCCCAGCTTCTTTTAATGGACGAACCTTCTATGGGACTTGCGCCAATCCTGGTCGAAGAAATTTTTAATATTATTGCAGAAATCAATAAGACCGGCACAACCATTCTTTTGGTTGAACAAAATGCTCATATGGCTTTATCCGTGTCCAACAGGGGATATGTTCTGGAGACGGGTGAAATCGTGCTTAAGGGCGAGGCTTCTGATCTTGCTCAGAATCCGGATGTCAGAAAAGCTTATCTGGGTGAATAGAACATCGCGGTCCTATAAAAGGAGATAGAGGGGGAAATAAGAATGATTGATGGGAAAATGGCTCAATTTTTTCATGAAAAATGTTATCTGAAGTTTATTACTCAGATTGCCAAGCAAACCAATTTAATTGCTTTAAATGCCGCTATTGAAGCTTCCAGAGTAGGGGAATACGGCAAAGGATTTGCGGTGGTCGCCGGTGAGGTTAAGAAATTGTCAGGGCAGACAAATGAGTATGCCAAAATTATTAATGAACTCATCGATCGTTTTAATCAGGAATACGGGAAAATATTTAACGTGATTAATGATATCAGAGTTACGTCGGAGAAACAGAAAGAAGCGATCAGACAACTTACGGAAAAAGTCGAGGATATTAAGGTTGAAATGTTTAATCTTGTTAATGAAACGAAATAAAGTTGTCAGCAATTACGAAAAAATAGTGTAAAAGAATCTTGCTTGACAAAGACTTTATTATTGTGTTAAATTATTCTGTGCGACTTGCATAATATTGCAGTTAATGCCATTGCCGGGGAGGTGTTCGAGATGCGTGTTGCTATTACATTGGCTTGTCAAGAATGCAAAAACAGAAACTATCAAACCAATAAAAACAAAAAAAATGACCCTGATCGTATAGAAATCAAAAAGTATTGCAAAACTTGCAAAACTCACACAGCCCATAAAGAAACAAAGTAATCTTGATACGGTATGATGTACCGAGAAGGATGTGATTAAATGGCGGTGGCAAAGAAAGCAGAAGGCGCAGCTGGCGGCTTTTTGGATAAGTTCAAGAACTTAGGGAAAGGGTTTAACCATTTCCGTGAGGTTTGGAACGAATTAAAAAAAGTGCATTGGCCGACTCGTGATCAACTACTCATTTATACCGGTGTTGTGTTTGTTTCAGTCGGTATAATTGCTTTGCTTATCTGGGTTGTTGACAGCAGCCTGACTTTTGTTATGAATACCCTACTTGGCAGCTAATGTTATGGCGAATCTTTCTTAGGAGGCCTTTGGTTAATGGCTAAAAACTGGTATGTTATTCACACTTATTCCGGTTATGAGAACAAGGTGAAAACAAATCTGGAGAAGCGCGTTGAATCCATGAATATGGAAGATAAGATTTTTCGTGTTCTGGTTCCAATGGAAGACGAAATTGAGATCAAAAACGGGAAAAAGAAGGTCTCTAAACGCAAAGTATTTCCTGGCTATGTTCTGGTAGAAATGGATATGACAGATGATTCGTGGTATGTCGTTCGCAATACCCCGGGGGTTACCGGTTTTGTTGGGAGTGGCAGCAAGCCAATTCCTTTATTGGAACATGAGGTCGCGGTCATTCTTCGCCAGATGGGTCTTGAAAAAGTCCGCGCCAAGATTGATGTAATAGTAGGGCAATCCGTCCGGGTAACGTCCGGACCTTTTAAGGACTTCATTGGTATTGTCAAAGAAATCCTTGAAGAAAAGCAAAAGGTAAGAGTCTCGGTTTCCATGTTTGGGAGGGAGACTCCGGTTGAATTGGAATTTGGGCAAGTAGAAAAACTTGACTAAATAGATTATTTCAGGTAGGGAGGTGTAATCATGGCAAAAAAGGTAATAGGTTTGGTTAAACTGGCTCTGAATGCCGGCAAAGCGAATCCGGCGCCTCCGGTTGGTCCTGCGCTCGGTCAGCACGGTGTAAATATTATGGGTTTCTGCAAAGAATATAATGAAAGAACCAAAGATCAGGCAGGACTTGTTATACCTGTTGAAATTACGATTTATGAAGACCGTTCTTTCACATTTGTTCTCAAGACCCCGCCGGCTTCCGTATTGTTGAAGAAGGCAGCCAACATTTCCTCAGGATCAGCTGTTCCCAACAAACAGAAGGTTGCAAAGGTCACTAAAGATCAGGTAAGAGAAATCGCAGAAACAAAAATGAAAGATCTGAATGCTGCCAGTATCGAGGCCGCTATGCGTATGGTTGAAGGCACTGCACGCAGTATGGGAATTGACATTATCTAGTTCCTGTTGTCCCTTATTCTGTGGGAGGGTAAAACCCGAAAAGACCACAAGGAGGTAAATTTCATGGCCAAAAAAGGAAAGAAATATCTTGATACCTTAAAGGCTTTTGATCGTCAGGCTCTTTTTGAGCCTTCAGAAGCGATTGGTATTGTAAAGACCAATGCGAAAGCAAAATTTGATGAAACAGTAGAAGTTGCATTTAAATTAGGTATTGATACTCGTCATGCTGACCAGCAGATCCGCGGTGCGGTAGTGCTTCCTCATGGAACCGGTAAAACTCTGAGTGTACTGGTTTTTGCCAAAGGGGAAAAAGCAAAAGAGGCTGAACAAGCCGGAGCTGATTTTGTCGGCGCTGAAGATATGGTAGAAAAAATTCAACAGGGTTGGTTTGGTTTCGATGTAGCTGTCGCTACCCCGGATATGATGGGTACTGTTGGTAAACTTGGTAGGCTTTTAGGTCCAAAAGGACTCATGCCAAACCCCAAGACCGGTACAGTAACATTTGATGTGGAGCGGGCTATTAAAGAAATCAAAGCCGGTAAAGTTGAATACAGAGCGGATAAAGCAGGTATTATCCACGTTCCAATCGGGAAGGTTTCTTTTGATCAGGAAAAGCTTGTGGAAAACTACAAAACGATAGCTGAAACTGTGATGAAGGCTAAACCTGCTGCTGCCAAGGGACAATATGTCCGCAGTGCAACCGTTTCGTCTACCATGGGACCGGGTGTGAAAATCAATCCATTGAAGGCTCTTTAATTGGAGCTCATCAAGGTTGAGATAAAAGGTTAGTAATAAACAATTTAATCATTTCCGCTGTAGAAAGCAGGTGCTTGTTAAGCTTAATTTCCTGCCGAGGCGGAGGATCAGAGTTCGGTCTAGCTTCTAGACATAGAATGTTCTTGCCTCCGTTTTTGCAGCGGGGGCTTACTTTATTAGTAAAGCCTTCTGTGTTAAAAGGGAACCATAGGGTTCCCTGGTGAAACGAAATGCGCAGCATTTGGAAGGAGGTGCGTTACATGCCAAATTTTGAAGAGAAACAAAAAGTGGTCGAGGATATCAAACAGAAATTTCAGGGATCTTCAGGTGTTGTCCTTGCAGATTATAGAGGACTTACAGTTTCCCAAGTCACAAACCTCAGGGTTGAACTCCGCCAGGCCGGTGTAGAGTACAGAGTACTCAAAAATACAATGGTCCGCAGGGCTGCGAACGAAATTGGGATTGAAGGACTGGATGAATTTCTGGAAGGTCCTACCGCTTTGGCCTTTTCCGCTGATCCTGTTGCAGGTGCTAAAATTCTTTCTGAGTTTACCAAAAAGAACAAGAACCTTACCATTAAAGCAGGGGTCGTAGAAGGAAAAGTTGTCGGACCTGAAAAAGTCAAGGATCTTGCAAATCTTCCCCCAAGAGAAGTTTTACTTTCCCAGGTACTCGCAGGGATGCAGGGACCGTTGCAAGGAATGGTCAATGTTCTTCAAGGACCTATCCGCAAACTGGGTTACGCATTGGAAGAAGTGCGCAAGCTCAAAGAAGCCCAGGCTTAAGGGCCGTTATTTTCAAGCTGTATGCCAGCTAATTACTAATTAAATGAAAAATAAGAATTAAAGGAATAATTAAGGAGGATCCCAAAATGTCCAAAACTGCTGAAATTTTAGAAGCCGTCAAAGGTATGACCGTTCTTGAGCTTGCTGAGCTCGTTAAAGCTTTCGAAGAAGAATTCGGTGTTAGCGCTGCTGCTCCCGCTGCTGTTGTAGCTGCTCCTGCTGCTGGTGGCGCTGCTGCAGCTCCTGCTGCTGAAGAGCAAACAGAATTTGATGTCATTCTCATGAATGCCGGTGCTGCTAAAATCAACGTCATCAAGGTTGTTCGTGAAATTACCAGCCTCGGACTTAAAGAAGCGAAAGATCTCGTAGACGGTGCACCGAAACCCGTTAAAGAAAAGATCGCTAAAGAAGAAGCAGAAGCTATTAAAGCCAAGTTGATTGAAGCCGGCGCTACTGTAGAAGTAAAATAATCGTTTCATTTCCATATAGGTGACAATATAAAAATACTATATAAAATACCGGCCTTTACTATGACCGGTATTTTTATATTTAAACAAAAAACGAAGTTAATTAAGTAGGCTTGTAAAGATTTTTTTAGGCTTGTTTCTCTTTTTGACAAACTTTTCACTAAAAATAGAAATTTCTTCTTGACAAGTAACAAAATGCTTGTTAAGATTAATAACTGTCACTGTGGCTTTAGCTTAATACAATCCAATAAGGTTGGGAGATAACAGAGTGGATGGTTCACATCTCATTTGAGATAGCTCCATAAATATAAGAGCGAGGTTTTTCAAGAAAAGCCTTGCTTTTGGCTGTTTATACCCATCTGTATTTTTCTTGCTCTTTTATAGTTTTAACTTACAATATCCGGAAATTACACTGAGAGGGTGAAGCGTCATGGTTTATCCTATGAAAGTTGGAACTAGAGAACGATGGAGCTATTCCAGGCTCCGTGAAGTCCTAAATATGCCCAACTTAATCGAGATTCAACAAAATTCCTACCAATGGTTTTTGGATGAAGGGTTACGCGAGATGTTTCGTGATATTTCTCCTATCCAGGATTTCACAGGTAATTTGGTACTGGAATTTATTGATTATAGTCTCGGGGATCCCAAATATGAAGTCGAAGAGTGCAAAGAAAGGGATGTAACCTTTGCAGCTCCCCTTAGAGTAAAAGTACGTCTAATCAATAAAGAAACGGGAGAAGTCAAAGAACAGGAAGTATTCATGGGAGATTTCCCCCTGATGACGGATAAAGGTACTTTTATCATCAATGGGGCTGAGCGTGTTATTGTTAGCCAGCTGGTACGTTCTCCTGGAGTATACTACTCTGAGACGATTGATGCCAGTGGTAAAAAAATCTACGGAGCTACAATTATTCCTAACCGGGGTGCTTGGCTGGAATTTGAAACGGACATTAATGACAATATTTTTGTCCGGGTAGACAGGACGCGAAAACTCCCTGTTACGGTACTGGTCAGGGCTTTGGGGTATTCCACCAATGGCCGGATTCTGGAGACCTTTGAAGATAACGAGTTTATCCGAATTACGCTGGAAAGAGATAATACGGAATCTACCGAGGAAGCTCTGGTTGAGATTTATAAGCGTCTTCGTCCCGGTGAACCGCCGACGGTAGAGAGCGCCCGTTCTCTGCTGGAATCTCTCTTTTTTGATCCGAGACGTTATGATTTGGCTAAGGTCGGCCGTTATAAATTAAATAAAAAACTTAACCTTGATATTCCTACCAACGTTCGCAATCTTACTACAGAAGATATTATCGCCTCGATTTCCCGCCTGCTTCGAATCATTAATGGGGAAGGACACACGGATGATATCGATCACCTTGGAAACAGGCGTTTGAGATCTGTTGGAGAGTTATTACAGAATCAGTTTCGGATCGGACTGTCCAGGATGGAGAGGGTAGTCCGGGAAAGAATGACGATCCAAGATATTGAAGGGATCACCCCTCAGGTTCTTATTAATATTCGTCCCGTTGTTGCAGCCATCAAAGAATTCTTTGGCAGCAGTCAGTTATCACAGTTTATGGATCAAACCAATCCTTTGGCGGAACTGACCCATAAACGACGTCTCAGCGCACTTGGTCCCGGCGGCTTAAGCAGGGAAAGGGCGGGCTTTGAAGTTCGTGACGTTCATCATTCCCATTACGGAAGAATGTGCCCGATCGAGACCCCTGAAGGTCCGAATATTGGACTGATTGGATCCTTGAGTACCTATGGCCGAATTAATCAATATGGTTTTATTGAGGCGCCTTATCGTAAGGTTGAAAACGGCAAGGTAACGGACGAGATTCATTATCTTACTGCAGATGAAGAAGAAAAATATATTATCGCTCAAGCCAATGCTGCGGTTGATCCCAGCGGCGAATTCCTGAGCGACAAAATTGAAGCCAGACACGGGGAAAACTTTGTCCTGGTTCCCCCGGCAAGCATTCAGTATATGGATGTTTCGCCAAAGCAGATGGTTTCCATTGCAACTGCAATGATTCCGTTTTTGGAACACGATGACGCCAACCGTGCTCTGATGGGTTCAAACATGCAGCGCCAGGCTGTCCCATTGCTTAAAACGGATGCTCCCTATATCGGTACAGGGATGGAGTATAAGGCTGCGGTTGATTCAGGTGTTTGTTTGCTGTCTCAGAAGGTTGGAACGGTTGCCAGAGTTACTTCCGATGAAATCGTCATCCAGAATGATGACGGCACTGTAAGTAAATATAAAATGCTTAAGTATTTAAGAAGCAACCAGGGAACCTGTATCAATCAACGTCCCATTGTGATGAAGGGTCAAAGAATAGAAGCAGGCCAGGTAATAGCCGATGGTCCATCCACAGAACATGGGGAACTGGCTTTAGGCCGGAATGTATTGGTTGCCTTTATGCCCTGGGAAGGCTACAACTACGAGGACGCTATTCTTATCAGCGAAAAGCTGGTTAAAGAGGATTATTTTACTTCCATTCATATTGAAGAATATGAAGCTGACGCCAGGGATACCAAACTTGGACCGGAGGAGATCACAAGGGATATCCCCAACGTGGGGGAAGATGTTTTGAAAGATCTCGATGAACGCGGAATCATCCGTATCGGGGCAGAGGTTCGCCCGGGCGACATTCTGGTGGGGAAAGTTACTCCTAAAGGTGAAACCGAACTGACAGCTGAAGAACGGCTTTTAAGAGCCATTTTCGGGGAAAAAGCAAGGGAAGTCAGGGATACCTCTCTGAGAGTTCCCCATGGAGAAGCCGGCAAAATCGTAGATGTAAAAGTATTCAAAAGAGAAAATGGCGACGAGTTGGCACCCGGAGTCAATCAGCTTGTACGCGTTTATATTGCTCAAAAACGCAAGATCTCCGTAGGGGATAAAATGGCGGGCAGACACGGCAACAAAGGTGTTATTTCCAGGATCATGCGCCAGGAAGATATGCCTTTTATGCCTGATGGGACTCCAATTGAAATTGTCCTGAATCCGTTAGGTGTTCCTTCTCGTATGAATATCGGGCAGGTTTTGGAAACCCATCTAGGATGGGCAGCCAAAGCACTTGGTATTTATATTGCAACCCCTGTTTTTGACGGTGCAAGGGAAGAGGATGTCTTTGAAACCCTCATCAAAGCGGGTCTGCCGGAAAGCGGAAAATCTGTTCTCTATGATGGGCGGACGGGAGAGCCGTTCGACAATGAAATTACCGTTGGCTACATGTATATGTTGAAACTGCACCACCTGGTTGACGATAAGATTCATGCCCGTTCTACCGGTCCGTATTCCCTAGTTACCCAGCAGCCTTTGGGCGGTAAAGCCCAATTTGGCGGCCAGCGTTTCGGAGAAATGGAAGTATGGGCTCTGGAAGCTTATGGGGCATCGTATACATTACAGGAGATCCTCACTGTTAAGTCTGACGATGTAGTTGGAAGGGTCAAAACCTACGAAGCAATTGTCAAAGGTGAGAATATTCCTGAACCGGGGGTTCCGGAATCATTTAAAGTTCTGATTAAAGAATTGCAAAGTCTTGGACTTGACGTTTCCGTTCTTTCCGAGGAAGATCAGGAAATCGAGATTAAAGACCTGGATGATGATGTGACCGAAGTAGCTCATGAATTGGGAATGGATGACCAATTTGCCGTAATTGAAGCAGCCGATGCCGAAGACGATAAGGATTTTGACGAAGACGAAGAGTTTTCAGATGATGAATCCGGAGAAGTAGGGGATTTTGCCCCTCCTGAAGTTCCGGAAGAGGATCTTGACACGGACCTTGCAGATGACCTTACTGACGATCTTGTTGAAGACCTCGTTGTTGACTTGGAAGATGATGATTTTGATCATGATTACGATGACGATTATTGATTTAAAAAAGGTATAATCCAGTCAGCTTATTAACGGGCGAAGGGAGAGAACACCGTGCTAGATGTAAATAACTTTGAAAGAATGCGTATCGGTTTGGCTTCTCCGGAGATGATCCGAAAATGGTCGTTTGGAGAGGTCAAAAAACCGGAAACTATCAATTACCGTACATTAAAGCCCGAAAGGGAAGGGCTTTTTTGTGAAAAAATATTTGGGCCTACCCGGGACTGGGAATGTCACTGCGGAAAATACAAGAGAGTCCGCTATAAAGGAATTATTTGTGACCGCTGCGGAGTAGAAGTAACCAGGTCCAAAGTTCGCCGGGAAAGAATGGGACACATCGAATTGGCAGCCCCGGTATCTCATATCTGGTACTTCAAGGGGATTCCAAGCCGTATGGGGTTGCTCCTTGACATGTCGCCCCGTTCCCTGGAAAAAGTTCTTTATTTTGTAGCATATATTGTTATTGAGCCCGGCGATACTTCCCTGATGAAGAAACAGCTTCTGACTGAGACGGAATACCGGGAAGCCAGAGAGAAATATGGCAATGCGTTCAAAGCAGAAATGGGCGCTGAAGCCATCAAGGAGTTACTCAAAGAGATCGACCTTGACAAGTTGAATGAAGAACTCCGCACTGAGTTAAAAGAAGTATCCGGTCAAAGAAAAATCAGAGCAATCCGTCGTTTGGAAGTTGTAGAGGCCTTCAAAAAATCAGGGAATAATCCGGAGTGGATGATTTTAGATTCAATCCCCGTCATTCCTCCTGAATTACGTCCTATGGTCCAGCTCGATGGCGGAAGGTTTGCTACTTCCGATTTAAACGATCTATACCGCCGTGTTATTAATAGAAACAATCGTCTGAAAAAACTCTTGGATCTCGGTGCGCCGGATATCATTGTCCGCAATGAGAAGAGGATGCTCCAGGAAGCTGTTGACGCCCTGATTGACAACGGGCGCAGGGGACGTCCCGTCACCGGTCCGGGGAATAGGCCGTTAAAGTCTTTGAGTGATATGCTCAAGGGCAAACAGGGAAGATTCCGCCAGAACCTTCTGGGTAAACGCGTAGATTATTCAGGGCGTTCCGTTATTGTGGTTGGACCAACCCTGAAATTATCCCAGTGCGGTCTGCCTAAGGAAATGGCTTTGGAACTGTTCAAACCCTTTGTCATGAAGAATCTGGTTAACGAAGGGTATGCGCATAATATCAAGAGTGCCAAAAGAATGGTCGAAAGAGTGCGCCCTGAGGTATGGGACGTTCTCGAAAAAGTAATTATGGAACATCCCGTATTGTTAAACCGTGCTCCGACATTACACCGCCTCGGGATTCAAGCGTTTGAACCGGTTCTGGTTGAAGGCCGTGCCCTGCAGATACACCCTCTGGTGTGTACAGCTTATAATGCCGACTTTGACGGTGACCAAATGGCTGTGCACGTACCTCTTTCCGCTGAAGCACAAGCCGAAGCACGTTTACTCATGCTTTCTTCCCATAACATCCTGAATCCGAAGGATGGCAGACCGGTAGCTTCTCCGACCAAAGACATGGTTCTGGGGTGCTATTATCTGACCATGGAAAGACCGGGCGCCTTGGGCGAAGGCAAGATTTTTAAAGACGTTAACGAAACCATTCTTGCATACAATTCCAAGGCGCTCCATCTCCAGGCACTGGTTAAAGTTCGTATGGATGATGGAAAAATGATCGAGACTACTGCCGGAAGGCTGATCTTTAATACGGTCATTCCTTCTGAAGTGGGATTTGTCAACGAATTGGTCCCGAAAAAAGCTTTGGATAAAATCGTTGCAAAAACTTACCGGCTTTGCGGTTATGATAAAACTGCAAAACTTTTAGACGGAATCAAGAGTCTCGGGTTCAGGTTTTCTACTCAGGCCGGAGTCACGGTTGGGATCGGTGACATTCAAGTTCCGGAAATGAAAAAAACCATTCTGGCCGAGGCGGATGTCAATGTTACGAAGACCGAGCAGCAGTACCGCCGCGGATTGATAACAGATGACGAACGCAAGACCTTGGTAATCGATATTTGGACGAAAGCCAATGATGCCGTTACCAAAGCACTGATGGAATCATTGGATAAATTTAACCCGGTATACATGATGGCTAACTCCGGTGCCCGCGGTAATGTCCAGCAGCTGAGACAGCTGGCAGGGATGCGCGGACTCATGGCGGACCCGTCGGGAAGAACCATTGAACTTCCTATTAAAGCCAACTTCCGTGAAGGCTTAACCGTTTTGGAATACTTCATTTCTTCTCACGGTGCACGTAAAGGTTTGGCGGATACCGCCTTAAGAACAGCGGACTCGGGATATCTCACCCGCAGATTGGTTGATGTCTCCCAGGATGTAATCGTTCGTGAAGATGACTGCGGAGTAGATCATGGCATCTTCGTGGAAGATATCAAAGAAGGCAGTGAAATGATCGAAAAACTGGAAGAGCGCTTGGTTGGACGCTATCCTGCCAAAGTGATTCTTCATCCGCAGACCGGGGAGGTTCTTGCTACTCCTGAGCACGAGATTAATGAGGAACAAGCTAAAGCCATTGCAGATGTTTATGATCGTGTAGAAATCAGATCAGTCCTCTCTTGCAAGACCCGTTACGGAGTATGTAAGAAATGTTACGGGCGAAATCTGGCGACAGGACGTCTGGTAGAGATCGGGGAAGCAGTTGGCATCATTGCTGCCCAATCGATCGGAGAACCAGGAACCCAGCTAACCATGCGTACTTTCCATACCGGCGGTGTTGCCGGAGACGATATTACTCAAGGTCTTCCCAGGGTTGAGGAATTGTTTGAAGCCCGTAAACCAAAAGGGCAGGCAATTATTTCCGAAATCGGCGGTACCGTCACAGTGCGGGAAATTAAGGGCCGCAGGGAAATTGAAGTCTTGAGCGAAACCGGAGAAAATGAAGTATATACTGTTCCTTTTGGTTCCCGTCTCAGGGTCAGGGACGGACAGGTTATTTCTCCCGGTGATGAGTTAACAGAGGGAAGCGTCAATCCGCATGATACGCTGAAGATTAAGGGAATTACCGGGGTTCAGGTTTATCTTCTGGGAGAAGTTCAACGGGTTTACCGCCTCCAGGGTGTAGACATTAATGATAAGCATATCGAAGTAATGGTCAGACAGATGCTCAGAAAAGTTAAAATAGAAGAAGCTGGCGACACAAGTCTCCTGCCAGGAGGACTCATTGATATCTTTGAATTTGAAGAAGAGAATGATCTCGTAACCAGTGCAGGCGGAGAACCTGCAGTATCCCGGCCGACGCTCCTGGGTATTACCAAGGCATCTCTGGCTACGGATTCTTTCCTCTCGGCTGCGTCCTTCCAAGAAACCACAAGGGTTCTTACCGAGGCAGCAATAAAAGGGAAGGTCGACCCGCTGATTGGCCTGAAGGAAAATGTCATTATCGGAAAACTGATTCCTGCAGGAACGGGAATGTCAAAATACAGGTCCCTTAAAGTCCAGGATGGGAATCAGGAAGCTTAGGTTTCTCGGTTAATTTGCAGTTCTTTGTAAATAATATGTTAACAATCGTGTTGAGCTTAGTATCATGGCTAACCAACGCTTGACACTGAAAAACCGTACTGCTAGAATAGTATAGTCTGATTTTAGAGTAGGGGAGGAAAGCATTGTTCAAATGCTTGATGAATCTTTGAAAAGGGCTCAGAAAGTGGTTGTTGGTTTAAAACAAACCAGCCGCGCCTTGGATAAGGGTGAGGTTCGAACTGTTTATGTGGCCAAAGATGCCGATAGTCGACTCCTTCGCCCTATACTTGAGATGTGCAGGACTAAAAAGATTCAGCCGGTGGAAGTTCCAAGTATGGCTGAACTGGGTAAAGCCTGCGGCATCAAAGTTGGTGCTGCCGTGGCAGCGGTTCTTGAGAGCTAATCATTTTGTAGAAAGCTTTTGGAATTGTTCCAGGCTGGAATAGCTTGGACAATTCCTTAGCGTGTTTCGAAAAAGTGCGGGCATGTCATGATATGTAATCATGAGTGAAGCACACAGGTAAAAGCCAGTATATTGCAGAGGAAAGGAGGTGCAGCTATGCCGACAATTCACCAGCTTATTCGCAAGGGGAGAGAAAAGGTTATTCAAAAATCAACAGCACCTGCGTTGCAGTGGGGACGCAATGCCCTTAAACGTAAGGATTTTCCTTCAGGTGGGTCTCCTCAAAAAAGAGGGGTTTGCACCAGGGTTTATACTACAACACCCAAAAAACCAAATTCTGCCCTGAGGAAGGTAGCCCGTGTTCGCCTTACCAATGGCATTGAAATAACCACGTATATTCCTGGAATCGGTCATAACCTCCAGGAGCACTCAGTAGTACTTGTTCGTGGTGGCCGTGTTAAGGATCTTCCCGGTGTACGTTACCATATCGTACGGGGTGCATTGGATACCACAGGTGTCCAGAATAGAAATCAAGCGCGTTCCAAGTATGGAACAAAGAGACCTAAGAAGAAATAAGTACTTTTTTGTTTAGATGGAATCAACCATGATGCTATTTGAAATACTAGCAGAAAGGAGGAACAAAGTTGCCAAGAAAGGGTTATATTGCTAAAAGAGAAATTCTGCCCGATCCTATTTATAAGAACAAAGTGGTAACCAAATTCATCAATCAAATCATGCTTGATGGCAAAAAAGGTGTAGCCGAAGCCAATTGCTATGGGGCATTTAACATTATTCAAGAGAAAACAGGGAAAGACCCAATCGAAGTATTTGAAGCAGCACTTAAAAATGTTATGCCGGTTTTAGAAGTTAAAGCCCGCAGAGTCGGCGGTGCTAACTATCAAGTGCCGATCGAAGTCCGTGCTGATCGTCGTCTTACCCTGGGGCTCAGATGGTTAGTCGAGTATTCCCGTAAGCGGGGAGAAAAGACCATGCCGGAAAAAATCGCCGGTGAACTGATGGATGCAGCTAACAGCACAGGCGGATCTTTTAAGAAAAAAGAAGATACCCATAAAATGGCTGAGGCGAATAAAGCGTTTGCTCATTATCGCTGGTAATGAAATGTTTATATGTTTAGGAATAGGGGATAAATTACTTTCTGGAGAGAAAGGCTGATAAATTAGTGGCTAGGCAAGTTCCTTTGGAGAAAACTCGGAATATCGGTATCATGGCGCATATCGATGCCGGTAAAACGACAACCACAGAACGCATATTGTTTTATACCGGTCGTGTGCATAAAATTGGCGAGGTACATGATGGTGCTGCCACCATGGACTGGATGGTTCAGGAGCAGGAGCGTGGGATTACAATTACTTCTGCAGCTACAACCTGCCAATGGAAAGGGCATAATGTTAATATTATCGACACACCCGGGCACGTTGATTTTACTGTGGAAGTAGAACGCTCCTTACGTGTTCTGGATGGCGCTGTAGCTGTGTTTTGTTCTGTTGGAGGCGTTGAGCCTCAATCAGAGACTGTTTGGCGTCAGGCGGACAAATATGGTGTTCCACGAATCGCCTATATTAATAAAATGGACAGAGTGGGAGCGGATTTTTTCCGTGGGGTTTCCATGATTGCTGAACGCTTGGGTTCCAATCCTGTTCCTATTCAGCTTCCTATCGGACTGGAAGACCAATTTAAGGGAATTGTGGATCTGGTAACAATGAAAGCAACGATTTACACCGATGATTTGGGTACAGCCAGTGACGTTACTGATGTTCCCGAAAACTTGCTTTCCCAGGCTCAGGAATACCGAGAGAAACTATTGGAAGCAGTTGCAGAAGTAGACGAAGAACTCATGATGAAGTATCTCGACGGAGAGGAGATCTCTGAACAGGAAATTAAACAAGCAATACGCAAGGGAACCATCAGCTTGAAATTTATTCCTGTCCTTTGTGGATCGTCCTTCAAAAATAAAGGGGTACAACCTTTACTTGACGCTGTAGTAGAATATATGCCATCACCTCTCGATGTCCCTGCTATTCAGGGTGTTACTCCTGAAGGGGAGGATGAAGTCAGGCAATCCGATGATAATGAACCGTTTGCAGCACTGGCCTTTAAGATTATGGCTGACCCGTACGTAGGTAAACTTACATTCTTTAGAGTATACTCCGGTACACTTACGGCAGGTTCATATATCCTTAATTCTACAAAAGGTAAGAAAGAGAGAATTGGCAGGATCTTGCGGATGCATGCCAATCATCGGGAAGACGTGGATGAGGTTCGTGCCGGTGATATTGCGGCGGCTGTTGGCATTAAAGATGTCAGCACAGGGGATACCTTATGTGATGAGAAGAAAAATATTATTCTTGAGTCAATGGTATTTCCGGAGCCGGTTATTCATATCGCCATCGAGCCCAAGACGAAAGCGGATCAGGATAAGCTCGGCGGTGCACTCGCCAAATTAGCTGAGGAAGATCCGACTTTTAAAATGCATACCGATGAAGAAACGGGTCAAACCATTATCTCGGGGATGGGAGAACTTCATCTGGAGATTATCGTTGACAGACTGCAAAGAGAATTCAAAGTTGACTGCAATGTAGGACGTCCTCAAGTTTCTTATAAGGAAACAATCCGCAAACCGGTAAAGGCTGAAGGCAAGTTTGTTCGTCAGTCAGGCGGACGCGGACAATATGGACACTGCTGGGTTGAATTTGAACCGCTCGAACCGGGTTCAGGCTTTGTGTTTGAAAGCAAGATTGTCGGCGGGGTAATTCCCAAGGAATATATCGCGCCCATTCAGGCTGGAATACAAGAAGCTATGCAAAACGGTATTCTTGCTGGTTACCAGGTATTGGATGTCAAGGCAACCGTTGTGGATGGTTCTTACCATGATGTAGATTCTTCCGAAATGGCGTTTAAAATTGCGGGATCCATGGCTTTCAAAGCAGGTTCGGCCAAAGCAAACCCTGTTATATTGGAACCCGTTATGAAAGTCGAAATTACCGTTCCCGAAGAGTATATGGGGGATGTCATTGGTGATTTGAACTCCAGGAGAGGACGTATCGAAGGAATGGAAGCCCGTTCAGGTGCTCAAATCATTCGCGGATTTGTACCTCTTTCTGAAATGTTCGGATATGCTACGGAGCTTCGTTCCAGAACTCAGGGACGCGGTGTGTATACGATGCAATTTGACCACTATGAAGAAGTGCCCAAAAACATTGCCGAAGGTATTATTACCAAGAGGCAAGGGGCTTAAATAAAATTTTATTATTAATGATTATAGGGAGTGAAAATCTAAAATGGGTAAACAAAAATTTGAGCGTACCAAACCGCACGTTAACGTAGGAACCATTGGACACGTTGACCATGGCAAAACAACAACTACTGCCGCTATTACTTTCTGCCTGTCTAAAACAGGTGGTGCAGTTGCCACAGCTTTTGATCAAATCGACAAAGCGCCTGAAGAGCGCGAACGTGGAATTACCATTTCTACCGCTCACGTTGAGTATGAAACTGCCAATCGTCACTATGCACATGTTGACTGCCCAGGCCATGCTGACTATGTAAAGAATATGATTACCGGTGCTGCCCAGATGGACGGCGCTATCCTGGTTGTATCCGCTGCTGATGGTCCTATGCCTCAGACTCGTGAGCACATCCTTCTTGCCCGTCAGGTAGGTGTGCCTTACATTATTGTTTGGTTAAACAAAGTAGACATGGTTGATGATCCTGAGCTTCTCGAACTCGTTGAAATGGAAGTTCGTGAACTGTTAAGCGAATACGAATTTCCTGGCGACGAAATCCCCATCATTCCCGGTTCAGGCTTAAAAGCTTTGGAATGCGGATGCGGAAGCAGAGATTGCGAATGGTGCAGCAAGATCTGGAACCTGATGGATGCAGTTGACAGCTATATTCCGCAGCCGGAACGTGCTATCGACAAACCTTTCCTGATGCCTGTTGAGGACGTTTTTACCATTACCGGTCGTGGTACTGTTGCTACCGGACGTGTTGAGCGCGGTGTCCTTAAAGTTGGGGAAGAAATTGAAATCGTCGGCTTTGCTGAAAAAGCCCGTAAGACCGTATGCACAGGCGTTGAAATGTTCCGCAAACTGTTAGACCAAGCTCAAGCCGGTGACAATATCGGTGCTCTGCTCCGTGGCGTTGACCGTAAAGAAATCGAGCGCGGTATGGTATTGGCTAAACCCGGAAGCATTAAACCCCATACCAAATTTACTGGCGAAATTTACGTCCTGAGTAAAGAAGAAGGCGGACGCCATACTCCGTTCTTTAATAACTACCGTCCTCAATTCTACTTCCGTACAACAGACGTTACCGGCGTTATCAAGCTGCCGGAAGGCGTTGAAATGATTATGCCTGGCGACAGAATTACCATCGAGTGCGAACTCATTACCCCGATCGCTATGGAAGAAGGACTCCGCTTCGCTATTCGTGAAGGCGGACGTACTGTTGGCGCCGGTGTAGTTGCTAAGGTTATTGCTTAGTAAGAGTATATATTCATAAGGGAAGCTGCTCAATGCAGCTTCCCTTATGACGGTCACGGATGACCTAATGCCACGGTGCCATGGATGGCAAGGAGTGGTGGACGGTCACGGATGACCTAATGCC
>JAAYUV010000036.1 GCA_012517475.1 Peptococcaceae bacterium | reverse complement strand
GTCACTTTTAACCATTTGACAAGAGGAGCTAAGTGTCCTGTTTTTTTGCCAAAAAATTTACCTTTTTTGCAGAGAAAAAATGCTTGATACTACTACCTTAAAATCCGATTTTTAAAAATTACTTACCGAATCCATGTTTAATTATAACGGGAAAAATAAAATGAGTAAATTCAAGTTAATATAAAAAAGCAAAAAACAAGCCCTAAAATTCATCAAGGCTTGTATTGCTTGTTAAGTATGGTGCGGACGAGAGGACTTGAACCTCCACGATCGTAAGACCACTAGTACCTGAAACTAGCGCGTCTGCCAGTTCCGCCACGTCCGCATTCACAGATAACATTATATTTGACGGTAATAGAGTTGTCAACACAAACTATTGTAACTTTCGCTGGTAATTACAATATGGATTATCAAATTATGTTACATTTTTTCAAGCTGTTCATCAAAAAAATAATGAAAGCCAACATTCTTGTTATAAAGGGAAATCAATGTTAGAATATTATAAATTATAATTTATAATATTTTCCGCAATTATTAGTTTAAGGGTGGAACATAACAGATGGAGCATTTGAGCCTCAAGGAAAGCGCCTACAGAATTATAAAAGAAAAGCTGCTCAATTTGGAATTTGAGCCGGGAAGCCGGATCAGGGAAGATCTTCTTGCCCAGGAAATATCCATGAGCCGCACTCCGGTAAGGGAGGCGGTCAACCAGCTTTCGGCTGAAGGTTTCTTAAATAATATTCCCCGAAAGGGAATTTTTGTGATGCAGCTTACTTCGCAGGAGATCAGCGATTTCTTGGATATAAGAGAGGCTTTGGAAACACTGGCCATTGAAAATTGCATTCGCAAGATCAAAGAGGAGCAATTAAAACTTCTGGACAGTATCTTGTCTGAATTCGAAACTGCTTTGGCAAAAGACAATTATAAAAAGTGCAATATGCTGGACAGCAAGTTCCACCTGGAAATAGCCAATGTCTCCAATAACAAAAAACTTATCGAGTTCCTTGGGGAGATAGAAGACTTTATGCATATCGCCAGGGCTATTGAAAAGAAAGCGCAGCCAAAAGAAAAAAATATATTGACTCTCCAAGAACATAAGGCGATTCTGAATGCTATTCAGAATAAGGATGTTCAAGGTGCAAGAGATGCAATTAAGGTGAATATTAAAACCATGAAAGAAAATCTGGGAATTTATTAATTGTGGATGAAAGGTTCATTTACAGTTCATAAACAATAAAGTTAAATTTATAAAGGAGGACTACTATGCCGGAGTTTAGTGCCAATCTTAATTTTCTTTTTAATGAAGTCCCATTTATGGAAAGGTTCTCTGCTGCTGCCAAGGCAGGATTTAAGAACGTGGAATTTATGTTTCCCTATGATTTTGATCAGAATGAAATTAAAAAACAATTGGAACAAAACGGGCTGAAGATTGTCTTGTTCAACCTTCCCGCAGGAAACTGGTCTGAAGGGGATCGGGGGATTGCCGCTGATCCTGCCAGAAAAGCGGAATTCAAATTGGGAGTAGGGAAAGCGATAGAAGCTGCCAAGTTTTTGGACGTAAATAGAGTGAACTGCCTGGCCGGTAAAGTAAACGGTGAATACGAAAGAGAAGCTATTATGGAAAACCTCCTGGATAATCTCGGTTATGCCGCAGACGAGTTTCAGAAGGCTGGACTTGACCTCATGATCGAACCCATCAACCATTTTGATATTCCCGGTTTTTATCTCAATACTACAGATCAGGTCATGGAAATCATCAAGAAACTGGGAAGAACAAATATCTATCTTCAATATGATATTTACCACGCTGAACGGGAAGGTGAAAACCATGAGTTGATCCTTCAAAGCTGTTTTGCAAATATCGGGCATATTCAGATTGCCGACAATCCCGGAAGAAATGAACCGGGTACGGGGATAATCAAAGTCAAATTTCTTTTTGACACCCTGGATAAAATGGGGTACAAAGGATACATTGGCATGGAGTACAAACCCTCCGCCTCTACTGTAGATTCTTTGCAATGGGTTAAGCAGATGGGGTACTCCTTATAATCGATTTCAAAACGCTATTAAGCGTTACTATAACAAATTTAAGAAATCCCAAGGAGGAAAAGTTATGAAAAAGATTGGATTTATCGGATTGGGAATCATGGGGAAACCTATGAGCAAAAACCTGCTGAAAGCTGGATATTCACTGGTGGTATTCGACCTGAATAAGCCGGCGGTTGAAGAAGTGGTTGCAGCCGGGGGTGAAGCAGGGTCTTCTCCAAAGGATGTGGCTTCCAAATCAGATGTGATTATTACCATGCTTCCGAATTCGCCTCATGTTAAAGAAGTTGTGCTCGGGGCAAACGGGGTTATTGATGGTGCAAAAGCAGGGTCCATCGTGATTGATATGAGTTCGATTGCACCGCTGGTCAGCAGGGAAATCGGTGAAAAATTGGCAGAAAAGAATATTAGATTTATGGATGCCCCGGTTAGCGGTGGGGAACCAAAAGCGATTGACGGAACACTTTCTATCATGGTAGGAGCTAAAGAAGCAGATTTTGAAGAGTGTGTACCTATTCTGAAGTGTATGGGAGCGTCTGCAGTACTTTGCGGTGATGTAGGAGCAGGCAATGTTACGAAACTTGCCAACCAAATTATTGTTGCTGTGAACATTGCAGCCATGTCTGAAGCTCTGGTCCTCGCAACCAAAGCAGGTGTTGATCCTGAAAGTGTGTACAAAGCAATACGCGGCGGGTTAGCCGGAAGTACGGTACTGGATGCCAAAGCTCCCCTGGTCATGGCCAGAAAATTTGATCCCGGGTTCCGCATTAATTTGCATATTAAAGATCTGAACAATATTCTGGAAACGGGACATGAAGTTGGTGCTCCTCTGCCTCTCAGTGCTTCGGTAATGGAAATGATGCAGTCTCTCAAAGTGGACGGTCACGGTGATAAAGACCATGGCGGTTTGGTTATGTTCTACGAAAAATTAGCCAATACCCAGGTGAAAAAAGACTAAATTCCCGAATATGGAGGGTTAGTATGAAGGTACTGGTAGCTTCTGATTCTTTTAAAGGAAGTTTGAGCAGTATCAAAGTTGGCGAGGCGGTAACGGAAGGAGTAAAACGTGTTTTTCCTGATGCCGTTACCCGGATTATTCCGATTGCCGACGGAGGTGAAGGTACTGTCGAAGCTTTGGTGACAGCAGCACAGGGTAAATACGTTAAAAGAAAAGTATCCTCCCCTTTGGGAGAACCTATTGAAGCTGTCATGGGGATGCTGCCTGACGGAACGGCAGTAATAGAAATGGCTGCAGCATCCGGCCTTCCTTTGGTGCCTGTAGAAAAGAGGAATCCCTTCATTACAACCACCAGGGGAACAGGTGATCTGATTAAGGCAGCTCTGGACGAAGGCGCCGAAAAGATCCTGATCGGCATCGGGGGTAGTGCCACAAATGATGGCGGAGCAGGGATGGTGCAAGCTTTAGGGGGGAAACTTCTAAATCAGAATGGTAAGGAGCTTTCTCCCGGAGGCGCCGCCCTAGTGGACCTTTCCAGGATTGACCTTTCTGAAATGGATCATCGCCTGAAGGATGTTCAGATAACAGTAATCTGTGATGTGGATAATCCTCTGTGCGGCCCTAGGGGAGCGTCTGCGGTTTATGGACCTCAAAAAGGTGCAACCCCGGAGATGGTTCAGTACCTGGACGGGTGTTTGAGCCATTACGCCGAGGTTATTCGCAGCCAGCTTGGTATGAATATCCGGGATATCCCGGGAGCAGGCGCGGCAGGCGGTTTAGGCGCAGGATTGCTGGCCTTTACAAAGGCAGAGCTGAAATCGGGGACTGAAGCTGTCCTGGATACCATAAAATTCGATGATATCATTGGCGAGTATGATCTGGTGATTACCGGTGAAGGCAGGATTGATGCTCAGTCCGCTTTTGGCAAGGTTCCGAAAGGGGTAGGGACAAGAGCTCAAAAACACGGAAAACCAGTCATCGCTGTGGTGGGGTCTATCGGTGAAGGGGCAGAAATCATGTTAGAATATGGTCTTAATGCCATTGTTCCGATCATTAATAAAATAATGACTTTGGATGAGGCTGTTGAAAACGCCTATCCTTTGGTGGTTCAGACCGCCGAAAGAATCTTCAGGCTTCTTCGAACGGGTAAGGCGCTGAATATTGGATAAATTATAGATGAAGCATTAGATAAAGCAGAAACCTTTAATCAAGTATAGAGGTTTCTGTTTTTTGTTCTTTCTTTTGGAAAAGGCAATATAAATTTATAGAGGGAAAATCCCGACATAATGTGGCATGAGAAAGGAGTATGAGAGTATCATGACTTATTCGCTGCCGGAACTGCCTTATCCGTATAATGCGCTTGAACCGTGGTACGATGCGGAAACAGTCCGGATTCACCATGACATCCATCATAAAAGCTATGTAGACGGGTTAAATCACGCAGAGGATAAGATTCAGGAAGCAAGAGCAAAAGGGGATTACAGTCTCATCAAGCACTGGGAGAAAGAGTTGGCATTTCATGGGTCGGGTTATATTTTACATAATCTCTTCTGGACCAATATGACACCTGCGGGGGGTGGAGAGGCATCAGGTCCTGTAGGAGAGCATATTAAGCTTGATTTTGGTTCTTTTTCCATCTTTAAAAGTCAGATGAGTGCTGCAGCAGCAGCCGTGGAAGGATCAGGATGGGCTGTTCTTGCCTGGAATCATTTCATCCGGCGGTTGGAAATCCTGCAAGTGGAGAAACATCAGGATCTTTGCCTTTGGGGAGCGTTTCCCATCCTGGTCTTAGATGTTTGGGAACATGCATATTACCTAAAATATCAGAACAAAAGGGCAGAATGGATAAAAGCCTGGTGGAATTTGATTAATTGGCAAGATGTAAATTACCATTATTCCTTTGCTCTCAGAGTTTAAGTATTGAATCAAAATCGGATAAAAAATTACGTTTCTCTGACAATCAGAAAAACGTAATTTTTTTACTAGTAAATGGATAAATTTTTTTTTTGCAGGAATATATAACTTTATAGAGAAAATAACATAAGTTTGGCAGTAAGGTAGGTTGAACACAGGTAATACTGAATTTGCAGAAAATGTGGAAGGTGATAACGTTGAAAGGGATTCTAAAATCTTTATTGGAATGGGTAATCATTATCGCAGTAGCTTTTGTTCTTTCTATAGTAATCAGGAATTATGTCGTTGATACGAGGATCGTCCCGACAGGTTCAATGCTGCCTACCATTCAGCTGCAGGACAGACTTATCGTAGATCGGCTGTTTTATAAATACGATACCATCAAAAGAGGAGATATTATCGTTTTTGAAGCTCCGGAATCAGCCCAGGAAGATAAAGATCTTGTCAAAAGAGTGATTGGCCTGCCCGGAGAGAAAGTCGAAGTCAAAAACGGTAAGGTATATATCGGGGATAAAGCATTGAATGAACCTTACATTATGGCCACTCCCGATTATAATTACGGGCCGGTAACCGTGCCGGCGGATTCTTATTTTATGCTTGGAGATAACCGAAGGGCAAGCAAGGACAGTCATATTTGGGGTTTTTTGCCTGCCAACAAGATCCTGGGAAGAGTCTGGATCAGATATTGGCCTTTGGATAAATTCGGTTCCCTTGGAAAAGTACCCGAAATGTATTTTGCCGAGGTAAAGAAATAAGTAACATTTGGGCCAAAAGGACGAATAGGATGAAAACCATAGCTGCTATAAGAAAAATAAGACTGTCTTTGAATGGACTCGTTCTGTTCGAAGAACTGCTGCAGGATACGAGAATTCAATTGTTATGCGGGCTTTTCGAAGAGTTAAGCAAGAAAGAAACGGATTTTGAAAAGATCTATATCTCTTACCACAGATTCTATAAGTCCATGATAGGAATCAACTGGGTGGAATACTTGGTACAAAAGCTATTTGATACTGACAATGCTTTCGTTGCGTTAGCTTCCGGTTCTGATAACGAAAAGGTTAATTCCGACATGATGGAAACTGCGGCAAGGGACTTGCAGATCATTCAGACATTGGCTGAGATAAAGCCCGGAGATATTCTCTCCCTGGCGACAGCTCTTTTTCAGGATCAGCTTCCCAAAGCGGATAAGGAGATTTTTACCGGCTTACTTTGGCCGGAGAATTGGCCGGTTTGGAGATGGGACCTTCCTGATGGGGTAAATGACCAGACGGAAGTAAACGATTTATCTGCCGCTCAATGGCTTAGAGCCATAAAGTCGGACTTCCTAAAAAAATTTATACTTCAAACCCGGTGGGAGTTAAACGTTCCGATTTTGGTAGATTACTACCGAAAGGTTGGTTATGGTATTTTTGGTACGTATGCAGCATTTAAAATTAAGGAGAGCTGCAAAAAATTGGAGGGGGTAGAAAATCCTGACCCGATTCGGGTTAATAACCTAATTTGCCAGGAAAGAGAGCAAGCTTTGGTACTTCATAATACAGAAAGCTTTCTGCAAGGTTTTCCTGCCAATAACATCATTTTATACGGAAACAGGGGAACCGGAAAATCCTCTTTGGTTAAGGCGCTTCTCAATGAGTATGTGAATAAGGGCCTCCGGATTGTTCAACTGAAGAAGAATCAGATTGGATTATTTCCGGAACTGGTAAGAGACCTTGCCCGGATTCCCCTTAAATTCATTGTCTTTATTGATGACCTGTCTTTTAATGATGTGGAAGAAGATTATAAACACTTAAAGTCTTTACTGGAGGGCGGTGTTGAGGCCCGTCCTCAAAATGTACTTGTTTATGCGACTTCCAACCGCAGACATTTGGTTAAGGAATCCTTCGTTGACCGGAGGTCGGATGATGTGCACGCTCAGGATAATATGGAGGAAAAACTTTCTCTGGCTGACAGGTTTGGGATTACTGTTACCTTCCTCTCCCCGGATCAGGAAACCTATCTGAAAATCGTGGAAGGGCTTGCAGCCCAAAATAAAATCAGGATTGAAAGGGATGAACTCCGGCAGAGGGCGCTTAAATGGGTTATGATGCACAATGGCCGTTCAGGAAGAACGGCCAGGCAGTTTATAGATCATTTAACAGGGGAATTAGCTGTTTCCAAAAACTGAACGATATCCAGGGCGCTTGGCGGGCAGCCTTTAACATAACTGGAACATCCCGAAGTACAGCTGCCTATCCCCAGGCCGCTCATTGACTTGCTTTTAAAACCCTGACCGATATAAATCGGTTCTTTTAGGTTCCTTAATCTGCCGTTTTCTTCAAGTCTGTTCAAGGCATGGATCAGCCCCCCGAAGCAGGCAGAACAAGCATCCGACGATTTGACTTTTTCGGCTAGTCTGGCTGCTTTTCTGGAAGGCTGAAATGTTAAGCCGGTTTTCAATTCTTCACAGTATTCTGCAATATGAGCCCGGGTAAGATCTCCGGAACCCACCCCTAATTGTTCGGCAAGAGGGATATAGGGAATTTCCTTTTTGGTATAACCAATAAGAGAACAACAATACGTATCAATTAAAACAGGGTCCTGCCCGGCAATGATCCTGTCCATTCTCACCGGGTTGCCGCCTTCCTCAAAGGTTAAATCGCCGTTTAAGGCATCAACAATATTTAAATCTACCTTGAGGGCCTTGGCCAGGCAGGAAATGGGTTTATGTAATCCCATGGAATGGTATCGCCGTTTTTCACTGTTCGGAATACAACCTTTCAGGTTTTTCAGGGCACAAGTGAATAAAGTCTGGCAATGAGCTTTAAGCACAGGGAGGTTGATTAAATAATCTGCTTCCAGAGCTTTTTTGCAAACTTTTAGTGATTCTCCCTGAACGGAAACAGGTTGCACATCATCCCGCTGTAAATCGACCAGAGGAATGTTATATTTGCGGGAGATTTCTTCATATCCGCAAATTTTAAATGCCCTGGCGGTTTGGTCTCCCACCCAGGAACCTTCTATGATGGAGATATTTTTCATGTTATGTTCAAAAAGGTATTGAATAATTCCTTCAACGATGGCAGGGGTGGTAGTAGCTCCTTCCTGGGAAGGCTTGGCTACCACAAGGTTTGGCTTTAGGGCGATTTTCATTCCCTGATCCATATTATCTGCTGCCTTCATCCGTTCAAGAAGATCTTTTACCATGCTGACGGGTTTTGTTCCGTAGATCACGTGAATTTCATCGGGTTTCATTTCTTATGGCCTCCTCCAAGTGGTTGTAAGGATATTATAAAGGATTTTCCGCTAGATTTTAATCCCGGGGCGTTGTTATTATTCGATGTTGATAATTGATCCATGACTGTCGTTACTCGTTTGCAGGTTTTGCATAATAAGAAATAATCGAAATGGAGGAATAGCTGGATGGATTCTGCTCTTGGCTGGATTGCAGTTTTTAGCGCAGTGTTAATAGGGGTCTTAATTGGCTATTTTGCAGGTAATTCCCGGAACAGGGGGCTGGCAGAAAAAGTATTGCTGCTGGAAAGGGACAATTTCCGTTTAAATGCGGAGCTAAACCGGGAAATCGAAAGGAAATCTGATTATGCAGCTCAGATTTCCGAACTGAGGACGAGACTGGAAATGGAGCAGGTTCTGCATGAAGAAAAATTGTCTCTTTTGAACAAAGCCAAAGAAGAATTATCTGACGGCTTCAAAGCTTTGTCCATGGAAGCTTTAAAGAGCAACAATCAGTCCTTCCTGGAACTTGCCAAAACAACGATGGAAAAATTTCAGGTCCAGGCCGTAAATGACTTGGAAAAACGTCAGACTTCCATTCACGAACTGGTTAAACCGCTAAAGGAGTCCTTGGAAAAAGTAGATGTCAAAATTAATGAATTGGAGCAGAAGCGGGCCGGAGCTTACGAAGGGTTAATAAAACAAGTCGAGTTTATGACTATAGGACAGGAAAAACTGCAGAGGGAAACCAATAAACTGATTTCTGCATTAAAAGCCCCCACTGTTCGGGGACGGTGGGGAGAAATCCAGCTGAAAAGAGTTGTTGAAGTTGCAGGGATGGTAGAGTATTGCGACTTTGTGCAGCAAGAAGAAGTATCAAATGAAAACGGCAGACAAAGACCGGATATGATTATCCGGCTGCCGGGTAACAAGATTATTGTTGTTGACTCCAAGGCCCCCCTTGCAGACTATCTGGAAGCAATAGATGCGACAGATGATGAGATGAAAAACCTGAAAATGCTGGGACATGCCAGACAGGTTAAGAATCATATCACCAAACTTGCCGGCAAGTCCTATTGGACACAGTTTGATTTTACCCCTGAGTTTGTTGTGATGTTCCTTCCGGGAGAGACTTTTTTCAGTGCTGCCTTACAATTTGATCCGGAATTAATCGAATATGGTGCGGAACAAAGGGTCATTATGGCTACTCCCACCACGCTCATTGCTTTGCTCAAAGCAATAGCCTATGGATGGAAACAAGAACAAATGAATGAGAATGCAAGGCAAATCAGCGAACTGGGAAAAATCCTTTATGAAAGGATCAGTGTCTTGACTGAGCATTTTCTGGATATACGGAAGGGTTTACAGAACTCGGTCCAAGCCTATAACAGGGCGGTAGGTTCTTATGAGAGCCGTGTACTCGTGACTGCCAGAAAGTTCGGGGAGTTAGGTCTGGCAGGGGACAATGAAATAAAAGAGATAGAAATCCTGGAAACAGGCATGAGAGAAATTGCAGCCGGAGAAAAATAATTTCACGTTTGCTAAATAAAGGAAAAACATATTCCGATATTAATATAAAGTCTATATCCACGGAGGGATGAAAATGAAGGTTCAAAGTTCAACAATTGACCTTTATGGGGACTTTAAGCTGGAAAAGAAAAAGACCGTCAATGAACGATCAAGGGTCTGGTTTGACGGACAAAGCAGGGATGCGAGTCTTCCGGCAGAGAGTCCAAAAGACAGTCTGGTTCTTTCAGACGAGGTTTTAGCGACCAAACAAACGAAACCCCAAAATCCGGAGAATCTATTTTCGAATTAAGTGATAAAGACAAAGAGTTAATTGCGTTATTGGAAAGATTTATCCGGCAGCTGACAGGAAAGAATGTGAGAATTCTTGTTCCGGAAAAAGTGATTTTGCAGGATCCCAACAACATTTCTTTGAAACTTCCGGATGATAGGCAGTTTGAACTCAGTAACCAAAGACAAGGGTGGGGACTGGAGTATCATTTTGACGAAACTTATTCTGAAGAAGAATCTATGTTTTTTTCCGCCCAGGGAAAGATCCGGACGGAAGACGGAAAGGAAATTGATCGACCAAAATGAATTACAAGCACAAGTTCAGAAGACAGGAGTATTTTTGAAGGAAAATGGAGAGGCGGGAACAATCCAGCATATTGACCTGGCGGTTTAACAGTTTGTCGAATGTTTCATAGGATTTTGTTTGAATAAAAAGGTGTTATATACACCTTTTTATTCTTTTTAGCAAAACTCAATTGTTTGTTTATAAAAATTGATATAAAATGAGTAAAAAGTTTAACGTTTAATGATGGTAATAGGGGAATAAACCATGACCGATTTAGAATGTGAAAGAAATAATACATACGAAGTACTAACAGAATGCAATTATCCTCTTGACAGTAATCTCATTTTGGATCTATCCAATGGATTTATTAATCTTCCTGTCGATCAATTTGATCATTATGTTCAATATGCTTTAGAAAGAATCGGAAAATATTTTGATGTAGATCGGGCTTTTCTATATCTTTTTTCCAAGGACTTAAAGCAAATGAGTATGGTTAATGAATGGTGCAGTGACGGGATTACTCCACTATTCAAGGAAAGACAAAATATTGAAATGGATTCAAACAACTGGTGGTTTTCAGAAATTCAAAAGAAAAATTGCCTTGCGGTAACGGATATTAATGATCTTCCTCCTGAGGCAGTCCAAGAAATAGGAATATGGCTGAATCATGATATTCAATCTTTACTGGCAGTTGTCATAAAGTCCAATGAAAAAATGATTGGATTCCTTGGAATCCAGGCGGTAAAGTTCAAAAGAAAATGGACTGATGAACATATTGCTTTTTTCAATATCATCACAAAAATGCTTTCCAACGCCTGGGAAAGGAAACGTTGGGAAACCAAACTTGCCGCAGAACGTAATCTATTAAGTGTAACCCTGAACTCTATCCGAGATGCAGTGATTTCTGTCGACGAACAATTAAAAATTGTCATGTTTAACAAAGCAGCGGAAGAGATCACCGGTTATTCCCATGAGCCTGTTTTAGGGAAAACGGTAACCGAAGTCTTGAATATCCTTTATCCTGATGGCAAGAGGATAAGAATGCCTGCCCAAAAAATCATTAATGCTTATTCACAGGAAATAGAAAATGAGAATTTGGTTTTAAAGGATTGTAACGGTGTAACCAAAAGCATTTCTTTAGATGTATTCCCGATCAGAAATGCAGAGAAAAACATGGGTGCTGTTTTAGTTGTCAAAGATGTTACCGAATCAAAGAAAACCGAAGAAGAAATAAAGTATTTAAGTTATAACGATAAGTTAACCGGTTTATATAACAGGGCTTATTTCGAAAAACAACTATCAGAATTAGATAAAGCAGGCAATCTGCCAATAAGCATCATTATGGCTGACTGCAACGGACTTAAAATTGTCAACGATGCTTTCGGTCATGAGGAAGGGGACAGGCTTCTGGTTGAAACCGCCCGGATTGTTCAGGAAGCTTGCAGGAAAGATGATATTGTGGCCCGGATAGGAGGAGATGAATTTGCAGTGATTCTTCCCAGGGTAAGTAAAGAAACTGCCTATCGTATCATACATAGAATCAAAGATAATTGTGCTAACGAGAAAAGTCTTGTGGTTGCCCCGAGTCTGGCGATGGGTTTGGCAACAAAGATTCAACGGGATGAAGATATTAACGATATTCTCAAAAAAGCAGAAGATATCATGTATAGCGTTAAACTAAGTGAAAATAAAAGCATGCGCAGCTCCATTCTTTTATCACTGAGAAAAACTCTGGAAGAAAGGACTCACGAAACGGAGGAACATGCCAGCAGATTAAGAGTGCTGTCTGCCGAACTGGGGAAAAGACTTGCTTTAAACGATACCCAAATGACAGAACTGGCATTATTATCTCTTTTACATGACATCGGAAAAATTGCTACCCCCGACTATATCCTGAATAAACCCTATAAACTTACTGAAGAAGAATGGGACGTCATGAAAAAACACAGTGAAGCTGGATACCGGATTGCTGCTTCTTCTCCGGAACTGGCTTTTATAGCTGATTATATATTAAGCCATCATGAGAAGTGGGATGGAAACGGATATCCAGAGGGGTTAAAACGGTATCAGATCCCATTACTTTCAAGGATTATATCTGTTGTTGACGCCTATGACGCCATGACAAGTGAACGCGCATATAAAACTGGATTAAGCAAGGAAGAAGCCCTTGCGGAATTGGAAAGATGTGCGGGTACCCAATTTGACCCGGCAATTGTCAAAACTTTTATTGAAATAATTCAAAATCAAAAATAAATTAAAAAATTTTACAAAAAGGTATTGCAAAATCCTCTAAATATAATTATAATAATTATAAATTAAAAGTAATTTTATTTGGAGGGAATTAGAAATGTCTACATGGGTTTGTAAAGTATGCGGGTATAACTTTCAGGGAGCTGAAGCTCCGGAACAATGTCCCCAATGTAAAGCTCCGAAAGAAAGATTTGATTTGGTTAAGGGAAAAATGGAATGGGCTGACCAGCATGTTGTTGGCATTGCTGCAGGTGTAGATGCTGAAGTATTGGAAGGCTTAAAAAATAATTTCATGGGAGAATGTACCGAGGTTGGAATGTATTTAGCCATGAGCCGGGTAGCAGACCGGGAAGGATTCCCGGAAATTGCTGAAGCATATAAACGGATAGCTTATGAAGAGGCAGAACACGCTGCTAAATTTGCAGAGCTTTTAGGAGAAGTGGTAACAAATTCTACCCAAAAAAATCTTGAAATGAGAGTCGCTGCCGAAGGCGGAGCCTGCGCCGGAAAGAAAGAACTGGCCACACTTGCTAAAAAGCTTAATTTGGATGCAATTCATGATACCGTTCATGAAATGGCTAAAGATGAAGCAAGACATGGATGTGCTTTTGAGGGGATGCTCAAGAGATATTTTACAAAGTAAAAAAGAGATCAAATGATTGAAAAAAGATATTCCGCTTTCAAGGGCAGCGGGATATCTTTTTCTGTCCTGAAGTTAAAAGTGACTGGATTATGCAGGAATTTATCTCCGGTTAGCGAATCATAAAACGTACAGATTCATGAATATCCTGGAAAAAAATAAACAGTGGAGTTGAAGAGAGTTGTTAATATGGAAAGACGATTATGCCATTGGTGTCGAGTTGATTGATGAACAGCATAAGCATTTATTTCAAATTGGGAATTCGATTTATGCTTTATTAGAGGATAAAGTATTGGTGGACAAGTATGATAAAATAGTGACGATCCTTCAAGATCTAAAGCAATATACGAAATACCACTTTCAGACTGAAGAAGAATACATGCTGCAGAATAGATATCCAAAATTCTTTAGCCATAAGGTTGAACACGATGATTTTATTAACAAAATTGAAGAAGTGGAATTAAAAGATATTGATGTGGATCAGGAAAATTATATCAGGGAAATCCTTGTCTTTGTCTTTAACTGGATTCTTGAACATATCCTTAAGAATGATAAGTTGATTACTGCTAAAGAATAGGCTTTGTTGTCTCTCATTGTTAATGTAATGTGTGAAAAATGCTGCTCAACGTTGCAGCATTTTCTATTTTAGAACCCGACTTGACCGAATTAGTGACCACATCAGATCACTTTAAAGACGAGAGAAGCGTTTGAATATGGTCTGGGATTTTTGGCTTTACGGGATATGAAGTACCATTGATTGAAATGATACCGGCACGAATAGGTTTTAGCAGTTTGATGAATTTATTGATGCTCATACCGGTTGCATCTTCAATATGCCGTGCGACGGCGAGCGCGGTAAACACAATCGTCACATGAGCCTCAATGGAATCTCGCTTATGATGAAAAATCGGTCTGGCCTTCAAGTCGGATTTAGACATACGAAACGATTTCTCCACTTGAAATAACTTGTGATACGCATCAATCACCTGCTGTGCCGGGATATCCAAATCCGTAACATAACCCTTAATACCGGCTTTGCGGCGCGCTTCATTAACGAGCGCTTCATTGATTTCGCGTTTAGCTCCGTTGATCTTCAGGAAACGGTTCCGCTTGATATCCGCTTTTTTCTCCACAATCTTCTGCGCCTTTGCCAGGGTCTTTTCAATGTTTAAAAGGTCCAAGGCCGCTCGCTTTTTTCGATATTGGTAGATTACGCGCCGCTTTCCCCTTTTCCCGCCTATTGTTACAGTCATACTTGAGTCAAAGATTTGTCCGTCTTTCATCTGTGCGCCTTCTTCGGCCAAGTATTCTTCAATCTCGTAGGGCGTTTTAGCAAGTCTGGAACCGATGATGTAATGATATCCAAGCTGTTCGAGTTCCGAGATATTCCCTGCTGAGAGCATGGCGGCATCGGCGGTGACGGTGATATTGACCAATTTATGACGCTCCCTAAACCCGGAGAGGACCGGCAGGATGGTCTTGACTTCCGCCCGGTTCCCTTCAAAGCTTTGGATCTCCAAGGGAAAGCCGCTGCTGTCAACCAGCAAGCCTATCGTAATCTGAGGTTCCAGTCTGCGCTCCTTTGAAAGGCCGCTCTTACGGTATTCATCGTCCATCGGTACTTCGAAATACAGCGTAGTCACATCGTAGAGGACAAGCGTCAACGCGCACAACCTTGTATGCCTGAAACATGCGCTGCTGACGGTATCCCTGTATCCCCTCTCCACAATTCTCCGAAGGCAACGATGGATGGATGTATTGGACGGTGCATCCAAGCCCAATCCTTCAAGGACGCGTATCGTGTCAAGTTTAGATACCGGCTCAATGATCCGTGCCAAAACGAGCTGTTTAAAAATAGGATCGTTTACATCTTCAAAGCCGAGTCCCTTGTAGACGCTCTCCAGTGCATCCCATAAAAGGCTGGAATACGATTTCTCAAGGCATATGTCAGGATCGGCTTCCTGCTCAAAGGCAAAGCTAATTTGCCCTTCATGCATTTTTTCGTGAGCGATCGCAAGAAGGGCCTTGAGTTCGGTTTCGTTATGCGCCGAACCGATGTGCGTAATACCGATGCGTTGTCGCCCGTGTTTATGTTCAATTTGAACAGCTGTCGCTCCGCTTTTCGTTTTTACTTTCCTGATAAAACTGGTCATGTACCGATTATATACGAAAAGTCAGCTTTTTTGCAGACTGTTAGTGACCACATTTTTGCCTGTTTTAGAAAGAAGAATGCCCATTTTTCAAGGCTTTTCAGGATTCATCAACCGATTTTTCGATTCAGGCGGTCAAGTCAGGTGATTTTATTAACAAAATTGAAGAAGTGGAATTAAAAGATATTGATGTGGATCAGGAAAATTATATCCGGGAAATCCTTGTCTTTGTCTTTAACTGGATTCTTGAACATATCCTTAAGAATGATAAGTTGATTACTGCTAAAGAATAGGCTTTGTTATCTCTCATTGTTAATGTAATGTGTGAAAAATGCTGCTCAACGTTGCAGCATTTTCTATTTTAGAAATAAACAAATATCGCCATTAATGAACCAGCATACGCAGATCATCAGGCAAAGGGGCTTCAATATGGATCCTAACCTGCTTCAAGGGGTGTGTAAACGAATAGGAGGCGCAGTGAAGTGCCTGGCGTTGAATATATGACATGTTTCCACCATAAAGATCATCTCCGAGAAGAGGGTGGCCGGACCCTTGGCAGTGAACGCGGATCTGATGCGTCCTGCCCGTAAGCAAAGTAAACTCCATAAATGAATAATCGTTAAATCGTTGCAGAACCTTGAATAACGTCTTGGCAGGCTGTCCTTTAGGGCTTATTTCCCGGATGATTTTACTCCCTGCCTGCAGTGCAATGGGTGAAGAAAACTCCCCCTGATCCGGAAAGAATTGTCCTTCAACGATGCCCAAATATCTTTTCCCCAATAGATTTTTCCCCGCTTGCCAGGCAAGCTGCTGGTGGGCAAATCGGGTTTTAGCAATAAGCACAATACCTGAAGTGTTCCGGTCAATTCTGGATATGGGACGGAAGGGACGGGACTCGTTTTTGCTTTCCCAATAGCCAACCACGGAATTGGCCAGTGTTCCGAATGGATATCTGGAATTCGGGTGGACAGTCTGTCCCGGCGGTTTATTGACGGCTAAAAAAAGGTCGTCTTCATATAGAATGTGGATTGGATTGTTTTCTCCTTCAATAGTAGATAGTTCTTCCCCCATAATATTGACTGTTAACGTTTGTCCCGCTTTGCCTCTGGTATTGAGGAATACGAATTCCCCGTCAAGCCAGGCGTTTTCCCCGATCTTTATTTTCTGAATAAGCTTTCTGGAAAAATGAAAATGTCTGTAAAGAATTTCTTCTAATTTTTTTCCCTCGTCTTCTTTTTTGAGTACATAGGTAAAAATTGTGTCGGAAAACATAGCCGTCTCCATTTTTTTTCTAATTCATAAATTTTTTGGGTGAATAAAGGAAAAAATATAGTTTAGAAAGAATTAAAATAAATGTTCTTTTGTATAAAAATGTTTCCTGAAAGAGGTTTGATACGATGAATGATGAACGCATTGACCGTCTGGCCCGTAACATTATCCATTATTCTGTAGAGATGAAGCAAGGCGAGAAGATCCTGATCGAAGTAGCGGGACTGGAAGTCCCTTTGGCCCGCGCCTTGGTCAGGGAGACTTATCAGGCAGGGGCTCAGCCTTTTGTGTCTATTACAAATCATACCCTACAAAGGGAAATATTAAAAGGTTTGTCCGTGGAACAAGCTCAGGCTATGGCGTCCTGGGATGTTGCCCGTATGAAAGAAATGCAGGCCTATGTGGGGATAAGAGCGGGAGAGAATATCAATGAGCTGGCGGATGTCCCCAGTGAAAATATGCGGATATATATGACGCATTATTCTAAACCCGTTCATTCTGAACAGCGGGTTAAACATACCCGCTGGTGTGTCCTGCGTTATCCCAATTCGTCTATGGCTCAATTGGCTGAGATGAGCCTGGAGGGTTTTGAAGATTTCTATTTCCAAGTATGCAATTTGGATTATTCGAAAATGTCCCAAGCGATGAATCCCTTACAAGATGCAATGGAAAAGACAAATATTGTACGGATCACAGGTCCCGGAACAGAACTTGAGTTTTCAATAAAAGGAATGCCGGCCATTAAATGTGACGGTAAGATGAACATTCCGGATGGGGAGTTATTTACCGCCCCGGTCAAGGATTCTGTAAACGGCAAGATTACCTATAATACCCCGGCTGTTTACCAGGGATATACCTATGAAAACATTTGTTTGGAATTTGAAAATGGCAAAATCATAAAAGCGACTGCCAATAACACGGAAAAAATCAATAAGATCTTTGATACCGACGAAGGAGCGAGATTTATCGGAGAGTTTTCCTTTGGTTTTAATCCCTTTATTCAAAAACCGATGAAAGATACCCTGTTTGATGAAAAGATAGACGGAAGCTTCCACTTTACACCTGGATCGGCTTATGATGAATGTGACAACGGAAACCGTTCCGCGGTGCACTGGGATCTGGTTTGTATCCAAAGACCGGAATATGGCGGTGGGGAGATCTATTTTGACGGAAAATTAATAAGAAAAGACGGCAGGTTTGTTCCGGGGGAATTGACGGTTTTAAATCCCGAGAATCTTAAATAGGGAATAAAACAGAAGAATAATATTCAAATATCAATGTAAGAGTAGCAGCGGAAACAAAGAGAAAATGATAAAGAAGTAGGGGGAAAAAGAATGAAAGTCTTAAGCAGTATAAAAATTGGAGAGGACCGTTTGAAAGCCCTGCTTGCTGCCCAGCCGCAAGCAGAAATCCAACAGGTTAAAGATTTTTCGGAGAAGGATGAACAGGCAGAAATCCTTCTAACCTATGGGTGGGATCTAAAAAAAGAGACCTTGGATTTGTTCCCCAATCTGAAATGGGTTCAGACGCTCAGCGCGGGTGTGGATATGCTTCCCTTAGCGGGTCTCGCCGAAAAAGGTATTGTTTTGACTAATGTAAGAGGGGCTCATAAGATTCAGATGGCTGAACACGTTATTTGGAGCATGCTCATGCTTCTAAGAAATGGACTTACTTTTGTTCAACAACAGAAAGATAAAGTTTTTAGTGCCAAGCCTCAAGTAGATGAAATGTATGGAAAAACTGTTTGTATCGTAGGGGCTGGGACAATCGGGAAAGAGATTGCCGAAAGATGTTCTGCCTTTGGGATGAAGGTTCTTGGGATATCCCGTAGAGGAACCCAAGATGAAGCTTTTTCCAAGGTTGTTTCTCCGGATGGGATGTCCGAGGTTTTATCCGTCAGTGATATTGTGGTTGTGGTATTGCCTCTGACCCCGGGCACGAAAACCTTTATTAACGCCTCTTTTATCAATAGCATGAAAGACGGTGCACTCCTGGTTAATGCGGCAAGAGGACCTGTTGCTGACGAGGAGGCGCTTCTGAAAGCCCTTCAGGAACGGAAAATAGCTGCTGCAGCTTTGGATGTCTTTGTTCGGGAGCCGCTTCCCGAAGACAGTCCTTTCTGGAGTTTGGATAATGTTTTTATTACCCCTCATATAGGGGGGAGGACGATCCAGGCATCTGAACGGATGTGGAACGTTTTTACCGAGAATTTTTCAAAATATCCTGATCAGGATAAAATGATGAATATCATTGATTTAGTGGCGGGATATTAGAAGCTTAAGCTGTTACCAAACAAAAAGGAGAAAGCATGAACGATTTTCAGCAAAAAGTAATCGATACCATAGCCAAATATGCTCCTGTCTGGATAGTGGGCGGAGCGGTCAGGGACAAGCTTCTTGGTATGGATTCCAGGGATATTGACCTGGTTACGTATATGAAGCCCGAATATATTGATTATATTTTGCGGGAAAATGGTTTTAAGCCCCAGCAAATCGGGATGCGCTTCAAAACGTTCAGTCTTTTCGAAGACGGAAATCGAATCGATATTGTCTCCACAGATGATTTAGGTAGAGATGCTTCCCAGCGGGATTTTACCATGAATGCCATCTACATGAATCCTTATACGGAAGAGCTTTATGACCCCTGGAATGGGAGCAAAGATTTAGTGGAAAGACGCTTAAAAACCTGTGGAAATGCATTAAACCGGTTTAGGGAAGATCCTGTTCGTATTTTACGGATGGTCAAATTTGCCGTTAAATTGAATATGGACATTGAAACAGAAACCTGGGATGAGGCCAAAGACGAGGTAGCCTTGCTGGCAGGGGTTTCCAAGGAAAGAGTCACTGCTGAGATTGCTCAGATACTGGTGCTGGAAGAGGCGGAGAAAGCCGTCCGGATGCTGGAAGAGATTGGCTACTGGGATGTATTTGTTCCGGAACTGGCCAGACTTAAAGGAATTGTGCAAAACCAGTATCATTCCCTGGATGTCTGGGAGCATACTTTGGCTGTGTTTCGAAATACCCCGCGGGAACTCTTCATCAGACTTGCCGGTTTGTTCCATGATGTTGGAAAATGGGAGGTTGCCAGCAGGGAATGTTATTTGGCGGGAAAATTGGTTTTGGAAAATCAAAAGTACCGGATTGAGGATTACCAGATTATCGGGACCAGAGGGAAACGGGAACTGGAATACAAGCTTAAGCCTTTGGTAGGCAAGAATATCAAAATTCTTGGAGCGAGACTGGATCAATTTCCGGATATTGTTCAGTTTAAAAGAGTTCTTATTGATGAGAAGGGTAACAGGGGAATTACTCCTGTCGAAAATGGCAAGAGGCATTTCTTGAATCACGAAAAAGCCAGTGCCAGAATTCTTGAAGACATTTTAAAAAGGTATACCTTTACGATGTTTTTTGACGGTGGCGGTCAAAAGAGAGAAAGAAGCCTGCTCAAACTTGTGGAGAATCATATGCAGGCAACCCTGGTATTTATGCCGGAATTCAGGGGCGAGCAGTCCAGAAAATCATTCAGGGACCGGGCTGCAGAGCTGGTTTGGAATATTTGCTGGGATGGCAGGGATTTTGAATTACAGAATATCCATGATTTTGTAGTGCTTTGGAAGGCGGACTATGAGGCAGGTAAGGTTCATAATGAAGATCAGAATAAAATCTTTGAAAGAATCCTCAAAGAACTGATAACCATCGCTTTGTGGCAGAAAGAAAACCTTCCCAATATTGAATGGAAGCCTTGCCTGGAATTTGCTTCCGGCCAGGGACTTTCAGGTCAGAGTCTCGGAAGATTTATAGATTTTGTCAGGTCCAAACTGATGTTGGAAATGGTTACCGAGTTATCCCCCGTATTTCTTCGAAAAGCCTATGCCGAATTCAATAAAAGATTATAAATAAAGGGAGGAGAATCACGAATGAAATGGCGTTGTGAAGTTTGTGGCTATATTCATGATGGAGACCAGCCCCCCGAAGTTTGTCCTGTTTGCGGGGTGGATTCAAGCAACTTTGTCCAAATTAATGAGTCTCAGGAAGGAAGCGAGAAAAATGAAGCTCCTACCTGGCGCTGCACTGTTTGCGGTTATATTCATAAAGGGGAAAATCCGCCTGAAACATGTCTTGTTTGCGGAGTAGATGCAAGCAATTTTGAGAGGATTTCAGAAAGCAAACCGGTGCAAGCGGCAGAAAATATCCCACCGGAAAAGCTTTCTCCGGAGGAAGCGATCAAAAAGGCCATACGTTCCCTCTCTTACGGTTTGTTTATTATCACTGCCAGTTTTGAGGGCAAAGACAACGGCCAGACTGCAAATACCTGCTTCCAAATTACAGCTGATCCGGTTCAGGTAGCTATCGGCATTAACAAAAATAACTATACCCATGAACTGATCTCCAAGAGCGGTAAATTCGGGGTATCAATCCTTGATCAAAACGGGCGTGCTCTTGCCGGAAATTTCGGTTACCGATCCGGCAGAGAAGTCGATAAATTTGATGGAATCAAGGCCCATCGGGGTACGTCCGGCGTAATGCTTCCGGACGAGGTCTTGGCTACCCTGGAAGCGGAAGTGGTAAATTCGATGGATACCGGAACCCATACGCTTTTCTTAGGGAAAGTAACAGCTGCAGAAGTATTAGGAAATGGGGAACCCATGACCTATGCATTTTTCAGGAGTAAAAAATAGCAAAAAAAAGTTCCGTAATAGTACGGAGATTTAAGTATAGTTTATATTGAATAGGGAGGGGACAAACTAAGCATAACAAAGGAATGTAATGAAAATATTAAGCTGCCGTAAACACTTGGTAAAAGTTTTTAGCGGCAGCTTTTTTAGGTCTTAATAATATATAGCTATACTTTATGATAATCTTTTCTTGACAAAACGGGATATTCTCTCAAGGGCTTCGAGTAATTGCTGGGTTGAATAGGCATAAGAACAACGGATATGCCCTTCTCCCGCAGGACCAAAAGCAGTGCCGGGAACAACAGCCACCTTTTCTTCCTTAATCAGCTGTTCGGCAAATTCTTCAGAACGAAGACCCGTCGCTGTGATATCGGGGAAGACATAAAATGCACCCAATGGTTCAAAACAACTGAGGCCCATTTCCCTAAAACCGTTAACCAGAAGTCTGCGGCGGCGGTCGTATTCCAAAATCATTTCTTTTTTGGCCGAATCTCCGGCTTTTAGTCCTTCCAGTGCAGCAATCTGAGCCATAATCGGGGCGCACATAATCGTGTACTGATGGATTCTGGTCATAACCTGGATAAAATCCGGGTGTCCTGCTACATAACCAATACGCCATCCTGTCATGGCATAAGCTTTAGAGAAACCGCTGACATGCAAAGTACGGTTTTTCATGTAAGGAAGTGTCGCAAAGGGAGTATGGGTTCCTCCATAAGTTAAATCAGAGTAAATCTCATCGGAAACGACAATCAGGTCATTTTCTGATGCGAAGCGGGCGATGGGGAGGAGTTCTTCCCGCGTCATGATCGCTCCGGTCGGGTTATTCGGGTAAGAAAGAACAAGAACTTTGCAATTGGGAGTGTAAGCCAGCTGGAGATCATCGACCTGAAGTCGGAAGTCGTGTTCCGCTCTTAGAGGCACATAGTGGATATCGGCTCCTGCCATCAAAGCACAGCCCGCATAAGCCACATAAGATGGATCGGGAATTAATACCCCGTCACCGGGGACGATGAGCGCCCGCATGGCGAGATCAACCGCTTCGCTGGCGCCAACGGTGATGAGCAGCTCATTTTCCGGACTATAATTTAAGCCCAGAGATTTGGCCATATATTTGGACAATTCACGGCGCAAGTCGATCAGACCGGCATTACTGGTATACATGGTTTGACCCTGTTCCAAAGAAAAGATCGCTGTTTCTCTCATGACCCAGGGTGTTGCAAAATCAGGTTCCCCTACCCCGAGGGATATGACGTCTTCCATGGTAGACGCCAGGTCAAAAAATTTGCGTATTCCTGATGGTTTAAGGCTCGTGGCCAAAGGTGATAAATAATGCTTCATGGCGTAATCATAAGGCGTTTAGGCCCCTCTTCCTCTCCGTGGAATTCTATTCCATCCTGTTTATATCTTCGAAGGATAAAACGGGTAGAAGTGGTTGCAATAAGATCCAGAGGGGATAATTTATCTGATACAAACTGGGCTATCTCGTGCATATTTTTTCCTTCTACCACAAGACAAAGATCAAAATCACCGGACATTAAATAAACAGATTTGATCTCCGGAAATTTCTGAAAACGCTGGGCGATTTTATCATAGCCTTGACCCCGCTGCGAAAGCACTTTTACATCAATTAATGCGGTTACCCTGTCCTCTTCAAGTTGTTCATAGTTAATCAAAAGACCGTATTTGACTATGACTTTATCCTTTTCCCATTGTTTAATCTTTTTATTTATGTATTCCGGGGTTAAACCGGTTTGGATGGACAATTCTTCCGGGGTCAGCCGGCAGTCCTGTGATAAAATATAAAGGAGGCGTCGATCCTCTTGGGATAGCATAAATACAATACCCCTTTCCAACAATTTAGACTATAATATCATAATTTGGGATCTTATAACAACTCAAAAAGCCATAACTTTTTCAATGTTCTTGGTGTCATAAAATATACATTTACATCTTTTCGAGTTATAATATATTGGAAATTTAGAGATAGTGCTTAACTTATAGGTTAAAAAGGGCAAGAATAGGTTAATGATGAATAAGTTAAATATAGTCATGGTTGAACCTGAAATCCCGCCCAATACCGGGAATGTCGCAAGGTTATGTGCTGCCGTCGGCGCTGATTTACATTTGATAAAACCTTTGGGATTTAGTATTGATGATAAGCACTTAAAAAGGGCAGGACTCGATTATTGGCATCTTCTGAATGTCTTTGTATACGAAAATTTTCTGGAGTTTGAACAGAAGAATCCTGAGGGTGAGCGGTTCCTGGCTACAACCAAGGCAAAGCAATTCTATACCGATGTTACGTATCCTGCGGGATGTTACTTGCTTTTCGGAAAGGAAACAAAAGGGTTAGGACAGGAAATCCTTCATCGTTACCCCCGGAACCTTATCCGTCTGCCGATGAGGGAAGAAGCTCGTTCCCTGAACCTGTCCAATTCAGTAGCTGTAGTGACTTATGAAGTTTTGCGGCAGTGGAAATTTCCTCAGCTTACTTAGTTGAGTTTTGTGGAGGCTAAAATGATCTCATATATAACAACCTTTGCGGCAGCAGCTCTTTTTGCCTTGATTCTAACCCCTGCAGCAATTATTCTTGCTAAGAAATGGGGGATATTGGATCATCCGGGAGACCGCAGGATTCATTCTGTTCCTATGCCGAGATTTGGGGGGGCTGCCATTTATCTTTCTTTTTGGCTGGCAGTACTTATCTATGTGGATCTGAACAGTACGATTTTTGGTTTCTTTCTGGGAAGTACCATTATCTTTGCTGTTGGTTTAATTGACGATAAAAAAAGTATCCGGCCGCTGTATAAATTGTTTTGGCAGCTGTTAGCTGCGGTTATTCCGTTTTTCTTCGGGCTTTCAGCGGTAGACCAAATCACGATACCTCTTTTAGGTCCAGTGAACCTTGGGTATCTGGGTTATGTCTTTATTGTATTTTGGATTGTCGGACTTGTTAACACAGTGAATATTTCCGACGGGCTTGACGGTTTGGCCGCAGGAATCTGTACCATTGCCGCGTTGATCCTGTTCTGGTCTGCAAACCGAATTGGAAATGAGCCGGCGTCTTTCCTTATGCTGGCTTTGGCGGGGGCTGCCTTTGGCTTTCTCTTTTATAACTTTCACCCGGCCAAGATCTTTATGGGCGATTCCGGCAGTATGTTCCTGGGATACATTATCGGGGCAGTATCGATTTGGGGACTTTTGAAAACAGCTACCCTTCTTGGTTTGGTTGTTCCGCTGCTGGTACTGGGTATGCCTTTAACGGATTTGGTTTTTGCCATTATCAGAAGGAGTTGGAAGGGATTATCCATTGCCAGGGCTGACAGGGGGCACCTGCATCACCGGTTATTGGACTCGGGGCTTAATCAACGGCAGGCTGTTCTGATTCTTTATGCGATCAGTTTTTGCTTTGGGTTAGCTGCCGTTTTTTATGATTATGACAACTGGTATATGGCTGTACTCCTTGTCGTATTAAATCTGATTTTGATTCTAAGGATCATGTTCCGGAGGTTTCGCTGGCATAAAGGCCTAAGCCAGGGAAAACTCTAATGAAAAGATTTCTTGCAAGTTTTTCTTAAATGAATATATTTACATATATCCTGCAGTGATTGCAGGATATTTTTTTTGGAAAAGGGCAAAAATACTTGTAAGGAGATGATGGTTCATGTCAGAAAAAGAATGTATCCGCAATTGTATTTTTTCAGTCAACAGTGTTTGCCGTCTGAAACATACCCAGGGATTGGACTTAAAAGGAATGGATTGTCCTTACCGGGAAGGTTCTCAGGCCGTGATTTCCGTACTGTAAAAGGAGTAGTGACCGATATATGGAAAGATCCCGCGAAGAAAAAACAAAGTCAGTCAGCAAAAAACAAAATAACCTCATCGATGACCTAAAGCTGGAGATTGCTTCAGAATTAGGAATTGTTGAACAAATTAAAGACAAGGGTTGGCAGTCCTTAAGTCCCAGGATTTCAGGAAAAATTGGGGGAAAGCTATCCCAGAGACTAAAAAAAATGGGAAAGTAAGCTTATCATATAACAAATAGTGTACAGCCCCGCCATGTGGTATAATATAAAAAAAACAGGTGGGGCGTTGTTATTGAGTAAGACAAAACATCAACAGATTCTAAGCTTCATTGAGGATCTGGCAATTGGAAGCAAAGTATCCGTACGTTTTATTGCCAAGGAACTGGATGTCAGTGAAGGAACTGCTTACCGGGCCATTAAAGAAGCTGAGAATAAAGGTTTGGTAAGATCCATTCCCAAGGTGGGGACCCTTCGTATCGAAGGGGTGAAAGAAAGACAAATAGAAGATCTTACTCTTCAGGAAGTATCACAAATCGTGGAAGGAATTATTGTCTGCGGTGAGAACAGGCTTTCCGAATGTCCGAATAAATTCATTATTGCTGCAATGGAGCTGAAAGATATGCAGCGATATCTTGAGGAAGACGCCCTTTGTATTGTCGGCAACCGAACGGATGCGCAAGTTTTAGCCCTTGAGAATAATGTTCCTCTTTTAATTACCGGAGGTCTGGAACCTTCCAGGGAAGTAGTGGATCTGGCCAAAAGCTTAAATTCGGTGATTATTATTTCGCCTTATGACACCTTCGTGGTAACGACCATGATTAACCGGGCCCTGTTTGACCGCCTCATTGAAAAAGAATTGCTGCTCGTTGAAGACATTATGGTAAGAGATGTCAAGTATCTAAAAGAAGAAGCAACGGTGGGGGATTGGTACAAGCTTTCTCAGGTTACAGGACACAGCCGTTTTCCGGTCATTGACGAGGAAGAAAATGTAACCGGTATTGTTACAGCGGTGGACGTTGCAGGGGCAGATCAGGATGTGCCGATCAGCAGGGTCATGAATAAAAACCCTTTTACAGTAGGCAGGGACGATTCAGTCACCCATATTTCCAGGAAGATGGTCTGGGAAGGGCTGGAGATTACTGCCGTGGTGGAAAACGGTAAGCTAATCGGAATTGTCAGTTTGCAGGATGTTCTGGAAGCTTTGCAGCAGATTCAGAAACAGCCGCAGTTCGGAGAAACAGTAGATAACCTCGTACTAAGCGGTTTCAGATATGTTCAGGATTCGGAGAACCTGACCATAAAGGGTGAGATTACTCAGTTTATGTCCAATGAATTTGGCTCTGCCAGCTGCGGGATTCTGGTCACTCTCATGAATACGACGGGGTATATTGCTTTACGGAAAAAATACAGAATGGATGCAATTACGGAGAATTTTAGCTTTTATCAGTTTTATCCGGTCCCAGTTGGAACGGAGATCAGTATTACAGCCAAGCTTCTTCTTGTCACCAAAAAACACTGCAATATCGAAATTGAAGTGAGCAATGATCAGGGATCACTTTTGGTTAAAGGTCTGATGACAGCCCGGATGGGGGATAATAAATAGCAATGTTCACACATCTCCATGTTCATACGGAATATAGCCTGCTGGACGGTGCAGCCCGGATCAGTGAACTAGCCAGACAGGCAGCAGAGATGGATATGCCTGCTTTAGCGATTACAGACCATGGGGTTATGTTTGGGGTTATTGATTTTTATAAGTCCTGCCATAAACAAGGGATTAAACCCATCATTGGCTGTGAGGTTTATGTCGCTCCGGGGAAAAGAACAGACCGGGTGATGGGAAAAGACGACAAAAACTACCATTTGGTGCTGCTCGCTGAAAACATTGAAGGCTACCGCAATCTTGTGAAAATCGTATCACAAGCGCATATTGACGGGTTTTATTATAAGCCCAGAGCAGATAAAGAGCTTTTGCAGCAGTACAGCAAAGGCTTAATTGCTTTGAGCGGCTGTTTAGCCGGGGAGGTCTCCGAGTTTCTTCTTCAGGATAACTATTCACGGGCAAAAGATGCCGCACATGAACTCCAAGCTATTTTTGGCAAAGATCATTTTTACTTGGAAATACAGGACCACGGCTTAAGTGATCAGAGAAAAGTGAATCTCGGACTTCGCAAGCTCAGCCAGGAAACGAGGATTCCTTTGGTTGCAACGAATGATGTCCATTATGTACGGAAAGATGATGCTTTCATCCAAGACGTTCTTTTATGCATCCAAACCGGGAAAACTCTGGCTGATGCCAACCGGATGAGTTTTGAAGGCAAAGAATTTTACCTGAAAAGCAAGAGGGAGATGGAACTGCTTTTTGGAGAAACTCCGGAAGTATTGAATCTTACCCAGGAAATTGCAGAACGGTGTAAAGTGGATTTTGCTTTTGGCCGGCATTATTTGCCCGTCTATGAGGTTCCGGCAGGAATGACCCTGGATGAATATTTGCGGGAATTATGCTTGAAAGCTTTTCCGGTCTATTACCCCAATGCCACGGAGAAAGAACGGGAGCGTCTTCTCTATGAACTGGATGTCATTACGCAAACAGGTTTCTCAGGATATTTCCTGATCGTATCCGACTTTTGCCGGTATGCCCGGGAACACGGAGTAGCTGTCGGTCCGGGCCGGGGGTCTGCGGCAGCGAGCATGGTGGCCTATCTTCTGGGGATCACATCGGTAGAACCGCTGCGTCACGATTTGCTTTTTGAAAGGTTTTTAAATCCTGAGCGAATTTCCATGCCTGACATAGATATCGATTTTGATCCGGACGGACGAGAAAAAGTTATCAGCTATGTAACGGAAAAATATGGGGAAGACAAGGTCTGCCAGATTATCACTTTCGGAACAATGGGTGCAAAGGGGGCAATCCGGGATGTGGGACGCGTCCTGGATATTCCCTTGGGGAAAGTTGACCGTGTAGCCAAAGCAGTTCCTTTCGAACTGGGAATGACTTTGGAAAGGGCTCTAACGGTCTCACCGGAACTGCAAAAAATGGTGGCAGAAGAAGAGGAAGTCAAGAGGCTTTACGAGATTTCCAGGTCTTTGGAGGGAACGCCCAGACATGCTTCTACCCACGCGGCCGGGGTAGTGATTGCCAGAGAACCTTTAACGAATTACCTGCCCCTGCAAAAGACTACTGACGGATTTTTAATGACTCAGTTCCCGATGAAAACTGTGGAAGAAATCGGCTTGCTCAAGATGGACTTTTTAGGTCTGCGCAATCTGACCATTATTACTAAGACTTTAGAAAACATAAAGCAAACTAAAGGTATTGACTTGGCTATAAATAGTCTTCCTTTAGACGATAAATTAACATATGATCTTTTGTCCGAGGGGAACAGCACCGGAGTATTTCAGTTGGAAAGCGGGGGCATGAGGGCGGTTCTTAAGGACTTGAAACCAAGTTGTTTTGAGGATATTATCGCTGTAATCGCTCTTTACCGACCGGGGCCCATGGATCAGATTCCGGAATTTATCCGCAGGAAGAACGGCGGCAAGATTTCTTATCTCCATCCTAAAATGGAAGAAATTCTTAAGACTACTTATGGTATTATTGTTTACCAGGAACAGGTCATGCAGATAGCTCAGCAGCTGGCGGGCTATTCACTGGGGCGTGCCGATCTTCTTCGCCGGGCTATGGGTAAAAAAGATAAAAAGATCATGGCTGAAGAAAGACAGAATTTTATCTATGGCTTGCAAAAAGACGGGGAATGGATCGTCCCCGGGGCAGTTCGTCTGGGAGTGAAAGAGAAAGAAGCCGAAGAAATTTTTGATTTGATGGCTAAGTTTGCCGAATACGGTTTTAATAAAGGCCACGCAACGGCTTATGCCATGATTTCTTATCAAACAGCTTATCTTAAGGCCAATTATCCTCTGGAGTTTACCGCGTCTCTGTTAAGTTCAGTCATTGGTTCCTCTGATAAAGTTTCTTATTATATCCAGGAAGCGCGGGCGAGCGGGATAGAAATTCTCCCTCCTGATGTGCAGTACAGTTTTAATGATTTTACCATTGAAAACCGTGCTATCCGGTTTGGACTTGAAGCGATCCGCAATGTCGGGGGCCAGCTGGTCGAAAAAGTTATCCAGGAGCGCAAGAAAGGACTATTTAAATCTTTTTATGATTTTATCTTACGGATTGATTCCAGGGTCATGAACAAGCGGACACTGGAAAGTCTGATTAAGGCAGGGGCATTTCAGTCTTTATGCAACCGTGCCCAGGCAATGAAAGTGTTGGATCAGGCACTTGAGCTCGCTCAAAACCGCCAGAAGGATATGGAATCAGGGCAAATTTCCTTGTTTGATCTGGACAGGGAATTGGATGATGATCTTCAAATACCCGAAATCGAAGAATTTGAAGAGGGCGAAATCCTGAAAATGGAGAAAGAATATATCGGGATTTATTTAACAGCCCATCCTTTGCTTGCCGTTCAGGATCTGATGAAGAGATCGACAAGTTCGGATATTGCAGCTTGTCTGGAAAGTGAAGATGAAAAAAAGGTAATATTAGGCGGGATAATTAATTCTTACAGGCAAACAATAACCAAAAAAGGCGAAATGATGGCAAGCTTTTTGCTGGAAGACTTGTCCGGGATGATAGAAGTATTGGTATTTCCAAGACTTTTTTCTGAAACTGTGGGATTGGATAATGATCAGATCGTGATTGTCCATGGAAGGTATTATACCAATGAAGAAGAAAAAAAGATCTTTGCCGAAAAGATTATTCCCATAGAGCAGGTTCTCGGATCTGCACAGGCATCTGCTTCACTGGATCAAAAGGAGAACACAGGGACCAAGCAGGCTAAATTGTACATTAAAATAGGGAATCCTGAAGAAAAGGAGCTGATCAGCCGGATTCGGCTGATCCTGGGAACGTATCACGGGAATCTTCCGGTCTATTTTTTCTTCCAGGATACTCAAAAATTGTATGAAGTCAGCAAGAATCTTTATGTAAGGAATTGTGAAGAACTCAAAACGGAATTGATTAATTTAGTCGGAAAAGAGAACGTGAAATGGCAATAAGTTTTAAAGAATTTGTCAAATCTTGCAGGATAATGCCTTTTTGAAGCGAACTTCCATTTAGATAAAATGCTTTTCAGGCAAAAGTTATCTAAAATCATGAACCAGAGGAGAATAAAAAAGTGCGAACAGCAGTGTATCCCGGAACTTTTGATCCGGTAACAAACGGTCATTTGGATATTTTACATAGGGCGGCAGCTTTATTTGACCGGGTAATTATCGCCGTAGCTTCAGAAAGTAATAAGCAAACCTTATTTTCCCTAGAAGAAAGACAGGAATTATTAAGAGAAGAGATTAAAGACATTAAAAACGTAGTAGTCAGTTCCTTCAGCGGTTTGACGGTAGATTTTGCCCGTCAGTGCGGTGCAGTCGCCTTGATCAGAGGGTTAAGGGCCATGACCGATTTTGAATATGAATTTCAGCTGGCTTTGATGAATAAAAAACTGGAGCCGAATATTGATACGGTTTTTTTAATGACAAAGAGTGATTATTCGTTTATCAGTTCCAGTGCAATAAAATGGGCAGCAAGTTTACAGGGAAGTGTCACAGAATTTGTTCCTCCCCATGTAGAAAAAGCCTTAATGCAGAAGTATAATATAAACATCTGATGAATTATATGGACTATTGGCTGGAGGTAATGTTATGTGGACCGTGATCTATATCGCACCGACCAAAAGTATGGCCGAAAAGTATCAACAAGCTCTTGCGGAAGAAGGAATTTTGGTTCAGCTTCGGGCAGTGGGTTCCAATCCACAGGTAAACACCCATTCCATGGAAATTCTTGTCCCGGAATCAGAAGCGGAAGAAGCACATGAAATCTTAACCCATATTATCGGTGGTTAAAGAAAAAACATATGCTTTAAGATTTTAGACAAAACATTTTGTATGGGATATATATGAGATATGAGATATGTGATTACAACGGTTATTAAAATTTTTGATATACATCTAGATCCATATATTCTCTACTTGACTCAGTAACTTATAAATGATAGTATATTAAAGCAGTTGCCGAAGTGGCGGAATTGGCAGACGCGTCGGTCTCAAAAACCGATGGGGGAAACTTCGTGCCGGTTCGACCCCGGCCTTCGGCACCAGAATACATAAGGCTTTCGGGCCTTTTTATTTTTTATATGCCCAAAAAGACCGCCGTGAATGTGCCCAAAACGTGCCCGAGACCTTTTATTTAAGTAGTTTTTTAGGTGCGTTTTTTTACTTTTTCAAGATCAAAGACTGTGCAATCTAATTTTTGCATAACAGCACCTTGCATATCCGACCGGTGCGGATATGGAGGATTTGCCCGGTTTGTCGAAAGTCCCTGCAACTGAAAATGGAAAATATACCGATGTGGATCTCCAAAACAGTCAGCAATAAAAAAATTGAATCTGATTATGTAAAGAAAAGTGAACCTGACCCAGGATGACGTCGCAGAAGCCACGGGACTCAGCAACAACCACATTTCCAATATAGAAAACAATCATTCTATTCCCAGCATCGAAACATTGATTAAAATATGTGAGGCCCTGGACATCACGCCGGATTACTTCCTGCTGGGTATTGTCAGACACACGAATGACAGCCTGCTTTCTCAAATATCAAAAAATCAAGTTGTGCGATGAGAAAAAACTTGAACTGATTGATCATTTCATAACGTGGGTAGTTGATGAAAAACTATAGTTTCAAAAAAAGTGCGGACTGCACTTTTTTTATTTATAGGCTTTAGCCTGTTTCGTACACGAAGTGTGCGAAACAATAAACCACCCGCTATACGGGTGGGGAACAAAAGTGATGTTTATATTGGGAACAATTAAGTCAAAGGACAAATTCGGAGTCTTTTCTATCGTTGGCTTATTCTATCCGCTTAAAAGAACAGGACCGGAGCAGCTTAGTATATTTACATAAGGTTCAGAGGTAAGCAGTTCATAACATATATAATATAATTTGCCAACAATTTTACGCGCAAAAAATAGACTTTGCCCATAAAATAAAGTAAAATATTCATAATACCAACAAAAGGAGGTTTGTATAATGGCTGAAACAACAAACTTGAATATCCGTATTGATAAAGAGCTAAAAGAACAGGCCGAAGCGTTTTTTAGTGAATTGGGCCTGAATATGACAACGGCGTTTAACATTTTTGTGCGGCAATCCCTGCGCCAAGGCGGGATACCCTTTGATATCACGTTGAACACGGACGGTTTTTATAACCCAGCTAATATGAAAATACTGCGGCAATCCATTCAGGACGCCAACGAGGGTAAGCTGACCGCTCATGATTTAATTGAGGATTAAGCTATGGAAAAATTATGGACTGACAGAGCCTGGGAAGATTATTTATACTGGCAAGTCCAAGATAAAAAGACGCTGAAAAGAATCAACCGGCTTTTAAAAGATATTGAGCGCAACGGTTATGATGGGATCGGCAAGCCGGAACAACTGCGGGGTGATTTAGCCGGGTGGTGGTCTCGACGTATCGATGAGTCGAACCGGCTTGTATACCGCATAGCTGACGGAATAATCAATATAGCAGGCTGTCGCACGCACTACGGAGATAAATAATAAGAGATATTTCGGATTATGAATTTAACCGAAGTAAAAAAATCATGGAGCGGCAGTTTGCCCGGAACATGCGCAGGGCAGCGTCCGCAATTTATCTTTTTCGTGAACCAAGCGATGAGGAATACGCAGCGTCAGACTGCCGGCAAATAGGGCTTTGCCGGCAGTCTGAACCCCGGTTCAACCGGAGGTTGCGTTAACGCTGTCTTAAAAGCTTCAGGTTAAGCCTGCGGCGGGTCGAAAAGGTCATCGGTTGTTGTATCAATGACCTTGATGTCCCGTATTCCGGTCAGCGCGCCGCTGGACGGAAGAAATATACCACTGGCAATAATCTCGTTCATAGCGGCCACGACCTCAGCCTGCTGCAGGTCTTCCTTCGGATTGGGGATCGTAATCGCAAACGTTTTGCCGCCGGCGGTCGCGAAAGTCAACCTGGCCACTCTGTTTGTTGAGACGGCCATGAGCTCACCTCCTTTGCCCCGGATTTTCCGGTCGGTTATTCATCGACCAGCTCAAAGTTTTTCCTGTAGAGCACGTCGATCACCGGATGCTGCGTCAGACCGAATAACGCCTGCGCCGCATCATAAACAGCCTGTTCCGCGGCGTCGGATCTCACATCACTCAGGCTTTTCTGCCTGAGTATCGGGCCGCCGGCGGTGGTGACCCCGGTCTGGTATACCACAACCAGCGTCGAATTCAAAGGCATCCCAACTACCGCCATCATCCGCACACCCTTTCTTTTGTATTGACAGGCCGCTTCTATTCCGGCTTGTCCATATAGTTTATGATTGTGCTTGTCCGGCGGTTACCCGACCCTTCCTTGCCTTATAGAATTGTACGAACCAAGCAAATCTCCAGGCTTGTCCCGGAATCGAAAGCGCTTTCGATTCTGGGACAAGCCGTTTAGAGGAGGTTGTCACACCCCTAAGCCTGACCACATATCCTGTGAGTAAAAGAAAGGGAATTGCGGATATGGCGAATGAAATGATAACATTACGCACGCCGCTTATGATTGCGGCTGAAATTAACGCGATTAAATACCAGACCGGGAAAATCCTTCTTGCCAACACCATCGAGATCGGCCGGCGGCTGACAGAGGCCAAGGCCCTGCTCGAATATGGGGAATGGGGCAAGTGGCTGGAAGACGAGGGCAGTTACTCCCAGAAAACGGCCGAAAACCTGATGCGCATCTACGAAGCGTACGGCTCCAAGCAGCCCGTCTCGCTCAACGCCGGCGCCCAATCGCCGGAAATACCGAATTTGAGCTATACGCAGGCGTTCATCCTCTTAGGGGTCCCGGAGGAAGAGCGGGCTGAGTTTATCGCGGAGATGGATGTCGGGAGCATGAGTACCCGTGAACTGCAGAAGGCGGTGAAGGAGCGGAAGCAAGCGCTTGAGGAGCGGGAACAGGCATTTCAGGACCGGGACCAGGCCCTTCAGGAAAAAGCGGACCTCCGGAAAGCCCTGGATGAGCAAAGCGGCCAAATAACCCGGCTGACCGAAGAGCGCGACAACCTGAAAACGGAGGCGAACGGTTTACGGGAGTCCAAACGGGCACTCGAGCAAGAGGTCGAGAAAAAGAAGTCGGATTTGAACAAGATCAAAAAAAACACAGCTTCCGAGGCCATTCAAAAAATGAGCAATAATCTTACCGCCGCGTATAACAGGGCGGCCGCCAATAAAGTCGCTTTCTTATACGAGAGCCTGGAAAAAACATTCAAGGAACTGGCGTATGAGATGACAGAGTTCGCTCCGGTTGATCCGGAAGTGCATGCGGCGTATAAAAAAAGGTGAATGATTTTTTAATCAATGCGATGAAGGCGCGATTGGAGAACTGATAAAAATCTCTTTTGAATTCTTAAAGTGGTGGTTTTTATCCGCCTGCCCGTAAAAATTTTAAGTTAAATGCGTGAATGATTTGTTCAATCACTTCTTTATCCGCACGGAATAAAACCTTAGTAGAATGAAGCTTAATGACACTCATTGTAACTAAATTCTCTTCGCTTACCTCAACTTCCCAATTGGGCCCTTTAAATTTTCCATTAATATTTGCTTCAGCAATAATTGACTTTCCCCCGCGATGGAGGGTTTATACTCTTTTTGAGGAGGTGAGGCCGTGTATAAAATCAGTGAATTCTCGAAAATTACCCATCTTACAATTAAAGCATTACGCTATTACGATGAAGAAGGGATTTTAAAGCCGT
>JAAYUV010000013.1 GCA_012517475.1 Peptococcaceae bacterium | reverse complement strand
GCAAAAAGCAATGAAAGAAGGTGATGACACGCACGGATAATTTTGCTATATTCATGTCAGCACTGAGGTGACTGAATCACTCCGGATTAGCCTGTCGGTTTTGCGGCAGTTTCACTGCCGGAATTGACCGGACTATGCATAATAAAGTAACTTAAACTGAATTCGTGAGAGGGGTATATATTGATTATCTTTAATGAGTTGTTCCATATGAATGTCTAGGACAATATCATCTCCCAGGTTAATAACAGAATCGATTTGCATTTTAACCTCCTTTCTCGTAGGCCTATGATAACACAGTTCATTCACTTTGATTTAAACAGCAATATTTTTTGTTTCACTTATTAAGACATTCTACCAATCAAAATATTACAATGATTAAGTATAAATCGTTCTCTTTTTTTCGGCAATTCCTGTCAACCTTTATCCGAAGATAAAAAACTGCCCCAAGCTTAAGCCCGAGGCAGTTTTCTTTTACTGAGCCCTCTGTCTTTTTTCGTTTGTTAGTTGGATGTCCGTTGGGCAGTATTCCCCACTCCTGGAACACCCAGTAGTCGCCAGCGGCCATTCCTCCGCGACCTCTGCCGAATATGCCTCCGGCGCCTTGGCCTTGCCTACTGCAGGCATATCCGTTCATACCAATACCAGTGCAATTCGCAATGTTTGTTTCCATGTTTTTAATCATGGTATCGGCTTGTTCCTGAGTGAGCTGACCATTCTTTACAAGGTCCTTACTGACGGCTTTTCTGTTTTCCAGCTTTTTGTCCTTAATCTCATCCAGGATCTCTGCCAGATCAGCAAGCTGTCGATTTTAAAAAGAATGGAAAATCATCTACCGGCTTTAGGGCTGAAATAATGTGAAGATTGCGGGGATTGGCCATATAAAGCTAGATACACCAAAGAAAAAGGCAACCGGAGAATGGAGGTATCCAAGAAGTTCATAGAAAAACGTCAGGTACCGTATGAAAATATCATATCGGAAGAAGGAATTCTGTTAAGAGTAAGCCGCTCGGAAGGTGCCTTTGGAGTTCTAAAGAATGATTACTGCTTTAATCGGTTCTTGACACGCGGAAAAAACAGCGTCAAGAATGAATTTATTTTATTATGTTTGGGATATAACGTTAACAAACTACACACCAAGATACAAAATGGACGCATACGCAAACTGCTTCATCCATTAAAAACGGCCTGATATAAGGAAAAGAAACACCTGAACTAAAACCAGAAACTAGGGCTGCGTAATGTATTGACAGCGTCAACGGAGCAAGGATGCGGAGTGCGGCTGTTTCGAAGGCCAAGGATGGCCTAGTGCCGCGATGCCATGGATGGCATTGAGCGGCTCGCCATGGAGGCGTGAAGGCTAGTGGCCTTCACGATCTGCCGAAAGCGTCAATACATTATGCAGCCCTACCTTGTGATGGCTTATTAAGGCATGCAAAAAACCAGTCGTTTAGAAACAACAAATTCAAATCAATAAGATTAAAGTCGTTTTATATTTATTTCTAGAAAAAGCGCATATCCTCACGATATACGCTTCCCTTTCCTTTTTACAGACCTAACTGCTTCTGAATCTTTTCCCATTCGCCGTCTTTTAGTTTATAACAGTGCTCCTCTTCCGGGAATTGCCCTTCCAGCACTTCACTTTTATAATTCCCCAGTGCCTCCAGAATGACGGAATTCAAGTCCAAATATTTCTTCACGAATTTAGGTACAAAGGCGTCAAAAAAGCCTAATGCATCATGAACAATCAGGAGCTGCCCATGGACATGCGGTCCCGCCCCGATTCCAATCACGGGTATTTTTGCCCTTTCGGTAATAATTCCGGCAACTTCGGGAGGAACAGCTTCCAGAAGTAATAAACTAATACCCGATTCTTCTAAAATTCTGGCATCTTCAATAATCTTCAATGCGCCCGAACAATCTCTTCCCTGGGATTTAAAGCCTCCCAGTTGCGCAATTGACTGCGGGGTAAGTCCCAAATGACCCATTACAGGGATTGTGGCATTTACCATCGCTTCGATCGTCTTGGCCATGTTCTGGCCGCCTTCGAGTTTCACCGCGTCACAGCCTGCTTCAGCCATAAAGCGTCCGCCGTTGCGGATCGCCTCTTCCTTACTGATCTGATAGGACATGTAGGGCATATCCCCTACGAGAAAAGCTGAAGGAGCTCCTTTTCTGACTGCTTTGGAATGGGTAACCATGGTATCCATCTGCATATTTAAGGTGGACTCATGTCCGAACACCGTCATTGCCATGGAATCTCCGCAAAGAATTATATCAATACCTGCTTTTTCTTCCAAAAGAGCCATAGGGTAATCATAACCTGTAAGCATGGTAATTTTTTCACCCGAATGGATCTTTCCCTGCAGCGTATGAATGGTAACTTTCTGTCTCATTAAGTCTCTCCCCCTACAAACTTTTGTTCAGCAACTTCTTTTTACCCTATACAAATTGTTACCCATATAATATACCCCATCACGGCCGGATTGTCTACCCCTTGATTACACTTTTCCACCGCTCAGATACACAATGGCAGCAACCTCTATCTCAAATATTTTCTTAGAAACTGACCGGTATATGAAGCAGAATTATTTACTACCTCTTCCGGAGTCCCTTGGGCGATAACTTCTCCCCCTCTGCTCCCGCCTTCCGGTCCCAAATCGATAATGTAGTCGGCAGTCTTGATTACATCCAAATTATGTTCGATCACCAGAACCGAATCTCCGGCCTCGACCAGACGATGGAGAACGACAAGGAGTTTATCGACATCTGCGATATGCAGTCCGGTAGTAGGTTCATCCAATATATAAAGTGTCTTGCCTGTACTCCGGCGGCAGAGCTCGGATGCTAATTTTATCCGCTGGGCTTCCCCGCCGGACAATGTGGTGGCAGGTTGTCCAAGTCTGATATATCCTAAGCCCACATCCTGCAAGGTTTGCAGCTTCCGGGCAATCCTGGGCACTGCAGAGAAGAAGTCCACTGCTTCATCCACCGTCATGTCGAGTACCTGGGCTATATTTTTCCCTTTAAAACTTACTTCCAGGGTTTCCCGGTTGTAGCGCTGTCCGCGGCACACTTCGCAGGGAACGTAAACATCCGGCAGGAAATGCATTTCAATTTTAATAATCCCATCCCCGCGGCAGGCTTCACATCGCCCGCCCTTGACATTAAAACTGAATCTTCCCGGTTTGTACCCTCTGACTTTGGCTTCAGAAGTCTGCGAAAACAAATCCCGGATGAAATCAAAAACTCCGGTATAGGTTGCCGGGTTAGATCTTGGGGTTCTTCCAATCGGTGACTGGTCAATATCGATCACCTTATCAATATGTTCCAAGCCTTTGATCTCCCGATATAATCCCGGTTTCACTTTGCTGCTGATCCTTAGTTCAGCCTGAAGTCCCTTATATAGAACCTCATTGACCAGTGTGCTTTTGCCGGACCCGGATACTCCTGTCACACAGGTTAAAACTCCCAATGGAATTTTCACACAAAGATCTTTGAGATTATTTTGAGCTGCACCAATCACTTCCAGCCATTTCCCATTAGGCGGGTTCCGTTTTTCCGGAACAGCAATTCTTCTTTTCCCGCTTTGATATTGGCCCGTAATCGAATTCTCACAGGCCATAATATCCTCCATGCCGCCTTGGGCGACAATCATTCCCCCGTGGGCCCCTGCTCCTGGTCCTATATCAATGATATGATCGGCAGCCAGCATGGTATCTTCATCATGTTCCACCACAATCAGGGTATTTCCAAGATCGCGCAGGTTCTTTAATGTATTCAGCAACTTTTCATTGTCGCGCTGATGCAAACCGATACTGGGTTCATCCAGAACATAGAGAACCCCGGTTAGACTGGATCCTATCTGGGTAGCCAACCGGATCCTTTGTGCCTCTCCTCCCGATAATGTTCCTGCTGCCCTGTTCAGGGTAAGATAATCCAACCCTACATTGACCAGAAATCCTAACCGCTCTTTGATTTCCTTCAAAACCTGACGGGCAATGGTTTGCTCTTTTTCACTAAGATGCAAATGACTCAAAAAATCCAAACAATCCGAGACGGTTAGCTTTGTCAGTTCGTAGATGGAGATATCCCCCACTCTTACCGCTAAGGCTTCCGGTTTTAGCCTCTTTCCTTCGCAAGCCGGGCATGGCTTCTCGGTCATATAGCATTCGATCTCACTCCGCACATAATCAGAAGTAGATTCTTTGTATCTTCTGTTAAAATAGGGAAGCAACCCCTCAAAAGGAGCTTTCCAGGTTTTATATTCATCAAAAACATTATAATAATTAAACTTAATGGGGATATCTGAGCCGTAAATGAGCGCTTGCCATTGTTCCTCGGTTAAATCCCGTACCGGTTTATCCAGACTGAATTCCAATTTTTCAGAAAGCCCCTGGAGAAGAGCCGGATAATAGGATGAACTTGATTTTGCCCAGGGAACGATAGCTCCTTCATTGATAGATTTACTGCGGTCCGGAATAATCAGGTCGATATCCGCTTCCAGATTTGCCCCAAGACCTGTACAGGCCGGACATGCCCCGAATGGACTGTTGAATGAAAAAAGCCTGGGTGAAAGCTCTTCAATGGCAATCCCGCAATCAGGACATGCGAAATTCTCACTGAAAAGAACTTCCTCATGTTCCATTACATCCGCCAATACCGTGCCTTCCCCCAGCTTCAAAGCAGTTTCCAGGGAATCAGCAAGTCTGGGGGCAATATTCGGTTTAAGAGATATCCTGTCAACAACCACTTCAATGGTATGTTTTTTGTTTTTTTCCAGGGTGATCTCTTCACTGAGATCTCGGGCCTCCCCGTCTATCCTAACCCGAACATATCCATTATTGCGGGCCATATCCAAAGTTTTGGTATGCTCGCCTTTTTTTCCCTTGACCAGAGGGGCAAGAATCTGTACCCGTGTTTTTTCGGGGTAGGACAGAAGCTGATCAACCATCTGCTGTACTGTCTGCCGGCTGATCTCTTTCCCGCACTTTGGACAGTGGGGGTGCCCAATTCTGGCATAAAGAAGTCTAAGATAATCATAGATCTCCGTAACCGTCCCGACTGTGGATCGGGGATTGCGGCTCGTAGTCTTTTGATCGATCGAGATTGCAGGCGAAAGTCCCTCTATATAGTCCACATCGGGTTTATCCATCTGGCCTAAAAACTGGCGGGCATAAGCCGATAAAGATTCCACATAACGCCGCTGCCCTTCCGCATAAATCGTATCAAAAGCTAAAGATGATTTTCCGGAACCGGAAAGTCCTGTTATGACAACCAGCTTGTCCCTCGGAATGTCGATATCAATATTCTTCAAGTTATGAACCCTGGCACCTCGTACTTTGATAAATTCCTGTGTCATTTTAACCTCCGGTTTTCTTCAGCAGCAGATATCTATATTATCTGCGATATATATCATATCACAAACATACGTTCGAATAAAGCCTTTTGTTCTTGGGCAACTTCTATCTTCTTTGGCTCATTCTGTTCCGGTTGTAACCCCCGCCTGAATTCCGCCCTTTTGTCTTTCTGGTCTCCATTGATTTGTTTTTCATCGCCTTATTCCCTTTTAGTTCTATGATTGTGTCTCTTAGGTCAGCCGCTCTCTCAAAGTCAAGCTCTCTTGCAGCTTTTAACATTTCTTCTTCCAGAGTTCGAATCAGGGTTTCCCTCTCGTCCGGTGTTAATCCCCCGTTCTTACTTCCATAAGCCTGCCCCTTTTCCGCTACTTTCGTGGCTTCGGGCACTTCATATATCTGCTTGCGGATGGTTTGGGGCGTTATCCCATGCTTACGGTTGTATTCCATCTGGATGGTCCGCCTGCGGTTGGTTTCGTCAATCGCAATTTTCATTGATCCGGTTACATGATCCGCGTACATAATTACCCGGCCATTCACATTGCGTGCTGCTCTGCCAATGGTCTGGATCAAAGAACGGTCGGACCGTAAAAAGCCTTCCTTATCCGCATCCAGGATAGCCACCAGGGAGACTTCAGGTAAGTCCAGCCCTTCTCTGAGCAGGTTAATGCCGACAATGACATCAATTTCCCCAAGACGAAGCTCCCTCAGGATTTCCATCCTTTCCAGCGTGGATATATCTGAATGAAGGTAACGGACCTTCATATTGAGTTGTTTCAGATAATCTGTCAGATCCTCGGCCATTCTTTTGGTAAGTGTTGTTACAAGAATCCTTTCATCCCGGGCAATCCGCTCGTTGATTTCCCCTATTAGGTCATCAATCTGCCCTTTAGTCGGTTTGAGAATAATTTCGGGATCGATTAAACCTGTAGGCCTGATGATTTGTTCAACAACTTCCGGACAATGCTCCTTCTCATAAGGGCCTGGTGTTGCACTGACATATACCTTCTGAGAAGTTAAGAGTTCAAATTCCGTAAAACGGAGGGGACGGTTATCCATTGCTGATGGCAGTCTGAATCCATGCTCAACCAATGTTGCCTTGCGCGAACGGTCCCCTTCATACATTCCCCTGACTTGAGGAAGGGTCTGATGTGATTCATCAACAAATAATAAGAAGTCCTTAGGAAAAAAGTGCAGCAAGGTATAGGGAGTCTCGCCCGGTGCTCTGAAAGTCAGATGCCTTGAATAGTTCTCAATACCGTTGCAAAAACCCATTTCCCTCAGCATTTCTATATCATAGCGTGTTCTTTGTTCCAAGCGCTGTACTTCCAGAAGCTTCTCCATGGAACGGAAACACGATAATCTCTCTTCGAGTTCACGTTCTATGTTTTCCGTTGCTGCCATCAGCTTTTCTCTTTCAGTTACATAGTGGGAATTTGGAAATATGGAGACGTGTTTTCTTTCCCCCAAGATCTCTCCCGTTAGAATATTTACTTCAAAAATATGCTCAATTTCATCTCCAAACATCTCAACTCTAATGGCCTTTTCGCTGGAGGATGCCGGACATATCTCAACGACATCTCCCCTAACCCGGAAAGTTCCTCGAACAAAGGCAATATCGTTTCGATCATATTGGATCTCTACAAGTTTTCTAAGCATGTGGTTTCGTTCAATCTCCTGACCCTGTCTGAGAGACAAGACCATGTCACGATATTCATCCGGAGAACCCATACCGTAAATACAAGAAACGCTCGCCACCACAATGACGTCTTTACGCTCAAAAAGGGCTGCCGTTGCGGAGTGTCTAAGCTTTTCAATTTCCTCGTTGATAGAAGCATCTTTCTCAATGTATAAATCATTTGAGGGAACGTAGGCTTCGGGTTGGTAATAATCATAATAGCTTACGAAGTATTCAACCGCATTATCCGGAAAGAACTCTTTAAACTCACAGTAGAGCTGTCCGGCAAGCGTCTTGTTATGGGCGAGTATAAGAGTTGGTTTCTGAACCCGTTGGATGATACTGGCCATGGTAAAAGTCTTTCCTGAACCTGTAACCCCTAAAAGAACCTGGTGCTTTTTCCCGTCCAGGATCCCTTTTGCCAGCTTGTCCACGGCCTGAGGTTGATCTCCTGAAAGATGATAGGGCGCCCGCAGCCGAAATTCCATATTATATTCCCCTTCCCGTAAACCAAATAAAAAAACGAACGAATTCTGTTTCGCATTCGCCTGATCAAATTACTTCACTGCTTGTTTTAATTATTTTAATTATAACATTATACTTTGTAAATATCATGCTGGGATATCTTAGCAATGAAATCCAACCGGGAATATTATTCCTGCCTTAAATCCATTAGAATGCTGCTCAGTAATTCATTGCGCAATTCATCAAGCCCGCGGAAGTTTAAGGCATCATTGATAAGACTTTTTAGTTCAATCCTCACCTTTTTATACCCTTCAAGTATACCCGATAATTGTGAACTGTGCTTTTTTCTGAACCCTTGCTCTTCTATTCGGCAAGGGTTTCCTTTCCAAACTGCGAGATTTTTTTCCGGAAATACAACCCCTACTGTTGTATTTGGTTTTAACGGATGCACAATGATTTCTACAACTTGCCCAAGAGACTTTACCTCTTGCAGGATATCTCTCAAAATTTTGGATGAGTCTTCTCCTTCTAAACAAATCCGGTCAAATTCCCGAATATATTTTGGCGCAAGATTAAGCCACCCGTCTATTTGTAATCCGTGGAGGAAATGAAAACATAAGTAATTCTTTTTTATCTTGGACAGGATCTTCGTAATTTCCGAAAGATCAGGCTCATCCTCTTTGGTTGAAAAAATTGATTCAATACTGATGTGCTCTTTTCCCAACAACTCTTTTTCCGCATCCTGTATTTCAACTTGATAATCTTTATACAGCTGGTTTATGATCATCAGCTCAATTTGTTTCAGCATGCTGTCTAATTCTCGGATACGGTTTTGATGCTGCTCCATTTTGCTTTTTCTGCAAAACGAGTCAAAATCTACCAGACTATGATACTCGCTCGATAAATTCTGTTCTATAAATTCATTTTTATCCAGCAAACAGATTCTGTGCTTCGGGAGAAATAGTCCAGCAACCGAATCGGGCTCTTTTGTGGAGCGCACATAATCCACATCGTATCCCCTGTCAATAAGCTGTATGCCGATCAGCTTAATCATAGTGGATTTACCGGTCCCGGGTCCGCCCGTTAAATAATATGTATGTTTCATGTCTTTTAATAAGCCGGCTACAAAAGAGATATAGCCGAAAGGGGTATAGGCCTCAAGAAAATAGTGACGAACTCCGGCAGTATTTCCCACTATGATTCCTCCCAGCAAACATACTTTGTGTGATATTGTATGCACAAAAAACTGCCGGGGTTCTCCCCCGGCAGCCGGATTAAGATTATTGGCTTGGAATTTTTCGCAAAAGCCTAGATTTTTTTGAGAAGTATTTCTACCGCCTTACTGAGTTGACTGTCAAAAACAGGTTTTTGAGGAAGAATGGTGGCCTTTTCCCCTTCCTTGAGTTCAACTTTCACATCCGGTTCGATACCCTTTTTATGAATGTCATTTTTCTTGGGAGTCAGGTACTTATCCGTAGTTAATCTTACACTTGTATTATTATCCAGCGGAAACACTGTTTGCACAACACCCTTGCCAAATGTTTTTGTTCCAACCAGAGTCCCGCTTCCATAATCTTTAATGGCCCCAGCTACAATTTCCGCGGATGAAGCCGAATACTCGTTGGTTAGGACAACAAATGGTTTATTGATATATTTTGCAGTAGATTTTTTGGTGTCGGTTCTTCCATATTTATCAACGATATGGACAATATCTCCCTGGGGAACTAACAGACTGGCCACTTTTATGGCTGCATTCACTTCCCCGCCGTAATTGTAGCGGAGATCTAAAATAAATCCTTTGTATTGCTCAATCTTAAGATCCTTGAATACTTTCTCTAAATCATCCCCGGTTTGTACTGAAAAACTTGAAATGTCAATTAATGCAATATCCTTGTTACCCGGAAGCGCCATTCCTTCAACAGTGGGTACGCTGATATTGTCACGAATCAGGCTCACGGAAAAATCCTGTTTCGTTTTCGGACGGTAAATTCCCACAGTCACTTTAGTTCCGGGTTCTCCCCTGAGGATCGCGATCGCCCTGTCCTGACTGATGGTTGATACATCCGTATTATCAATTTTTAAAATAATATCTCCCGCTTCCAATCCCGCTCTCTCAGCCGGAGAACCTTTGATCGGACGCATAATGACCAGTTGAGTGGGATCAGCTGTGCTGATATGTACTCCAATCCCCCCGAAAGTGCCTTTGATTGAATCCATCAGCGCTTTATTTTCTTCGGCATCCTGGAAAGAAGAATATTGATCGAGGGAGCCAACCATACCTTCGATCGCTCCGTCAATCAGTTTGGCCGCAGGGGTATCAGTAAGATACTGGCTGTCAATAAGGTAAACAACCCGCAGTAATCTCCCCAGGTTATCATAATTGGTAAGGATCAGTCCTCCCAAAAGAAATGATAATCCCGCCAAAAGTATCAGGCCGACTGCTACGGCCTGCTTTATTGCTCTCTTCCAATTTATCCCGTTGGACAATGGTATTCCCCTTCCCCATATTTACTTGTTTGTCCTATTGTATTATATACATTTTGCAGCTTAGAAATACGCCATTGGAGAGGTGGGAACTCCATCTTTACGGACTTCAAAATGGAGATGCGGTCCGGTACTCCATCCTGTTGACCCAACATAACCAATCGTTTGCCCCGGCGCCAATGTCTGATTAGCACTAACGGCTCTGGAAGACATGTGACCGTACAAAGTCGAAATTCCATTGCCATGGTCAATAATCACTGCATTTCCGTAAGCTCCGTACCATCCGGAGAAAATCACCACTCCTGCTCCCGCGGATATAATTCTGGCTCCATAAGGAGCACCGATATCTACACCGGTATGGAGCTTGTATTGACGGGTAATGGGATGTACCCGGTAACCGAACGGACTGGTAATATACCAATAACCGGGGGCAGGCCAGACACTGACCGATCCTTTTACTCCGCCGGGATTATTTTTCTGAAGTTCCCGGATTTTGGACTCCAGCTCTTTAGAATCCTTCTCCAGCTTATCGATTTGGATAATCAGGTCTTCCTGGTCCTTTTTGTTTTCTGCCAAAGCAACTTCTTTTTTAGACTTGCTGTCATTCAAATATACACGGGCCGCCTCTGCCTGGTCCTTAAGTTTTTGAGCTTCATCCACTTTGGCTATCAATTCTAATTTTTTATTATCCAGGTCCTTTTTCTGTGTGCGAATATCCGATAAAATATTTTGGTCATTCTCGACCAGACTTCCCATATATTCTACCCTGGAAATAAAATCGGATATATTTGTAGATTGAAATACCACTTCCAGGTAGCTAACCTGACCTACTTCGTATATCGAACGAACTCGCTTCCGCAGAGTTTGCTGCCTTGCCTCAAGCTCTTTCTGCTTCGCATCAACTTCTTTTTGAATGATGACCACATCATCTTGCGACTTGGCATAGGCTTTTTCCTTATTATCCAAGTCCACTTCCGCAGCGGTAATTTGGTTGGTAAGCTGCTTAATTTGTTTTTCCATTTGTTGTGCTTTTGTTGTCAGGTTTTTCAATGAGCTCTCGGCTCTGCTCTGCTGCTGCAATATCTCTTCCTGTTTCCGGAGCGCATCCGTCAGATCATCCGCCGACACCGGCATAACCAAAATAAAAACGATCAGAACTGTCACAAGCAGGGTTTTTACCCTTGATTTCCCTACCATCTCTTTCCTCCTGTATCAGATCAATTCTTGGTAATGAATACAACAAAACACAGCACGTTTTATATCGTCAAAAATATTTGAATGCTTTAATTCTTTACTTTTTAGTTTTTAGACCCGAAGGAACTTTCTGACTGAAAATGCGCTTGCCAGGGCCCCCATTGACATGCCGCACAAGAGCATAATAAAGAGAACCAGCATGATGAATCCCTGATCAGCGACAACCGGCATAAAAGCCAGCGTATTGATAATATACTGCATCAACCATGTATAAGCAGTGCCAACAACGATGATCGCCATTACGGCTCCTATTAACCCTATCATTAATCCTTCCAGGAAGAACGGCCACCGAATAAAGCCGTTGCTGGCGCCTACCAAACGCATAATGTGAATCTCTTTTTCCCTTGAATTGACGTTGGTTTTAATATTTAAGGTAATTAAAAGAATGGATGCAAAACTGAATGCTGCCACTACACCAATACCGATCCAGCGCAGCCAGTTTGTAAATACAATCAGCTTTTCCAGCATTCCTTGTCCAAAGCGGACTTTATCAACTCCGGCCATTCCGGTAACCTGTGATGCAATGGTTTCTACCATGCGTGCATCCTTTGCCGTAATCGTGAATTTATTGGGGAAAGGGTTAACGCCCCCCAAATCCTCCAGCAGTGATTTGGACCCCATAGACTCTTGAAAATCTAAAATAGCCTGGTCTTTTGTCGTTAATGTTACTACAGAAACTCCATCCAACTTTTCGATCTTGTTTTGCAATTCGGTTATCTGGGCAGATTCCAGGCGTTCATTCAGGAATACCGCGATTTCTACTTGTGATTCGAACGTTTTTGCGATGTGAGAGGTATTTGCGAGGAATAGGACGGAACATCCCAGAAGGGTCAAAGAAATCATTACCGTCATAATGGATGCGATGCTAAGCCATATATTTCTTTTTAGTGATAACAAGGCCTGAATCAAAACATATTTTGCTGAATCAAAAGCCAAATCTGTATGCCCCCCCTGAAGTATCCTCGGCTATTTTTCCTTCTTCCACTCGCACAACTCTCTTGTTCATTTGCTGAACAATTTGCAATGCATGCGTAGCCATGACCACTGTTGTCCCGAGCCTATTAATCTGGTTTAAAAGTTCCATAATACCCCAAGCGGTTTCAATATCCAGATTCCCTGTGGGTTCATCGGCCACCAGAAGACTGGGATGATTGACCAGTGCTCTTGCGACACAAACTCTTTGCTGCTCGCCGCCGGAAAGTTCAGAAGGAAAAGAATCCTTTTTCTTTCCCAGACCAACCAACTCTAAAATGTTTTCGGTGTTTGCTTTAATTTCATGTTTGTTTTTGCCAATGACGTGTTGAGCAAACGCAACGTTTTCAAAAACAGTCTTTGTCGGCAATAACTTGAAATCCTGAAAGATAACCCCAATATTGCGTCTGACCTTTGGAACTTGATGGGGTTTAAGCCTGACAAGATTTATGTTATCAATAAACACCTGTCCCCGGGTAGCAATTTCTTCCCGGTACAGCAGTTTAATCAGTGTCGATTTTCCAGCCCCGCTTTGTCCAACCAGAAAAACAAATTCTCCTTTCGCAATTTCAAGAGAAATATTGGACAAGGCACGGGCTCCATTGGGATATATTTTCGATACATTTCTCAGCTTAATCATTCTGTCCTCCCAACGGCCACGGACGGCCTAATACTGCTTTTATTTCTTACTTCGACATTTTACTTTGATTTCCTGTTGATTAAAACTAGAAAAATTAAACATTTGGCATAAATTTGGTTATTTTTTTATAATCACTTTTTCTTTCTGCCGAATAGAGAAAGAGCCTGCATCCAGGCCCTTCCAGAAATTTAAATCAAACTTTTTCAGTCAGCGGTCTTCATATAAAATAACTGGCTCGATATAAATATTGCCGATCCAAAATCAAAGGAAAATTGTCGAATTAGCTTTGTTTTTTGGCCAATACATCTTTGACGGCCTTAATAATCTCGCTGTAGGTTAGTCCATACTTAACCAAAAGCTCATCGGGTTTCCCTGATTCCCCGAAAACATCTTTTATTCCAACCCTGGCCATATGCACCGGATAGTTTTCGCTTAAAATCTCCGCTACAGCACTTCCGAGTCCTCCAATTATTGTGTGCTCTTCGGCCGTAACCACTGCACCGGTTTGTTTAGCCATCCTGATAACCATTTCCCGATCAATCGGTTTAATGGAAGCACAATTGACCACTGCAATTTCTATACCCTGACTGCTAAGCTCCTCCGCAGCTTTTATCGCTTCATGAACCATTAACCCAATAGCGAAAACAGTTGCGTCTTTCCCATCCCTGACTATGTTTGCCTGACCAATCTTAAAATTGTATGTTTCGTCAAAGAGGACAGGTACGGCTAGTCTTCCCATCCGGATATAAACCGGCCCCTGATATTCAGCTGCCTTTTTGATAACCTGATATGTTTCCTGAGCGTCTGCTGGCACAAGTACCGTCATATTGGGCAGAGATCTCATGACAGCGATATCTTCAATGGCTTGGTGTGAAGCTCCATCCTCGCCGACACTGATCCCGGCATGAGTTGCGGCCACTTTGACATTTAATTTGGGATAAGCTACAGAATTGCGGATCTGTTCAAATGCCCTGCCAGTGGCAAAAACCGCGAAGGTACTGGCGAAAGGCACTTTACCTGACGCCGCTAAACCCGCTGAAAACCCGATTAAATTCTGTTCGGCAATCCCCATGTTAAAGAAACGTTCCGGAAAAACTTTAGCAAAGTCGGCTGTCTTGGTGGATTTAGACAAGTCTGCGTCAAGAACCACAATATCCCGATTCTCTCCGCCAAGTTTTACTAAGGCTTTCCCGTAGGCGTCCCTGGTTGCAGTTTTTTCCCCGCTGTTCAAAATTTTTTCACTCATGGTCCTTACCGCCTTTCAGTTCCCTTAGCGCGCTATCAGCCTGTTCAGGACTTGGAGCATTTCCGTGCCAACCGGCTTGATTTTCCATAAAAGAAACCCCTTTACCTTTTATTGTTTTGGCAATAATGATGGAAGGTTTTCCTCTTAAATTCTTGGTTAGTTCAAAAGCATTCATTAATTGCTCCAGATCATGCCCATCCACTTCGATCACGTTCCATCCGAAAGCTCTCCATTTATCAGCCACCGGGGCAGAATTCATCACATCTTCATTACGACCGTCGATTTGAAGTCCATTATAGTCCAAAATGGCAACCAGATTATCCAATTTATAATGTGCGGCAGCCATTGCGGCTTCCCAGACTAATCCCTCCGCAATTTCGCCATCTCCCAGCAGAGTAAAAACTCTAAAGTCTTTATGATCAATTTTTCCTGCCAATGCCATTCCAGCCGCTGCTGATATCCCTTGTCCCAGCGAACCGGTGGACATATCTACCCCCGGAACCTTTTTCATATCCGGGTGACCCTGAAGAAAGTGTCCGGTCTTCCTTAATTGGAGCAATTCTTCCGTTGGAAAGAATCCTCTTTCGGCCAGGGCTGCATAGAGTACCGGAGCGGCATGCCCCTTACTGAGAACAAAGCGATCGCGATCCGGCCAATGCGGATTTTCCGGGTCGACCCGCATTTCCTTAAAATAGAGTACCGCCAAAATATCAGCTGCGGAAAGACTGCCGCCCGGATGTCCGGATTTGGCAGCCGCCAGCATCTGAATGATATCTATACGGATCTTGCGTGCCATTTCTTCGATAATGGTCATTTTGTTACCCCTTTCAAATGAATTGATCTATTGAAACCCCAGCTCCACAATAGAGCCGGGGTATAAGCGTAAGGTCTTATTGATTGGCCTGGCCTGCATTATGCTGTAAACAGGCGGAAATAAACTGGTCTATTTCGCCATCCATGACTGCATTGACATTCCCTGCCTCGACGTTAGTTCTATGATCTTTAACCATGCTATAGGGGTGAAAAACATAGGACCTGATTTGACTCCCCCAGGCAATGTCATTTAATTCACCGCGAATCTCCGATAATTCGTCCTCTTGTTGTTTCCTTTTTAACTCTAAAAGCTTGGCTTGAAGAATACGCATACAGTATGCTCTGTTTTGTATTTGAGACCGCTCACTTTGGCACTGTACAACTATTCCGGAAGGAATATGCGTGATCCTGACCGCAGAATCCGTTTTATTCACGTGCTGGCCGCCGGCTCCGCCTGACCGGTAAGTATCTACCTTAAGTTCCTCGGGGTCAATTGATATCTCCATCTCCTCGTTTACTTCAGGCATAACGTCTACCGAAGCAAATGATGTATGCCTCCGGCCGGAAGCGTCAAATGGGGATATTCGCACCAACCTGTGTACTCCCTTTTCACATTTTGCATATCCATAGGCGTTTTCCCCGGCCAGTGAAAAAGTAACGCTTTTAATACCGGCTTCTTCCCCGGGCAGCAAATCGAGTGTTTCAACCTTATACTTCCTGCGTTCTCCCCAGCGCACATACATCCGGTAGAGCATCTGGACCCAGTCTTGAGATTCCGTCCCGCCTGCTCCGGAATGTAACGTGATGATCGCATTGTTCCGATCATAGGGACCGCTTAACAAGATTTCCAGTTCCAATTGAGTATAGCGATTTCTAAGCTTTTTGATTGCCTTCTCGATTTCTTCTTCAAGGGAAACATCATCTTCTTCTACCGCTAATTCCCAAAGTGCAGCCGTATCTTCGGTTTCCTGTCTAAGCTCGTCATACACATTCACTTTATCTTTCTGACGGGTCAGCTCCTGCATCACTTTTTGAGCCGAACCGGGATCTTCCCAGAAATCAGCTTGATTAATCTTTTCTTCCAATTCGTTTATCTTAAGTTGTCTTCCTGCAACGTCAAAGAGAAACCCTCAAATCTGCCAAACGCATCCTTAAATTCTCGATCTCTTTCTTCCAGTCAGCCAGCATGTAACCACTCCTAAAAATCATATTCTAAAAAGTTTCTGATAAACCATTTGTAAGTATAAAGGAACTTTTCCCTTTACACAATCATTTTACCCGGTTTTCTTTTGCATTATCAAACCGTATTTCAATCGGATGAGGAGTTAACTGTTTACTCCGCAGCATTTTTTATATTTTTTCCCGCTTCCGCAGGGGCAAGGGTCATTTCGCCCAACCTGTTCCCCGGAACGATGCGGTCTTTTGACCTGCTCCTCTTCTTCATAACGGTTTTCGGAGACGTTTTGCGGCTGCTCCGGTACCTGGGTCGTAATCCTGGGTGTTACCCTCATAATGTAAGTGGCAACATCCTCCTGAATGGCCTCGATCATTCCCTGGAACATTTCAAAGGCTTCATTGCGGTATTCTATCAGAGGATCTTTCTGACCGTAAGCCCGTAAACCAATCCCTTCCCTGAGACTGTCCATGGCATCCAGATGATCTTTCCAGCGGGTATCTACCACCTGTAGAACTACCGCTCTTTCGATCTCCCGCATCAGTTCAGAGCCGAATTGGGATTCCCGGCTTTCATACAACTCTCTGGCCCTATCCTGCAAAAATTCTTCAACTTCCTCTTTGGCCATGTTCCCAATCTCTTCTGGCGTAAAGTCATGATCCGGAATAATGACGTTCTCCACATATTCGAGGAAGCTTAAAAGGTCCCAATCCTCGGGATAAGGGCTATTCCCGCTGTACCGGGTAACCGTATCAGAGATAACCTTATCAATCATTTCCAAAACCTGGTCTTTCAGATTTTCCCCTGTGAGAACCGCCCGGCGTTGTGAATAAATAATTTCACGCTGTTTGTTCATCACATCGTCATAGTTCAGAACGTGTTTACGGATATCGAAGTTTCTGTTTTCAACTCGTTTTTGGGCAGTCTCAATACTTTTGCTTACAATTTTGGATTCCACCGGGATGCTGTCATCCATTCCCAGTTTGTCCATCAGTCCGGCGAGATTTTCTCCTCCGAATAATCTCATGAGGTCATCATCCAGAGAAATATAAAACTGGGAAGACCCGGGGTCTCCCTGACGTCCGGAGCGTCCTCTTAACTGATTATCAATTCTTCGGGATTCATGTCTTTCCGTACCAATAATATGCAAGCCGCCCAGTTCTTTCACACCTTCGCCGAGTACAATATCCGTTCCTCTCCCGGCCATGTTGGTGGCAATTGTCACCATTCCGGGCTGACCTGCTTTTGAAACAATTTGAGCCTCTAATTCATGGTATTTGGCGTTAAGCACCTGATGTGGAACGCCTTTCTTTTTGAGCATTTCGCTAAGCTTCTCAGATTTCTCAATAGAGATCGTACCGACTAAAACAGGCTGGCCTTTGGCATTTTTAGATGTGATATCTTCAACTACCGCATGGAATTTACCCTCTTCCGTCCTGTAAATGATATCGGCAAGATCATTTCTGATCATGGGTAAATTGGTAGGAACCTCAACAACATCCAACCGGTAAATATTAATAAATTCCTGCTCTTCTGTTCGTGCCGTACCTGTCATACCGGAAAGCTTCTTGTACATCCGGAAGAAGTTCTGGAATGTAATCGTTGCCAGGGTCTGGGATTCTCTCTCGATTTTAACGTTTTCTTTCGCCTCAATGGCCTGATGCAGCCCTTCACTGTATCTTCGCCCAAACATAAGGCGCCCTGTAAATTCATCCACAATAATTACTTGTCCGTCTTTCACGACATAGTCCCGATCTATCTTAAAAAGGGTATGCGCCTTTAATGCCTGGTTGACATGGTGGGCAACCTCATTGTGCAAATCATCATACAGGTTGTCCACTCCAAGCATGGTTTCAACCCTGGATACCCCTTTTTCCGTGAGGGTTACAACTCTGTCTTTCTCATTGACATGATAATCTTCCTCTGCTTTCAAACGGGGAATGACCTTAGCTACCCGGTAATATAGTTCCGTGGGTTTATCCGCTTCCCCGGAAATAATCAACGGGGTTCTGGCCTCATCGATTAAGATTGAATCCACTTCGTCCACAATCGCATAATTCAGTTCCCTTTGAACCACCGATCCCGGATGGACAGCCATATTGTCTCTGAGGTAGTCAAAACCAAATTCATTATTTGTACCATAAGTAATGTCTGCAAGATAACTCTCTCTCCGCTGCTCATGAGTAAGCCCGTGAACGATCAAGCCAACCGACAATCCTAAAAAATGATATACTTGCCCCATCCATTGCGCGTCACGTGTAGCCAAATAATCATTTACCGTTACGACGTGAACTCCATTACCGCTTAATGCATTCAGATACGTAGGAAGCGTTGCAACCAGGGTTTTTCCTTCTCCTGTTTTCATCTCCGCTATCCGCCCGTCATGAAGAACCATTCCGCCAATTAGCTGTACATCGTAATGTCGTTGGCCAAGTACCCTTTTTGCAGCTTCTCTTACAACAGCAAAAGCCTCAGGCAATAAATCATCAAGGGTTTCCCCTTTCTCCAGCCTTTGCCTGAATTCCACCGTTTTAGCGCTTAAATCTTCATCAGACAGCCCTTGCATCTGAGGTTCGAGCTGATTGATTCGGTCTACTTTCTTCATATATTTTTTGATATCCCTGGCATTTTCATCTAACAGGTTCTTGAGAAAACTCATTGTGGTCCACCTTTCGCCAATCAGTATTGGTATCTTATTGATTAATGATTCTGATAATATTCATAATATCTCCAAATTCTTAATGTAACATTAATAACCTATTATTATATTTTAACACTCACGCCCTAATGGTTCAATTAAAAAGAAATTGCCTCGATATCGAGGCAATTACAAATAGCTCTTGCAAAAAGGTTTTTCCCTAGAACTCCGGTTCCAACAGTCCATAACCGCCATGTTTTCTCCGGTAGACCACGCTCATCAGCTCTGTGTCCGAATTCATAAAAACATAGAAGCTATGTCCGATCAGATTCATCTGCATAACCGCTTCTTCAACAGACATCAATTTAGCAGGAAACCTCTTGGTTTTCACGATACTATCCTTATCTAAAATTTCCTCATCCGCTTCAAGTATGAAATTCGGTTCATCTTTCAGCGCTTTCACTCTTTTTTTACCGATTTTCTTACGGTACTTTTCTATTTGTCTTTCAAGTTTATCCACTACCAGGTCGATGGAGGAATACATATCATCTGTCTCTTCCTCACCTCTAAGAATAAAACCATTGAGCGGGGCAGTAACTTCAACTCTCTGACGTTCTTTTTCAACGGTTAGTGTTACTTGGACATCCATAAAATCATCCGAATACTTTTCGAGCTTTCCTACCCTTTTTTCAGCGTAGTCTTTGAGGGCATCCGTAACTTTAATCTGTTTGCCTCGAACGTTAATATTCATAATCTCAACCCCTTTCGCCTGATATTATATTTAGTATTCACCCTAAATTCTAAAATTCCTGCCACATATTGTCTAAGGGTACGGTATATTATTGCCCAAATTAAAGAAAACATCCTAACAAGGATGTTTTCTAAAAATTTTTCTTTGTATCAATTTACAGTATTTTACTGAGGAAAGCCTGTGTCCTCGGGTTTTGAGGATTACTGAAGACTTCCACGGGATTTCCTTCTTCAACAATAACTCCTTCATCAATGAATATGACCCTGTCTCCTACTTCCCTGGCAAAACCCATCTCATGAGTAACAACGACCATAGTCATCCCTTCCCTGGCCAGATCACGCATAACGGCTAATACCTCTCCGACCATTTCCGGGTCAAGTGCAGAAGTCGGCTCGTCGAATAACATTACTTTTGGCCGCATGGCAAGGGCGCGGGCAATAGCCACCCTCTGCTGTTGACCACCTGACAAACGCCTTGGGTATTCGTTCACTTTGTCAGATAAACCAACCTTAATCAACAGTTCCATTCCGATTTGATTGGCTTCCTGCTTACTTAAATTTCGCACAATTTGCGGGGCCAGGGCAACATTTTCTAAGGCAGTCATATGCGGGAACAAGTTAAATCTTTGAAATACCATACCTACTTCTCTGCGGATGGCATTGACATTTGCTTCAGAATTTAATGGAATTCCATCTATAACGATTTCCCCGCTTGTAATATCCTCCAGTTTATTCAGGCAACGAAGGAATGTACTTTTACCTGAACCGCTCGCCCCAATTACAACGACAACTTCACGTTCTTTAATATGAATATCTATCCCTTTTAAAACTTCAAGTGCACCGAAATACTTATGGAGATTACTTACGTATATCACTCTTGCCCAACCTCTTTTCCGTGTAGTTTACGAGCATGGACAATGCCATTGTCATAACCAGATAAATTAATGCAACCATTAAATAGATTGGCATTGGTTGAAATGTACGGCCGGTAATAATCTTCCCTGTGTACATCAACTCTTCAATTGCAATAATCGCCAAGAGAGAAGAATCTTTAAGCATAGCAATAAATTCATTTCCAAGGGGGGGAACAACAACTTTAAATGCCTGAGGAAGAATAATGTAGCGCATAGCCTGAAAATGACTCATTCCCAGGGACCTGGCTGCTTCGGTCTGTCCATAATCGATTGACTGTATCCCGGAGCGGAAAATCTCTGCAGTATACGCCCCGCAGTTTAGACTTAAGGCAATGGCCCCTGCAATGTATTGGTAGTTGTCCGGAAGGGTGAAAGAAAATAATTGAGGAACGCCAAAATAAATCAAAAAGATTTGTACTAAAAGCGGCGTTCCTCTAAAAAAATCGACATAAGCTGAAGATATATATCTAATAAGCTTATTCTGTGCTAACTTGCCCAGTGCAAAGATAAGTCCCAAAACCATTCCAAATAATACTGAAACGATAGTAAACTGAAGCGTTATTTTTGCCCCTTGCATCAAATATGGAAAAGAATCCAGAGCAAGCCCCCAGTTTATATTCACGCAGGTCTCCTCCCCTATTGGAAAAATAGTAAAATTTATATTTAATATGTTAAAGAAATAAATTTACTTTCTTCGACATTATACAGTTATTCACAATCCAGTTCAAGATAGCATAAGAGTTTATTGGAGCAAATCTTTTTTTATCTACCATTTTTATGTCGAATCCCTCTTGTTAAACCTGATCTCTTTGACAAATAATGATATTTATTGGTTTAAATTGCATTTTTAGGATTTTGCATAAATAAAAGGCTGTCCGATATAATAGACAGCCTTCCTGGTATATGAACAAAAAGTATTTACAAGTAAAGATTTATCTTAGAATTTAGGAATTTCTCCCTTAAACCATTTCTTGTAGATTTCGGCATATTTGCCGTTTTCTTTGAATTTCTTAAGAGTAGCATTTACTTTATCTGCTAATTGGGTGTTATCAATTTTAAATGCGATTCCGTAGAATTCGTCTGCAGTGTCTGCTGTAACACATTCAATATTACCTGCTTTATTGGCTTCAATGAAGCTAAGTACCGGCTGGTTGTCAGCTACAACGACATCGACTCCGCCAATAAGGAGCGCATTCAAAGCATCGGGAGTAGTATCAAATTTCTTTGTAGTAATCCCTTTATCTTCAACAGCAAATTGGCCTGTTGTGTTCAGCTGAACACCGACTTTTTTACCTTTGAGGTCAGCAATTTTTTGGTATTTTCCGCCCTTTTTGAAAGCAATATATTGAACTGCTTTAAAGTAAGGGTCACTGAATTTAACACTTTTTGCACGTTCGGGGGTAATTGTCATTGCGGAAATGACGCAATCATATTTTCCTGCCTGGAGGGACGGGATCAAGCCGTCAAAGGCAGAAGTTTCGATTTGAGTCTTATACCCTAAATCTTCCGCGATTGCATTAATCAGATCAATATCAAAACCTGTTGCCTTTTGTTTTTCGTCAAAAAACTCAAAAGGTGCATAAGCGACATCCGATCCAACTTTAAGTACCTTTACTTCCGCAGGAGCTGGTGTTGGAGCCGGGGTGGGAGCCGGAGTACTGCTTCCGCAGCCTGCTACAGCGACCAGGCTGACGACGAGCATCACAATTAAAGCGATACGAAGACCTTTCTTCATTTTTCCCCTTCCTTTCATTACCCTTTTTTGTGGTTGGACAACCTTCTTTCTGATGAATAATTATACATCTCCTTCATATTTTCTACAATACTGGGCAGCCATTTTTGATTTCAAAATATATTCGGGGATTTTGTTGGTTTCAAATACCTCCAAAGTTATACACAGCACCCTGTGGATATTGTTGATAACTTTCATTTTTGGGGTTGATTTTCCCCCTTTGGATGTGGATAAATTTGTGGGCAGAAATTTTTCTGTCGCTTATCCCAACCGGAATTGGTTCCATGGTCCTACTACTTTTCGCGGATTTATTATTCTTTCCGCCAAAAATCTTGATTATATTATTTCCTTGGTCATTATTCCTCTTTTCCTGCTCCAAGACAGAAAGCGTAAATTTCTTTTACGCCATTTTCCTTTAGTATTTTTGCACTTTCCCCCAGAGTTGCTCCTGTTGTAATGACATCATCCACCAGCCAAATAATTTTGTCTTTAAGCTTTACCCCTTCCTTAACCTGAAATACCCCCCGAAGATTTTGAATCCGTTCGTTTCTTCCTAAAGAAGTTTGAGGGGCGGTATCTTTGGTTCTGATAAGGTAATGACGTAACTGTATTCCCAGTTTCCCGGATAGAATTGACGCTAATACTTCTGTTTGATTAAACCCTCTTTCCGCAAGTTTATTGGGATGCATGGGGATAGGTACAACCGCATCGGGGGGCGGGAGATTATTCACCGTACAGGAGATCATATAATCCGATAAGCGCAAGAGCAGATAGGGCTGCCCCTTATATTTTACGTTACATATCAAATCCCGCCATGCTCCTCCGTAATAGCCTAACGAGACAACCTTGTCCAGCGTTTTGGGGCCTATTCCGGATGAACAATCCTTACACCTTTCGGACAAATTTCCGATAAGCTTTCCACATGAAGGACACCGGCTGCTTCGAGGCTGAAAGTACTCCTCCCTGCAGCCCGAACATATAGGCTCCACTGACTTTGCCGAACAAAGCAAACAGCTTTCCTCTTGATCATACCAGAGTAAAGACCCCAGTTTTTTGATCATAGGGACTACTTCACTCTTCATGGAAGGATCCCCCTTTCGCGATGGAATTCTGCTCTCTGATCCAGTCTATTGCTCTTATCATCTCTCTGGTTTTCCTTGGCGCAAAGAAAACCGCTCTTCCTGTCGGATTTTCTGAAGTTCTCCCTGTCCGGCCTGCCATCTGAACCAAAGATCTTATATCATATTGCTCATGATGGGCAAAGAGAACAGCCACCTGCACCTTATTCACAGTAATCCCTCGTTCCAATATTGAAGTGCAGATAAACACATCACAGCTTCCTTTCAAAAAACTGCTTACTTTTGTCCTTCTGTGAGGGTCTGAGCTCCAACTACCTTCTACCCTTTTGTTGCTGAAGACTTTCTTTAGAATTTCTGTCCAGATAGGAACCAGTGAAATGGTTGGTACAAAGACCAGCAACGGGCCGTCTTGGGCCAATTCCCGCAAGACTTTGCTCAGGGTAATAAAATATGGTTTATCGCTAAGCTCTAAGTTTTTGAGATTCTTATCCGGAAAGTTCACCTCTATCCATTCCGGAATTGGAACCGGTCTTCCATGATATCTCAGGGGCAACCGAATTACCGGGAAGTCCTCTTGCCCAAATTTTTTTAATAGTTCCTCCGATGGAGTTGCCGTTAAATAGATCAGTCTCCCATCCTCTCTTATAGCCTGCTTTAAACCGAATTCCAATATCTTGTTCCCGGCATAGGGATACGCATCCATTTCATCGAAAACAACCAGACTGAAAGCTCGATAGAACCGTAAGAGCTGGTGTGTTGTTGCCACGATAAGTAAGGAATCTTCCCAGTCCGGAGCTGCTGCCCCGCTGAGTATTTTTACCATATGATCCGGAAAGCTCCTTTGCAGCCTCAGCTGGACATCATGAACCACATCTTGTCTGGGAGCGGCAAATAATACTCTTTTCCCTTCGCTGAGATACTTGCGAATTGCAGGAAAACTAACCTCTGTTTTTCCAGCGCCGCAAGCGGCCCAAACAAGTATTTCATGTACTCCGTCTTTTTGGCTAAGCTCAAGTAATTGCTCCGCCGCTCTTTTTTGTGACGGGCTAAAATCAAACGGATATGTATGGTGTTTAACTTTTTGGGGATTTTGGTTTTGTAGGGGCTGACAGCGAAAGAGCACTTGAAGAGAGTTAAGCGGACCAATGCTTTTACACTCTTGACAGGTGGCGGCATAGCCGTAAATAGAAGTCCACTCCTGACAATGTATACTTCCGCAGCGTTGACATACCCAGTACCCTTTAATTCTCCTTATCGCCGGCACCCATACATGGTGATTGGTTAATACCGCCTTCTGCATCAGTACCGTAATGGTTTGCTCATCGCAATGCATACTTCCCCGCAGAGATGTGAGTTCACCTTCCGCCAGCTGCCTGCCTTGAACTCTAGCTATAAAATCTGTAAACAGCCTTTCGTTTCCCAGAACCAACCTGCATTTTTCGTTTGTTATTTTATCATTGGTATCAGGGGTGTCCCATTCGAATTCTTCTATATTGAGATTACCCTCTTTTTCCAGGGCTGGCTTCAGCCGATTAACTATTCTGCTTTTTAATTCTTCCAAAGGAGTTGGAATTTCCGATGGCTTTATGTGAATAATTTCCTCCAGATTTCTCCATAAAACCTCCAGCGGAAGCCTTAGATTTAATACCGTAACATTCCCTAACAGCTTGTCCACCTCAGGAGCCGGGGAAAAGCGGACTTCTCCGCTATCATTAATCAGTGTATAAAACAGCATCTTTTTCCCCCTCTCCATTTGTATAGTTCACGACAAGACCCGGAAAACGCTTTTCGAGGCGTTGTTTGGCCTTTTCTTTCTCATCCTTTTCCAGGAAATTTTCTGTCCCATGAATTTTTACATTCATGACGATGGGTTGATTTTTTTTCCCGGTTGATCTTCTGATGACGTAGATTTCCTTTTCTATGTCATCCTGAATAAATTCTCTTGTTTCAAAGTTAAGAACCAATGCATCCTGGAACAAGTTCTCGTGTTTTTTGCTGCTCATACCCCGAATACCTACAGCCAGATAATCCGGAATGATCCACTCAAACTTTCCTGCAAATATCCATAGACCCAGTATCATTCCCCAGAATAATAAGTAAACCGCAATATGCAAATAATTCACCTGCCTTTTTTTTAAGATATGCTGCAGGTGAGAATATGGTTCATCTGCTATTTATTCCTGCCAGTAGCCAAAACACTACGCCCAAAATACCGAAGGAAAAATCAACATCCAGCAGGCTGTGTATTCCTAAGTAGAGGACAGCGGTTTTGCTGCAAATATTTGTCAAATCGCTGCTGTTCCGAAGATCAAAGATATACTGTTTTATTCCTTTGCATGCCCAAAAAGATAATAATATTACTCCTGCCAAACCCTGGTTGAGCAGGACCTGGAAAATTGAAGAGTGGGGATAAAGCGTAAAATAGGGTATGGTCTGAATGAAAGGGAAAGCAAGCCACCCTCCTGCCTGCGGTAAAAAATGAGCTGTCTGTGCAAGTTTTAAACAGTCGGCGTAGTATAGCAATCTCTCCGAAAAGGTGGTCTGTGTCCAATTTAAAAGATGTTGTACTGAATCCTGATACCGCATACCCGTTTGTTGAATCATAATGATCATGATAGCCAGTACCGAAAACCAAAAACCGAGTTCTTTTAGTTTGGGAGGCTTAAAATCTATTATCAATTTTAGATGTATTCTTTTCAGAATAAGCAATACCCAGAAAACTATAACAAGTGCTATTGCTGCCCTGGATCCTGTACTTATCATGCTGATCATAAAAACAGTCAGATACGGTATTTTTATTTTACGGTCCTTGTGTAAAAGGAGTAATTGGCAGCCGAGAAAACTGGCTGCCGCATTGGCATATCCCCATGTAGATGCAAACCTTCCATCCTCAGGAATCCCAGGAGCCCAAATCATCTCACTTCCTGGCAGCCAAGCCAAAAGTGTACTGATCAATGCTGTAATTATCATTCTATTGAGTACAATATCTTTCATTTCTTCCCGGACTGCCAGCTGTCTTCCCCAAAGATAAGCCAACAAAAATATTAACCATTTAAAAGCTTCGAGCCATCCTTCGATTTTTCTGACCGGATGAAGCAGACCGATAAGAGAAAATATAATTAGCAGGCAAAAAATACTGATCGGCCCAACCAAATTCTTAGATGAGACACCAAATTTTCTTTTACTATTTTTACTGCGGCCAACCCGTTGGGCCCAACGGATGAGCAGGTATATAATGAGCATTGCCCCGAAAATAAGCCATTCCCGGGCAAAGAATATTCCATGACAGATAAGGCCCAGGAACATAAACCCTGTTAATACGTCTTCTTCCCGCCATGAAAGAAACATTACCCCTCCGCATGACTTGCAAGTCCAAACATATTTCTCTATCATATTTATTGTAAAATAGGAAATTTATGCGAACGTTTGGGGGGATATAAGGATATGACAATCCGCGTCATGCACTTGATAGGCGGTGGAGAGCTAGGCGGTGCAGAACATCATGTTCTCAATCTCTTACGCCATTCTTCCCAGGAAGATATTTTTGCAGTATTGGGCTGTCTTGTTAAGAAATCCCCTTTTGCCGCTTTGGCCCGGTCTTTGGGGATTGAAAGCATTGTCTTCCCTATGCGCTTTGCTCTGGATATCTTTCCAATATTTCAAATTGTAAAGTCTTGCAGGATTCACAGAATTGATCTAATCCACTGCCATGGAACACGTGCCAATCTTGTTGGCAGGCTGGCTGCTAAAATCTCCTCTTTGCCTTGCATTTCTACTGTCCATAGCTTACCGGAATGGGACTATCCCGCTGTTTGGAAAGGACAAGCTGCCCTGAAGATCGACAATCTCACCTTGCCATTGACATCAGGATTTATTGCTGTTTCGGCCAATATTCAAGAGAACCTTGCTTTTCGCCTGAATCATCAAGGATTAAAATTACCTGCCAAAACCATTTATAACGGGGTAAATCGTCTAGACTTTTCTTGCCGGGAGCAGATGCGTTCCGATTTCCGCAAGAAGTGGAACATTTCTCCGTCTTGTAAACTCGTTGGATCTATTGGCCGATTACATCCGGTCAAAGGGCATCTCTTCCTGATTGAAGCGATGAAACTCCTTATGACGGATCGTTCTGACCTGCATCTGGTCATCATCGGGGAAGGACCCAGCCATGAACAGCTTGAAAGGCTTCTTATTTCCTACCAAATCCCCTACACGTTAGCAGGCTATCTCCCGGATGCGTGGAAAACCCTCCCGGCCATGGATCTTTTTGTACTTCCGTCTTTATCTGAAGGAATGGGTCTGGTGCTTCTGGAAGCGGCACAAGCCGAGATTCCCATTGTTGCTTCCCGGGTAGGAGGGATTCCGGAACTATTTCAAGACAATTCCGAAGCTTTGCTTGCCAACCCTGGCGATCCTGCTGATTTAGCGAAATCCTGCAGCCGGATGCTGAATGATCCGGATTTATCCCGACGTTTCATAATCAATGCCCGGCAGAAAGCATTGGAATTTACAATTGATAAAATGGCAAAAGATACAACCGCCTTTTACCATCATATTCTTAGTCAAAAATAAACTCGGTTTATCTTATAAAAAGACTCTTTTTGAAATGGGTTATTGCCATAGTTCCTTTTATCAGGGCAGGTCTCCGCAATGTATAGCCGCTTTCGGCAAATTGCGCCATCCATGGCGAGCCGCTCATTGCCATCCATGGCACCGCGGCACTAGCTCTTCCTGAGCTTCGAAACAGCCGCTCTCCGCAGTCGATTGCTTTGTCATCCATGACGCATTCGACACTAGGCACTTCCTGTGCCGTCGTCCGTGCTCCGCTTACGCTGTCTATACATTGCGGAGACTAGTTTGTGGTCAGAGATTAGTTTGTGGTCTTAAATGCCTGCAAACTTACAAGTCAATACCTTCAGAAAATCCCTATTCTACAACTTTCTCCCGAAAAATACGGTTTTTAGGATGTTTAAAAGGCTCTATAAAGGCCTCATCTTTCCTTCCGCTCCACTGTCCTTTTCCCACATCTTCTATTTCCATTCAAGGCTTAGCATGTCAGTTAACGTCCCGTGAACTCCCGAAGTCTGGTTAGAGCACATTTATATTATACCATATTTTGGAAACATTCTGTTATGTAAAGTCGCGCGCCCTCAAATACAGAGGCCGACAGGAGGTCGGCCCCTATAATTAGACCAAAACAGAATTCTTTTGGACAAAAATAATCAAATAAGAGGAGCAAATTTGCTCCTCCCAGACTGAAGACAAAACCGTTTTCAAGCAACATAACTTGATTCCATACTGCCGACAAAGTCATCTTTGCCGGCAATTTTATGCTTTGAATAGGTCCAACCAGCTCGACTCCTTCGACAGCAGGACACTGCGGCAGGAGCTGGCCGCGGCCAAAAAAGACGGCATATCCGCCGAGAGAATCGCCGCGCTGGAAAAAGACCTCAAAGCCGCGCAAACCAAGGTGTCCGCCAACAAAGTCGCCGTTCACTTCGATAACATGGTTAAAGGATTCGATGAACTGCTCAAGGAACTCACCGAGATAGCCCCAGCGGATCCGGAAACGCATGAAAAGTATAAAAGTGAGGTAAGCCAGTTACTTGGGAAGATAGCGCAGAGGCTGTGATGTGAGTAATCGACCGTCGATGAAGATGACTTTATCGACGGTCTTATCTGAAATTCATTCTATTGACCACAAATTCTTTCCCTATCTAAATCCGCCACACGATGTGGCCGCGTTCCTGTGCGCGATTTTATAATCTTGAGAATTGCCGAAGCATCACAAGTACCTTCCCCTTTGCAAAGTTTCGGCAATTCTCGTTATCTGACGTCACTTCTTTACACGTATATTCACACGTGCTATAATTAGTTGTATATTATAGAGTAAGGATGTGTATTTACTAAATGACATCATCCTCTTCAAAAGATGTAATCCAAATATTACTTAAAGATGGTTGGACAGTAAAAAGACAACGCGGTTCTCATGTACAACTTGAGCATCCAACAAAAAAAGGCAAAGTTACAGTACCGCATCCGAATAAGGATCTCCCTCAAAAAACTGTCCAAGCAATAATGAAACAAGCTAACCTTGATAACATAAAGTAAATAACAAAGGAGGTATTTCAATGGATAGATATATTTATCCTGCTATATTTGAACACGACAAGGATGGTTACACAATTACTTTTCCCGATTTACCTGGATGCATCACTTGTGGTGAAACTCTAGAGGAAGCATATCTAATGGCCAAGGATGCAATTGAATTACATTTATATGGAATGGAACAAGATAATGACGAAATCCCTAAACCCTCATTACCTGAAACTATAAAAGTTGAACAAGATTCATTTGTAACACTAGTAGAAGCTTATATGCCTCTGATCAGAGATGAAATGGCAAATAAAGCTGTCAAAAAAACATTGACTATTCCAAAGTGGCTAAACGATTTAGGTGAAGAAAGAAAAGTGAACTTCTCTCAGCTCTTACAGAATGCTCTTAAAGAAAATCTTGGTGTCCATGACTATCCACCTAAAAAAGGTAAAAGCACTCTTTAATTCCTTACCTACACAAATAAGCTTCTCCTTCGCAGTGTAGTTTAACTAGTTTTTCAAACCATAGATCCAGAACATAGTGCAGATAGATATTAGCTAATATTGGGCTGATGATCCGCCCTGCGGACTTCCTGTTACCGGATGTTCCACCTCTCCATCCTGCTTTAAGATTCCTGCTCTGAGCCACTTTTTGATGAGTCCCAGGAACGCCCTGTCCTCTATTCGTTGTTCCAGCATTCTTATAAGCCAGGTGTGATTGATGTTTTGGAAAAATCCTTTGATGTCTGCTTCTACTATGTAGCTGTAGTCACCAAAGTTTAATTCTTTGCTTAAGTCTTTGATTGCTGCATGAGCACTGATATTTGGTCGGTAGCCATAGCTACTTGAGCAGAAGTCCTGTTCGTATATGGCTTCCAGTACCTTTGCAGCAGCGCCCTGAACGAGTTTGTCCGATATTACAGGTATTCCGAGTGGTCTGGTTTTTCCTTCTCCTTTGGGTATGTCCACTTCTTCGAACCAGTTTTGCCCGATATCTTTTCCTTTCCAGTTGACCCGCCAAGTTTGTCAGGTTTTGTTTAAGCTCTTTAGCAAATTCTTTGGTTGTTATTCTATCAACCCCTGCAGATGCCTTCTTGTTATTTCTTTTTCACGCTTCTGCAAGTGAATTGTAGTTTAGCAACTGGTATAGGTTCCGAAATCGGTAGCTTTTGAGTCTTTTCGCTTTTTTTGCTATTCCCTGCAGGGAGGTTCGCATCAATTGTTCCGATCCTGCATGTCCGGTTGATGTTTCCTTTGCAGGCTGCATACTCCTGTTAACCCCTTCCCCTTGTAATCGGCTTTCCCGACCTCAGAGTATTATGGGTTAATCCGACTCCCTGTCAGTCATCAGCCTTCCTCTTTTTCGATTGGTAAGTCCTACCGGCAGTGCCGGAACCGACAGGGTCTCCCAAGTTCCTGCTACTTCTCTCCATACATGGCACGTTCTCTGACCCCGGCAGATCCTCGGAAATCTCGCCAAGGCGATTCCTCTGTGTTAGCTTCCGTGACGTTAAACACGTCGCCATCTGCTCTCTTCTCGCTAACGAGGCTGAATATGCTTCAGGAGCTACGGTTCTCCCTATGGCCTATATGGTTCTCTGTGTACGCTTCACCTTACTGTTTCCAGTTTCAGTGCAACACTCGATATGGGTGGTTGGCTAAACCTTACCCAGCAAGGACTCTCACCTTGCAAGAAGTACCAAGCTTTGCTTGGCGCACTAACGTCTGGGTGTTACCGTAGCGTCATACTACTTTCATCTTCGCTAAGTTACGGTAACACCTTGTTATGCGAAATTGCCATTGACATACTTATCAGAAAATAGTATCATATGTAATACCAAATATTATTTTACACTTTTGGTATCAGATATAATATCAATGTATATAATATAGGAGAGATAAAGAGTGTCAAAAATCCGAAAAAGGTTTGAAAGGCTACTCCAGAACCCCAAGGATATAAAATGGGATGAACTACTTCCTATTTTGAGATTCTTTGATATAAAGTATGAGGAACCTGATGGAAGCAGTCACTGGGTGGTATATCACGATGATTCAGATGTTAATCTGAGCATTCCTGTTCACAATAACAGAGTAAAACCAATTTATATTAAAAAATTAATTGCGATGATAGAGGAAATTAAGGAGGATGACTAAAATGACCAAGGATATTCAATACTACCTTGATTTACCATATCAAGTAGTGTTGACTCCGCTTAGTGAAGAAGATGGAGGTGGGTGGTTAGCTACTATTCCCGAATTAAAGGGTTGTATGTCGGACGGCGAAAATCAACAAGAAGCTTTAAATAACCTTAAAGATGCAAAAGTAGCTTGGATCAAAACAGCTATTAAGAGAAATCAAATAATTCCATTGCCTAGTAGTCAAGAAGATGAAGAGTATAGTGGAAAATTCACATTACGTTTACCCAGCTTTCTTCATAGGGAGCTTTCTTTAGCCGCAAAAAAGGATAATATGAGTTTAAATTCCTATTTGCTTTCTTTAATCTCTTTAAATTTTGGCAAGGTTATTGGGAAAAACCAAATCAAAGAAAGCAATAATTTGAATGTCTTCATTTATAGTAAATCTGAATTAGATATTAAAAAGAATTACAATCCGTTTTTACAAAATATCGAGCAGACATGGCCTTCAAATACTTCTCAACAGGCAGGTGGTATTAAAAGATGGTAACAAAAAATGAAACACCAAAAAGTAATAAGAAAAAGAGTGTATCAAAAATAGAAAATAAACTGACTTTAATTAATGTTCAACTGTTAAGTATAAATGGCCAATTATTAACGACTGAACCTCCTGTGGATCCAGTGAAATTTACTCGTCAAAATAATGTCACTCTATTAGAAATTAACGACAAAGATATTAAAATTAAACTCTCAGAACATCTATTCTTTACTCCAGGAGGACCTTTTAGACTTGATATAGAAATTTTGGGAACTTACAGATTTAAAGGGAAACTATCAGAATCTGATATAGAAAATGAGCTTGACGAACTCGCTACTCCACTATATTCATATGCATCATTAGTAATTGCTTTTGTTACTGAAAGGTTTGTTACATTACCAATAATAATGTTTCCAAATAAATCCCAAGAAGATGTTAATGAAGCTCCCTGAAAAGGGAGTTTTTTTCTTCGGCAATTTCGCATAACGTCATAGTATTGTATCTGAATTTGAGCGGGCTTCCTACAATTATACCTCCGAAATTCATTACTCAATTTCAGATACAATAGTGTTGAACGAAGCCGCCAAACGGCACTATGGGGATTCAAAGAACTAATTTCCCCAATTGAATACGAGTTATCAGTCTTTTTTCTAGCCCAAAAATGAATTTCCTTTCCCGAAAATCAGGATTTGTTAGTGTTTTCTTTGTTTAGGATTGTTCCAAAGGCAGTTCTTCTAAAAAAAGAACAGTCTTATCTCTTCTGTAGGATGTCAAGTTATGCTGCTAAATGACTATTTGGAGGCGAACAAGCCCTTGGGGTTAGTAGTTCTCGCCTAACCATCCGGCCTTCTCCTAAATCCAGAGACTAGGCTACGTAATGTATAGACAGCGCAAGCGGAGCACGGACGACGGCACAGGAAGTGCCTAGTGTCGAATGCGTCATGGATGACAAAGCAATCGACTGCGGAGCGCGGCTGTTTCGAAGGCCAAGGATGGCCTAGTGCTGCGATGTCAGGATGACATGGAGCAGCGGCCAAGGATGGCCGTAAAGGCCTGGCAGGCCTTTACGCTGCCGAAAGCGTCTATACATTACGTAGCCCTGCCCTGATCCGGTTTATTAAGTCATACAAAGAACAGCCATTAAAGAAAAAAGATATCGCTAACTACTTTTAAGCAGCGATACCTCTCTTTTTAGTTGAAGTATTTTGTTTGAAGAACTTTCAATACATACAATGGTAAGATGCTCTGCCGGGAGATTCTTGAAGGTTCCTTAAGCAGCCGGTAGAACCACTCCAGGTTATTCTCCTGAAAAAATCTTGGAGCACGCCGGACTTGTCCCGATAACACGTCAATTGTGCCTCCAACCCCTATTCTTACTTTGGCTATCCCCTTGTTCCTGTAATTCCATACTTCTTGTCTGGGGGCTCCTAATCCGGTTAATAGGATATCCGGATTAAACCTTCGGATCTTTTCCAATACAAACGGCTCTTCCTCTTGGGTGAAGTATCCATGGTGAGAGTCAAAAATTATTCCCGGGTATTTTTGGGATTGCTCAATCGCAGCTTTTTCTGCTATCCCCGGCTTTGCACCCAGCATAAATATACGCCAGCGGCATCTGTCCCCTTCCTTTAATATCTCATATGTGAGATCTATTCCTGTTACCCGTTCCTTAAGAACCCCGCCCAATTGTCTCGCAGCCCAGACAACTCCTATTCCATCCGGAAGAACCATATCGGCTGAATCTAAAATCTCCAACAATTCATTGTCCTTTTGAGCTCTATAGATCAGTTCCGGATTGGCCGTGACGATCCTTATTTCATGCCCCTTTGCCAAGGCCTCGAAAATAAAGATCAGGCAATCATCCAAGCCAACATTATCTATTCTTGTTCCCAAGATGTTCATTTTTTGCCGTGCACTCCTAATGATCTTTCCTACATTATAGCCTTGTACGATTATAAATAACCTTTTTTAAACAAAAAACGTGGCGTTATATCCTGTTACCTTTTGCAATTGGCGCAAAGGCATTCCGCTGAATAAACACTGCCACGTCAGATATCCCTTTATTATTTAAAGCTCGATTTTAGCACTTGTCCGGTTCCCAAAGCTACGCAGGAAATCGGATTATCGGCTATTGATACGGTGAGCCCTGTTTCTCTGGAGATTCTAAGATCCAGGGAATTTACCAAGGAACCGCCCCCGGTCATGATTACTCCTTTGCTCATGATATCAGCGGCTAATTCAGGAGGGGTACGTTCCAGGACATCTTTAATGCTGGCTACTATCGCGTCGATAGACTCTTCCATTGCCCGGAAAGTGGCTTTTGAATCTATGATTACGGTCTTCGGCAGCCCGGTAAGTAAATCTCGCCCTTTCACTTCCATTGTATCATTGTCTTTTCTGCCTTCCGGAACCGCACATCCGACTCTGATTTTAATTTCTTCCGCAGTCCGCTCTCCAATCATCAGGTTATGTTCCCTGCGCACGAAACGAATAATTGCTTCATCCAGCTTATCCCCTCCGAGCCGGATACTTCTCTTGGACACAATGCCTCCGAGGCTTAATACCGCTATATCTGTGGTTCCTCCGCCAATATCAACAACCATATTGCCCTCAGGTCCATTAATGTCAAGACCCGCACCGAGTGCCGCAGCATAGGGTTCTTCCACTACCTTGACATGACCCGCACCCGCTTTATATGCAGCCTGTTTTACTGCCCGTTCTTCTACCTCAGTTACTCCTGAAGGGATACATACTACCACCCTGTTCTTAAAGAATGGCCAGTTCTTGATGCCCGCCTTTTTCAGCAAGTATTTCAGCATAATCTCAGTTGTCTGATAGTCTGCGATGACTCCATCCCTCATTGGTCTTATTGCTGTAATATTTCCCGGGGTCCTCCCCAGCATCATCCTGGCTTCTTCACCTACAGCAATTCGCCTGCCCGTGTTCTTGTCGATGGCAACAACGGAAGGTTCATGAAGAACAATCCCTTTGCCATGGACATATACAAGGACACTGGCTGTCCCTAAGTCAATCCCCATGTCCGTACTAAACATTGAAGATACCCCTTTCGTTTCCGTTAATTTGAAAAAGGCTTGTCCGTTGGTAGTAAACTAACATAACAGGCGTGTCTTTTAATCAGACAAAATACAATCTCCCGATTGGGAGATATTTTTTTCATAGTTATTCGCTGAATTTTTTTGTTTTCCTCTTTCTTTCCTTATAAATTAACCTTATTTTTACTTTTTTTCCTATTTTATAACTTGTCGATGCTTTGCTTGTATTTTTTCTTGGTTGCTTCTCCGCCCCGGATATGTCTTTCTGCTTTGTTACTATCCAATATATGCTTAACCTGTGATGAAAGCTGCTTGTTGATATGAGGCAGCCGTTCGGTTACATCTTTATGTACCGTACTTTTTGATACTCCAAACACTTCCGCTGTTTGTCTCACAGTACAGCTTGATTCTATGATGTAGTTCCCGATATCCAGTGCTCTTCTTTTGATATGTTCCTGCACGCTCCCTCTCCCCTTTTTAAATCCGCAATATTTAGTTCATTTATATGCCGGTTCAATTAAAAAAGACATCCTTAAAAGGATGTCCTTTGCTGGTAATTCCTGCACATATATGAACTTTCTGGTGTACTTAGCCATTTCATCAATATATCTTTTCAATTTTTGTTCCCTGGTAATAGTGTGTAAGGATCTCTTCATATTTTTTTCCGGTTTTGGCCAGATCATTCGCCCCATACTGTGACATTCCGACCGCATGGCCTTTGCCATAGGAGATCAGCTCAATCTTTTTGCTCTGTATACGCCATTCGAAATCGGTTGACGGCAATTGCAGCTTGGTTCTAAAATCGGTAGCCTCAAATACCTTATTTCTTATCGCTAAAGTTTTGACCCTTCCTGCTTTGGTTCGTTCGAGGACGGTTAAATCACTTTCCGTAAATTCTGAAGGGAATTGACTAAAGCCTAGTGCTTTATAAAATGAATTAATATCAAAAACCTGATGTTTTACAAATCTTAACGGCGTTTCCTCTCCTGAAGAAACACTATTTAAATAATTGGTATCTCTTCCCCAAACATCAAACGCTCTTTCCGTATTTTTGCGGCCGCTGCTGCTATAATAGACAGCATCAATTTTTTGCCCGTTATATGTTACGATTTTTCCCATCGTCATTTCCACGGCTTGAGCAATCTTCCGATGATATTTGAAGTAATTAAGAATCCCCCATTTTCTAAACATTTCCTGATTCGAGTTCCATGCTTGTGTTTTCTCGGTTGTATCCACATCATAATTCTGTTCCGGGGTTTTGTTTTCCATTCTTTTCAGAACATAAGTCCGAGATGCTACTGCTTGAGCTTTTAACGCTTCGACCTCGAATTCTGCGGGCATTTCTGCGGCTACAACACCCACGAGATAATCTTCTAAAGGTATACTCCTTATCTCGCCATTGGGCATGGATAGCCGGACTAATAAACCTTGTTTCTTAGAACTTGTTCCGAAAAAATTCGATAAGAAATAGGGAAATATCCCTATTAAGAAAATAACGGCCATAATCGCAGCCGTTGTCTTTTTTATACTTAGACTCACATCCCATCCTCCCGCAGTACAAGCTTTAAGATATTTTTATGCAGGGAAAATGAAGGATATTCTTCTATCTCTTATTCTGATTTTATTATTTCCGCACCAAGCCCTCTTAATTTTTCATCGAGTTTTTCATAACCTCTTTCAATATGATGAATTTCCCGGATTTCTGAAGTCCCGTTTGCTGTAAGTGCCGCTAATATTAATGACGCACCGGCGCGCAAATCACTTGCAACTACTGTGGCTGCGTGCATATTTTCTATCCCCTGAACGATGGCGCTTCTTCCTTCAATTTTGATATCCGCACCCATTCTTTTTAATTCATCGACATGCATAAACCGGTTTTCAAAAACAGTCTCCGTAATTACCGCAGTCCCTTTGGCACGGGTAAGCATAGCCAGAATCGGCGCCTGCAAATCAGTCGGAAATCCAGGATGTACCTGGGTTTTAATATCCACAGAATTAAAGCAGCCTTTTCCAATTACTCTGATTCCGTCATCCTCTTCCCGGTAGATGATTCCTGCCTCATCCAGCTTTGCTAACAGCGATTTAAGGTGTGCTGGAATGACATTTCGAACTAAAACTTCTCCCCCGCACGCTGCGGCCATAAGAATAAATGTCCCGGCTTCTATCCGGTCCGGAATCACGGTGTGGGTAGTTCCGTGAAATTCTTTTACTCCCTCAATATAAATGATATTTGTTCCTGCGCCCCGGACCTTACCGCCCATTTCATTTAAAAAATTAGCCAGGTCAACAATTTCCGGTTCTTGTGCAGCATTTTCTATGATTGTTGTCCCTTCGGCGCAGGCCGCGGCCATCATAATATTTTCCGTTGCCCCGACGCTCGGGAAATCAAGGTAGATTCTGGCTCCTTTTAGCCTTGGTGCAATTACATCCAGGAAGCCATGATCCATCCTGACTTGGGCACCCAGGCTTTCTAATCCTTTCAAGTGCCAGTTAATTGGTCTGGAGCCAATAGCACACCCTCCGGGATGAGAAATCCTAACCCTGCCCTTACGGGCCAGCATTGGACCCATAATAAAAATTGAAGCTCTCATTTTGGAAATTAAGTCAAATGGAGTTTCTATACTTTCAATCTCTTTAACAGAGATATATAGCTTTTTGCCGTTTCTTTTCACTTTTCCTCCAAGTGATTCAATCACCTGATTCATGACCTGTACATCCAATAAATCGGGTGCTTCTTCAAGAACAACTTTATCTTGTGTTAAAAGGGAAGCTGCAATAATAGGCAAAACCGCATTCTTTGCACCGCTGACATCAACTTTCCCCTGTAATTCCTTCCCGCCTGTTACGATAAATTTTCTCAATTTTGCTGTCATCTCCTGACATATTTCTACCTCCGATTCCGTCACTTGTCCTGGCAGAAAGGGAGGTTACATATCATTATATAGTTTTTTATCCTTAGTATCATTACTATTTCTTTTTTTCTGTCATTTTTCCTGCAAAGGAAGGATTTCCTGCTTAAAATTCTTCCATTAAAGCCGGCAAGGCCAATACGGTTTTGCCGTTGCCTGTTTTATTTTCCCCTTTAGTGACCATCTGGATATTTATTTTATCTTCCCCGGCTTTTACCCCGCCAGGCAGTCTTTGGTCAAAACCACCAATAGACATCATATCATTTATGATGATATTTTGCTTCCGGGAAATATGGTTATATTCAAAATAGTTTTCAGCATGAATTGCTTCACCAACGCGCTCCTCAAAGAACACTTGAGCTTTTCCATCCATGGACACGGTATAAAGAGAATGATAAAGAATGAATGCTTGTCTTTCTTCTTCTTCATTTATTTTCTGTGCTGTCATGTATTGAAAAACTTTTTTTCCGGCAAAATCACTGAGAATTTGTTTCTGCCAGATTAAGCCCGTTGATGGTAAAATATTTTCGATTTCATCTGTTTTCCCCGGATCTTCTGTCCACACAATATACTTTACTGCAGCTTCGTTACAATCCGCAAGCCCTGAGTTAAGCAAAAGGGGTAACTCTGTATTAACCCGGGTTGTTTTCATTACTTCGGCAAATAACAAGGTTGGGGTTAAAAACACCATGATGAATATAACGGTTAATAGGATCTTTTTTGAGCGAAAACCTCTATAAAACATTTCTTCACTTCCCTATCCAATACTAGTTTGACCAATCTCTTTTCAACCAAAACATAAAATGGGGTACTTATATTTATTTCCTCGTTAATCTTTCAAAATGTTATCAGGCCTGTATTTTTATGATATGATGAAAAGCGTGATGATCTTTGTTTAAGGTTGAAAGGGGTCGTTCTAGTTGGAGAGTCATGACCATTCTCATCAGCATCCTAACAAAAAAAGTGTCCTTAACCGTTTATCGAGGGTAATCGGGCACTTGGAAGGAATTAAGCGGATGATCGATGACGATGTAGATTGCAGTGAGATATTAATTCAATTATCTGCCGTCCGTTCAGCTATCAACAGCACCGGCAAGATCATATTGAGTGACCATATCAATCATTGTCTTATCCATGCATACGAGGAAAATAATACGGAAGTGATTGATAAACTAAATGATGCGATAGATAAATTTCTCAAATAGCACATTAGATACACTAAAATCCAACTTTTTTCCTACTCTTCGGATAACAGCATTGTAAGCTAAGAACCTGAAGTTCACAAGTATGTGATCCTTCAGGTTTTTTCCTTGATAATAGTCCGCCTATACCCTAAAAAGATAGCCGCCAACTATTTGTCGGCGGCTCATAGAATCAATCGATTTACCTTTGTTCAGTTACAGTTTTTCCGTGTTAGCTTACTGCTTTAATCCTGGCTAAAGCTCTTTTCAAGGCTGTTTCAGCCCGAACTAGATCCGTGTCAGGTTGCCGTTCTTTCAGGCGTTTCTCAGCCCGGTCTTTTGCTGCCTGCGCTCTCTCAACATTAATGTTTTCAGCTGTCTCAGCGGTATTGGCGAGAACGGTGACCTTATTATGGACAACTTCCATAAAACCGCCACTGATGGCAACTTTACTGATTTTGCCGTTTTCGGTATAACGAATCACACCAATTCCTAAACCGGCAATGAGCGGAGCGTGATTGGGTAAGATACCTAATTCGCCATTCTCACCTGGTACAACGACGAATTCAACATCCTTATTCAGGACTTGGCCGTCCGGTGCAACGACATTAAAATTAAAAGTTCCTGCCATGTTCTACACAGCTCCCAACTGTTTCGCTCTTTCAACTGCCTCTTCAATCGCTCCAACAAACTGGAACGCTTCTTCCGGCAGCGCGTCATGTTTGCCTTCACAAATTTCCTTAAAGCTTCTGACTGTTTCCTTAATAGGAACATATTTACCCTTCATTCCGGTAAATGCCTCAGCAACTGTGAACGGCTGGGAAAGGAAACGTTGAATTCTCCGAGCTCTGTGAACGATCAGTTTATCTTCTTCAGAGAGTTCGTCCATACCCAGAATCGCAATAATATCCAACAGTTCCTTATAACGCTGGAGAATCGTCTGAACTTGACGAGCAACCGCATAGTGCTCTTCGCCGACGATAGCCGGAGTCAAAATCTGGGAAGTGGAATCCAGCGGGTCCACTGCGGGATAAATTCCAATTTCTGAAATTGCACGAGAAAGTACGGTTGTAGCGTCCAAGTGCGCAAACGCAGTTGCCGGAGCAGGGTCAGTCAAGTCGTCCGCAGGTACATAAATGGCCTGAACGGAAGTAATAGAACCCTTCTTGGTAGAAGTAATACGCTCTTGCAGGTGGCCCATTTCGGTAGCCAGTGTTGGCTGGTATCCTACCGCAGAAGGCATACGTCCTAACAAGGCGGAAACCTCAGATCCTGCTTGAGTGAAACGGAAGATGTTATCAATAAAGAGAAGAACGTCTTGTCCCTGCTCATCACGGAAGTATTCGGCCTGAGTCAGACCGGTCAGCGCCACACGAAGGCGAGCACCGGGGGGTTCGTTCATCTGCCCAAAGACCATGGTCATCTTATTGATAACTCCGGACTCTTTCATTTCGTGATAGAGGTCGTTTCCTTCACGGGTACGTTCGCCAACACCAGCAAATACGGACAGACCGCCGTGCTGGGTAGCGATGTTATTAATGAGTTCCTGGATTAAAACGGTTTTACCAACTCCCGCACCGCCGAACAAACCAATTTTACCGCCTTTTGCGTAAGGCGCCAAGAGGTCAACCACCTTGATTCCAGTTTCCAGAATGGTATCGGTTGTCTCCTGTTCAACAAACGGCGGAGCCTTTCTGTGAATAGGATATTTGACAGGGGTATCCACTTCCGGTTGGTTATCAATCGGTTTTCCAAGAACATTGAACATGCGGCCGAGAGTTTCCGGTCCAACGCTTACAGAGATTGGAGCACCGGTATTAATAGCGTCCATTCCCCTGGTAAGTCCGTCGGTCGAAGACATAGCTACGCAGCGAACCGTATCATTGCCAAGATGCTGTGCAGCCTCAAGAGTCAGGTTCATTTTCTTTTCATCATTCTTAATGATGATCGCACTATAGATTTCCGGCAAGGCATCGGGATCAAACGCAATGTCAACTACCGGACCCATAACTTGAATTACTTTACCTATATTTGACACAAGCTAGCAACCTCCTTTGTTAAGGTACTCAATCCGGCAGCTACTCAAGAGCCGCAGCTCCCCCGACGATTTCAGAAATCTCTTTGGTGATGGCTGCCTGGCGGGCTCTATTCATTGCCAGCGTCAGTTTTTCAATCATTTCTTTGGCATTCTCAGTAGCCGAATCCATTGCCGTCATTTTTGCGCCCATTTCACTGGCCTTACTTTCCAGTAAAGCGCTGAAAATCTGACTTTCCAAATAATTTGGCAATAGACTTTCCAGCATTTGCTGAGGAGAAGGTTCAAAGATATATTGACCTCCGGCCTCTTCCTCAGAAGGCTCGATCGGCAATATTTTTGCCAAGGTGGGTTCTTGGGTCAGGACTGATATAAACTTGGAATAAACGAGGTAAACCTCATCTAATTGACCCGAAGTATATAGCCCGATGATTTCTCCAGCAATTTGTCTGGCTTGGTTAAAATCCGGACTATCGCCAAGACCAGTAAACCGGGATATGATCTCAACCTTACGTCTTCCAAAATAGTCGCTGCCTTTGCGGCCTACCGCAACCAGCCCAGTTTCAGCATTCTTTTGTTCATCGAGAACCGAACGGGTCATTCTGATTAAGTTGGCATTAAAGCCACCGCACAGACCGCGGTCCGATGTAACCAGAATATATCCTATTTTTTTAACAGGACGCTTTTCCAGGAGGGGATGGCTCACATCAGTCTGGGCTTGAACCAGACGAGACAGAACATCCTGAATTTGTTTGGCATACGGGCGGGAAGCGATGACTTTTTCCTGAGCCCTACGCAGTTTAGCCGCAGCAACCATCTTCATAGCTTTCGTGATCTGCTGCATATTCGACACACTGCGAATTCGTCTGCGAATATCGCGTACTCCTGCCACTTCGCTCACCTACTCTTTCTTAGGCCAAAAAGCCTTGTTTGAACTCATTAATTGCGTCGCCAATCTCTTTCATAAGTTCATTGGAAAGAGCCTTTTCGGTGCGAATTTTTTCAGGAATTTGCGCTTTAACAGTACGCATGAAGCGAAGGAATTCCTGTTCGAAGGCTTTTATACGCTCAATGGGAACATCGTCAATGTATCCTCTTGTAGCAGCAAAGATAACTAAGACCTGCTCTTCAACAGGCATGGGCTGATACTGCCCCTGCTTTAAGATTTCCATTGTTTTCTGACCGCGGTTCAAACGGGCTTGGGTAGCTTTGTCCAAATCTGAACCAAACTGGGCAAACGCTGCCAATTCGCGGTAAGAAGCCAAGTCCAGACGAAGCTGACCTGCTACCTGTTTCATAGCTTTAATCTGAGCAGATCCTCCAACCCTGGATACGGAGATACCAACGTTGATCGCCGGACGGAAACCTGAGTAGAACAAGTCGGACTCCAGGAATATCTGACCGTCGGTAATGGAGATAACATTGGTCGGAATATAGGCGGAAACGTCCCCTGCCTGAGTTTCAATAATGGGAAGAGCCGTAAGCGACCCGCTGCCTTTTTCCGCTGAAAGTTTGGCCGCACGCTCCAATAAACGGGAGTGCAGATAGAAAACGTCACCGGGATAGGCTTCACGGCCGGGAGGACGTTTCAGCAAGAGAGACAGTTCACGATAAGCCACAGCCTGTTTGGAAAGGTCATCATAAACTACCAGGACGTGCTTGCCGTTATCCCTAAAATATTCACCCATGGAACAACCGGAATAAGGTGCGATATAAAGCATCGGAGCCGGGTCGGAAGCGGTTGCCATAACGACGATGGAGTAATCCATAGCACCGTGCTCTTCCAGTTTCTTTACAACACCTGCAACTGTAGATTGTTTTTGACCAATGGCAACATAAATACAGATACAGTTCTGTCCCTTTTGGTTAATGATGGTATCAACAGCCAGAGCTGTTTTTCCGGTCTGACGGTCACCAATGATTAACTCACGTTGGCCGCGTCCAATCGGAACCATGGAGTCAATGGATTTGAGACCGGTCTGTAATGGCTCGTGAACGGACTTCCTGTCAATAACACCAGGGGCAGGTGATTCGATCGGTCTGTAACCGGCTGGAACGATTTCCCCTTTCCCGTCAATAGGTTGACCAAGAACGTTTACCACACGGCCGATCAGAGCTTCCCCAACGGGAACCTCCACGATCCTTCCGGTTCTCTTAACCTGGTCTCCTTCTTTAATATCTTCGTATGGCCCCAAGATAACACAACCGATGTTATCTTCCTCAAGATTCATGGCCATCCCATATACTCCGCCCGGGAACTCCAAGAGTTCACCTGACATCGCCTTCTCTAAACCGTAGATACGAGCGATACCGTCACCAACCTGGATAACTGTACCTACATCAACAACTTCCAGGGCAGACTCATAACGTTCGATCTGTTGTTTTATAATGGAACTTATTTCTTCCGGACGCAAGTTCATTCTTTTAGCTCACCCCTACTTCCTGCTGAGGTTTAGTCGATGTTTTCCTCAATTCGTCACGCAATTTGGCTAATGCGGTGGAAATTGAGCCGTCCATCACACGGTCACCAATCTGAAGTTTAGCTCCGCCAATCAAATCAGGGTTAATTTCGGCAGTCAGCTGCACATTTTTCCCTGTAGATTTTGCAATAACTTGTTTCAATTTTTCTACTTGACTTGAAGAAAGGGACGCAGCACTTGTTACCTTTGCTTCAACAATATTGCGTGCTTCATTGGCCAAGCTTGTAAATTCGCGCTGGATAAGAACCAATAAATTTTGTCTTCTGCGATCAATCAGCAAATACAAAAAATGCCTGGTCAGTTCTGAAACACCCTGATCCAATATTTTTCCCAAAATCTCTTTTTTTGCTTCAACTTCAATATTGGGATGGTTTAACAGATATTTCAGCTCTTGATTGCTAGCGATCAGTGTGGCAAGGTCGCGCAGTTCGCTGTCGATCTGATCAAGGACAGCCATCTCAACAGCTAATTCGTAGAGGGCCTGAGCATACCTGCGTGCCAACGCTCCGTTTAACATGGCCTATCCCCTACCTCTTGAATGAATTGTTCAATGAGTGCCTCCTGACCCTTTATATCCAACTTCTGCTGAATAATCTTTTCAGCAACCGCGATGGACATATCTACTACCTGAGCTCTTACATCTGCGATGGCTTTATCGCGCTCACGCTCGATATCAGCAAGGGCAGCCTGCTTCATCTTCTCAGTTTCCTTGCGTGCTTCGGCAAGGATTTCTGAAGCGCGTTCTTCACTATTTTTAGTAGCCTTTTCAATAATTCCCTGAGCTTGCTGACGCGCTTTCAGCATTTCAGCCTGATATTCCTGTCTGATTCTTTCTGCTTCTTTTCTCTCATTTTCAGCATTTGCCAGGTTGTCCTCAATATTCTGACGGCGTTTTTCCATCATTTCCATCAGGGGTTTCCAAGCAAATTTAGCCAGAATAAAAACTAAAATAAGAAATGAAAGAATCTGAGAAGGATACGTGTAATCTATCGCAACGGGATTACCTCCACCGCCGCCTTCAGAGGCCGCAGCAGAGGCAATCGTGTATGCAAAGCCAATTCCAAAGGGATTCAATCGGTCCTCCCCTCCTCTCTAAGCAAGTTTAAATGATTGCATTCTAATTTGGTCATGCCTTAGGATTTGGTGAAAACCATTAAAAGGGCAATAACCCAAGTCAGAAGAGGAAGAGCTTCGATCAAACCAACACCGATAAACATAATACCTTGAAGAGATCCTTTAGCTTCCGGCTGACGAGCAACACCTTCAATTGTTCTGGAAATAACGTTTCCGTTTCCGAGAGATGCTCCGAGAGCAGCTGCACCAGCAGCGATACCAGCACCTAACATTGCAGCAGCAGACATATCCATAATAGTTTGTCCTCCTTCTTAATAAAACAAATTCTTTTTTTACTCAGCACTTTGCTGATCATTATACCGGTCTTACCACTAAGACCATTGAGGAACTGTTGAAACTAAAAAACTTGTCCCTAAAAATGATACCCTTCCCTATTAACTTTTCCTTAGTGGTCCTGTGCCACGGCCTGAGCAATATAAGCAATAGTCAGTACCGTAAAGACAAAAGATTGGATCGCCCCGATGAATATACTGAAACCTAGCCATACCGGCATCGGAATAATTCCGCCGCCAAAGACTGCGAGACCGGGTAACAGTAAGATAACTGCGATCAGAACTTCACCTGCATAGATATTTCCGAAAAGACGGAAGGCAAGTGTCATCGGTTTTGCCAGAATATCAATAAGGTGAATCGGCAGGAAGACCGGATGTGGTTCGATGAAATGATGGAAATAATGTGCTCCTTTATGCTTTACACCCAATCCAATTACTAAGATAATTGTCAGGGTTGCTAAGGCTAACGTCGTATTGATATCCGCCGTTGGAGACATTAGGGTTGCTCCCCCTAAAATTGCATTGAGTTTAGCTGCTTCGACGTGTTTAAATAACGGTGCCACAAAATTCGGAATAAGGCCAATCATATTGGAAAAGAAAATAAACATAATCAGGGTAACAAGATAGGACAGAAGCGGAGCGCCTTTTTTATAATCCATATTATCAGAAACAAGTTTTCGAACAAAGTCGACAACCCATTCCAAAATATTCTGGAGTTTGCCCGGCTTTCCGCTTGTCAGGTTACGCACCCCCAGAAAAACAAAAATCAATAAGAGTGCCATAACCGTCCAGGTCATGATCAAAGTTTTGGCATGTACTGTTCCATTGCCAACCTGCCAAGTAATAATTTCATGCATTCATTGCTCACCCCCTTCCACGCATAAGCTGTTGTCTTATTGCCAATATCAGGGGTATTATTACACCCACTGCGATACCCAAAGCCAGATAGAAAAGCCACTCCGGTCTGAATCTGCCGATCGTGGCCACAACCAGGGTTATCATCCCCAGTCTGGAAAACAGGCTTTTATAATAGATCTTTAGAGCAACATACAGCTCTTGGTCCAATGCCTTTTTTGCATCCCGGAACAGCCACTGGATATTCACAAGACCTGCTGTGAAACCGATGAGTATGCCTAATAAAGTATACTGATTCGTTAAGGAGATTCCTATAAAGATGGCCGCTGAAAAAGATCCTAGTAAGATAATTACTGATCTGCTATTCATTATCCGTTTTTCCTAACTTGCTCAAGGATGTTATAAGATATCCCACACCCAGGATTACAGCGGAAATCATTAAGACAATTTTGAGCCAAGGATCTGTCCCCCAAAGGGAATCCAAAAAATTCCCCAAAAAATATGCTCCCCCTACCAGGCCGGCAAGGGCTGTAGCAATTGTCGACCCCAGAGCCATATACTTCACCCAGCTGCTGACTTTTTTATCAGCCATCGGGGATCCCCCTCAATTCCTACATAGCTTCGCCAAAATAATCGGATTTCCTTCACGAAATAATCTGAATTCCTTTAATTGCATGAAAATTTTTTGCTAGTTATAATTTTCTACCATTTCCGGTCATAAATCAAGTAATTTCGATATAAATTTCCTTAAAATCTTTCTATAATTCTTGCTAGATTTGGCAATCGTTTAGATATTTTACGACAATTTTTGCAATCTTTTCACTGGCAGTGCCATCTCCATAGGGATTAGCAGCCTGTGACATTTTTCTATAAGCCTCCTCATCGGAAAGCAGTTTTGTCAGATTAGCCAGAACGTCCTCATATTTTGTCCCGACCAATAATACGGTGCCTGCGTCAACCGCTTCGGGACGCTCCGTCGTATCCCTTACACAAAGAACCGGCTTGCCGAGAGATGGTGCTTCTTCCTGTATTCCTCCGGAATCTGTTAAAATTAAGTACGCTTTTGCCTGCAGGTTGACAAATGGTTCATAATCCATCGGTTCCACCAGAAATACCCGGTCATTGTTACCCAAAACCTCTGCAACCACTTTTCTGACAGTAGGATTTTTATGTACCGGAAAGATAACATATGTATCTGAATTTTGGCTGAGAACGGTTTCCAAAGCCTGATATATCTGACGCATCGGTTCTCCCCAATTTTCCCGCCGGTGTGTCGTCATTAAAATTAAACGTTTTTCCCGGTTGGAGTAAAGGATACGTTCCAGCTCCTCATCTTGGAAGCGAAAATTCTGCTTGACTGTTGCAAAGAGCGCATCAATAACGGTATTTCCCGTTACAAAAATATTTTGCTGAGGTATTCCTTCGCGCAATAGATTATTTCGGGATACTTCGGTAGGAGCAAAATGCAAATCAGCCAATCCTGTTGTAAGCCTTCGGTTAATCTCTTCAGGCCATGGTGAATATTTTTCTCCTGTCCGTAGTCCGGCTTCGATATGACCAACGGGTACTTTATGATAAAAAGCAGCCAGTGCAGATACAAATGTTGTTGTCGTATCCCCTTGAACCAAAATCATATCCGGTTTTTCCTCGGACAAAATGCGGTCCATGCCTTCCATAACACCCGATGTCAACCCTGCTAAGGTTTGTCCGTGTCTCATTAAATCAAGATCATAATGCGGCTTAATTTTAAAAAGGTTTACTACTTGATCGAGCATCTCCCGGTGTTGAGCAGTCACAACAACTCGGCTTTCAACGAATTCCTGTTTCTCCAAAGCTTTTACTACCGGTGCCATTTTGATGGCTTCGGGTCTTGTCCCAAAAACCGTCATGACTTTGACTCTTCTTTTCTCCACAATCATTTTCCTCCGATTATCCGACAGCTAAATTCTTTCAAATCTTATATTTTACCGTATTTCAAATATTATAACTGAAATAACTAAATACATGAAACAATACCACTGTTTTTTTTAAGCACACTATAATAAATTAAGCAAAAAAGCGCCGGTATTGGGCGCTCAACTGCCAGTTTAGATGATGCTGTTTCACAACCTAATTTATTCACTGACCCCAAACCGAATGTTTTTCTTTTTACCGTTTTCGTCCAGGAAAACTACTCTCTTAATCATCGCATTTTTAATCATCCGCCTACACAAAAGACAAGGTTCGGCAGATGCATGTTGACCGTTTCGCTCATAGCCCGAAATATAAATTGTAGCTCCCTGCATTTTTACGGGATCACCCGCGATAATTGCATTTTGCTCGGCATGAACAGCCACACACAATTCATACCTTTCCCCTTTCGGAACATTATATTGTTCCCGGGTGCATTGAGCGGTGTCAATACAATTTGGTTCGCCCCTGGCGGCACCGTTATATCCCGTACTGACTATAATATTATCTTTTACTATCACGGCCCCGTAATTCCTTCTGAGACAAGTCGATCGTTTAGCAACCAAACGGGCAATGTCTAAAAAATACTCGTCCCAAGACGGCCTGGTATGGTTATCCATGTCTTTTCTCCTAAAACTGACTTTATCATATTTTAGTATACACTTATAGAGTTAGTCTGTCATTATCTACATAAAAGGTGTTTCATTTTCTTGCTTTTATTTAATATTTATTGCATTGCTGGATATTCAGTTATGATATAGTTTTGGTATTTTTTCATTAGCGTTGCATAAAAATAAAATTTAAATGTCAACTCTTGCTTAAGAGTCTAAAACGAAGAGATTGAACAAAAACAGAAGAAATTCCTGATTATTCCTGTAAAACCACAAAAAAATTCCTTATAATTAGTGATAGG
>JAAYUV010000014.1 GCA_012517475.1 Peptococcaceae bacterium | reverse complement strand
TGTAGGAAGGTCTTCCGTGGTAACGGGGGTTATACCCGTTAACCGCACCTTCTTGCTCGCCGAACAAAGTAATGACAGTGTCATCAATGTCAATCCAGACCAAACGCTTTGGCTCCATTTTCGCTTTCCGATGAAGAAGTTACAAGAGGAGCTAAGTGTCCTGTTTTTTTGCCAAAAAATTTACCTTTTTTGCAGAGAAAAAATGCTTGATACTACTACCTTAAAACCCGATTTTTAAAAATTACTTACCGAATCCATGATGAAATAAGTCTTTTGTGCAACTACAACAAAAACATCCAGACAGTTTTCCTAATCTTCGGTGCTCAAAAGATCTATTGTTAGGATCAGATTATAGTGGAGAATCACCAGATGCTCTTATTATGTTTTTTCATTTTTAATTACTTCTTTAGAGAATTGGGCTGAATGGGAACCTGTTCGGCTACAAATAAGACAAAAAATATTCTCAGATTCTAGAAGGATATCCTTCAAAAATCTCGGTGATAATCAAAGAAGAAAGGCACTTATACCTATACTTGAGGCAGCAAACTCTTTAAATGGTTTATCTTTTTCAGTAGCAATTAACTAATTTAGTTGCTTGGGTTATTAATGATTATATTAGTTTCCCTCTAGGACATTTGCGTTGTGGAACAAGTCGTTGTTTTTCCCGGAGCTTGCCGAGAACGAGATCAGAGAGAAGATCCTCATCAAGGGACTTAGACTGCAGCATTGCCTGCATAATGTTTCTACCTGATTTCCCGAAGATATCGGTAGCTACAGAAGAAAGCATGAGATTGCAGACAGTAAGGATATTGTGGATACGGCTCTTTTCAGCAGAACGAGCCCTTACAAGTTTATGACGGTAGCGGGTCAAGTCTCGTAATTCCCGGATGAGTTTGGGTGGAATGAAGCTGGGTTGAACCAAACCCAGCCGGTGAAGTTCAGCCAGCCACTTAGCATCCCGGCGATCGGTTTTATTGCCGGGGAAAGTTTTCGTAAAGTAGGGATTGGCCAGAGTCAAAGCAAAGGATTCTTCCATTAGATTAAACACAGGAATCCAGTACTTGCCCGTACTTTCCATCACGACAACACGACAGTCATGATCCAAAAGCCAATCCATGGCTGCCTGAATACCACTTAACATGGTGGGGAACGTTTCAACTTGGGTTTCGTAAATGCCATTTTTCGTTGTAGTAAGAATAGCGATGGTCATAAAGTTTTTGTGGACATCAATTCCAGCACAAATAGGGTGAATTACTTTCAGAGAAATATCGCCTCCCTGGATAAATATATAGGCTGGAAAAGGGCTGCCTCCGAAAAATAATGTAGTTTCCGTGCTGAAACACAATCATAAATCCACAAAAACAGCCATCGCAGAGTTAACTGCGGGCTTATCCGCCCAAAGATCGGATTCTACCAATCGTCCACCGCGTTCAAGCAGTTCCATCCTATGCCTTACTTATACAAAAAAAGGGAGCAGCTGGGTAGATGCTGATGTAGGTTAAATGGGATTTTCATTATCATAAATGCCACGATGAATCGTGGCATAGGGATGAGTTATCTGAAAGTCGGCGGAACGAAAAGAAAAAGCAGCCTTTTGGGGCTACTTTGGCGGAAAGACGTCATCATGAGTTCCGATGATATACAGAGTGTTAATTTGGTCGTTTCCCTCGGAGGTTACTTCGATGATTATTCGCACTGACATATTGACACTAATTTCGTAGAAGTTATCTGTTCCCTGAATTTTTTTATATCTCAAAGAGGGATGGCCCGGATCGGAGATAAATAACTCAATAGTTTTTTCTGCTTGTTTCGAAGTCTTTGTGTCAAGCTGTTTAAATTGCTTATCAAATTTTCGAGTAGATTTAAAGCGTCTGGTCATTGTTTGATACCATCGAGAAATTCGTTAATAGTATTAAATTCTCGAACATTGCCGGAATCAACATCATTTTTAGCTTCAAGCATATCATTTTGAGTAGTTTCAGACCAAAAGTATGCTTGAGTAGACGGAACAAGTTTCATAGGTTCAATAATAATTTTATTGTCGGCCATTCTAACGTCGAGGACATCACCTTCATTGATATTAAGTTGTTCTCTGATGTCTCTGGGAAGGCTTATGAGATTTCGTTTTTGAACGAAAATCTTATGGGAGGTAATTGACATGATTGTCACTCCTTCGAGTTTCTACAATTACAGTATATGCGTAATTACGTAATATTGCAAACGCAAGATGATTTTTTTACCTGGGTATTCCTTTGTGGCGCCGACCTTCAGATAACAAGGTGTTACCGTAACTTTTTAAAGATGAATCTGGTTGGGACGCTACGGTAACACCCAACCGTTATATAAAATACGCTGAGGGATCCGCCATCCATGGCAGACTGATAAGTGGAGGAGATATGGATAAAATAGAAAGCGGAAGCTTAGAAGAATCCTTTGCGATCAATCATAATAACTTTGAGAAGGATATTTTACCATATTACAATTTTCTCAAAGTGAAGCCTTTATTTTTAGTACAAATTCCAATTATATTGCCATTTCAAATACCATTTAATCAAGGAACATGTTCAACTTTCGAGCTTCAGGATGGGGAAGCTTGTACATTTCATTTCTCTGATGTTAATTTTAACGAGAAAATTTACGCTGGAATAGTTAATGAAAATTCCTCTATGCTTCCAGTGTGTAAGTCAAGGGTAGAGATGACCTACGTTTTAAATAAAGAAATAACTATACCTCCAGATAAAGACGAGGATTTGCTCAGTATGTTATTCGACCGGATGATAGAAATTCTTAACTGGATTATTTTATCTTATTTAATTTCTTTGAAGGATACGGATGTTTACAGAATATCTAGGGAGATGCTCGAACCTGCTAGTATCATTAGAATAATTAGAATTGAACCTTGGGAAGAAGTATGGAAGGGAATATTTTTGACACATACTGACATTCCTTATGTCAGAAATAATATTAGCCAACAATAATCAAGAATTAAGGCAAGCAGAATTTACTGGGGGAGCTGAAGGCGCTCTTATCAAGGGTTTCGGAAAAGGTTCCGAATTCAGACAATTTATTGAACCGGTTCGGGGCCTGTTTTGTAAAAAATGGCTTAAATAAGCCAAAAATACGCCCTCATATTTGCCGTATAAGACTCGAAATATTTTTGAGAAGAGGACAGTAGCCGGAAGGAAAAATGAGGCCTTTATAAGGCCTTTTAAAAATCCTAAAAACCGTATTTTTCGGGGAAAAGTTGAAGAATAGGGATTTTCTGAAGAAACTCCCAGGTTTTTTATCGGAAGTTTCCCGGTAATGCATAATTGCCGAGGGTTATTGTTAAAGATGTATGTACTGGTATTTTAAGTCAAGATGTATTAAAATCGTATATATTAAGTTTTCGGCAAGTTTGCATCTATTCCCACAAAGGAGGAGCTTAGATGAGCCTATATGAAAGAATTAAGGAAAATATCTGCAAACAAATTGAAGAAGCGTTGACCAAAGCACGGGAAAAGGGCGAATTGCGTTATGATGAGCTGCCCGTGTTTGTACTGGAGGAACCGCGTGAACGCCAACATGGCGATCTAGCAACGAACATTGCGATGCTTCTTACCAAACAGGCCAGGCGAGCTCCCCGTGATATCGCCGGAATTCTCATTGCTAATTTGGATAAGGAAGGGACATGGATTACTTCTTGTGAGATAGCGGGGCCGGGATTTATAAATTTCCGTCTGGATCCTAATTGGCTGACGGGAGTAATTCCGGAAGTATTGGCACAGGGAGATCAATTTGGTTCTGTAGAAATCGGTAAAGGAGAAAAAGTTCAGGTTGAGTTTGTCAGCGCCAACCCTACAGGCTTACTCCATATGGGGAATGCCAGGGGAGCAGCGTTAGGGGACAGTCTGGCATCTTTGCTGGCTATGGCAGGGTATGAAGTTAGCCGGGAATTTTATATCAATGATGCAGGGAATCAGATCCATAATTTTGCGCTATCCCTCGAAGCACGGTACCTTCAACAATTGGGGCATGATTTTCCCTTTCCGGAAGCAGGTTATCATGGAGAAGACCTGATTGAAACCGTGAAAAAAATCATAGAACAGAATGGTGACAAATATGTTCAGATGGATGAAGGACAACGCAGGGAAGCCCTGGTTCGTTATGCCCTTGAGGAGAAAATTGCCGCCATCAAAGAGACACTTCAGGATTTTGGCGTTTCTTACGATGTATGGTTTAGTGAACAATCTTTGCACGATTCCGGTTATGTCGGGCAAACCATGCAAGAGCTGAATAAAAAAGGGTATATCTATGAAAAAGAAGGGGCCCAATGGCTGAGATCCACTCTTTTTGGAGATGAAAAAGATGAAGTAATCGTCAGAAGCAATGGTGTCCCTACATATTTTGCAGCTGATATTGCTTATCATCGCAATAAATATGAACGCGGATTTACTCGTGTCATTAATATTTGGGGAGCAGACCACCACGGACATGTTTCCAGAATGAAGGGCGCCATGCAGGCCCTGGGATATAATCCCGATTCTCTGCAGATTATCCTGATGCAGTTGGTAAGGCTGATTCAAGATGGCGAGATCGTCAGGATGTCTAAACGTTCCGGACAATATATTACATTAAAAGAACTGATGGATGAAGTTGGAAAGGATGCGGCAAGGTTTTTCTTTATCCTTCGTGATCCGGATTCGACTGTTGAATTTGACTTAGACCTGGCAAAATCTCAATCAGCGGATAATCCCGTCTATTATGTACAGTATGCTCATGCCCGCTTGTGCAGTATTTTAAGACAAGCTAAGGAACAGGGCTATGATCCCGAAATAAACCCTGAAAAGAAAAACCTGGAGCTTCTTACTTCTCCTGAAGAAAGAGAGCTTCTAAAAAAAGTTGGGGATCTGCCGGGAGAAATTGCCTTAGCCGCAAGACTCATGGAACCACACAGACTGGCAAGATATGTTTTAGATCTGGCAGCATTGTTTCATACGTTTTATAATAGTCAGAGAGTACTGGTTGAGGATGAAGCACTGCGGACAGGACGTCTTGCACTGATCAGGGCAACCAGGCAGGTCTTGGCCAATGTGCTGAAGATTCTCGGTGTATCCGCCCCTGAGAGAATGTAAAGGGTTTTCAAGGCAATCATTAGCGGAGAGATTAAGAGATATAAGGAAAGGGTAGAGAAAATGACAAAATTCGTTTTTGTTACCGGAGGAGTGGTCAGTTCTCTTGGAAAAGGGATTACCGCAGCGTCATTGGGATGTTTACTGAAAAACCGGGGACTGAAAGTTGCAATTCAAAAATTCGATCCCTATATCAATGTGGACCCCGGAACCATGAGCCCTTATCAACATGGGGAAGTATTTGTTACTGATGATGGAGCAGAAACCGATTTGGATCTTGGTCATTATGAAAGGTTCATCGATGTTCCATTGTCCAAAAGCAGCAATGTTACAGCCGGAAAGATATATTGGTCGGTTATTACCAAGGAACGCAAAGGGGATTATCTGGGGGGAACCGTTCAGGTTATCCCTCATATCACGAATGAAATTAAAGAGCGCATTTATCGTGTAGCAAGAGAGACAAACCCTGATGTCGTAATTACAGAAATTGGCGGTACGGTAGGGGATATGGAATCTCTGCCTTTCCTGGAGGCGATTCGACAGGTAAGAGGGGATATGGGCAAAGAAAATGTCTGCTATATTCATGTTACTTTGCTGCCCTATTTGTCTGCTTCGGGTGAGGTAAAAACGAAACCGACTCAGCACTCGGTCAAGGAGTTAAGAGGAATTGGTATCCAGCCTAATGTGTTGGTCTGCAGGGCTGAAAAGAGTATTAATGCTGACCTGAAGGAAAAACTGGCGCTTCTTTGTGATATTGATCAAGAAGCGATTATTACCTGCATTAACGCGAATACGATTTATGAAGTCCCTCTTCTGATTCAAAAAGAGGGAATGGACGATATTGTGCTGCGTTGTTTGGGTATGCAGGCTCCTCCGGCTGATATGGCGGCTTGGGAAAAGATGGTTAGAAAGATCAAATCTCCATGTAAAAACACGGAGATTGCGATTGTTGGAAAATATGTGGCGTTGCCGGATGCCTATTTAAGCGTAGCCGAAGCATTACGTCACGCCGGGACAGAGCAGGGTGCGGGTGTAAAGATCAGATGGGTAAATGCCGAAGAACTTGAGGCTCCGGGGGTTTCTATCAAGGATGCTTTTGAGGGCGTAAAAGGAATTTTAGTTCCGGGCGGATTTGGGAATAGAGGTATTGAAGGAAAAATTAATGCGATTCGGTATGCCCGGGAGAACAAAATTCCCTACCTGGGAATCTGCCTGGGAATGCAATGTGCTGTGGTAGAATTTGCCCGTAATGTCTGTGGCCTAAAAAAGGCTAACAGTACGGAATTTGATTCAGAGACAAAATATCCTGTTATTGATTTGCTTCCTGAACAAAAAGAGGTTGAAGATATGGGCGGTACCATGCGGCTTGGTATTTCCCCGGTAAAGCTCAGGCATGAAAGTGCAGCCTATTCGGCATATCTTAATGAGGTTATCTATGAAAGACATCGTCATCGGTATGAAGTAAATAACCAGTTTAGAGAGATCCTGGAAAAGAACGGATTGGTTTTTTCCGGAACTTCGCCGGATAACCGGCTGGTGGAGGTCACGGAATATCCGGACCATCCATGGTTTGTCGCTTCGCAATTCCATCCGGAATTCAAATCTCGTCCCAACAGGCCTCATCCCTTGTTTAAGCAGTTTGTTATGGCTACTTTGAAAGAAGATGCGGGTAATAAACAAAGCTGACCTTTATATAAAAAGTGACCCTTAAATCAAGGCTTTCATTACAAGTTGCCAGTCAACCGGTTCCGGAAAAGGGAACCGGTATGTTGGCATTTTTGTTAAGGTATTGACCTGGAAGCATATGGCAATAATGTTTGGGGAGGTAAGAATTCATGCAATATCATTGTAGATGGTTAGAAAAAGACGATCGGGAAGAGTTCAATTCCTTCATCCAAAATCATCCTAAGGGCCATGCCATGCAGCTTTGGGAATGGGGCGATATTAAAGGCCGGACGGGATGGAAGCCCTGGAGAATGATCCTGGAGGCAGACGGAAAGATCTTTGCTGCAGCAACCATTTTGGAAAGGAGGCTGCCGTTTCTTGGCTCTCCCATTTTTTATTGTCCCCGTGGACCTGTCGTCGAGATGGACGATCAGGAGAAGGTAAATGCTGTTTTCCGGGCGATTTCGGGGCTTGCCAGGAAAAGAAAAGCCATATTGCTTAAAATAGATCCGGATATCCCGGCAACGAACCAATCATTAAAGCGGTTTTTGCGTGATTCAGGATTTAAACAATTGGATAAAGGGAAGAACTTTGAGGGAGTTCAGCCAAAGTTCGTCTTTCGCTTGGATATATCCCCGGATGAAGATACATTACTGGCCAATATGCATCAAAAAACCCGTTACAATATCCGCTTAGCATCCAAAAAGGGAGTAACGATCCGAATCGGAACCAGAGAAGATTTACCCGAGTTTTTTAGGGTTCTTAAGGAAACGACGGAAAGGGATAATTTTCTGGTAAGATCGTATTCCTATTTTGAAGATTTATATGATACGTTGGTTCCGGCAGGCTTCGGAGAGCTTTTTATCGGGGAGTATGAGGGGAAGGTCATCGCCGGTACATTTGCTTTTATTACAGGTACAAAAACATGGTATGTCTATGGAGCGTCATCCAATTCTCACCGCAATGTCATGCCCAACTATCTGATCCAGTGGGAAATGATTCGCTGGGCAAAAGCAAAGGGCTGCAAACTTTATGATTTCAGGGGGGTATCCGGTGATTTGAACGAGGATAATCCTCTATATGGATTGTACAAGTTTAAAAAGGGGTTTAACGGAGAGTTCACGGAGTTTATCGGAGAATGGGACTATGTGTACAGACCCTTTATGTATACAGTTTGGAAGACGGCCGAAAAAATTTATTCAGGAAGGCTTAAGGGATTGCTTGTTCGTTTGAGGCGCAGAGGTTAAGACAGAAAATTTAAGAATTTTACATAAGGAAATGACAAAAAGCAAAGGTCTTGGGAGTATACGGAGCACTCCGGGAAAGGATAAACAAGATGCCAGATCTCTGGATTGAAGTGGATCTTGATGCCGTAATACATAATTTCAAACAAGTTATTTCCCTGCTGAGACCCGGAGCGGAGTTGATGGCGGTCGTCAAGGCGGATGCCTATGGGTTAGGGGCTGTTGAAGTCGCAAGGGCTCTGCAGGAAGAAGGCTGTTCCCATTTTGCTGTGACCACGGTTGATGAGGCATTAATCTTAAGACGGCAAGGAATTACAGCAAAAATACTGGTACTTGGACCTTCTAATCAGGAAGATTGGCCGGACGTAATTGAAAAGGATATTGAGCTAACGGTATCCCAGGTTGAATCGATATATACGTTAAATCAGATTGCTTCCGGGATAGGAAAAACAGCCGTTATTCATCTCAAGTTGGAGACGGGCATGGGTCGTACCGGTTTTATGCCGGACAAGCTGGTGTCCTTGGCAAATTCCTTGAAAGAATGCGCTTTTATCGAAGTAGCCGGGGCGTATACCCATTTTGCCAGAGGAGCTCAGCGCGATCATTCATATACCCGCGGCCAGCATGAAAAATTTATTTTTTGCGTGAGTGAACTGGAAAGACTGGGAGTGACAATTCCCGCTAAACATGTCTGCAATAGCGCCGCCTTTTTGGATTTCCCCGAATACCACTATGATTTTGTACGAGCAGGGACTCTTTTGGGGGGGCATTATCCATCACCGTCATTTGAGGGGAAGCTTGATCTCAAGGATCCCTGGACGGTAAAAGCCAGAATAATACACCTGCAAAAAGTGCCAAAAGGGACTTATGCAGGGTATCAGAGCTTATATAAAAGCAAAAAGGCAACAACACTTGCAGTTGTGCCTGTCGGGTATGCCGATGGTTTTGGAATTGAACCAAAGCTTATTCCCCAGGGGATTATAGACCTTCTAAAAATTATTGTAAAAAATATAGCAGCCTTATTTGGTTTCCAGCTTGGAAGGGAAAAAATTCTTCTTAAAGGAAGGCCGGTTTCCATTGCCGGTAAAGTAGGAATGCAGCTTACGGTTTTTGATGTGGGAGAAGTTGAATGTGAATGCGGGGAAGAGGTTGTGCTTCCCATCCGGAGAACATTTGCCAATCCACGGATAATAAGGTTATACAAAAAAAATGGGCTGGTTTTCAGAAAAAGAATAATTCAAGAAGGATTTCTATCGATAAATACAGAATATTCTCAATAAACAGGATAACTAAAATCATTTGCAGTCGAAATTAAAGGAGCGAGCTATTTTGTTAAAATTACTAATTGTCGATGACCAAAAAGGAATTAGACGGCTTCTGACCGAGGTTTTCTTGGAATATGGATATGAGATAGAATCCTGCGCAAACGGAATTAAAGCTTTGGAAGTGATTCCGGAATTTAATCCGGATCTGATTATTATGGATGTAAAAATGCCCGGGATGAATGGGATTGATGTGTTAAAAAAAGTTAGGGAAAAGGACAAAGAAATCCAGGTCATCATGATGACGGCTTATGGTGACCAGCATTATGTGAACCAGGCAGAGGCGCTTGGTGTTGCCAGATTCATTATTAAGCCTTTTGACCTAAATGAATTAAAGAAACAGGTTGGGGAGATTCTTCAGGATAAAGACTTTTGGATATGCAGTTAACATCAAGAAATAGTATGTAAACGAACCGCACAATGAGCATGGCCAGACTTTCTAAAGGTCTGGTTTTTCATTAATGATTTATTTCTTTAAAAAGTAACATTAAGATTTTAAGTAAATTTTATTCAAAATAGAAATATTCCCTGTAATTGCTAAATAAAAAGGCAGGAAAACAATTTTACTTGGAGAACTATAACTGAGGGAGGTGAGTGGGAAACTATGATCGTATCAACGGTCACAACAATCGGTATTCAATGTGCAAAATGCGGAGAAGTACAGTTTAGAACTGTTTCTGTGTTTGATTTTTCCCACTTCAATGAAGAGAGCTACTGCTGTTCATGTGGTGCTCCCATCATCACTTTGCGAAGTGTAGAGCGTGGGAATTACAGTATAGAATATCCTTGTATTTATTGCGGTGAATCGCATTATATCGTGGCAAAAAGGGGTTCGATCTGGGGCGATGATTTATTTCCGCTTACCTGCAGGGGAAAGGAATTGCCGTTAGGTTATATCGGACCGCGGCATAAAGTAGAAAATTCCTGCCGGGATATTAAAAAGACATTTGTCCAACTTGCGTCCGAACTAGTCAATGATGAAGAGACTGAATCAGAATTTGATAATTTTTTTATCGTATATGCCGTAATGGAAAAGCTCGGAAAAATGGTTGAAAGAGGTCAGTTAGGATGCCGGTGCGGAAATTATAATCTTTCTGTGGAGATTCTTAGTGACCGGATCGAAATAGTATGTGAATTATGTCATGCTTCAGGAGTGATCTATACAGATAATAAAGAAGTTCTGCGCATACTAGATGGAGTAGGATCGATCTTTTTGGAAGAGAATATGAAGTGGTGCCTAAATGACTCCTACAAGAGTCATCATCTGGTAAAAAATAAATAATGGAGGCTAAATAAGATGGCTTTAGTACCAATGAAAGAATTGATTGTAAAGGCTCAAAAAGAACATTATGCAGTGGGAGCATTTAACTGCAATAATATGGAGATTGTCCAGGCGATTGTCGCTGCGGCCGAAGCTGAAAATGCTCCGGTTATTATTCAGGCCAGTCAGGGGGCCATCAAATATGCCGGAATTGATTACATTGCTGCGCTTACCAGAATAGCGGCTAACAGTGTTAAAATCCCGGTTGCCTTACATTTAGATCACGGGACCAGTTTTGAGCAGTGTATCCAATGTATCGGGAACGGCTTTACTTCTGTTATGATAGACGGTTCGAAGCTCCCCCTTGAAGGAAACATCGCATTAACCAAAAGAGTTATCGAGATAGCCAGAATTTTAGAGGTATCCGTAGAAGGCGAACTGGGCAAAATCGGGGGCACAGAAGATGATATCAGTGTATCAGAAAAAGAAGCTTTCTTCACCGACCCCTTGGATGCTGAACGTTTTTGCAAAGAAACAGAAGTAGATGCACTCGCAATTGCTATTGGAACCGCTCACGGTCAATATAAGGGAATTCCTAAATTAGACTTTGATCGGCTCAAAGAGATCGTTAAGAGAGTATCCACTCCGATTGTTTTGCATGGTTCTTCCGGTGTACCCGATGATGCTATTCGGGAAGCTGTTTCCTTGGGAGTAGCGAAAGTAAATATCGATACCAATATCCGGGAAGCGTTTACGGATGCTGCCAGAAAAGTGGTAACCGATAATCCTAAAGAGATTGATCCCAGAAAAATGCTGGGTCCGGCCAGGGAAGCAGCGATCGAAGTGATTAGGCAAAAGATTCGCGTTTTTGGCAGTAACGGAAAAGCATAATAAGCCAAACCCTAGCGTATTCTAAACAGAGGTTTAGATATTGTAGGAGGGATATTATGCGTTTTTTCTTAGATTCAGCGAATATCAACGAAATCAGGAAGGCTTGGGCAATGGGAGTCATTTCAGGCGTGACAACCAATCCTACCCTGGTATCCAAAGAAGGAAAAGATTTTCATAGTCTGATAAGAGAAATTGCCCAAATTGTAGATGGGCCAATCAGCGCCGAAGTCATCTCATTGGATTATGAAGGGATGCTCAAGGAAGCCGGACAGCTGGCTCAGATTCATCCCAACATCGTTGTTAAAATTCCGATGACGCAGGAAGGCTTGAGAGCAGTTAAAACTCTTGCCGGCCAGGGAATTAACACAAATGTCACATTGATATTTACCCCGATTCAGGCTTTATTAGCTGCAAGGGCCGGCGCAACCTATGTAAGTCCTTTTTTAGGGAGGCTGGACGATATCGGAGAAGTAGGCATTAATCTGCTTGCCGATATTTGTGAGGTTTTTGATGTGAACGCTATAGAATGCGGGGTTATTGCGGCGAGTATTCGAAATCCGGTTCATGTCCTGGAAGCGGCGAAAATCGGGGCCGATTTTGCCACAGTACCGTTTTCAGTTTTAAATCAGCTTGCAAACCATCCTTTGACTACTGCTGGCATTGAACGGTTTTTAGCTGATTGGAAGAAAATTTCTTCAGTTCAAGTCTGATTGCTTACCGGAAAGAATTTTGCATGGATTAAATAGACGATGTTTCAAGGTTGGCAAAAAAGCTTCGACCTTGTTATTTTTCTGAGGAGGGAATAGAAGTGGAACGGGAGCTGACGATGGAGTTTGCAAGGGTAACGGAAGCAGCTGCTCTTGCTTCGGCAAGATGGGTCGGAATGGGTCAAAAAGATGCTGCGGACGATGCGGCGGTAGAAGCGATGAGATCCCTGTTCGACACTGTTCATATGGACGGAACAGTGGTTATCGGAGAAGGGGAGATGGATGAAGCCCCTATGCTTTATATCGGGGAAAAGTTAGGAACGGGCGAAAAGCCTGAAGTCGATGTGGCCGTGGATCCGCTCGAGGGGACAAATTTAGTTGCAAAAGGAATGCCCGGAGCCATCGCTGTATTGGCAGTGACGAAAAGGCACTGCTTGCTTCATGCTCCTGACATGTATATGGATAAGATCGCTGTGGGACCTCAAGCGGCCGGGCGTATTCACCTTGATGCACCGGTTGTGGATAACCTTAACAATGTGGCGGATGCCCTTAAAAAAAGGGTACAGGATCTTACTGTGGTTATCTTGGACAGGCCCAGGCATTATGAAATTATCAGGCAGGTCAGGGAATGCGGAGCCAGAATAAGGCTGATAACTGACGGAGATGTTGCGCCTGCAGTAGCCTGTGCAATCGAGGGAAGCGGGATTGATATGATGCTGGGGGTCGGAGGTGCTCCGGAAGGAGTACTTGCTGCCGCAGCCTTACGCTGTATGGGCGGCGAGATGCAGGGCAGACTTTGGCCTGAGAACGACACGGATATTGAACGGGCCCATAAATTAGGGATCACCAATATCAATAAACTTCTTACCCTCGATGAACTTGTAAATACCGATGATATTTTCTTTGCTGCCACCGGGATTACGGAAGGGCCTTTACTTAAAGGAGTCACGTTTAACGGTGATGGAGCTACCACTCACACTTTGGTAATGAGGGGGAAAACCGGCACGGTTCGTTTCATTGAAGCAAAACATTTTTTTGCTAAAAAACCAAAGTATGCAATCAAAGGAGTTTATTAACATTTATTCCAGAGAATTTTGTAAATCTTTTGCTATTCGGTTGTGAAATTCTTGACCGGATACCAGGAATTGTGCTAAAATATCAAAAGTTGACTGTATTTATTAGCGGGGGATCTGTTCAAGAAGGTAGGTGACTGAGCATGAAAGATAAAATCCATCCAAAATACCAACAAACTACAATTGCCTGCGCTTGCGGTAATGTTATAGAAACAGGCAGCACGAGGAAAGATATTAAAGTGGAAATCTGTTCCAAGTGTCATCCTTATTACACAGGTGTGCAGAGGTTTGTGGATGCTGGCGGACGCGTTGATCGCTTTAAGAAGAAATATGGTATGCAATAACAACGGCCTGCGGTCGTTGCCGGTATGAAAAATGGAGCAGAGCGTGAGCTCTGCTTTTCAATTATTAATTACTAAGATGGTATTAGCGAAAACCATGGTTTTCGCCTTGGCCGTTGGTCGCTTCTCGCCATCCATGGCTACAGCGACACTAGATCATCCATGATCGTCGGAGGTGTATGATGGGTAAACCAGTTCAATATGGGGGCCAGGCCCTGATCGAGGGTGTCATGATGCGGGGACCGCGCGCTATTGCCATGGCTATTCGTTTGCCAAATGGCGAAATAGAGGTAACGAAAGAGGATATTCGGCAGTGGTCTCAAAAACCTATATTGAAGCTGCCTATCATCCGTGGTTTTGTTGCATTGATTGAATCGCTTATCCTCGGAAGTAAGGCTTTGATGTTTTCGGCAAACCGTGCGGTTGGAGAAGAAGAGGGCGAGGAACTCAGTTTTTGGGAAATGGCGATTACGATTATTGTTGCGCTCGGTGCCGGTGTCTTGCTGTTCGTGGGGCTGCCGACAGCCACTGCTCATCTATTTAAATTTTTATTTCCGGGATCCATACTGCAAAATATCCTGGAAGGACTTATCCGTCTTCTTATTCTTTTCCTTTACATTATTCTTATTTCCCGTTTAAAAGACATTCAAAGGGTTTTTGAGTACCACGGAGCAGAGCATAAAGCGATTTTTGCACATGAATCCGGTGAAGAATTAAGCGTAGAAAACGCCAGGAAGTATTCCAGGATGCATCCGCGCTGCGGAACGAGTTTTCTGCTTATTGTGGTTGTAGTAAGTATTTTCGTCTTTGCTTTTCTTGGTTTGGAACCGCTTTGGTGGCGGATTCTCTCAAGAATTTTGTTAATGCCTTTGGTTGCAGGGATCTCCTATGAAATGCTGAAAATTTCCGGAAGACATGCTAATTCTATTTTTTGCAGGTGGCTGGTTGTTCCCGGCCTATTACTGCAGAAGCTTACAACGAGAGAACCGGACGACTCTCAAATAGAGGTAGCCATTGCTGCTCTAAACGGGATCATTTCCACAGGCCAGGAACTGAGCTAGTAAAAAATCATAATATATATAGATTTCCAACGGATTGTAATGACATTTTATTGAAGGGTCCTACTCAAAAAGTTTATGCCTATTTCATATTTGGGAGAGATATTACATGTTTAAAAGGCTGGACGAGATTGAAAAGAAATATGATGAGTTAACAGAATTCCTGTCCAAACCGGAGATCATCGCCAATCAGGCAGAATTTCAAAAACATGCCAAAAATCAGGCCGGGCTTGCCGATACTGTTGCCGTTTACAGGGAATACAAAGACATCCTGAATCAGTTGGAGGATATTAAAGGTCTTTTAGCTGAAGCGCTTGATCCGGAAATGAAGGAGATGGCAGAGCTCGAACAAGAGGAATTGCTGGAAAAGAAGAAAGCCTATGAAGAGAATTTAAAAATACTGCTTTTGCCGAAGGATCCCAATGATGAGAAAAACGTTATCATGGAAATCAGGGCCGGAGCGGGCGGAGATGAGGCTGCCCTTTTTGCGGGGGATCTCTACAGAATGTATTCCAAGTATGCTGAAAATCAAAATTGGAAAACAGAACTCCTCAGCGCCAGTTATACCGATATAGGCGGTTTCAAAGAGATTATCTTTATGATCGAGGGCAGGGGAGCATATAGCCGGCTAAAATTCGAAAGCGGGGTTCATCGTGTGCAGCGCATCCCTACAACAGAGTCCGGGGGCAGGATTCATACTTCTACGGCTACGGTAGCGGTTCTGCCGGAGGCTGAAGAGGTGGATGTGGACATTAATCCGAATGATATCCGGATTGACATTTTTTGTTCAAGCGGACCTGGCGGGCAGTCCGTCAATACAACCCAATCGGCGGTGCGGATCACGCATTTACCTACGGGAATCGTTGTTTCCTGCCAGGACGAAAAATCACAGCATAAGAATAAAGATAAGGCGCTCAAGGTTTTACGGGCCAGATTATTGGAAAAAGCGCAGGAAGAAGCAATGGGCGAAATTGCTCAGGAAAGGAAAAGCCAAGTAGGAACGGGAGACCGGAGCGAACGAATCCGGACGTATAATTTTCCCCAGGGAAGGGTATCCGATCATCGAATCGGTCTGACTTTGCATCGCCTTGACTATATCCTGTTGGGTGATATGGATGAGATTATTGAGGCTTTAATTTCTACCGATCAGGCGGAAAGGCTGAAGGCCTCTACCACATAAATTTTGTAAAAGTGATTTTTTGTAATGGCTTTAAATGGAATAAGGTTATGGATAAAGATTTCTTTTCACTGAATATAATGGAATTATTAAAAGCAGGGTCTTTTTATCTGGAATCAAAGGGTATACCTGATTCCAGGACTGAGGCTGACCTGCTGTTGGCTTTTGTTCGGGGCATACCAAGGGACAAACTTTACCTTGAACTGAATAAAGAGGTTTCCCCTCAGGAAAAAGAAAAATATCAGGAGTTTTTGCGTCGAAGAGGAGAAAGGGAACCTCTTGCTTATTTGCTTAAGACCCGTGAATTTATGGGTCTTGAATTCTATGTTGACAGGAATGTTCTTATTCCCCGGCCGGAAACGGAATTACTGGCGGAAAAGGTGTTGGATTTTAGCAAGAATAATCTGGTGCAGAAACCGGTGCGGATATTGGACCTTTGTACCGGCAGCGGGGCTCTTGCGGTTGCCGTTGCCTTTTACTGGGAAGGGGCTGAAGTAGTGGGCACGGATATTTCGCAAGAGGCATTATCCGTGGCTCAAAAAAATGCCATGCAAAATCATGTTCAGGTGGATTTTCGTTTAGGGGATCTATTCCGGCCGGTTTTGGGGGAAAGGTTTCATATCATTGTGTCCAATCCTCCCTATGTGTCAGAAGAGGAATACGGTTATTGTTCACCGGAAGTCAGGAATGAACCGGTTTTAGCCTTGCTTGGGGGCAAGGACGGCTTGGATTATTATCGAAAAATTGCCCTGGAAGCAGAAGAGTTTCTTATGTCGGAAGGGACTCTCATTTTGGAGATTGGGTGTTGCCAGGGTCAGGCGGTTAAAGAGATATTTGCCGGCAGAGGATATCAATCGCTTATTTTCCCTGATTATGCCGGGCATGATAGAATAGTAATGGCGAAAAAGGAATAGAATTTGGAATGAAGTCTTTTCTGAATAACAAAAGCAGGAGATAGGATGGAAACCGATTTTCAAACGAAAATGATGACAATCGAAGATGGGCTGGATGAGGCGGTAAAACTGCTGAGACAAGGGGAAGTAGTAGCATTTCCGACTGAGACGGTTTACGGTCTGGGTGCAAATGCTCTGGATTCAAAAGCCTGTCAAAAGATATTTACAATTAAAGGACGGCCGGCCGATAATCCACTGATCGTTCACATTGCATCCGTAGCGGATGCGCAAAAGATTGTCCTGGAATGGACGGATGCGGCTAAAGCTTGCGCCGAGGCATTCTGGCCGGGGCCATTGACACTCGTTTTACCCAAATCTGAAATTGTTCCGGATATTGTCAGTGCCGGATTAAATACAGTTGCCGTACGAATGCCTGCCCATCCTGCTGCTTTGGAACTAATTCGAACTGCAGGCGTTCCGCTGGCCGCTCCCAGTGCCAATATATCAGGCAAGCCCAGTCCTACCGAAGGAAAACATGTCTGGCAGGACTTAAAAGGCAGGATCCCTTTGGTGATTGATGCCGGAAAATGTTCAGTAGGTCTGGAATCTACAGTTTTGGATCTTTCCGGGAAAATTCCTGTAATCTTACGTCCGGGAGGAGTTACCAGGGAACAGCTTAGAGCCGTTTTAGGCAAAGTAGAAATAGAACTGGGTGTGGAAGACGGCAGGGAGGTTCTGGGTCAGCCAAGATCACCCGGTATGAAATACAGGCATTATGCCCCTGACGGCGAAATGATTTTGCTTAAAAGCCAAGATCAAAAGAAGGCAGAAAAAATAGCTGAGTGGGTATCCCATAAAAAATCAGGGGATAAGATTGCTCTTCTCTGCATGGAAGAAACAGTTGCCATGCTTTCTGTTCAAGAGTTAGATCAGATTGATTTCCTTTTTGTTCTGGGATCTGTACAGAGGCCACAGGAAGCAGCGAGCCATCTTTTTGGAGCTTTAAGAAAGTGTGATGAGGAGAAGATTAATTGTATCCTGGCGGAGGAATTACCAGAGGAAGGGATTGGATTAGCTTTTATGAATCGCTTGAAAAAAGCGGCAGGAAAAAATAAATTTACCGATCCGGAGAAAGTTTAATTTCGAATTTGACAGGGGGAAGTACTTTGGCGCTGGCTTGGGTGATAGCAGTATCTGTAGCGCTTGGGATGGATGCTTTTTCTTTTTCTCTTGCCTTGGGGCTTGTCGGAATTCGCAACCGCCTAGCCCTTCAGCTGGTACTTACTGTCGCTGTCTTTCATGTTATCATGCCGTTATTGGGTCTTTGGGCCGGGCAAGAATTAGGCAGCCGCTTCGGAAATGTTGCTGTGGGAATGGGGGCCATCATCTTGCTTTGGCTTGGCGGGAAGATGATACTGGGAGCCTTTCGGGGGGGAGAGACGAGAAGCAGTATTCCAAGCTTGAAAGGACTGGGAATCTACGCCTTAGCCGGAAGTGTCAGTTTGGATGCCCTCAGTGTAGGGTTTTCCTTGGGTACTTTCGTCAGTAGAATTTTGCCTGCTACTCTCATTATGGGACTTACTGCAGGCATGATGACGGGAAGCGGTATTATTCTTGGCAGGAGAGTGGGAACCTGGCTCGGCAATAAGGCAGAAGCTCTCGGCGGAATCATTTTATTTTTGATTGGCCTTCGGATGGGAATCGGTTTAATTTATTAAAATAATTTACTCCCTTAAATGAAAGAGGTTATAATGGACTCATGAGATTATTATTTGTTTGTACAGGAAATACCTGCCGCAGTCCAATGGCACAAGGGCTGGCCAAGCTTTATTTTTCCAATAAAGTTGAGGTTGTTTCAGCCGGAATTAATGCTTTTGAAACGGAGCCGGTAAGCAGCAATGCCCAAAAGGTACTTTGGGAAAAGGGCATCGACATCAGTGAACATAGGGCTGTAAGATGTTCAAAAGAATTAATTGAAGGTGCCGATTTCATTTTTACGATGACGAAAGCGCAGGAGTCATATCTCTCTTGCACCTATCCTCAATATAAAGATAAAATACGGTGCTTAGGTTATTTGTCAGGTGATAAGGAAGTACCGGACCCCTGGGGTGGTTCGATAGAGACATACCGCCGTTGTGCTATCGAGATGGAAAAAATGCTGGGAAAAATTGCCCAGGAATTACAAGGCACGGAATAAGCTAACTTTGTATACATCTATCGGGAGGTAAGAAATGAAAATCGCATTAGGGGCGGATCATGGTGGGTTTGAACTAAAGAATAAAATTAAAGAACACCTGCTGTATAGAGGTTATGAGATTTTGGATTGTGGGACGGATTCTGATCAATCTGTAGACTATCCTGAATACGGGTTTAAAGTCGGCAAGGCGGTAATTGAGAAACAGGTGGATATGGGGATCGTTATCTGCGGAACAGGAATAGGGATCTCTATTGCAGCCAATAAAGTAAAGGGAATCCGTGCGGCTCTGTGCACCGACAGCTATATGGCAAAAATGGCCAGGGAACATAACAATGCCAATATTCTGGCACTGGGTGCGAGGGTAGTCGGACCGGGATTAGCCATGGATATCGTCGATGCGTTTCTGACTGCTTCTTTTAGCGGGTGGCGGCATACCCGGAGAGTTGATCAGATTTCTGAATTTGAAAAAAACGCTTAATTCCTAAGCTTTCGGATCAATGATAGCGATGAAAGGGGGAGAATCAGGATGGGCGAGAAAGCGGAAATGCTGAATAGTCTAAAAGACCAATGGATACATATCTTGCATGCCTTCGGAGAAGCAGCGGTTTTACAGCAGGGGCAATTGGTCGTGATCGGATGCAGTACCAGTGAAATACTCGGAAAAAGCATCGGAAAGGCCGGCAGCAAGGAAGTCGCAGATATCCTTGTACCCCCGCTTCTTCATTGGGCTGACGGCTTGGGGATATGTTTGGCTTTCCAATGCTGTGAGCATTTAAACCGGGTCCTTGTGGTGGAGAAAAAATGTGTTGAACGGTATGGTCTTGAGCCGGTGATCGTGGTTCCGTCTCTGACTGCGGGCGGAGCAATGTCTTTGGCCGCTTGGGAGAAACTAAATGATCCCGTAGCGGTCGAACAGATAAAAGCCCATGCGGGGATAGATATCGGGGATACTCTTATTGGAATGCATCTTCGTCCGGTAGCGGTTCCCGTAAGAATAGATGTGAAACATCTCGGTAATGCGCATGTAACACTCGCAAAAACCAGGCCTAAGTATATAGGCGGGCCAAGGGCTGCTTATCCCTGCAGTTGATTTATTATTTAATTTATCCTGAGACTCTGGTAAAATATATAGTTAAAGCCTGACTATTCCAAGGAATGTTTATTTTGACCATATTTAAAGCAGAAGATTACGATTAAAGTAAAGGAGATGTGCGGAGTGGACTATATCCAGCAATATGTTGCGCTGCAAGATCCCGAAGTGGCTCGGGCAATTGAACTTGAAGAAGGAAGACAGAAAAACAAAATTGAACTGATTGCTTCAGAAAATTTTGTTAGTCGCGCAGTTATGGCCGCTCAGGGCTCAGTGCTCACCAATAAATATGCCGAAGGGTATCCTGGAAAGAGATACTACGGAGGGTGCGAGTATGTAGATATTGTTGAAAACCTTGCCAGGGACAGGGTAAAGAAAATATTTGGCGCCGAACATGCCAATGTTCAGCCTCATTCCGGTGCTCAGGCCAATACCGCGGTGTATTTTGCGATGCTTAAACCCGGAGATACCGTAATGGGAATGAACCTTTCCCACGGGGGCCATCTCACACACGGAAGCCCGGTTAATATCTCCGGGATGTATTTTAACTTTGTTGAATACGGGGTAGATAAAGAGACCGAACAAATAAACTATGATGTCATGCGGAGTTTAGCGCATGAATATAAACCAAAAATGATAGTCGGGGGAGCAAGCGCCTATCCCCGTACGATTGATTTCAAAGCAATCCGTGAAATTGCCGATGAAGTAGGGGCTTATGTGATGATCGACATGGCCCATATTGCCGGGCTGGTTGCGGCAGGTCTTCATCCCAATCCGGTACCTTATGCCCACTTTGTCACGACGACAACCCATAAGACGCTGCGGGGACCCAGAGGAGGGCTTATTCTATGCAAAGAAGAATATGCTCAAAAGATTGATAAAGCGATCTTCCCCGGGATTCAGGGAGGTCCGCTGATGCATGTGATTGCAGCGAAAGCAGTAGCTTTTGGTGAAGCACTTCAGCCCGAATTTAAAGAGTACCAGCAGCAAATTGTAAATAATGCTCAAGCCTTAGCTAAAGGGTTATTAAACAGAGGCTTCCGTCTTGTTTCGGGCGGAACAGACAATCACCTTGTTCTTCTGGATATGCGCAGCAAGGGTCTTACCGGAAAAGTGGCAGAGAAAACCTTGGATGATGTGGGTATTACCGTGAACAAGAATACCATCCCGTTTGATCCCGAAAGTCCTTTTATTACAAGTGGTATCCGAATCGGGTCACCGGCAGTTACCTCCAGGGGAATGAAAGAACCTGAAATGGACAGAATTACCGAAGCTATAAACCTGGCAGTTACAGCGGGTGAAAACGAAGGGCAGCTGAAAGAAGCCCAGGAAATTGTGGCGGAACTCTGCGCCAAGTTTCCACTATACAACTAAGAGTGATTTAGGAGTTGAAAGGAACTATGGGAAACGTATGTGTTTTGGATCACCCTTTGATCCAACATAAATTATCTTTAATTCGTGATGAGAATACCAGTTCCAAGGAATTTCGTGCTCTGGTCGAAGAAGTCTCCATGCTTATGGCCTATGAGGTAACAAGAGATTTTCCCCTGGAAGAAGTTGAAGTTCAGACTCCTGTAGCCTTGGCCAAGGCTAAAAAAATATCAGGCAGAAAAGTTGCATTAGTACCCATCCTGAGAGCGGGATTAGGAATGGTTGATGGGATGCTAAAACTCATCCCGGCGGCTAAAGTCGGTCATATCGGATTATACCGGGACCATGAAACCCTGAAACCCGTCGAGTACTATTGTAAGATGCCTACCGATGTTCAGGAAAGAGATATCATCCTGATCGATCCGATGCTGGCGACAGGCGGCTCCGCTTCGGCCGCCATTGGATTTATTAAAGAGCGGGGAGCCAAAAATATTAAATTAATGTGCTTAATAGCTGCCCCGGAGGGAATCAAAGCGGTTCAGCAAGCCCATCCCGATGTCGACATTTTCGCGGCGGCGGTAGATGAACGGCTTAATGAACATGCCTATATTGTTCCGGGTCTTGGGGACGCCGGAGACAGATTGTTTGGGACGAAATAATAAAGAATGCAGCGCATAGATTTGTGCATACTATTTCATGTAAGTAGAATGGTATGCTAATGATTTTAAACATACTTAAGAGCAGTAATTTTTCCATTGCTGCTCTTTATTCTTAAAAAGGAGGGAATTTCATGTTAGTTGTTACGACTGAAAACATTACAGGCTACAAGGTGAAAGAGTCTGTGTCATCATCTTGGCTGTAGCAGGAATTTTCATCTGGGATAGGAGATATCGAAAAAACCAGGGTATCGAAGTGCCGAAAGGATATGATAGAACCGAAGAGGTTACGATAGACCCCAGTAATGGAAAAAGGTTTAGGATTTACTATAACAGTGCAACAGGTCAAAGATTTTATCATGAAGAATCGGCAGATCGTGAAGGCCACTAGCCTTCACGCATCCGTGGCGAGCCGCTCTTTGCCCTCCATGGCATCGCGGCACTAGGCCATCCTTGGCCTTCGAAACAGCCGCGCTCCGCATCGCGTTACGCATGCGTAACGCGCTTGACGCTGTCTATACATTACGGAAACTAGTCGTTTTGCAACAGCCCCTTGACATATGGCACTGTCTTTCAGGTGATTATTACATCTCTGCCACTTCCGGGAATAGCATCCTCGGCATGTTCCGCATCATGAAGATTTGTAATTTTCTTGGTGATGTCCAGAATGCTTCTGCCGGACCTTTGCCCGTTCTGATCTTGATTCTCCTTTGGCATAAAACGGCCTCCCTTTTATGATTTGGATATAGTATGTGCCGTCAAGGCATTATTATACTGTTTTCAGAAAGCCGTATTTAGCGGGAGATATGAATTTACCGGTTTAAATTTTCGCTGATTTCCTTTAAGGTTTCATGAATTTTGAAAATGACGATAATTAATTCGCAATAGATTCTGGTCAAGATAGGACCCAGAATCATTGTAATCAAGCCCAAAAATATCAAACTTCCCTCACCGGAAGCAGCTCCTGCAGCGATCTCAACGATACCAAGAATAACAGAAAAAATAAAACCGATATATAACAGGATTTTAATAATAGTAGGGGTAAACATTTTTTCAAAACTTGTAAAGTCAGACAGGTTCATTGTTTATCCGCTCCTCTCTCGTCTCTTATTGAAAATATGTTCGGAGCAGGATAAATATGCGTATTTTGTCTTATATTTGTTGAGGGGTGTCGCCCAATACTTTTTCTCTGGCTTCAATGAACGTATTTACCGAACGGTCGATATCCCCGTAGGTTGTCCGGTAAGAACAAACACTGATGCGAATAACAGAGTGATTACCCCATTTTGCGCCACCGCACCAGCATTCTTTTGAGCTCTGAATGAGTGAAAGCATTTTTCCCGTAAGTTCGGAGTGTTCCAGAGAGGCTAAAACCTGATTGAACCAGACTTTATTATGAATTGTAAAACCGTTCTCAGCCAGTCTTTCTGCAAAGTACACTGCCTTATGATGAAGGTCTTCAACAAGTTCGGAGACTCCTTTTTTTCCAAGAGATTTCAGGGTTGCCCATAATTCCACGCTCCTTGCTCTGCGGGACATATCCGGGGTATAAAGCATCCCATCCCGGTGGTTGCTGTAAATAATATATGAACCTGTCATGTGAAGCGCCTGAGTTAAGGCGTCCCGTTTGCGACAAAGGATAATTCCCTGATCGTAAGGAGTATTCAAGGTCTTGTGGCCATCAACCGACCAGGAATCTGCCAAATCAACATCCCTGACCAAATATCCGAGTTCCTGGGAAGCCGCTGCCCAAAGACCAAAGGCTCCGTCGACATGGATCCAGCAGCCTGCGTCTTTGGCTTTTCGGCAGAGGGCGGAAAAATCATCAAAGGCTCCGGTATTCACATTGCCCGCCTGCAAAATCAGCAGAGTCCGGTTATCCAGTTCAGGCACGGCCTCAGTAAGGATTCTGCCTTGATTATCCGCCGGAATCTTGAGAAGTCTCTCGCTTCCCAGTCCAAGGATGGATAGTGCCTTATATACTGTGGAGTGGGCTCCCTCTCCCAGGATCACCCGGATTTCAGGTGCCCCGAAAAGGCCCTTCTTCGCAACGTCATAGCCCTGTTGTTCTAATAAATAGTTTCTTCCTGCAGCAAGCCCGCATAAAGTAGCGGTAGAACTTCCGCCGACAAAACCGGCGGCTGTTTCGGAAGGAAGGTGCAAGAGATCAACCAGCCATTTTTCACATACGTCTTCCAATACCGAAGCAATCGGCGAGATAACATACAAACCGGCATTCTGATCCCAGGAGTCGGACAACCATTTGGCAGCCAGAGCCACAGGGACGATTCCTCCATTTACAAAACCGAAATATCTTCCCCCGGTTTGGGCAACTGTACAAGGGGATCCGTTAAGGTGCAGATTTTCCAGAATATCGTAAGGGTTGGAGGGACCATCCTGCAGGGGCTCAATAAAGGCATGGAGTCTCTGAAGAGCCTCCTGGCCCGGAAAAACAGGTTGATTCAGGATGTTGCCCATATAATCAAGGGCATAATTCTTAGCTTGTTCCAGCAGCTTGAAATCAAAAGCTTCTTCTCTAAGGCGGTCACTCACAGTCGGTTTGTTATCATATTTCATTCTATCACCCTCCCTTTCTACAATTGTATTCCCGGACCAGCTTGCAGTCAAAAGGTTCACAATACAAAAGCGGCAGAAGGCGTTTTCCCTGGAAGACAAAATATGAACAATATGGTAAAATCACTGTGAGTGTGGTGATAGAAATGAAAAAATGGGTCACAAAAAGCGGCTGTCAAATATACCAGTCACTCGGCGGAAGGTGTAATAGTTTTTTGGTTTCCAACGGCAAACGTTTTTTGCTGGTAGATACGGGCGGCAAAATGAGCCGGAGAACGCTGGTGAACCGGGTAGAAACACTTCGTTTACGTGGAGAATCGCCCGCGGGAATTATTTTGACACATACCCATTTCGATCATACCGGGAATGCGGCTGCCTTGAAGACCAAATATGACCTTCCGGTTATTGTCCACAGGAATGAGGCCCCTTATCTGACCCAAGGCAAGAATCCCCCGATCATAGGAACTTTTGCAATGGTAAAATGGTGCACAAATTTGTTCGGACAAAGGCTGCAGGATTGGACCCGATATGAGCCTGCAGAACCTGATGTTCTTGTCGAGGATCATTACGATTTGGGCTCGTGGGGTTTCGAAGGATATTTACTGCACACGCCCGGGCATACAGCAGGTTCTCTGAGCTTGATTATTGACCAGGAAATCGCTATTGTCGGAGATGCCATGGTAGGAATGTTCAAACCCTCAATTTATTCGCCGTTTGCCTGTGATAGCGATCAAATGATCCGCAGCTGGGAAAAATTATTAGCTACAGGCTGTTCTGTTTTTCTGCCGGCTCATGGGACTGCCAATTCCAGAGAACTTGTCTCCGGACAATATCGAAAGTATATCAATTCTCTTCCTAAGTAAAGTTAGTTCTATTTGGCTGAATGGAAAGGGGTAATGGAATGAGAAGAAGTGATAAAGAAATTAAAGACCGAAACAGAGTGGAAGAAATTCTGAAACAGGCTCAGATCTGCAGAATTGCGATGTGCCAAAATAATATTCCGTATATGGTTCCAATGAACTTTGGATATCGAGATGGATGCTTATATTTTCATTCCGCAAAAGAAGGAAAAAAACTGGACATATTACGGGATAACCCTTTGGTCTGTTTTGAAGCAGAAACCATGATCGAAATAACGGAAAACGAAAAGGCCTGCAACTGGAGTATGAAATATTTCAGTGTAATCGGACAGGGAAAAGCAGTCTTTCTTGAGGAAGAGCAGCAAAAGATCAAAGCCTTCAATATCATAATGGAAAAGTACGCAAGCCATAGCGAATTCCAATATCCCGAATCTGCTCTTCAAAAAGTAGCAGTTTTTAAGATTATCATAGAAACGATGACAGGGAAGAAATCCGGATATTAGAGAATTTAAACAATAAACAAAATGGGAGGAACCGACTTGAAACACAATGTTTATTTTGAAGGTAAGGTGCAAAGCCTTGGGTTAGATACCGAAAGCGGTAAGGCAACAATTGGCGTGATTATCCGGCATCAATACATAAAAAGATCGTTAACCTCTGAAACTAAAATGTATTTACTAAAGAAAGAAGGTCATCAAATTGAGTAATTGGTTAATTCCCTATTTTACTTTTGGAGGGAACTGTCAGGAGGCTGTTAAATTCTATGAGAAGGTTCTTGGAGGAGAATCCAAAATCTTGTTTTATTCAGATGCGCCGCAAAACCCTGGATTTTCAGTTCCTGAAGAGATGAAGAATCTTGTTTTGCATGCGGAATTAAGAAAAGATGGTCATAGGCAGTTTTCTTTTTTAAAAGAATTGACAAGAGATATTACAACATTTTGGAAAGTTGCAAGGCGGGAAAAAATTAACTAAGATATTATTTGTATGAGAAAACAAACTAAGTCTGTAAACAAGTTTGCGACCGAGGGGTTTAGGTATGGATTCAAGGCAGGAAAAAGCCATTCTTGTAGGATTAAATATAACTTCAAAGACTTTTAGAAGTACTGAAAAAGATATTAATGAAGCCATGACGGAACTGTCCAATTTGGCAGAGGCTGCAGGAGCGACAGTCGTCGCGAGGTTTATTCAAAACAGACCTTCGAAAGATGTTGGGTATTATGTTGGGAAAGGAAAGCTGGAAGAGGTCAGGGAGCAATGTTTATTGCTGGATGCAGGGATGGTTATTTTTAATGATGAATTATCCGGGACACAGATAAGAAACATTGAGGAGGTTCTCGAAGTTAAAGTGCTGGATAGGACTGCACTAATCCTTGATATCTTTGCACAAAGAGCCTTGAGCAAAGAAGGGAAGCTTCAGGTAGAGCTTGCCCAATTACGTACCCTGAGAAAAGCGGTACTTCCCAATAAACTTGAATTTTTAGTTGTTGATACAGTCGGTTTTGTCAGCCAGCTTCCTCATAATCTCATTGATGCATTTAAAGCTACTCTCGAGGAAGTGAAGTTTGCTGATCTTATTATTCATGTGGTAGATATCAGTAATGATCATTTCGAAATGCAAATGAACACAACGCTTGATGTCCTGAAAGAGCTGGGGGTCGAAAACAAACCGGTCATCACGGTTTATAATAAGACGGACCTCCTGGCCAGTGGGAATGACTTTAAAAATAAGGAAGACAGCCTGTATATCTCAGCACGCAATCACGTTAACCTGGATCAATTGCTAAATTTATTAGAGCAAAAATTAATGAAGGATTCTTATGGAGTCAAGATAGCTATTCCCTTTGATAAAGGTGAAATTCTATATTACCTGAGAAATAAATATCCGGTAGATAAAATTGAGTATAAAGAAGAGAGCATTGAATTCACCCTCCGTTTGAATGAACAAGATTTTAAAAAATACCATTAGCGTTGCATTAATTTCCATGCTCATTGTCAATAGATATTAAACGACGAACAATAGTTACTAATTATTACATTTATTACTAATATTACCATTTGGTTTTTTCTGTCAATGTTTGAAAGGGCATAGACTCAAAAGAT
>JAAYUV010000019.1 GCA_012517475.1 Peptococcaceae bacterium | reverse complement strand
GCATTTCCTCCTGACCAGCCTGAAGCTGACGCTGGCCAGTCTGGAGCTGCTGAATGTCTGTGCGCATTTCCTCCTGGCCAGCCTGAAGCTGACGGATATCTGCCCGCATTTCTTGCTGGCCTGCTTCAAGCCGTTCCTGCCGGCCTTCAAAGCGATCCATTTTGTCCCCAAGTGAACCCAATTGTTCTAAGACCAGCTCTTGAAATTTATCGTTATCCATCTGTTTTTCCTCCATTTCAGGTATATGTCTCTTATGTTCAACATACTAATTTTACCATAAAATACACCAAATGGGAACATGTGTTTGCATATTAATAAATTGCCGCATTTTAAAATATTGAATTCTCACTGAAGCTGGTATTTTTGATAAGGAGAAAAGGATGAATACAGAGTTTCATTATTATATTACTTATTTGATTGCAGCGAGAGCCGGATTTAAATCAAAGGAAGCATCGTTGTTGGCTTACTCATCCCAATATGTTGACGACAATGATATTGTCTTTGAAATCTGTAAAAACACTCCGTATTTTTATTCTAATTATATCAGCCAAACAATGGATATTCTGAAACCCAAGAAACAGCTTTTGAGGATTTATCCACTTTTTCACTTTATTCCCGGAAATGCGATGAGTGCTACTGCCAGAAGGAAAGATGGAAAACTTCACTTACTAAATACCACTCCGGACAGCGATAATGCCAAAAATATCTTGTCCAGCGCTTTAAGAAGCGGGAATGTTTACCGTATGGGAATAGCTTGCCATGCTTACGCGGATACCTGGGCCCATCAAAATTTTATCGGTTACTATGATGTCTGTAATGCCATGGATGGCTTAATGCAAAAACCGAAACCCAATATCGGTCATGCCGATGCGGGGCACAGCCCTGATGAGGTTAATCATAGTTGGCCGGACGAAAGGCTTATCAGTACCTTAACGCCAAGAAATAACAATGAAATATTTTTATCAGCAGCAGGGCGAATGTTTGAAGAATTGAAAAGGTTTTGCTGCCCACATTGCCAACAGCAAAGTATCGAACAAGAAAAAGCTCTCCTGTTGGGGGATCTCAAGATAATAATGGGTTTGGTTGATCCGGACGAAAGAATTCAAAACTATTGCGAAATAGCCCAAAGAGAGGAGTATGGCGGCGAAAAACTGGAACGTTATGACAACGAGAAGTGGATCGACGAAGCCGTAAAAGAAAATGTCAGAAGTCTTAAAATGAAAACGGCAAAAGGTATCTTCAGGATCGTTAATATCTATTTAACAGATCGAATAAGTCCTTTAAGAAATATTTACACTTGGAAAAATAATAATGATTATCAGAACTCCAACTGGTATAAATTCCAGGAAGCGGTAAAAGAACACCAAAAAGAATCCTGGCGGATTCTGTACGACACTACCCTGAAAGAAATGGAAATTGAGAATTGGTAACTGATTCTTGAAGTATTCTATGGTATAATTTGCTAAAAACGGAAAGTGGTAATGCGTGTGGATTTTATGCTGGAAATGCTGAAAGGGATTCAGGCGGTACGCAATCCCTTCTTTGATCAGCTTTTCGTGGGAATCACCATTCTGGGTGAGGAATATTTTGCGATTGGGGTCGTATGCCTGATCCTCTGGTGTGTAAATAAGAAGGCAGGCTACCGGATTGGTTTTGCCTACATTTCTTCCTGGATCTTAAATTTCTCCGTAAAAGAGATATTCCATATTCCCAGGCCTTTTGCTTTGGACAAGGATATTATCCCCTTGCGCCCGGAAACTGCTACGGGATATTCTTTCCCGAGCGGACATACCCAGAGCACAGCTTCTTTAAGTACAGCGGTAATGGAAGGCTTTCGTAAAAAGTGGCTGTACATAATCGGGATTTTGCTCATTATTCTGATGGCCGGTTCGAGAATGTACCTGGGTGTGCATACCCTTCTTGACGTAGGGTGCGGGGCTCTGCTGGGTATTGCCTGGATATTTGCTGCTAACATGATATTTGATTATGCACAGCGCACAAGCAGAAAAGCAGCCTTGCTGATGATCTTCATACCCATGATCGTGGCCATGGTTTTTATTCAGACCAATGATTACTATAAAATTGCCGGGACCTTTACCGGCTTGCTGCTGGGTTATCATTTGGATTCTGCCTATATTCGCTACGAGGCCAAAGGGCCTGCCTGGCAAAGAATCATCAACTATTTGATCGGAATGGGCGTCATGCTCGCCTTTAAATCCCTGAGTAAAGAAGTTTTGGGAGTTTCGCTTCTGGTCGATTACTTCCGGTACTTTATTATCGGAATCTGGATAACGGTGATTGCTCCGATGCTGTTTCATAAAATGTGGACAAAGAGCGGTCAGCAGCTATCGAAAGGGGAGTATAAGGCAGGCACGCATATGTAATTAGTTAGAGGTGAAAGTGAAACCTCCCGCACCGATTTCGGGAGGTTTTTAGTTTTATCTTATTCCAGGCCCGGTAAAACCTTTCAAACAAAAGAGGCAAGAGCTCGGTTGGTATAGTATCGCCCTGATTTTCAATCATAACTTTTACATAATCTGTTTCCTTATTAATTACAACCTGAATCGTACCGGGTAAATCCTTGTAGCTGTACTTAATGGCATCCTGACGTTTATCCCGTTTTCAATTGTAAGATAAATAAACTAAGAAAAACCTCACAAAAAATGAAGATTTTATGAAGATTAAAAACAGAATTATTAAATTTAAGAATCAACTTTACGTTTTGTCCTGAAAGCGGGACAATCAGCACCACCCGCTTAGCGGGTGGTTTGCTCTAGCCCTATAAGGGCATTTTACTTGGCAGAGCCTCAAGGCTCGCTGAAAGGTCTTCCAGCCGCACATTTTTTCAAGCCACCCCTAAAGGGGTATTATTATCATTT
>JAAYUV010000061.1 GCA_012517475.1 Peptococcaceae bacterium | reverse complement strand
TTTTGACATCTTTCTGAAGCAGCTCAATAGCCAGGGGGTTATGAGCCACATCTTGAATAACGCCGCTGTCGGAAATAATTAAAGCATAGTCGCCAAGCCCAAGGATATCCTCAAAGGCAATAAGTCTGGCGCCTAAGTAGTCTGAAGGCTGGTCTATGATAAAAAATGCAAGGGTACCGTCGGAAGAGTTAATGATAATATCTTTAACCATACTAACTTGCTGGCCTTCATTAATACTGATTATTTTTAACCCTTTAATCTCAACCGAAGACTTCATTCAGATCCTCCCTCTTGCCTTGGGTTTTATTTATAAAAAATTCTATGGAAAACCGCTTTATCCTTCTTTATCCTACAAATTATGTATTGGCTTCAAAGAAATTCGACTTCTTATAATCATAACAACTTTCACATTTCTAGTACAAGGGAAAACTATTCCAATACTTATTTTACGCTGCACATTGTCCAGACCAATATCCAAGCCAAAGCAGATATCCATGGCAGCACATTATTCCTGACTATAATGGCAGATTCCGTACCGGTAACGGCGCTGACCACAGCCGGAAACCCCCAGGGAATAATTGTGGCATCTGTCCAAATGGCTGCAACCTGTCCTAATACCGCTAATGGGATGACCGGAAGACCGGCCGCATGACCCAAAGCCGCGGCTAGTCCGCCAACCAGAGGCAGCGCCGAAAAACCTGATCCGCTCATGGCCCCTAATACTGCCGCAAAGACAACGATTAGAGAACAAGTTAGTAGGTTGAGCGGGATCATCCCGGAAAGTATCAAGGATAATTTCTCTAAATATCCCTGACCGCTCTGTAAAAGGATCGTTTCGTTTCCCTCCTGCGTCCCCAGGATAAAGAATCCGGCAATGACCACAATCGGAGCAAAAACCTCCATAGAAAACCGCATTCCCTCTTGGATATATTTTACAAAAGCATTGAGAGAAGATTTATAATTCCAAAAAAGCGTCCCCAGGATGAGTATAAACAGGGTAATCCCCCCTGTTACCGCAGTTGCGCTGTCTCCTCTAAGACCGCTTTTTAATAAACTGATTACGGTTGTCAAAAAAACAAAAACGATCAGCAGGGCAAGGATATTTTCTTTCCTAATTTTTTGACCCGGTCCTTTTTCGTCCTTTTCTTCCTGTTTTTCTTTATCCTGCAACCCTAAATCTTTGGGTTTGTCCTGAGGACTTTGTTTATTCAATCCACTGAACCTCCAAAAACCAATAAAGGCGGCAATAAGCCCGCTTCCGAAAACAAGCGGGATAGATGCCCTGATAATTTGTTCTACCCCCACTCCTGCAGACTTTGCCAATAAACCGGGTGCCCCCTGAATAATGTAATCTCCGGCAAGTCCCATTCCTTCCCCAAAAATACACAGCCCAATGGCCAACCCCAGGGGATTGATTCTTGTATTGCCCAGGGTAGGCAGTATAACGGCGCCAAGCAATGTCACTGCCGGCGTAGGCCAAAGAAAGAGAGATAAAAGCCATAAGGCGATCCCAAAAATCCAATAAATCAGGGCTGCTCTTTGAATCTTCAAAAAAGGTCTGCTCATGACCCAATCCGTTCCGGTGTCTTTTAACATGTTCGTCATTCCTACAACCAAACCAATTAACAGGATGATGGGGAGAAAGTCTGTTGCTGTGGAAAGCAAAGCACGAAAAACCACCTGGACCCCCTGAAATAGGCTTGCCGTTTCGCCTATCCCCACAGCCAATAAACCTGATGCGCTGATTAAAATTGGTTTTTTCCGAAGTATTATGGTGATAACAATTAACAAAATAAACACAAAATAGAAGGTCATGCCGTAATCCAACAATGTTTTTTCACGTCCCAATTTTTTTGTTGATGTATTCTATCATAGGTGATATACTGCAGGATGGCTCTAAAATCGAACCTTTATTCCTGCATTGAACTATTACGATTATTCTTTTTTTGTTTAAATTTATTCGGTATAATTATTCTGGTTCTTTTATTTTGCCTCAATACGTTTTTGGAAATGAGGGATACAAATGAAACATTATGATATAGGGATTATTGGCGGCGGGATCTCAGGTATTATGTGTGCCTATGAACTCGCAAAGCACAAACCGGAATTGGAAATCTGCATATTTGAGAAAGGGAACAGCATTCTCAACAGAAGATGCCCTTTAACCCAGGATAAATCAGAAAAATGCCTTAAATGCCCGACCTGTGCAATTATGGAAGGATTCGGCGGATGCGGTTCTTTCTCCGATGGTAAATATAACTTTACAACGGAGTTCGGAGGCTGGCTCAACGAATATATTTCCAGTGAAGAAGTCATGTCCTTAATCGAATATATGGACCAGGTTCTGGTAGAGTTCGGCGCTACAACCAAAAGGTTTACGACCCGGACACCAAAAGCCAGGGAATTACGAAAGATTGCTTTACAAAATGATCTTCATCTGCTGCAAGCCGAAGTCAAACATCTCGGAACGGAAAATAATCTAAAGATTATGACCAACATCTATAATCATTTAAAGGATAAGCTTGCCATCAGGCATCATACCGAAATTGTAGATATATCCATACAAGATTCGAAGTACATCCTGTCCGGTCACAAAGAGGAATTCTCCTGCGATTATTTAATTGGCGCAGTAGGCCGGGTCGGAAGCGAATGGTTCACGGATCAATGCAAAAAATTAAAGATTAACCTTACCAACAATCAAATCGATCTTGGAGTTCGGGTTGAGCTCCCATATGAAATTTTCAGCCACATAACGGATGAAGTCTATGAGGCAAAACTCCATTATCACACCAAAAAATATAATGATCTCGTGAAAACTTTCTGTATGAATCCACGGGGGCATGTCGTAACAGAAAATACGATTGGTGTTTTAACAGTAAACGGTCACAGCTATTCCGATGAGAGTCTGAAAAGCGACAATACCAATTTTGCTCTCCTGGTTTGCAATAAGTTTACCTCTCCGTTTAACGAACCCCTGAAATATGGAAAGTATATTGCTACTCTTTCCAATATGCTTGGAGACGGGGTTATTGTTCAGCGATTCGGCGATTTGGTCAAGGGACGCCGGACCAACGATAAAAGAATGAAAAAATCTTTTACTACGCCTACCCTTAAATCCGCTAATGCCGGTGATTTAGGTCTCGTCCTGCCTAAACGTTATCTGGACAACATTATCGAAATGATCTATGCTCTGGATAATATCGCCAGAGGAACAGCAAATTATGATACGCTTTTGTATGGTGTAGAGGTCAAGTTCTACTCCGCCAGACCAGAATTAACTGACCGTTTGGAAACAACCTATCCCAATTTTTATGCGATCGGTGATGGCGCAGGGATTACCCGTTCCCTATCCCAGGCTGCCGCAAGCGGTATTTACGTTGCAAGAAATATTCTGGAAAAACTAGAGGGTTAAGGACTGAGTTAAGGACTTTTCCAAAAAAGCTAAGGCATCCTCAATACAGGGATAGTTTTTCATCCCCTCACACTTCAGACTGTCGCCAATAAAGAGGAATTCCTTTGTTTCTGCCTTCATGGAAAGATCCACTACCGTATTCCCGAATACAATGACCTCATCGCTTTGAATATCTAAAATATCCTTCATCACAGCAAGGGCTTTCCCCTTGCTGTTTTCTTTTGGCATAATTTCCACAGCGTCGTTGTATTTATTGATTTTATAACGATAGTCATTAACTTGTCTCAGGTTCCGGATTATTTCATGCAATTCTTCTATCCGGGAAAGGTCTTTCGGCGCGGCTGTGAGCATTGTCTGGTTTGGCTGAAACCATAAATCTCCAAACTCTCTGGAGAGAATGGTTTTTATTTCTTCAATGACCTGCGGCGGAATAATATCCAGCCGTTTTTCCCATAAGTTTAACGGGTTAAAAATAACACCCCCGTTTTCCCCTGCCACTAACGGCTTATTAATCCCCATCCCCCGTGCTAACCCGGCCAGATAAGAAGCTGTTCTTCCGGATATCAAGACGATTTGAAGACCGCTATTTTCGAACGCCCTCACCCTTTCGCTGATCGGAGACGGAATGCACTCTTCAGTTTTGGCCAGGGTACCGTCAATATCAAAAACAGCAAGTTTTATAGTCATTTCATCACCCTGTTGTCCACGTTGATATTCCACCATATTGATTAGTTTTATCCAAAACCCATCAAAAATATTTAGTTTGAATTTTATATCTTCAGAAGGAATTCTCCGAGGGATTCAATCTTTTTTGCCTACCCATACTATGGCTTTTGTCCATAGTACATCTCCTAAAATCAGAGAGTTGTTTATGTCTTACCTGATTGAAGAAATGAAACTATATGATAAATTTTTGGAATACGGAAAAATAAAGGGGTATGAAGTAAAACCTCCGGAATACAAGATCTAATCAGCACCACCCGCTTAGCGGGTGGTTTGCTCTAGCCCTATAAGGGCATTTTACTTGGCAGAGCCTCAAGGCTCGCTGAAAGGTCTTCCAGCCGCACATTTTTTCAAGCCACCCCTAAAGGGGTATTATTATCATTTCT
>JAAYUV010000079.1 GCA_012517475.1 Peptococcaceae bacterium | reverse complement strand
TGTTCGACGCCTTCTTTATTAAACTCCCAGGATGCGTAACAAAGAAGAGTTTTGGCTGTAAACAAGAGCTCTACATGAGCGAAGTGAGCTGCCTCAGATTGTGCATAGCAGAATGTTAAGCCAAGATCTTGTTTAGAAGTACGGTAGAAAACTTCAATTCGCCATCTTCTAACGTAGGCCATTGCCGCTTCTTCCGGCGCATCGGCCCGGTTGCTTATCAGGAGATAAGCATCTTTGAACGTTGCCGGACATTCTTCTTCGGGAAGTATGATGCTGTCTTCGGTTGCCTGTTTCTCATACGTTGAAGCGATGGCTGCTATGGGAAAATATTGTTGCCTGGTAATTGGTTTTCCTTTACGTGTTAATGTTTCGTAGGGAATCTTGATATAAATGTCAGGAATACTTACGGTAAATCCCTTCCCAAGAAGTCGAAGTCTTGGATACACTTCTTGCAGCAATTGTTTCGGGTTAAGCTTGAGATAGCGCTCTTTCTTTCGTACCGGATCATAGACTTTCCGGTAAAGTACCGTATTGCGTTTTGCTTTGGTAACCCAGTCAAATCCCTGGTCCATGAGCCAGCGCAGAAACTTTTTGCATAAAAACCATCGGTCCATGGCAACCCAGAGCTTGTCTTTACTTAATTGGCGTACTTCGGAAAGCATTTGTTTAGCGAGATCAATCTTGGATTGCTTTTCATTTTCCTGGTCAGTCTTAACCCAAAAACGCCATAGCATAGGATATTCGAGACCGTTTTTTAAGACAGCCAGGGTGGAAACAAGATTCATACACCAAGCATATCTCTTTTCCGAATGATCAAAGAGCCAACAAAGGAAAGGAATTTTCTTGCCATAAGGATGTTTGAGTTTGGTGTCATCCAAGGCAATGATGTCGCCGTCCGTGAGCCTGCTGTCGGGTTCTCCTGCAGCCGGGCAAGCCTTCCTGAGGAAAACCGCAGCCACGCAAAAGGTTTAGCTAAAAAACGGCTGAAGGCACTCTGAGAAATCACTTGTCCTGAAAGGATTTGTTGTAAAAATGGAGCTTGATTTGAAAACTTTGCATTCTGATTGGCAGATCCTGCATTACTGATCAGTCCACAAATGTAGGCAAAGGCCAGAAGCCATGTTGGAGTCCCGGAATGCTTACGGATTCCTGATTGAGAAAACAGCAGAGAAAAATCAAACAAATCCCAGATTGCCTTAAGCACCGGAATTCCGGCGCCTTGACCGTAATCCTTTTTTTCAAAGGATGGATCACCTAACTTTTTCAATAATATCACCTGTATCGCTAATGTAATGACAAAATGCCATCCTTCGCGATTATTGGGCTCTTTTGAAAATGTCAAGTGTTTTTTGAAATTTTCTCAATTATTTTAAAACTTTTTTCGCGCGCGCGGGGTTATGAACTGTTATTTATTTCCATCAACTGCATAACTCCTGTTAATTAAAGTCTGAAGCAATTTTTTTCAGATACTCTATATTTCTTATTAATACTATCCGACGGTTTATTTTACCTAAAATACCTGACTTGTATAGATCATTCAGAAAAATTGAAACGGTTTGTCTAGAGGTCCCAACCAGCATTGCAAGCTGTTCATTATTCAGGCCAAGTTCGATCAGAATTCCTTCATCTGTATTTTTCCCTTTATTTTCGGCCGTTTGAACAAATAATTCCGCTAATCTTTGATGCGCTTCCTTAAATACAAGTCCGTTTATTATCGTAATGGAGTTTTTGAGTAAATCTCCTAAGACGTTAATGGCTGTTAAGGTAAATATCGGATACTGCACCATGATTGTTCCAAAATTCTCTATACCGCATACTAAAAGTTCACAATCTTCAACGGCTTGAGTAAAAGCCCTTGTATGTGTACTGTATATATCCCCTGCTTCCAGGATTGACAATGTAAACTCCTTATGGTCAAAAGCAAGATAAACCCTGACTCTCCCTTTTTTTACTATTAACATCAGGTTTTCATCCGCATTTGGAAGATATATGATGTCCTTTTTTTTAACTTTTTTCTCCCGAAAGGCAGACAATAGATGTGAATAATCAGGTGAGTTTAAAATGCTCAAAAGATTACAGTTCGTTAATTTCATCCTACCAGCCATAATACACCTTCCTTTATGGAGATTATTGTAATTCTATAGTATCACTGATAATGGAATTATAGCAATCTGAATCTAGAGAAGCATACAATTGGTTCTCTCCAATGTAAATATTACATATCAAACAGAGACAACTTTACGTGTCCTGCCTGTGGTGGATTGTCAACATAAAACTAGACAATTTTCTTAAGGGCTACACGTTTGAATTCCGTTGGGCTAAGATAGCCTAATGTAGAATGTATTTTGGTCAGACTGTCTGAAAAGTCACCCCAATACACCAATGTTTTCCATAATATAGTATACTATTTATAAAGGTGGATTAAATTTGAAAGTGGGGCTGGACTATGGGATACATACTTGGAGAGGACCGGAACCAAATCCAGTTTTATACGAATACTTTAGAAGAATTTATAGGAGAAAATAACCCTGTTCGTGTCATAGATGCCTTTGTCGAGCACTTAAGCTTAACCGAATTAGGGATTAAGCACGCTGAACCTGCAAGTACCGGTAGACCTCCTTATAATCCTAAGTACCTGCTCAAACTTTACATATATGGCTACTTTAACCGCATTCGTTCCAGGATGTTGCCTCCCAGTATTCTTCAGGAGAAATCAAACAAAAGCTGGCTGAATTAGAGCTGCGTAAAGAGACTTACCAAGCCTATTTACAGGAATTAAAGGAAACCGGAGAAGCGCAAAAACTGACTACGGATCCCGAAGCGAGAATGATGAGAACAAAGGATGGGTTTGCCTGTTGTTACAATGTACAGACCGCAGTAGATCGTGCCAGCCATCTTATCGCTTAATATGAAGTAAATAGCGACTGCACCGACCCAAACAGGCTGACACGAATAGCCAAGAAAGCAAAAGAAACACTGAAAGCCGAGGCAATCCATGTAGGCGCAGATAAAGGTTATGATGATCAGGATGAAATCGAACAATGTATTAATAATGGGATTATTCCCTATGTGGGGTTCAAAACCGATAAGACAGAGCGCTTGCTGCTCATGGAGTATGAAGAAGCCACTATTACAGAAGAAGACCGGGCATCCACCAAACCTGAGGATATTCAGCGCTGTCTAAAAGCCGGGATATTGCCAAAGTTTTATGAGTATACAATTTTGAATATTGAGGTGCAAGAGCAGGATCAAATCAGTTGTTTTACCCGTAATAAGGATGATACGGTTACCTGCCCTATGGGTTATATTTTTACAAGAGTACGGACCCATAAGGGGGGAAGTGCTTGTTACCAGAACCGCCTGGCCTGTCGTCGCCGCTCTTTGCCATCCATGGCACCGCGGCATTAGTCCATTCTTGGACGTCAATGCCCCAATCGCTGCACCTTGGGAAAGAATTACAAGGTTGTGAAGTTTGGACCGGGCACTAAGTACGTACCGGTATTGATGTATGGTTCAGTAAGTCACCCGTTGCAGGTCTATCCGGCTTCGGAAGTTTCAAAATACTTAAGCGCTGGGCTAAAAAGAAAGTGATTTTGCATATTAAAGACGATATACCGACCCAAAAGTTGCGTTTATGTTTATCTGAGCATCCGTTTGGCACGGTGAGATGGCATCATGGAGCCCATTATTTATTATAATAAGGAAGTTCAAATTCCTATGCCATCTGATTTGAGTTTTTTGAACTATCAGCTTTAGACCAGACAATAATATCGTTGTCAATTACCGGTTTGCCGATAATGGCTCCGTTTGTCAGACCAAATATTTCTTTTTGTTGTGAATCCGTCAAATTTACTAAAACAATTTTTGAAACATCTTGTGCATTATCGTTGTAAACTAAATTATTTTCGTTTAAGGAGATACCCGGTAAGTCATATTCAGTAACGTTTTGGATAATCCCTTTTGCCAGTAGTGTACTCGTGTTATTACGTCTATTTAGGCTATAAATCTTCCAAGAAGTTTTATTTGTTTCTATGTAAGCACTTAATATTGGGGTGCCTTGAGAAAAT
>JAAYUV010000088.1 GCA_012517475.1 Peptococcaceae bacterium | reverse complement strand
GACTCAGCTGTTGCCGGCAAATGCTCCGGAGCAGTGCCGCGTACCGGATCCACAGAGCAAATAGGACGAATGATTTTTATTCGACGGGGCCTGCTGGTTTACAGTGGGTTCCTTTTTTACGCCTGTGGAGTTTACGCTTACTTTTGAGCAAAGGTTTTTTCATTTGTTAAGGTTGTCAATGATTTCTTGCTTGCTGCGAAGTTCCGTTGGATTTTATTGTCAGGCATAATTTGTAGCACTTTACATTCTATAACATATTCTAATTTCAGAATCCCCCTTAAGTTAGCTTCGGCTAACCATTACAAAAGGGAGTTTTCAGTTCCATAAAATCGCTAAAAGCCTGGAGACTGGACGGATTGCTTTTCATAAATTCCACCAGAATTTTGATCGCATCGATCGTTGCAGTCGAAAGATAATGCTCCATCGCCTCGGCCTCAGCAGCAAAATTACATTTGCTACATATCAGGGCAAGAAACTCCTGCAACAATTGATTTCTATTTACCAAGTACGAACCATATTCTTTTCCTTTATCCGTAAGCTGAATCTCTCCGTACCGTTCGTACTGAATATAGTTCTGGTCTCGCAGTTTATACAGAGCTTTCGTGACAGACGGCAAAGCTACTTTAAGCTTGTTGCTGATGTCGGTTACCCGAACAGTATCAAGGGATAACGAAAAACGGTATATCTCTTCCAGGTAATCTTCCAAACTGGGTGACAGCATCTATCCCACTTCCCTTGCTTCACCTGTCATACCTCTGTCCATAAAACACCCGAATTATATTCATCAGAAAAATCGAATAAAGTTTTCACCATATATGTATGCGTTGACCGGTTATATCAGTATATCCGTTCAATCTTCTGGGACCGGATAGAGAAAAAAAGTCGGAGGGTTATTAGCATGAGTGACGGCGTCAACCTATCTCAAACATCATTATTACTGCCTCTGCCAAAAAATACCTGGCTGGCAAGAATCAGAGGAACCTTAAAATATATGGGCCCGGCATTCATCGTAAGTGTAGCTTACATTGATCCGGGCAATTTTGCAACAAACATCAGCGCCGGTTCAAACTTTAATTACAATCTTATTTGGGTCGTCCTGTGGAGCAACCTAATGGCCATATTCCTGCAAACCCTTTCGGCCAAACTCGGCATTTTTACCGGACTTGATTTAGCCTCACATTGCGGAGGGGTTTTCTCCAAGCCGGTGAACGTTTTATTATGGACAATTATGTTATTCGCTGCGATAGCTACCTACATGGCAGAGTTCCTCGGATCAACCCTTGGTCTGTACCTTCTTTTCGGAGTCCCTCTGGTAACGGCGGGTTTTATAACCGTCGGCATCACTTTTCTTATTGTTTACTTACAGCGCTTCGGACAACATATCGTTGAAAGAATTATTATCGGCCTGGTGGTGATCATCGGGATCTCTTATTGTATTGAGTTATTTCTGGCTAAACCGGATTGGTCTGCAGTTGCTTTTCATACCCTGATCCCCAGCCTTGGACCGGATAGTATACTGGTAGCAGTCGGAATGCTGGGGGCAACAGTCATGCCTCATGTCATCTATCTTCATTCCGATTTAACCAAAGCAAGACGCACCTCAGATGATTTGGACGAAGCCAAAAAACATTATCGGATGGAACGTTTCGATATTGTCTTTGCGATGAATATTGCCTTTATGGTCAACGCCGCCATGGTAGTCGTTGCCGCTGCCGTTTTTTTTAACCAGGGATCAGTCGATTCTATTGAACAGGCTCATAAATCTTTATCCCCTTTACTTGGCCATTTATCCAGCGGAGCCTTTGGAATGGCATTGCTGGCCTCCGGTCTTTCTTCATCAACCGTTGGCGCAATGGCAGGGGAATGTATGTTAAAAGGGTTTATCGGTTTGGATATTCCTATTAATATCAGAAGGGGTGTAACCATAATTCCTGCCATTGTGCTTCTTTGGCTTGGCTTTAATCCCATGAAGATTTTGATTATGAGCCAGGTCACCTTGAGTTTCGCACTTCCTGCCGCGATCATCCCCCTTTTGCTGATAACCAAAAGAAGGGATATTATGGGGACAATGGCCAACACCAAGCTGACAAATATTGCCGGGATGGTTATTGTGAGCCTGATCATCTCCCTGAATGCTATTCTCTTGTACTTAACCTTTTCAGGACAATAACCCGGTCAGCATTCACATTTGATTCTGTTCTTTTAGGCTGTCCGGAAAATACAGTCTAAACTTCGTCCCCTGCCCCAGCCGGCTTTCAACTGCAATTCCCCCGCCATGAGCTTCAACCAGATTTTTGACGATGGAAAGTCCCAGTCCTGTTCCGCCGGTTTCCCTGTTCCGGGATTTATCCGCGCGGTAGAACCTTTCAAAAATATAAGGAAGATCTTCTTCAGGTATACCCTTCCCAGTATCGCTCAAACAGATTTGTATTCCGTTTCGGGCTTTTTCACTTGTCAAGGTAAGAGTTCCTCCGGAAGCATAGCGGACCCCGTTATCTATCAAATTGATTAGAATCTGTTCAAACCTAAACCTGTCCGCCCAAACAGTCCCTGCATCGGGATTAATCTTGGTTATAAATTCGATTTGATGTTGGATAAAAGTTTGGTTATATTTTGTTTGAATTTGTTCGGCTACTTGAGTCAAATTAATCTGTTCTGCGTCTAGGTTAATCCGGCCTGATTGAAGCCTGGATAATTCAAGCAAGTCTTCCACCAGTCTTTTCAAACGATTTGATTCATCCATTATAGTATGGATAAATTGTGTTTGCTTATCGGGTGAATCGTCAAGATGATCTTCCAAGGCTTCGGCATAACCTTGAATCAGACTGATGGGTGTTCGTAATTCATGGGATACATTGGCGACAAAATCCCGTCTCATCTGCTCCAGTTTAAATTCCCTGGTCATATCTTGTAAAACCACAATTACACCGGTTAAGTCTCCGGTCATATCAAATAATGGAGAAAGTCTTACTGCAAGGGTTTTATCACCGTAAGATATTTCTCCTTTTGTTGATTCTGTTGTTTCTATTACCTTGAGATATAAAGAGTTTAAGTGCAATAAAGACGGGCAATTTTCCAATAAACTGTTTTCTTTTACCTCTTCATCACATCCCAGTAAATACCTGGCCTGGGGATTGATGAGCAGTATTTTTCCTCTCGTATCAATAGAAATTACCCCGTCAGACATTCCAATCAGGATATTTTCCACTTTCTCTTTTTCATTGGAGAGTTCAGAAATATTCTTTTTCAGTTGTTCGGACAAATAATTTAAGGAAGCGCCCAACACTCCAATCTCATCACCGCTCTTTACCGTAACCCGTTGGCTATAATCTCCCCTCGCCAGGTTTAGAGCTATCTCATTCATTCTTAGCAATGGCTTAGGAAGTGAGCGGGAAAGGAAAAAAGCAAGTAAAGACGATAAAATAATTGCCCCCAATAAAGCCCAGAATACCAGATTCCGCAGAGAATTAAGTGTCTCCGAAATGGGAGCAACAGGAGCATAAATAAACAAGGCTTCCATTACCTGATTATTTCTGATTACAGGTATGCCAATGGCCAGCATTTGAGTATCGAAATGTTCATAATAACCAATCTTTGAGATTTCTTCCCCTTTAAAAATCTTGGACAGTTCTGATTCCTGAAAAACTTCGCCGGGCTGAATATGAGTTGTGGCATTACACACCTGGACAATACCTTTTTCATTGAGCACAATAATATGGGAATTAACAATTTGCGAAAATCTGTTTATTTCCTCATCATTTTTAAGAATACCAGGATCCCTGGAATAGAGGTCCGCTATTTGTTCTCCTTGATAGGTTAGGTTCTTTGTAACCTGGGAGTAATAAAAATTTTCTTCTAATTCAAATAATCCAATTCCTAATATGGCGATGATAACAACTAACAAAAGAATGATTGATAACCAGAGCTTAGCAACAATACTTTTCAAAGCCAAATTAATTCACCTCAAATTTGTATCCGACACCCCAGATGGTTTTAATATATTCGCCGGTCTTGCCTCCGAGTTTTTCCCTAAGCTTTTTGATATGCGTATCAATCGTTCTTTGGTCACCGTAGTAATCATAATCCCACACATTTTGGGTAATGATTTCCCGCGATAAAACCTTTCCTTTATGAGCAATCAAATAGATTAAAAGATCAAATTCTTTCGGAGTAAGATTGATAGTCTTTCCTGACACAATAACTTCTCTGCCTTGAATATTGATCATTAATTCTCCGATACTTATGGTTTCTTCTCCTACTCCATTGTCCGTTCTTTTTAGGACAGCCTTGACACGGGCGACCATCTCGCGGGGACTAAAAGGTTTGACAATGTAATCGTCAGCACCTAATTCAAAACCCAGCAGCCGTTCATACTCTTCTCCTTTTGCAGTGAGGAAAATTACCGGCTTATTGGAAACTTTCCGGATTTCCCGGCAAAGAGCAAATCCATCCATGTTGGGCATCATAATATCTATCAAAAACAAATTAAAAATATCCCCTTTTTCCAGTTCATCCAGAGCCTTTATACCGTCTTCCACAGCAACTACTTTATAGTCCTCTTTTGCAAGATATAAAGAGATCAGTTCTCTCATTTTGGGTTCATCGTCTGCGACTAAAATATGTATTTTGTTATACAAACCACTCATCCTCCTTTTTTATCAAGAAGTTGGATTTAAGATATTATTGCGTTCTGATCTGTCAAAAATAGTGTGATATAGCTTTAAACTATATATGTATCTATAATTTATTTTATCTAAAGCTTACTGTCTTGTAAAACGATCTATAAGCAGCAGCTAAATTTCACACCATTCAGCTGCTGCTTGCAAATCTCATTACTTAAAGAAGGCATACTTTCCATGTTCAGTCATAACACCCTTCACCGGTTCAGCGCCACGATGGTCAATGATACTAAAGTTCTCGGTAATGAATAGGTAAAGAAGACAAGCTATGGATACCAATCCGGCGCTTACCGCAAATTCTGTCCAGGCCGGGAAGTAATGTCCGCCGTATTGATTCAAATAACCTCCTAACCCGGTGAATACAACATTAAACCGGTTTAAAATTACTCCGCCTACATCCAGCATCCCAAAGAGAATGAGACCTTTTCTGGTGTTAGCTGCGCTGCTGAATGCAATGAAAATGGGTATCAAAACTCCGAATACCAGTTCCGCCAGGAACATAATACTTGTAAAATCCAAGGCAAATGCTTTGGCGAAGGTTCCCTTGACTGCCATATCCGCAATCTTAAGCAATAGATATAGAATCATAACACTTGCGGAAATCCGCACTAATCCACGGAGGACAGGTACTTCCACCTGATGATGAAAAGCTTTCCCCGATAAACTGGTTTCCAGTACAATCATTCCGGGTCCTACGAAGAAAGAAGACAACAGGAAAAACGGAGGCAACAGCACCGACCACCAAAGGATATCCAGTTTTCCTACCATCATGTAAAAAAGTTCTCCCAGCGTGGATTGATGAAGTGTCGGTATGGCAATTCCCAGCACCAAAAGAACGGGCATGGCTTTCTTGAGATATTTATGGAATCCTCTGAATACTTTTTCAGTTGCAATTTCACAGAATTCAATGACCTGGACCAAGGTATACATGGAAATACACCAAAATACCTCGAAAAGGGCGCTATCGTATCCCCAGGATACAAACGGTCTCCAAAAGTTAAACCATTGTCCTACTTCGATCAGCAGTCCTAATACGACGATGACATACCCCAATAACGATGTCAGCATGGCACTTCTGGCGACTGGATAGTATTTGTCCCTTCTTAAAATATAAACTATAAGAACCGTCCCATATCCTCCTCCAGCTAAAGCTACGCCCAACAATACATCAAAGGCGATCCATAGTCCCCACGGCCACTGGTCGTTTAGATTGGTTATTGCTCCTAAGCCGAGAATAAATCGTATTAAGATAATCAGGATTGCCAGAACTGCTATGGCCATAAAAACAAGCCTAATCGGCGTTATCTTGAAGCTCCATCTTCTTCGTGTGGTTTCCATCCTTTTCCCTCCTAACGTTCATGGATGAACTAATTGCCGCGACAGCCATGGATGGCTTAGCATCGCAAATGCCACGGATGGCATATAGCGATGGGTACCACGGATGACGGCACAGGATGTCCTAATTTCAGCCATGCCATGGATGGCAATAATGGCTGATGCAAGGAGCGGCGTACTTATATGTTACTCAAGAGGTTCTTTTCCTTTGTTGAAATATACATATAGTCCGGCTAAGATTGCTGCCCAGCTTACTCCTACAATCGGGGTGACCTTCATATATTCTTCCGTGTAGGATGGCAGGGGTTTGGTTGTAACATCTGTCCGGAAATCCATCTGTTCAAACGGCACATCCGAGATATAAAGCCACCCGGTACCGCCTGCTTCTTTTTCCCCAAAGATACGGTCAATATATCCATTCTCCTTGATTCTTTTTTTCGCTTCAGCCAGAAGCTCTTCCCGCTCTCCAAAAGTAAGCGCACCTGTAGGACATACGGAAGTACATGCGGGTGCCTCCCCATTTGAGATTCTTGTTGGGCACATTTGACATTTCCTTATCCCGGGAATAACTTTTTTCCATTGAAATTTCGGGATATTAAACGGACAAGCCAGCATGCAATACCGGCAGCCAACACAAAGATTCTGATCATAGATCACAGGACCTTCCGGCAGTTTTTGAAGGGCTTTAGAAAAACAAGCAGATACACATGCCGGTTCTTCACAATGCAAACACTGAGTTTTTACAAATCTCCATGCCGGTGAACCTTCTTTCTCAAGTCCATAAAAATTGATTGATGTCCAATCATTTGGCCATAATCCTTTATTTGGTTCTTTGGCTCTATCTTTTGCTGTCTTTACTTTCTGTTCAGGATCCCAGGACAAATCATTCCATAGTTTGCAGGCTACTGAACAGCTCTCACAGCCTAAACACTTTGGTATGTCTACAAGTACTCCTTTTGTCATTTCTTTGTACCTCCCTTAAGATGATTTTTCTTTTTCGCCAATAAATTGTTTAGCCCTGGATTTATATTCCGTATGCAGCAGAGTTTCAGCCAGTTCACTCATGGGTTTTCCCAGAAAATCTTTATAGATTTGGGCTATTTCCGGATTATCATGACTGTTGCGCAGTTGATTATTGGAATCGGATTGATAAAGGGCTGCGGAACGTTTTGCCCTGATGTCATCAGAAGGTGGTGCGGAAGCTCTTGGCTGTCCTCCTCCATATTGGCAGCCGCTCGGGCAGGCCATTACTTCAATGAATGCCCAGGGAGATTTTTTTGCCCTGACTTGGTCCATTATTTTACGAGCGTTAGCCAGCCCTGATACAACAGCAACCTTTAGATCCCCGATTCCAGGGATATTGACCGCTGCTTCTTTGACTCCCAGCAATCCTCTTACAGGTTGAAGATCCCATAAGGTAAGGGGCGGCTGCTGTCCGGTGATTAGATAATAAGCAGAACGGATGGCCGCTTCCATAACCCCACCGGTTGCTCCAAATATAACGGCTGCACCGGTAGAATCCCCCATAAGCCTGTCATATTGACCATCCGGCAGAGCATTAAAATCGATTCCGGCTTTTTTTATCATTCGGGCAAGTTCTCTGGTTGTTAGGACAATATCTACGTCGGGTGTGATGTTGCTGTCTTTTTCTTCTTTGCTTGCCGAGACCATTTCCGGGCGTTTACATTCGAATTTCTTCGCGATGCAAGGCATAATGGAAACAGAAAGTATTTTTTCGGGATCTATCTTATTTGCTTTGGCATAGTATGTTTTTATCAGTGCTCCTTCCATTTGTTGTGGGGATTTAGCACTGGATAGGTTTTCTAACAGATCAGGATAAAAATACTCGACAAATTTAACCCAACCCGGACAACAGGATGTAAGCTGGGGAAGCGGTTTTTTCAATTCTCCTTTGACACGCTTAACCAGTTCTGTCCCTTCTTCCATAATGGTCAGGTCTGCCGTGAAGTTGGTATCAAAAATTGCATCAAATCCAAGTTTTCTCAAAGCTGCTACTTGTTTACCCTGTACGTTAGTTCCTACCGGCAGCCCGAATTCTTCTCCAAGTGCCACACGGGTTGCCGGGGCGGTTTGGACTACTACATGTACGTCTGGATCAGCGAGGGCTTTCAATACCCGTTCTGTGTCATCAACTTCAGAAATAGCCCCCGACGGACACAAATGAATACACTGTCCGCAGTTAACACAAACAATCCCCTCAATAAGCGGTAAAGAATAATGTCCGAAAACGCTTTGTACATTTTTACAAACTTCAATACACTGGCCACATAAGATACATTTTTGACTATCTCTCACTATAGACGGATTTGTAACCTCAATAGGGACACGACCCCGCACCAGTGTTGGCCAGCTGCCTGGAATATTGTACTGTGTTGGCAGCCAACCGTTTCCCCCGGCAGCTTTATCAGCTGTAAGAGGTTTCCCCCAGCCGACAAGATTCAGGGAAGCTCCAGCCAGACTGGCTCCACCCAGAAATTTTAAGAACGATCGTCTGGATACTCTTCTTACATTTTCCTTTTTTCTTGCCATCTCTTTATCAAACCTCCTTTTTTGGAACAAAAGGTGTTCTTAAAAATCTGTTAATTTTCAAGCTTATAGATGTCAAAAAATTTAAACTATTGAATTGATCATAAACCAAAATATTGTTCAATCTTTGATAAATATGTGAAAGAATTATGAACTTTATGGGTTACTAGAAAAAGTAAAGCTCAGGTTAACCCGAGCTTTCAAAGAATAAGAAATTTATCATTAAATAATATTATTAAGAAACTTTATACTTTACGTGATTATAAAAGCATTGTGCACTATACACGAAACCTTTTCACTTCGTTTTCCAGCGCCTGAGCCATATTGGACAGTCGCTCGCTTGAAGCGGCCATCTCCTCCATAGAGGCTGATTGTTCTTCTGTTGCTGCTTATATTGTTTGGGTTTCAGCGGCTGTATGCCGACTGACTTCGTCAATCTCTTTCATGGAAGTAACAATACGCTCGCTGCTATCGGCGACTTGAATAATGGCTGCTGAACTTTCCCGAACCTGTGATGATACCTCATCTACCAGTTCTGCAATCTCAGCAAAAGCTTTACCGGCAGTATTTACTACTGCAGCACCCCGGCTTACTTCATTTGTACCTGCCTCCATCGCGGCTACTGCAACCTGTGTATCCTGCTGAATATCACCAATGAGTACAGCGATCTGTTTAGCAGCCTCCTGAGACTGCTCCGCCAACTTCCGTACTTCTTCGGCTACCACTGCAAACCCGCTGCCATGTTCCCCAGCTCTCGCAGCTTCAATAGCGGCATTGAGTGCTAATAAATTCGTCTGCCCTGCAATGCCGGAAATAGTATCGACTATTTTCCCTATTTGCTGGGAGCGTTCCCCCAGTTTACTGACTACAGCTGCAGAATTAGCTACTGTAGTTTCAATAGTTGTCATTTGAATGACTGCGGCGTCCACGGCCTTGCTGCCCTCCCGAGCTGTAGTGGCACTCTGCTCCGCCCTTCTGGCTGCTTTATCTGTATATTCCGCCACCTGACGAACATGCTCGGATAACTGTTTTACTACTACTGCAGTATCATTCACTGTTTGGGACTGCTGTTCACTGCCATTGGCAACATCCATGATAGAGGCAGCAATTTGAGTAGCAGCTTGAGCTGACTGTTCCGAAACGCTGGTCAACTGTTCAGAGGCAAGAGCCACCTGCTGGGATGATTCCGATACTTGTCCAATTAATTGACGCAGGTTTTTTGCCATAACATTAAAAGACAGTGCTAAATGACCTACTTCATCTTTCGATCTAACAATAATCTCTTGACCAGTTAGATTACCATCTGCCAATTCTTCAGCCCGTATTACCATTGACTGGAGCGGTCTGACAATAATCCCGGCAATCCATAAACCTAGCCCTAATGATACCAACAATGCCACAAAGGTAATAATCAAAGCCGTTCTTTGTCCATTAGCTGCCTCCATGGCACTATACTTATTATTTTCAGCAGCTTTCTGGACTTCACTATGAGCTATTTCTTCCATCAGCATATTAAGATGATCCAGATGCTCGGCAGCATTTTGAAGAAAATAGGCATAGCCCTCCTGTTTTTTACCGGCTAGTGCCAATTCAATGGCCTTGTTTCGTTCAGCGTGATAAGTGTCCATGACATTCTTAATCTCTTGTATCTTCTGGTTGTCCGCCTCACTATGGGTTTGCGCCTCATATTGGCCTATTAGCTTATCTACTTCTTCAATCCGTCCCTTGGCTTCATCTAATAGCCTTTGCGCTTGATTTTTATCCATGTCTGCAAGTAGCACCTGTACGGTAAAAGCTTCCGCTGTCCGGGATTCGGCACGGGCCATATTCAACCATTCAACAGGTAGTAAATTATTTTGATACATTGCGCCTAGCGCCTGCTCCATATATTCCAAATAATAATAGCCAGAAAATCCAACCATACCGGTAAAAACCAGCATAATAACGACCAAACTAATAATCTTTTTAGCAGTATTCCAGTTTTTAAAGAACCTCATATTATCCTCCTCCATGTATGTATCATCTTTGATAAATCCAGGTAGTGTGCTTAATAAGTAAAAAATATCTCTAATAGAACTTGACTCTATTGTTAGACTTTAGAATCATCCTAAATATACCAAATATTTGTTAAATATTTTTTAAGAAATCATGAAATTTCTATGCAAATTTTTTATAGATAATCCACATTACACTTTTAGATTTTGGGATTTTCTAAGCCACTGATATTTTTGATACTACAAAATGCTTTAACTAAAACCGGATCAAACTGGCTGTCCGAACAGCGAAGTAATTCAGCTAATGCCATTTCCTTGGTCATTCCTTTACGGTAAGGGCGGTCTGAAGTCATGGCCTGAAAGGTATCCGCGACAGCAATAATCCTGGCACCAAGCGGTATTTTTTTCCCGGTAAGTCCCTCAGGATATCCTTTACCATCCCAACGGGCATGGTGGCACCTCACCATCTCAGTTACCCTTGCTAGAGCCGGAATACCTGAGAGTATTTTAGCCCCAATCTCCGGATGTTGCCGAATAATCCGAAACTCCTCTTCATCCAATTTATCTGGTTTGTTTAGGATCTGATCAGGAATACCTATTTTCCCGATGTCATGAAGCAATGCAGCAATTCGCACACTAAACAAATCTTGCTCGCTTAATCCAATTTGGGCAGCTATTGCATACGCCATTGCACTTACTTGAGACGAATGACCATATGTATATGAGTCTTTAGCCTCCAATGCCGCTACCAGAGATTCGATAGCTGAAAGAAGCATTTCTTCGCGCTCACTGGATAAAGAAACAGCCAGTTGGTTAAGACGGGAAGCCAAGATAGACAATTCATCTTTACCCTTATCCGGCAAGATAATCTCAAGATTGCCTGCCGCCATTTGGTCCATGGCCTCATCCAAGAGCAATAAGCGGCGGGCAAAATTACTGGCAAGCCACCAACTTATGATTCCTACAACAAGTATGGCCAATGCTGCTACGCTGATAACCTGAATAACAAGGTGCTGTACATCTTCTGCAACTGCTGCGCCGTTTACCGAAAAGCCGGCTACCCCCAAAATTTTGCCGGCAGAGTCTTTAAGCGGAGCGTAAGCCATAATCTCAAAGCTACGGTCTGCGATTTCAGTTACCACTGGCCTGGTTATTTGGGCGGGCAATGGACCTAAATAAGATAATCCTTGATCTGTGGTCTTGTTTTCATCGTTTTCACTGTCCGCTAAATAAACATAATCACCCGATGATGTCACTTTCCAGATATATATTTGATCAATATCGAGGCTTTCTCCTTTTAGTCTTTGAAGTAAATCTTTCGCCGTTTGAACAACCTGGGTTTGCTCTGGTACGTTAACGGCTATTATCTGAGTAATATACTTCGTTTCCTCCTGTACCGCTGCTAAATCTGCTATTACCGCCAAATCACGTTTCAGCGTGTTCATATGATCCGTACGCATGTGGATAAACAATCTATAGGAGATCGCCATAGAAATAAGAGCAGACAATAAAAAAAAGGCCAAGAAAAGTTTTATTCTAAGTGAGAAAAAGGCCCTGGTTGATCCCATTTATCCATCTCCTCAAAGGTGGTAGCCGAAGAAACAAAGCTGGGTTATAATGTATTTATCTTACTACCTGGCAGTTCAGGTGTCTATTATTTATTATTATGAAAAGGAAAAATATTCAATATGCAAATACCTCTCTTCTATAAGCTACTGCCGATCCTTTTTGGTCTATTGGGATTTCTCTTTGGTCTAGGTTGTTATCTAGCCGAACATGGTTCCTTACAGAACCACAATCACTTGTTTTACTGGTCAATTTTATTCCTAGTTCAAACATCAGCCGGATTTATCATAGGACTATTAATCAAACGTCTTTATTATGCGGCTTATACCGACGGCTTAACTGGTTTATGGAATTATAGTTATTTTTATAGAGCAATAAGCAGTTTACATCGTTCTTCCGGCTCCTGTTGTCTTTTTTGCCTTGACTTGGATAACTTTAAGCATATCAATGATACCCAAGGCCACCCAGCCGGAGATAAGGTCTTATGCAAAGTGTCGGATATCCTGCGCCAAAACAGCAGGGATGTTGATATTGTCGCCCGTCTGGGCGGAGACGAATTTTCCCTGCTTTTGCCTAATACTTCGTTGGAAAAAGCGCTGGAAGTGGCCGGACACATTCGCCAAGAGGTGGCCTCCCAATTTAGAGAGACCACCATTAGCATCGGCATAGGAGTGAGTTGCCCCGAAGCAAGTGCCGATCAGCTAATATCCTTAGCCGACCAAGCTCTCTACCAAGCAAAAAACAATAAGAATCGAATTTGCCACCTTACATTTGCTGAATGTTCTTCTTCACCACTTAAATGATATTTGCATAAGTCTATTTCCAAAAATTTACCCTGCAGTTGAATAACCATCAATGGGATTTAAGTTCGGTGATAAGACAAACTTTCACAAATCTATCACAATACCATAATAGTTTAAACAATTCTTTGTTTTATAATAAACTTAACACTCAAGATGAGTGCCGAACCTTGTAAATTTCATTTTTTACCTCTCTTTTTATGGCATATTGCCGGCTTGCGGCGTATGCCCTTTTCTTTTTATTGCACCCAGTATAAGGCGCAGCTTAAGCTCTTACTAATTTTTTGTCCAATACTCCCTTTAATTGCGCTAAAACTAAAATTCTGCTGAAACTAACAATTCCTACCTGATTTGCGATTGCTTCTGCTATACGCCTTGTTGTCGCTGATAAACATAGCTCCTTCTTTTTTCTGTTGGTTTATTTAAACTTCAATAGCTTTTTTCCTGTTTATCTTTTCATACATCAGGCTGCAGCCATAATACCAGTTAGCTTAAACTTTGTAAGCCTAGCAGAATAGAAGAATTTTTTCTCTGCTGATGGGAGAAAATAAAAATTAATTATGAACGGGAAGCGAATAGAAATACATGAGAGGATGCGTAAATTTGATCTCACGGACAACAGCAAACAATTGTATAGAAAAACACCCCATAATTTGGTTAAATACCAATTCCTGCGGTGGAGACACAATTTCTTTACTTAATTCCACCAACCCTGATTATCAAGAGATGATTAACAAGCTATTCAATATTGTTTATAACACCCCGACCATGTCTGCGGAGGGGGATTTGGCCAATAAAATCCTGGATAGTTTTAATCCCTCCGGCGCAAAACCCGTTCAGGCCGTCCTTAACCGTAAAGTAATCAATGTCCCCGGCTGTCCAATCAATCCTGACCTATTCTTAGATACATTAACCCATGTAATCCGATTTGGCGAACCGGAATTGGACCAATTCAACCGTCCTAAAAAGTTTTTCTCTGATACAAATGAAAACAAGGAAATCGGGGAGCGGCTGCTTTATGTTTAATAAAAGTAATGATTTCTTGAAGAACGCAGGCAAGGTTATTGGTCTCGGCACCCTGGGCGCGACCGGCACCTATGTATTGGGACGGCTCATGTTTAAAAAGTTTGTAGCAGGGATCGGCACCAAGATCTTAACCAAACGTTACGATAAAAACATCTTTGAATCCTACGCCATGACCACCCGTATCAACCCCATGATCACGGTTGATACAAACCTGCGGGCGGAATTAGGCCAGCCTGTCATGAGTTTCGGCACTCCTTTCCCGATACCCAGCTTCGAGGACATGCGGTTTAATAGCGCTCAGTTGCACCGTTTTTCCACTCCCCAGGATGTGGAGATAGACACCGCCCTGGTCCTGGGCAAGCAGGCAGCCAAACCGCTGAAACTTGACATCCCGATCTTGCTCCCCGGCATGGCTTTCGGCAATGGTCTCAGCAAACAGGCGAAACTCTCTATGGCAGAGGCCGCTACCAAGGCGGGAACTGCCACCAACTGCGGTGACGGACCATTCAATGAATGGGAGAGAGCTGCAGCTAAACATTATGTTGTACAGTACGGTCGCAATAAATTTAATCGTGACCCCCAAATTTTACGGCGGGCTGATATGATCGAGATCCAGTTCGGCCACTGCGGTTGGGTAGGGCTTGGTAGTAAATATGCCGGGAGAGAGTTCCCTCGTGAGCTTCGCAAAGCTTTTGGACTAAAGCGCGGCGAGGGTCTTATCTATCACGCTAATTTTCCCGAAGTGCCAAAACCCCAGGATTTGCGGACTCTAGTCTCCGACTTGAGGAACATCACCGGGGGAGTACCAATCGGTGTGAAGATCACCTGCGGCAATTACATTGAACGTGACCTGGCCCTCGTCCTGGACGCCGGTGTTGACGTGATTTCCCTCGATGGCGGCCAGGCTACGTCTCATTGGTCCCCAGCGGCTATTCACGATAACTTTACCCTGCCAACGGTATTCGGTCTCTGCCGTGCTGCACGATTTTTGGACAAGGAAAAAGTACGTGACCGCGTTTCCCTGCTGGTTGGTGGCGGTATTGAAACGCCGGGGGATATGCTGAAAGCCATCGCTCTCGGCGCTGACGGCGTTTATATCGGGTTCATCGCCCTGGTCGCCCTGCTGCACAACCAGGAGTTCAAAGCACTCCCTTATGCCCCCCCGACTGAGCTGCTTTGGTACACAGGCAAATATAAGAAAAAGTTCAATCCTAAGGAAGGATCCAAATACCTCGCCAATTACCTGCGGGCCTGCGTAGAAGAGATGCGGATAATGACCAGAGGAGTGGGCAAGACCGCTCTGCGGGATGTCTCGCGGGACGACCTGTTCGCAATCAGTGAAGAGACCGCTAAAATGGCCAATATTGCTCTTGGCTATCAATCACCGCCTTAAATCGGCAATCAAACTGAGCGTCAGGCGTAGTTGATTGTCTCTGACTCAATGGATGTGAATGAAAATTTGTTTTTCCATAATTGTTTCCCTTCTTTCAAATATTTTTTTGTATTCCAATTTATTTAGAAATTGGCCGATATGACCAGCGTTTCAACCGCAAGGCATTCGAAACCACGGATACGGAACTGAAAGCCATAGCTCCCCCGGCAATGACCGGGTTTAATAAGCCCAAAGCGGCAATGGGAATTCCCAAAGTGTTATAATTAAGGCCCAGAACAGATTTTGCTTGATGTTTCTGATGGTAGCACGGCTTAAGGCAATGCTGGCTGCGATACTCCGGAGGTCTCCCCGCATTAAGGTTATATCCGCGGCCTCCATGGCCACATCGGTCCCGGTACCGATAGCCATACCCACATCGGCCGTGGCCAAGGCAGGCGCGTCGTTAATTCCGTCACCGACCATGGCAACTTTTTTCCCCTGTGCTTTTAGCGTTTCTACCTCGTTTGCTTTATCCTCAGGCAATACCTCGGCCAGGACATGTGTAATACCGACCTGTTTGGCAATAGCCTGAGCAGTACGGTTATTATCTCCGGTTATCATGACCACATCAATCCCCATCTTCCGGAGTTCGGCAATTGCTTCCGTCGAGTTCTCTTTAACGGTATCGGCAACGGCGATGATTGCGCCTATCGTCCCATCAAAGGCCATGAGCATAGCCGTCTTGCCCTGGTTTTCCAACTCGCTCATTTTACTTTCAATCTGTGCCACGGCAATCTTCTGCTCATTCATCAGTTTTCTGGTTCCGATGATAACCTTCTTACCGTTGACCTCGGCTTCGACCCCTCTGCCCGGAATAGCGGAAAAGTTCAGGGCATCAGGCAGGTCGCCCAATATATTTTTTCCATACTTGGCAATTGCTTGACCCAAGGGATGTTCGGACCCTTTTTCCGTTACAGAGGCCAGAAAGACAATCTCCTTTTCCTCCAGCGACGTATAATTGACAATGTCGGTTACTTCCGGTTCACCCTTGGTGATGGTACCTGTTTTGTCCAGAACGACTGTGTCCAGTTTATGCGCATTCTCCAGGTGTTCGCCGCCTTTAATGAGGATGCCGTTTTCGGCGCCTTTTCCCGTCCCTACCATGATGGAAGTTGGTGTAGCAAGACCCAGGGCACAGGGGCAGGCAATAACAAGCACTGCCGTGAAGTTGATCAGTGCCCGGGTAAAATTGCCCGGATCAACGGCGAAATACCAAATCAGGAAAGTGGCAACAGCGATCCCGATTACCGCCGGAACAAAATAAGCGGATATAATATCAGCGATTCTCTGGATGGGAGCTTTAGAGCCCTGAGCATCTTCCACGACTTTAATAATCTGGGCTAACGCTGTATCCTTGCCGATTTTCGTAGCTTCGAACTTAAAAGTGCCGTGTTTATTGATGGTAGCTCCGATGACCGTATCGCCGACCTTTTTATCGACAGGCAAGCTTTCCCCTGTTAACATGGATTCATCGATGGCTGAATATCCTTCACGGATGATTCCGTCCACCGGAATTTTTTCGCCCGGGCGTACCAGGATCAGATCTGCTACCATGACTTCCTCAATCGGTACTTCCAGTTCTTTGCCGTCCCGGATAACACAGGCTGTCTTCGCCTGCAGGCCCATCAACTTCTTAATGGCTTCGGAGGTTTTCCCTTTGGCGATTGCCTCCAGAAGCTTTCCCAGGATAATCAGGGTTATGATGATGGCGGATGTTTCATAATAAACATGCATCGCCCCAAGCTGGTGACCCCAAAAAGTCACCGCCAGGCTGAAAAAGAAAGCCGCAGACGTACCTAAGGCCACCAGCACGGACATATTGGCGCTTTTATTCTTCAGAGCGTAATAAGCATCTTTATAAAACTGGGCACCGGCTACAAACTGGATCGGAGTCGCCAGGGCCAATTGAAAATACCTGTTGAAGAACACAGGCGGGACCCAGGTCCATTTCAATAATTCCGCCAACATATAAAATGCCAAGGGCAAGGACAGGAGTGCCGAGAGAACAAAGAGCATCTTTTGGCGTTTAATCTCTTTTTCCCTCGCTGCCCGCTCCTTGTCGGCTTGCAGTTTATCCTCGATTTTTTCCGCCCTGTATCCCAGCTTTTCCACTGCCTGCTTCAGGTCGTTAATCGTTATGGAAGAAGGGAAATAAGAAACTGTGGCTTTTTCCGTGGCTATATTCACACTGGCCTTTGTAACCCCAGCGAGGGAATTAAGCTTTTTTTCTATCTTGGCAGCGCAGGCAGCGCACGTCATTCCCGAAATCTTGAGATCCACTTTATCTGCTGCAATAACATACCCCAAATCGGCTATCTTTTTATTAAAATCATCAATACCAACTTCCTCTGGATTATATTCCAAGGTGGCTTTTTCCATGGCCAGGTTAACGACAGCCTCGGATACGCCTTTCATTTTGCTTAAGGCTCTCTCAATTCGAGTGGCGCAAGCCGCACAGGTCATTCCTTGAATATTGAAACTGACTCTCATAAATTAACCCTCCCGATATTTCCACTACATACCCAAAGTTAATTAAATAGTAAAGGTCCAAAGACAAAACCGGTGAGTATGTAAAATTATTCAGTATAATTATAGTTCCCATTGCCGAAAAGGCTAATCCTAAAACCAAGGTTATTAAGACAAAACGCCGGTCTGTACCAGCGTTTTGTCTTGACTCTTCAGTGTTTCCTTCTCAGCCCTGCAGTAGTTGCTTTCTCTCTGCATACTCCTCTTGGGAGATTTCCCCCGAAGCAAATCGCATTTTCAGTCGTTCTAAGGCATTATCGCCGGTTTCATTTTGTTTACGGCCCAGGCGGAATATTCCGTAACAGGCCAGGAATACTCCTGCCAACAGCACAATACCCCAAAGTACCATAGCTACCATCATACCCGAACCTAAAATACCATAACTCATCATATTATAACCCATCATGATCTTTCACTCCTTCTAATTTCTTTAGTGACAGCTCTTCCTGGAAGCGTTTTTATCCTCAATTTGATTTTTTTCGTTTGGATCTTTTTCGGAATGTCCGCTATGACCACCACAGCAGCCCCCTCCTTTCATCATCAGAAAGAACATAACTCCCACTAAAAGAAACGGTGCGATATTTCGTAAAAATTCCATTATTTTTCAACTCCTTTAGAGAAAAAATATTCAATTCCGGTTTCTGTAAAAGCCAGACAGCATTACAAGGTTGCTTACTGCCATTAAAGCAGCTGCTACATAGGTTAAGGCTGCGGCATTTAATACGGAATTGATAGCCTTGAATTCATAAGGTTTAACCATCCCATTAGCCTCCAGTAAAGTTAGCGCCCTGCGGCTGGCATTATACTCCACAGGTAGGGTAATAATCTGAAAAATCGCTACTGCCAGGAAAACCAGGATCCCTATTTTTACCAAAGAGGATAAACTTGTTAACAGTCCCAACAACAGGAACGGGAAAGCTAATGTAGAGCTAAAGCCGGTCACCGGAGCGAGGGTATTTCTTAAGGCAAGAGGCACATAACCCTCAGCATGCTGGACAGCATGGCCTACCTCATGGGCAACCACCCCCAGGCTGGTAAGCGATGTCGAACTGTAAACAACGGGGGATAACCGTATTACCTTTTCCCTGGGATCATAGTGATCACCAGCTCCCTTCTGGGTTTTCTCCACCCTCACATCTTGCAGATGGTTTATGCGGATTAATCTTTCTGCAGCCTCTGCTCCACTCAATCCGGCAGTGTTGGGTTCCCTGAAATATTGTTCAAATACGGCTTTTACTTTGCCCTGAGCATAGAAGGCCAAAAGCATAGCAGGTATTAGAATAAGAAAAGTCCAATCCGTAAACACCGGAAACATAATTGTTCCCTCCTTTTAGAAGCCAGATCCCTCCTTCAAAGCCAGGTCTTTCTTCTTCGAATCTATAAAATTAGCAACCTGCAACTGGTTTTTTTATTTTAACGTGCCTGTTCATCACCCAGACCTGCCTTGTCTTTAACTTGTTTGCTTTCACTTTCTTCACCGTGGCAGCTCTTTTCCCCCATCATGCCTTTCATCATAAAAATGTGCATTAAAGGACATAACAGGATAAACAGCCAAGTCCAGTTTAGACCGGAAGCAGTGCTTCTTATTTGTGGCAGAAAGGCAAGTACTGCAATCATCGGTACAATACAGCAAGCCATCATCAATAATCCGTGCAATCCTTTTTTCTTCATGACTTTTTCCCTCCGTCTGTATTGAGATAATCCTATTGTAAAATATAAAGATGGTTAAATTTTAAAGAGCCTGTGAAAGATTTGTGAAATATATACAATTTTTTATATTATTTTTTATTACCAGCGTCTTGAACTTCCTCCCCCTCCACCAGAACCGCCTCCACCGCCAAAACCTCCGCCTTCTGATCCTCCGCCGCCTCGCAACAACATCCCCAGGATGAAACCTAAGAAGAAGCCGTTTAAATAACGGTAATCCGGAAAAATGAGAAGGATTAGTATAACCACAATTACGAAAATGGCCCAGCCAGGCAACGGTATAGATTTTAGTGTGAGTCCGAAATTATCCATTTTCTCATGGGACTTGCCTCCTTCAAATCAGGCAATAGTTATAAAGCCATTGTGAACTATAAATTCATTAAATTATTTTATTATCGCATATCATTATGATCCGCATGTTGTTCATGCTGCTGTTGTTGTGCGGGTTGATTAAGTAACGTGATTGTCTGAGGTATTGCAGTTAAAACAAGAGCAATTGAGATGAGGGAAGAAACCAAGTACACTAAGGCTGCAGGACGGTTACTAATCCATTTGCGCTTGGAAAGAATGATAAACAATATTGAAAAGATGAGTGAAACCAGTAAAAATATTACTTTCATGGCTGGAGGTAATGCGAATAGCCCTGCGCTCAAAGAGGTTAAACCGAGTGCAATTAGAAGAGTATGCAGCCAATGGTGGGAAGACGCTATTATTGCGAATAACACAGAGCCAATTGCTTTTAAAATGGTTTTCTCATTTTTCTTACTTCCTGTAATATTTATTTTGCTCATATTAAACTCCATTCCGCCGCTATCGCTGGCGGCACAAATAGTTATGAAAAAAATAGTGTGCGACATTCACTATATTCGGTATGATTAATTCTGGGGAGACGATACACTACAAAGCACGGTAGGAGGAGTCGTAGACTGCTTCTTAGCTTAAAACAGTATATTAAACAGTGTAAGAATCATCTTCCAAGCACAAATAAGTGGTTCTATAAGACCGTACGCTAATCATTGTTTTAGCTACCCGTTAGATGTGTGGTGATTCAGTCAATGTCTACCTCCTCAATTCTGAAAGGAGGGCTGTGATATGAAAGTTGTTTACCCTATTTGCTGTGGTGTCGATGTGCATAAGACTTTTCTCGTTGCCACAATTATTACTTCTCAAGGAATTACTCCCCACTATTCCAAAAAGAGATTTTCCACCTTTAACAATTCCATCTTACAGTTTAAACAGTGGTTGATCGATAACGACTGCTTTGATGTGTGCATGGAATCCACCGGGAAGTATTGGGTTCCCATCTATAACCTTTTGGAAGATACCATCCGTATTACTGTCGCAAACCCCAAATGGGTTAAAGCCGTAAAAGGTAATAAGGATGATACTAAAAATTCCAAATGGATTGGGGACCTTTTTCGCCTTGGTTTAGTTCCTGGAAGTTATATCCCCGCCAAACCAATCCGTATTCTTCGTGAATACACCCGCTATCGTTCCAAACTTGTTTCCTGTAAAAGCAGTGAGAAGAATCGTTTCCAAAATGCTTTCACTGTTTGTAATGTAGCCCTTGATGCTGTCGTTTCCGACATGTTTGGCAAATCTGCCTCTTCCATCACGGACTATTTGATTTCATCTGATTCTTTTGATCCGCAATACTGTTCATCCCTTCTAAAAAGATCTTTAAAGAAGAAAGCAGATACTGTTGTTGAATCCATTAAAGGATATCAGATGACCAAGGAACAAAAGGAACGTATCGTGATGGTTCGTTCTCATCTGGAATTTGTCCAACAATCCATTGTCAAGCTGGATGAAAAACTTGATAAGATAGTTGCTCCTTATGAGAGTGCCATTACTCTTCTTTGTACCATTCCCGGAGTTGACAGAACTTCTGCTATCACCATCATCTCCGAGATTGGTACCGATATGTCTCAGTTTGCCAATTCCAAACGTTTATGCTGCTGGGCGGGACTAACGCCTGGCAACAATGAATCTGCCGGTAAGAAAAAGTCTGTTCGCATAACACGTGCCGGTGTCTACCTCAAACCTGCATTGGTACAAGTTGCCCATGCAGCCGTGAAATCGAACCTTTCCCCTTACTACAGAATCAAGTATGAACGTCTTTGCAAAAGAAGAGGCAAGAAAAGAGCCATTATCGCTATCGCAAGGATGATACTCACAGCCATTTACTACATGTTTGTTACTGGCGAAGTATTCAATCCCAGTGATCTGTATAAAATTGATATGCCACAAGAAATGGTACAAAAGCAAAAAGACAAAGCAGTCAAACAAGCAATAAAACTTTTAATTTCCCAAGGGATTATAAAAGATACTGACATTTCTGTCGCTTAATTAAATCTGATTTTACTTGGCCTATTAAGCCTTAATTTTGTGTGCCCTTTTTTAGATATAGCTAAGTTGTTTTTCACGCTACTCTCCTTGATAATTCATAATTATTTGTTTTATCCTAAACTCCAGTTTTATTTAAAAATCAGGCTATTGGCACTCCTAATACGCAACAGCCTGACTCTTATTTCAGATTTAGCAAATTTTCTACGTACGGTCGTTTTTCAGGTTATTTTTAAGAAAAATTTTGGGTTAGGGCAGTTTTCGTCGTGCCCCAGGACTAAATACTGCAGCCTTCTTTACAATGAGCGGTTTCACGCAGCATCCAGTGTTTTGTAAACATTACAACTCACCCCCTTCAGTGATATTTAATGTTGATTACATTTTGTCTGTCCCTGTTTGTTAACATCATTGTAAAACAAAGAAATGGCCAAACTTTGGTGAACGTGTGAAAAATCTGTGAAAAATTGGCTTTTCACAGAAAAATCACAGTTTCATCGATGTTTGGACATTTCTTTTTTTTAAAATATGAAAGGTAAAAAAAGTCTATTTTATTTTCATTTATTGAGATAGGAGGATATTGCTTTGATAAAACTCTTTTCCATCTGGCATTTTTCCATTTACCTTTTCGGATTAACCATAGTAATAGGCATGCTTGCCGGTATATTTTTAGCTGCAAAAGAAGGTAAAAGACTTGGCCTGTCAGAAGACGCTATTTTTGACATCATCCTGTATTCCATTATTGGCGGTATTGTTGGTGCACGCTTGGTGTATGTCCTTGTTTATGATCCTTCCTATTATTTTGCCAACCCGCTGGAAATCCTTCACATTAACGCAGGCGGATTATCAATTCACGGAGGTATCCTGGGCGGTGTTCTTATTGGTGTATGGCGGGTTAAAAAGTATAAACTAAATTTATGGCAAGTTGCAGATGTTTTAGCTCCTGCTCTTATCCTGGGACAAGCTATTGGAAGGATTGGCTGTGACGTTTTTGGTATTCCCATGGTCAGACCTTACTTCTGGGGAGTACTGGTAAACGGCATTCTAGTCCACCCCGCTCAGGTCTATGAATTCATCCTGGATTACTTTCTTTTCGCCTGGCTTTGGCTAAGAAGAAATTCTGCAAGTTACAGGGGACAGATCTTTGTACACTATCTAATAGGCTTTTCGATCATTAGAGGTATCGTTGAGTTATTCCGGTTCAACCCTCAAGTTTTTGGATTTTTATCTGTATCCCATCTTTTAAGCATGGCTGGTATCCTGATTGGGCTAATACTGCGGAATTATCTTAAGAAGCGTTACCCGCTGGAATTTGTTAAAGAACGGTCGACTCCGGTTGTAATGACTCTACTGATTACGATCTTGCTGGCTGCTGCTTCAATCGGGATATACTACTTCATACGTAGCTGAACTTTTATTTAACTCACTGGAGGTTGCTATGAATTACCGAACTATTTTTACGAATTTAGGAGTATTTCTAGTCGGTCTGACACTTTTTATGTATGAGATTACTTTGACCCGTCTGTTTTCCACCCTATTATGGTATAATTACGTTTTTATTATTATTTCCCTGGCTATGCTAGGCTGGACTATCGGCGGCATTTATTCATTCCGTTGGTTAAAAAAGATAAAAATGCCGGATCAGGAAAAAGTCGCAAAACGGAAAGTAATAATCTTATCCCTTTTAAACCTTACATTATTGGGAGCCATTTTGTTTCTTTACAAAGTTCCTTATAGCGGCTACCTAATTCCGGTCTATATTGTTTTAAGCACCCTCCCCTTTATCCTTGGCGGCTATTATCTTTCTTTAAGTTTTAAAGAAAGTGCTAAAAGAAGCAATATCTTATATTTTGCAGATCTTCTTGGTTCCGCCCTGGGTAGCGTCATGGTTGTGCTGCTTCTAGACAACTTTAGTTTGATTAGAATCGGTTTTATCCTTGGACTAATCCCTTTGCTGGCTGCTTCTCTTAGCCTGTCGGTAATAAAAATCAAGGTGCCGGCTAGTCTCATGGTAGTGGGCCTAATGGTGCTCACCTTCACCAGTGGCAGCATCCTTGACAGTTGGGCCCAAGATTTTAGCGCCTTTAACGGAAGTCCTAAAGTTCTTAGCAGTTTCAAAGAACGACCCCGTATCGTTTATACTTTTTGGAACTCCCTGGCTCGAACCGACGTAGTGGAACAAAAAGGTGACAATAACAAATGGGTATTGGTAGACGGTGGAGCTATTTCGGAGATGGTCGCATATAACGGTGACTTGAAAACGGTTCAATATCTTAAGAATGACGTTGGTTACTTTCCTTTCGCCTATAAAAAGAACAATTCTGCTCTTCTGATCGGGCCGGGCGGAGGCCAGGATATTCTTTACGCCCATTTAGGAGGGGTTCATGACATTACCGCCGTTGAAATAAATCCTGGTTCTGTGGAAGCCGCCAAGAAGTTTAAGGATATGAACGGTAATATCTACGGGCAGCAGGGAACAAGAGTTTATGTTCGGGATGGACGCAGTTTTATTACCCGGGACCAAAACAAGTATGATGTAATTTTTCTTTCTAAAGTAATGACTCAGTCTTCGGAAACCCTGGGTTATGCCCTTTCGGAAAATTATATCTATACCAAACAAGCTTATGAAGCTTACCTTAACCACCTAAATCCGGACGGTACGCTAGCCTTGGTCCTTCATAACGCAAGTAATTTGGGGAAAGCAACAGCTACCCTTCTTCAGATATTCGAGGAACGGGGTATCCCCAGGGATCAAGCAGTTAAATATATGACCGTGGTCAACAGCACCGTAACAGATGGTCAAATGCATGGCGCGAATATGATCATGTATCCTTTGCTGATGGTAAAGAATATGCCATTTACTAGTGATGAAAGCAAAAAAATTATTTCTCTGGCAGAACAGTCCGGCCAACAAATTATAAGCCTGCCGAATGAGCATGAGATGCTTAAAGCCATTACTCCCTCATCCAATCAGCAACGGTCTTATCTGGTAACGGATAATTATCCCTTCTTCTATAACCCGGGACACAGTGCGCCAGCCCAAATATTAATTATGCTTTTGGTAGTCTTGTTAATAGGTTATCTATTAACCGGTCCATCATTAATAAGGGAAAAAGATAATCATATAAAATATTTCAAAGCGTATTTTGCCTATATAGTTTCCCCTGATAAAGTCCAGTCAAACAAAAACTAATCTCCGGATTCCTTCCCAGTTATACTCAGATTTATCCCGTTATTTCTTTTCTTTGTCTTAGTTTGTCTTCACCTTGAGCATTTTGGCAGCTCTTAGAAGATT
>JAAYUV010000053.1 GCA_012517475.1 Peptococcaceae bacterium | reverse complement strand
ATAGCCGCTCTCGGCAGATCGTGAAGGCCACTAGCCTTCACGCATCCGTGGCGAGCCGCTCAATGCCATCCATGGCACCGGAAGAAATGTCCACTGGACATTTCTTCCCAGTCCATCCATGGACGTCGAAACAGCCGCGCTTCGATCAGCCATTTATGCCATCCGTGGCATGGCTGAAATTAGGCGCCTCCTGTGCCGTTATCGTGCTTCGCTTGACGCTGTCTATACATTACGGAAACTAGTCGTTTTGCAACAGCCCCTTGTCTTTTGCACATCTTAACTGAACTTGTGACCTTATCATAAAAGTACTTTCTTATCTTAAAGTACCCTCTTGGCACCAAGGTACCTGGATTTCCAATAAGAACTCATGCTGCTGATCATTACGCCGTTGGAAGAAGAGGCCTGGATGAATTGACCGTTTCCGATATATATTCCTACATGGTCGGTAATTCTATCGCCATCCATGGAAAAAAAGACAAGATCTGCCGGCTGGAGATTGTTAAAAGCGACGGATTTACCAACATTGTATTGGTCCCTGGAGATACGCGGGAGTGTAATCCCGTTTTTGGCAAAGACGTATTTGGTAAAACCAGAACAATCAAATCCGGAAGGAGTAGTTCCTCCCCATACATATCTTACCCCGAGATACTGTTTGGCTGTGCTTACAATGGCAAGCGCTTTGCTCGATGTCGTAATGCTGGAAGTACTTACGGCAGGGGCTGTTGTTCCGGAAGTTTGACTGCGGGAAGGAGCGGGTGTAGGGGAGACTCTTTTTGCAGATGCCGTAACTGCTTTTGCTTGAGTTGATTTTGCTTGTGCAGTTTGAATTGCTTGCGGTTTCTCCTGTTGGGGCTGTGCGGGAGTTTCAATTGTTTGATCCGGTTTGTTATCGTCCATGTTTTGTGCGGAATTCGATGAAATAAGGTTTTCCGCCTGAACCGTGGCTGCATGTTCACGATAGCCCGACTGGGGATTTGTAACACCAGCCAATAAAGTAAGAACAAGCATGAACGGGATTAAAGCGTTATAATACCACTTGATAAGCTGCACATCCTTTCACAGAAATGTAAAAACAACTGACAATCTCATTAAAAAATGAAGATGTCTCTAGTATAAGTGAGGATGTGCACTTTTTCCTTATATTAATATTGGACAGACAGTGTAATATTGGACAGACAGTAACTAAATTCCAATTTCCTTAACAATACTTAAAAAAAATGCTAATATGGAAGAAATTTGGTCTCGCGGAAAGGAGACTTGAAAATGATCAGAATCCTGGCAGTATCCGGAGAACTGAAACAAGTGAAAATCAATGCGGTTGAAGAGTTATACTGCCCGGAAATATCCTGGTATTGGGTTGATTTTTGTAATCCGGATGGGAAAGAAACAGCACTACTGGATGAGTTTTTTCATTTTCATCACTTATCTGTTGAGGATGCGGTTTTTTCCTTGAATAGACCAAAAATGGATTATTATGATCAATACATTTTTATTATCCTTAATGCTCTCAACCAAGATACGCTTGACCCGGAGGAAATTTCTTTGTTTATCGGACAACGATTCATCGTGTCTTATCATAAGGAACAGCTTTCCGAAATAGACGAAGCATGGGAAAAGGTCTTGAAAACCCAAAAAGACTGGGAGAACGGTCCGGCTTATGTTGCCCATCAGATTATGGATAAAGTGGTAGACCAATTTTTCCCTGCGGTTAGTCGAATCGAAGACTACCTTACCGACCTGGATGACCGTTCTGAGAAGCAGCCGATCCGAATACTCATTGATGAGGTTTTCTCGATAAGAAGAAAACTTCTTAAACTCAGAAGATTGGTTAATTCCATGAGGGATCTTCTTTACCGCATTATCAATTCCGAACGTGTAGACGATTTTCAGAGACATAAGATGTTTTTTGCTGACATTCACGACCATTTGTTAAAGCTTTCTGAAATGATAGAATCAAGCAGGGATATGACTGCGGATATGCGGGACAGCTACTTATCGATAAACACGAACAGGATGAATACCCATATGGTTGTCCTTACGGTAATCACAACGATATTCATTCCTTTGACTTTTATTGTCGGGATTTATGGGATGAATTTTGAGTATATGCCTGAGTTAAAATGGAGATACGGATATTTTATGATCCTCTTCTTCATGACTGTTCTTGGTTCGGGCATGTATATCTGGTTTAAACGCAAAGGGTGGTTCGATTGGTTTTGAGTTGTATATATCCATTTATATATTTACTGGTGATCAATCTTGCAGGTTTTTTTACAATCGGTTTGGATAAAAGTAAAGCCAGAAAAGACCGTTGGCGGATACCGGAAAGGCGTTTCTTTATTCTTGCTTTCTTTGGGGGAAGTCTGGGAGTCTATTTGGGTATGCATCTATTCAGACATAAAACCCAGCATGTAAAATTCACGGTTGGAATACCGTTGATGATCATTCTGAATATCTTCTGCGGATATTTCATTCTTCGTTACTGGTTTTAATAATTGAGGAGGAAATATGAAAAATATTTTAAGGCAAATAATCGCTGAAGAAATAAAGAGCTTTCCCTTGCGAGAAGGGGTTCAAACCCGCTGGGGTGAACCGCTTATTGGGTTTGCCGATGCCTGTGACAGGCGGTTTCTGGAACTAAAAACAATCGTAAGTCCTTCCCACGCTCTGCCCCAGGATATCCTTCCCGGCGCAAGGACAGTAATAGCCTATTTTATTCCTTTCGAAAATAAAATTGCGAGATCCAATTTTGAAGGACAGTATAGTTCACGAGAATGGGCAGTCGCCTATATTGAGACAAACCAGCTGATTGCCGGAATTAATGAGCGTATATATCAAGCATGTTCCGAATTGGGATATCAATCCTCAATCATTCCTGCCACACATAATTTTGATCAGGAGCGGCTGATCAGCGACTGGTCACACAGGCATGTTGCCTATCTGGCCGGTTTAGGCAAGTTCGGTCTCAATAACATGCTTATCACAGCCAAAGGATGCTGCGGAAGGATTGGGAGTGTCGTTACCAATATCATGATAGAGCCCGACCCTGTCACAGATAATGAATATTGCCTGTACAAGGCCAAAGGCACCTGCAAAAAATGCATAGAACGATGTGCAGGTAAGGCTTTACAAATCGATCACTTTGACAGAAAAAAATGTTACGGGATTCTATTGGAAAATGACAAGAGGTTTCCGGATCTCGGCTTAGCCGATGTCTGCGGCAAATGTGTCGTAAATCTACCGTGTACGTTTACCAATCCTGTGAAATGATAGCCTCCGAATAATATCAAAACGTTGGGGGAATCAGAACAGCAAATACATTTCAGGCTCCGCTTATAGGCGGAATTATCGGAATAAGCATTGACCAAGGAATAGACCCCATACTGGACATGCGTAAGGTTATTCTTGCTTCAACCATTGGTACGGTTTTAGGAGTAGTTCTTATTCCTACTTTTCTAAGAATATTTGAAGCTGCCGTCAGAAAACTCGAGCTGTCCGGATCTGTTCCATCTCTTGTTGTAGAAGCCTTACATGCTAACAATATTATCCCAAATCCGCTGTCATTACCGATCAGGCTTTAAGAGGAAAGAGACCCTATGAAGATGTAAAAGCCCTGGTGGTCTTATTAATTGCTACCAAAATAATCGGGACACTTATGGGGCAGCTGTTATTTTTACCTTCAGCCAATTTTATTGCCGGCTTCTATCACTAAAACTCATTTATTGATTGCTATTTTTATTCCAACTCCCAGCAGGGCAGTGCCTGTTAGGATACCAAAATTCCTCTTGAATTTTTGGCTCTCCAAAATGGCACGAAATCTTGACAAAAACAGGATAAGGGCAGAATACCAGGTAACTGAAATTCCGGACCAGACCAGAGTGAGAACTAAGGATTGAGTCAAGACAGGGTATTGGGCATGAATAAATTGGGGGAAAAAAGAGAGAAAGAAAAGGGCCGCTTTCGGATTAAGCACACAGGAAATTAAACCCTTTAGATACGATTTAATCGGGGTTTCTTTGTTTGTAGAAGGCAAATACTCTTCTTCAGAAAGGCCGTCCTTGTTTTTTATCCTGGTGGATGTCCAAATGCTTGATATTCCGATATAGATAAGATAAATACCACCTGCAATACGGATGATATGAAAGACTTCGGAAGATTTAACCATGATAATGGACAGCCCCAGGGCAAAGACAATCGCGTGAATATATAAGGCAGTAACAATACCCGCCACGTTAAAAAATCCTGTTTTCTTGCCGAAGAGCCCAACGGACTGAGTTACTAATAGCATATTGGGACCAGGAAAGATCACTAAGAGTATAACCAAACCAATAAAAGAAACGAGTTCCCAAGGTGAAAAAATCATGTTCGTTCTCCCCATTGTCATCATTGAAAGTACTTTGATATGATATGTATAAATATGTAATTGTAGAAAGTATATATTAAAACCGCAGATGGATTCAATAAGAAAAGGAAAACTTTAATCATCAAGAGCAAGGGGGGGCTTTTGATATGAAGATTCCGGCAGAACGTTGGCTTGATGCGATTTATCAAAGGCATTCGCGCAGGCAATTTAACGGCAAGCAGCTATCTGGTGAGACCATTCATCACTTGGAGAATTTTACTCATGAATTGAACAAGCATTTGCCGGGGGCAAGGGTGGCCTTTATTTCCGCCGATCCGGACCCGGTATTCAAAGGGCTGATCGGAGGGTATGGCCGGATTAAAGGCGCTCCGGCTTATGCCGCTTTCCTTGGTTTGATGTCCGATCCCCACGTCCAAGAGAAGGTAGGATATCTCGGAGAATGTTTTATTTTGGAAGCAACTGCGTCGGGATTAGCAACCTGCTGGATAGGGGGGACCTTTAGACCGGAAATGGTTACCACCCATCTGAAGATAGAGAAAGAGGAAGCAGTTCTGGCTGTTACCCCGGTTGGCTATGTGCCCGGGAACTATAGTTTTACTGAAAAAACTCTGTCCGGTATGGCCCGAAGCAGGAAGAGGAAGCCTCTTGAAGAGTTATTAGTTACCGGATCAGGATGTCACTTTCCTGAGTGGATAAAAGTAAGCGTTGAAGCGGCGCGGGTTGCTCCTTCAGCAGTAAACAGGCAGCCATGGAGGTTCGTCGTTGAAGATCAAGGAATTACTGTCCGGGTAGACAACCTAAAGAACAGTTCCGGGATATCAAAACGACTTGATTGCGGTATTGCTATGCTTCATATTGAGATAGGGGCTTTAGTGAGCGGAGTAAAGGGCCAATGGAACTTTCTTGAATCTCCGGATGTCGCAAGGTACAATATTCTGACTGAATAATTGCCGGATCTTCTGACGTAGTAGATTTATGACATAAAGGCTGCTCTTTACAAAAATGAGTAAAGGGCAGCCCTTGTTGATGTATAGGAAAATCATTTCCAAAATTATGAGAGAGCCAGGAACTCCCTGATACAAGTGATAACGTACCGGATATCATCAGCGGTCACCCAGTAATTTGTGACAAAACGCATCAGTCCACCCTCTGCAGGGTAACGGTGTCACTGCGCAAATCAATCATTTTCATTTTTTTCCTCTCCTTCTATGCAACATTATAAGCAGGTTTGGGGGAATCTACAATGAAAGATGGAAGACAATAAAATGAAACTGCTGCCGGCAGGAGTTTTCTTTACATGGCAACGGTATCTTTGACAGGCATGTTATAATAAGAAATGAATTTGCTTGGAAATAGTCCGAAAAAGAGGTTATTTGTTTGAAAAGAAGAATAAAACAAGCTATTGTTGTCGTACTAACTATGGGTGTTCTCGTCGTCTTGGCGGCACTTTTGATCAACAACTTTGTACAGTATAGAGGGTTAAAGTATATCGCTCAGCCTGAGGAGATACCTGAAGCAGATGCTGTTTTAATTTTAGGCGCTTATGTATTTCCCGATGGAACTGTTTCCCAGGTATTGGATGACCGTCTTTCAGTTGGCTATGACCTGTATGAAAAAGGGAAGGCTCCTAAAATTATTGTAAGCGGAGATCATGGAAGGAAAGATTACGACGAAGTGAATTCCATGAAAGACTTTCTGAAGGAAAAAGGCGTTCCCGGGCAGGATGTTTTCATGGATCACGCCGGTTTCAGCACCTATGAGAGTATTTACCGGGCCCGTGATATATTTCAAGTCAAAAAAGTAATCATCGTTACTCAGAAATACCATTTGATGCGGGCTGTATTTATTGCCAGGGAACTGGGTTTAGAAGCTTATGGGGTTTGTTCCGATAAAAGAGATTATTTGAATATGGGGTTTTATGAACTAAGGGAAATCGCTGCGAGGAATAAGGATTTTATGATGGCTATTCTTAAACCTAAACCTACTTTCCTGGGAGAAGAAATTCCTGTACAGGGAGACGGTAGGGCAACCGATGATAAACTATAAATTTGAGTAAAGGGATATTTCAAAATTTCAAAAAGGTAATAATTTTAACCATAAAACCATATGTAAGATAGAAGGGATTATCATGGGAAATATAAGGCTTGCTCGGGAGGAAGATGCTCAGGAGATTCTGAACATCTATCGGCCCTACATAGAAGACACTGCCGTTAGTTTTGAAACCGAAGTTCCGACCATTGTCGAGATCAGGAGGCGCATACGCTGCTCCCTGGACAATTATTGCTGGCTGGTCTGGGAAGAAGGCGGACAGATCAGAGGATATGCGTATGCATCAAAGCACCGGGAACGTGCGGCTTACCGCTGGGCAGTGGATGTTTCCATCTATATTGATGGTCATTGGCATGGCAAAGGGGTGGGAAAAGCTTTGTATTCTTCCCTTTTTGCGATTCTCAGGTTACAGGGGTATTTTAATCTTTACGCGTGTATTTGTCTCCCACATCCAAAAAGTGTAGGAATTCACGAGTACTTTGGTTTTAAGAAAAACGCTCATTTTCATCAAGTAGGCTATAAACTCGGCCAGTGGTGGGATATTGGCTGGTGGGAAATGTTCTTGTCAGACAAGTCGATAGTTCCCGGGGAACCCTTATCAATCAGCAAACTGGATCAGAATGAAGTCCAAAGAATCTTAGCTAAACCAGTAACTTAAAGAAATCTCGTATGAAATAGATTGATTACAATACGGGGAGAATTGTCAAATGAACATTGTTCTCAAGAAATGTGTACTCAGGGAATGGCGCTGGGAAGATAAGGACTCTTTAATCAAAAATGCGGATAATATCAAAGTGGCCAGGATGGTTAAAGACCGTTTCCCTTACCCGTATGATGAAACTGCTGCGGATAATTGGTTGAAAATAGCAACCCATGATTTTCCCCAAACGAATTTTGCAATTGTGATTAAAGACCAGGCTGTGGGAGGGATCAGCTTTGAATCTCAGGGGGATATATTCAGACGCAGCGCTGAAATTGGATATTGGCTGGGAGAAGATTATTGGAATAAAGGGGTTATGACGGAAGCCGTAAAAGCGATTACTGCTTTTGCATTTCAAAATTTTGATCTTTGCCGGTTATATGCAGGTGTTTTTGCCACAAATCCGGCTTCCGTCCGTGTCCTCGAAAAATCAGGATATATATTTGAAGGCCGTTTAAGAAAGAGCATTACGAAATTTGGTCAAACCATTGACCAATTGTTATTCGCTAAAGTACTCTGAAATATTTAAGCTCTGCCTAAACGAAAACGGAATGGCTTCTTTTTTTCTTGATCTTTTCTGGCATTCGGGGTAACAAGATTATTAAGAACCATATCATCTCTGGTTATTTCCGGATTCCTTAAGATACTGTGGTTAAACCCGTAGAGGAAATATACTCCAATACCGATACCAACCCAAATAATGAGTCTTATCCAGGTTGCAACCGGCAGGTTGAACATAAGATATAAACAGGAAAAAACAGCTATTCCTGGTAAAAAGGGAACCCAGGGAACTTTAAAGGGTCTGTCCAGTTCAGGCCTTGTCCTTCTGAGGATGATGACACCAAGGGAGACTACTGCTAAAGCGGAAAGTGTGCCGATATTAGCCATTTCGGCGATAATTTTGACGGGGAAAAACGCAGCAATAAGACAAACCGCTGCTCCGACCATTAAGGTATTAATAAAAGGGGTTTTGTATTTTTGATGTATCATGGCAAAAACCGGAGGCAGAAGCCCGTCCCTCGCCATTGCAAAGAAAACCCGGCTCTGGGCAAAGATCACGGCTATCAATACACTGGTTAAACCGGCAAGCGCCCCTACAGAAAGAAAGGCTGACGCCCACCGTATTCCTGCCGCCAACAATGCTGATGAAATGGGGGAAGGAGTATTCAAATAAGTGTACTTCATCATTCCCGTGAGAATGGCAGCCACCAGGATATACAAAACGGTGGAAATACTTAATGAAGCGATAATTCCCCGGGGTAAATCCCTTTTCGGATCTTTGACCTCTTCTGCAGCGGTAGCGACCGCGTCAAAACCAATATAGGCGAAAAATACAATAGCCGCTCCGGCCATGATTCCAGAAAACCCAAAAGGAGCAAACGGTACCCAGTTGGCAGGACTAACCCGAAATACCCCCACAGCAATAAACAGTAAAATAACCGAAAGTTTGATGAAGACAATAAATTTGGTTGCTTTGGCACTTTCTCTTGTACCGCGGATTGCGACCCACGTAATCAAAAGTGTGATGATCACCGCAGGAAGATTGATATATCCCCCTTCCCATGGCGAAAGCGTCAAAGCGGCAGGGACCGGAACTCCAACGGACTTAAGCATATCGCTGAAATAACCGCTCCAGCCCACAGCAACGGCTGCAGCGGCCACAAGGTATTCTAAGATCAGGTTCCAGCCAACCAGCCATGCTACAATCTCACCCAAAGAGGAATAGGTATAAGTATAGGCGCTTCCCGCGACCGGGACGGTAGAAGCCAATTCCGCATAACATAGTGCGGCAAGCCCGGCGGCCAAACCGGAAATAATGAAAGAGATAATAATTGCCGGACCGGCAAAATTCGCAGCAGCTACCCCTGTTAAGACAAAAATACCTGTTCCGATAATGGCTCCGACACCCAAGGCAGTGAGATCAATCGCCCCTAAGGTTCTGGATAAGGCTTTCTTGCCTGTAGATTCAGCTTCTTTCATAGATAACTCTATAGGTTTAGTTCTTAACAAGGATTTCCATGAAATCATTCACTCACCTCATTTGATAAAATAGTTCATCTATAGTTTTCTTCATCCTCATTAAAATAATTAGAATAAATACTTTCCAATTAACCAAAAAAAAGTTAAAGCCTTGGCCGACATGAAATTGATAATAAGAAAAAGGAAATAATAATTCTTTGAAGTATATATAATTCAAAATAAAAAAAAGGCTGACGTTCTGCAGCCCTTTCTATATGAATCAATGTTTAACATCCTCTATATCCGGTATTACCCCTGTCAGCCTGGAGATTTCTCAGAAGCTGACTAAAGGTATTGGGTTGGCTTGTTGCCCACCATGAACCGGCCCCCCAGGCATACCAAGGATAACAAGGGCGGGAAGCGCAAGTAGGACAATCGTAAATTGTGCCGCGGGTTGTAATGCCGCTGCCGTCGTAAACATCCAGGTGGACGTGTCCGCCGACACTCATATTATTCCAATAAGAAGTTCCTGTGCGTTTGATAACCTCTATCCTGCGGAATCCGGCATTGTACGCGGCTTGGGCAACCTGGATAAAAGTTTTTCTCGGAACAGAAATATCTACTGCCAATCCTGATTCATGTGTTGATTCATGCCGGTAACCGCTTGTGATAAGGATAGGAACGCCTAAGGAATATCTCATGGTTTGAAGCAGGTCTACCAATCTGCGCATCACTCCGTAAGGGCGAACCCCTGAAGGATTGAATTCTCTCATCCTGAAATTGGGGGAAACATACTGGTCATCCCGGTAGAACGTGCAGCTGCCGTTGTATTCTCTGATTAACCCATGACCGGCGGGAACCCTGCTTAAACATCCGGTATCCTGAACACCCATAAAATCCTCCTCCTGAGATAAACAATTCCTTTGGATTTTTTCTTTTGTGATATATGTCTTCTTACCATATATATGTTTCACTCTTTGGCGCGGTTAAGAACTTCCAAAATAAGATAAGCCTTTTTGTGAAAAGCTATCCGTAAGTATTCAGAGGAGCCGGTCACTCTGGGGGAACTTTCCTATCTCCTTTGGTGTACACAGGGAGTAAAAGAAATTGTACCTGCAGTTACTACGTTCAGGACCGTACCCTCGGCCGGATCCTGCCATGCTTTTGAAACTTATATGCAGGTAAATCATGTCCATGGTCTAAAACCGGGAATATATCGCTTTCTGGCTCTTAAACACGCCCTAATGGTAATTGATCAGGAAGACAAGCTGATCGATAAGATTACTGAAGCCTGTCTGGGGCAAAGTTTTATCAAAGATGCCGCTGTTGTTTTTTTCTGGGCAGCCGTCAAAGAGGGGATGGTATGGAGGTATGGAGAAAGGGGGTACAGGTACTTGCTGCTGGATGCAGGGCATGTTTGCCAGAACCTGTATCTGAGCGCATTAGTTATTGAGAAGTTCATTATATATCGAAAAGAAAGAGTGGGTTATTCAAAGTGGAAAATATTTTGGAAGCTATGAAAAAGGATATCTTCGCAAAACACATCGGAATTGAGATTATTGAAGCCGGGGAGGGTAAGGCTGTTGGAAGACTAAAAACCTCCGGAGATCACCTTAACGGATTGGGAATTGTTCATGGAGGCGTTATTTTTTCACTGGCGGATACAACCTTTGCTGCAGCATCCAATTCCAGAGAAGGAATAGCCGTAGCAGCCAATGTCAGTATTTCGTATTGCAAAGCTGCCCAGCAAGGAACGCTGGTTGCTAGGGCAGAAGAGGTTTCCCTTAGTCGAAAATTAGCTACTTATTTGGTCAAAGTTTTTGATGAGGAAGATAGTTTGGTTGCTCTCTTTCAGGGAACGGTTTATAGGAAAGTAAAATGATTATGAACAAGGGGGCCATTGCACAATGAACTGAAAATTGTTCATTGACAATGGCTCTTTTTTACACCAGGAAATAGCAAATGCGAGCCCCGAAGAGCCCGCAAATACTGTATAATTTATTTATGCAACCAAATAAACCATACAACAAGAATTATACCGAATTTCATGCAGGCTATCAATTAGTTTTACCCCGGATCACAGTACCATTGCACGTTTCAGAAAAGAATATCTAAATGAAGCCGCGGAAGATCTTTTCTATCAGATGGTGGAGTATCTGCATCACATCGGTGAGACTTCAAAAAAGATATCAGTAAAAGAGAAAATATGTTTTAAAATTACCTACACAAGACCAGAGACTAAGGCTGCGTAATGTATAGACAGCGTCAAACGGAGCAAGGATGCGGAGTGCGGCTGTTTGCGCCAAGGAGGGCGCAATCTGCCGAAAGCGTCAATACATTACGTAGCCCTACCTCGAGATGGTTTATTAAGTCATACAAAGAACCAGCCATTTTAGAAAAAAATCCAGATTCAAATCATACGATTAGGCTGGTTTTTATTTCTTTATAGACAAAGAAGGGTATCGCTCAACTACTTTTTAAGTAGTTTTGCGACACCCCCTTCTAAGAAGACAAATCAGGTTAGGATTTAGCTTTTTGGTTTAAAAGTATCACACTGGGTATCTTCCGATTCTTTGGAATGTTTGGTCTTGCAATGATTTACCTGAATCATCGGAGCATTGCACATGACGTCCCTGTTATAATGACATTCAAGAACTGTACATTTAATGTCGCTCATGGTTGTCCTCCTTTGGAGTTTATTAAATCTCTTCCGGATATTATTATCTGCATTTTTTCTTTTTCTATGTTTTTGGTTTATTATTTGCATTGGACTCCAACGTATATAGAAGAGAGCTGCCGGTACCGGCAGCCCATTTTCTTCTTAAAATCTATAATAAGTCAATTAGAAAAACAATTTCCGTTACAATTAGGGGAATGATGAGGGTGATTCAGATCTTTTTTCCAATATTATGATATGTTTCTTTTTTCTGGATGGAACGAATTGACAACAAAATTTTCATAAAAAACGACGCTGTAGCAGCGTCTGATCTGGGGAGATATGGACTAGTAATGTATAATATGTCCATTTTCCAACAAGCGTGTCTTAAAAATGGAAATTTTTTTTAATGAGAATATAGAATATGGTACTATAACATAAGAAAGAAAAACAGTTTGGGTATAGTCCGCCATGGAAAGAATAGTCACATATTACCTGTGATGTGCAGGAGGCCTTAGCAAAAATGAAATGTTTTATGATTGAGAATCTCAATGTTCAAAGAGGAAACACTCCGATTTTAAAAGATATTAACCTTCATATTCATAATGGGGAATTAACGGCATTAATCGGACCAAACGGGGCTGGTAAAAGCACTCTTTTTAAAGCGCTTATCGGTGATATCCGCTATACCGGAAGTTTTTACTATACCGATTCCGAAAAGAGATTAAGCAAACCCAGAATTGGGTACGTCCCCCAAAAGCTTGAATTTGATAATAGCTTCCCGGTGAGCGTCCTGGATCTATTCTCAGCAAGTTTAACGAATTGGCCGGTTTGGCTTGTTCACGGAGCCAAGGCTAAAACTGCTGCGAGGCGTTCACTGGAGATGGTTCATGCTGAAAACTTGTTGGATAAAAGGGTAGGAGACCTCTCCGGAGGAGAATTACAGAGGGTATTACTGGCATTGGCACTTAACCCTATTCCGGATCTTCTTTTACTTGACGAACCCTTCTCTGCTGTGGATCAAAGTGATTTAGTTCTGTTCTATAGTTTGGTGGAGGATTTAGCTGAAAGATTTGATATTGCGGCTATTCTTGTTTCTCATGATCTTAATCTTGTTGCAAAGTATGCCCGTAAGATGATTTTTCTCAATCGGACAGTTCAGTCCGTTGGCACTCCCAAAGAGGTATTTTCCGACCAAAACTTTATCACCACTTTTCATGGGAAAAATGATAATTTTTGTTCCTCAGTGATCTAACTTTCAATAAGGTATCCTTTCGGATAAACCTGCTGCACACGAAATGGAAAACATTACCTGGAGATTATGCATATGATATTACGGATAAACATCAAGGGAGATTTGAGTATGTTTTATCAAAAAAATACTCCGGTTGTTCATACTTTTGGTACATGTCCTGCTGTACCGTATACACTTTCAAATTTTCCGGCAAAGGGTTCCTGTTTGAATAATAATCTTCACATTAATCCATACAGCCTGGAGGAAGAGAAAACACCGAATTTACTCCTGCTTACACCCGCAATTTTCGGGACTGCGGGAATGTTTATCCTTGGATTTGGTTTTTATGGTCATTCCCTTACCAGCGGTTATTCCAAATTTATTTTTTTCATTGTGATCTATGCCATCATTGCTTCATTGGGAGCAGGCTTATATATTTATCAGCTATTACACCTTAAAGATGTTGATTCCAGACTGTATGATATTGTGCAGCCTCTATTAGCAATTGCCATTTTTTTTGCTGCTACTTTTAACCTCGTTTACTCCCTGTATCCTTCCAGTTTTTCCGGGACAATAGGAGATACAAAGATAACCCAGTTTCTGTCTTTCCTGGCATTAAGCATAGGAAGTATTTCTGTGGGCGAGACATTTGATGTCTCACCTCAAACTGCAGGAGTACAGATTCTTTTGGCTACGGAATCTTTTTGGAATTTATTTGCCATATCTATATTAATTTCATTATTGGTCTAAAACAGGTAATATGGTTAATCAAAGTCTATATCCTATGAACGTAATAACAACGGAAACTTATTGGGCGGAGAGTTTCCGTTGTTATTATTAGGAGTATGGAAATGTAAGTTTTTGTCTTGTTTTATCTCCTGCGTCTCCTTACGGGTAAGCATATTATCTGACCAATCCTAAGATTAGTGGGATCCACACCGGGATTTAGAGCGGTGATCGTGGCTATAGAAAGACCTGACCGTTGGGAAAGTTTGGAATAGGTGTCTCCCGCTTTGATAATATACCTGCTTCCGGGGGGGCAGGGAACAACTCTCCTGCGAATTGGTATACAAATAGACTGTCCTATCTGAAGATTGTTGGGATTTACGCCGGGGTTTACAGAAATAATAGCCTCTGCAGTCGTATTAAACCTTTGGGCCAGGACATTAAATGTGTCACCCGATTTAATGCGATACGGGATTGTTCCTTTTGGACATGGTGACATCAAGCTCACTCCTGTATATTTTTTTCTTTTTTTATTCTATGAAACCATTCCTTGTCTGTCTGCTATAAGGACATCCCGGAAGCAAGGTTTTTATTTAGACAAATTGAATAGCAAGAAAGAAATAAATGTAATATTAAGGTACAAAAAAGAGAAAAATAAACTTACTTTGATTATTAAAATGTTTGACAACAAAATTATAAATGAGTTAATATTTGGATTAGTAGCGGAAGGAAGTGTGATCATGGAGAGGTCTTTCAATTCAGAATTAAGTGAGCTTCTTGTCAGGACTTTTAATGATATCCTGGCGGTAGAAGAGTATGAAATCAAAAAAGGACCGCTCAATAATTTAACGATATCCGAGATTCATACCATTGAGGCGATTGGGATGTACCGGCCCAGAACCATGTCCCAGGTGGCGGCAGATTTAGGAATCACCGTAGGGGCTCTTACTTCAACAATCAATCATTTGGTTCAAAAAGGGTATGTTCACAGAGAGAGAGACATGGCCGACCGAAGAATAGTGAATATCAGGTTGACAAAAGAAGGGAAGATTGCCTTTCGGATTCATGAAAAATTCCATTTGGATATGGTCAGGCAGGTTTTAAAAGGGTTAACCGAAAAGGAGAATATCCTCATTGAGTCTTTACGAAAACTAAATACATTCTTAAATACAAAATATCTATTAAACAGTTAGATCTTGAATTGAATAAAAAAGGAAAAGGACTAAAAAATGTACAATGTTGAAATCGTTGGAACAGGAAGTTTTGTTCCGGAAAATAGGGTAAGTAACGAAGACATTTCTAAGTTTGTTGATACCAGTGACGAGTGGATCAGTGAGAGAACAGGGATAAAAGAACGGAGAATTTCCACTAAGGAGAATACAGCGGATTTAGCAGCCATGGCTGCCCGTAGTGCACTGGACGATGCAGGTATATCCCCTGAGGAACTGGATCTTATCATTGTGGCAACGGTTACCCCTGAACATTTTACCCCTTCGACAGCATGCCTGGTACAAGCCAAGCTTGGAGCCTATAAGGCAACGTGTTTTGATATCAGTGCCGCTTGTTCCGGTTTTATTTTTGGATTGACGATAGCAGAGCAATTCATTAAGACAGGACTCTTCAAAACCGCACTGGTTATTGGAGCGGAGGTCTTATCTAAAATTGTTGACTGGAATGACAGGAGTACCTGTGTGATTTTCGCGGACGGTGCGGGGGCCGCTGTCCTGAAAAGGGGAGTCCAGGGGATTATTTCTGAGGTCACTGGTTCGGACGGGAATGGGGCGGAAAGCATCGCCTGTCATGCTGTACCCCTTAAAAATAAGTTTTGCGACTTTTCCAAAGACAAAGCCAATTATCTTTCCATGAACGGCAGGGAAATTTTTAAATTTGCTGTAAAGATCATACCGGAATGTATTGAAAAAGTATTGGAAGATTCCGGGTATTCTATCGATCAGGTCAAACATATCATTCCCCATCAGGCCAATATCAGGATATTGGATGCGGCAGCAAAAAAGCTGCAAATCAATAAAGAAAGGTTCTATGTAAATATTCAAAGGTACGGGAATACTTCCGGAGCAAGCATAGCATTAGCTCTGGATGAAATGTCCAAAGGCGGGCTGCTCCGGAATGGTGATTTGATTATCCTGGTTGGTTTTGGGGCGGGGCTCACGTATGGAGCCATGATGCTGAAATGGACAAAGGACCGGAACAATAACGAGGAGGAAAATAATGACGCTCATAACGGTTAGCCGAATAGTTGCCGAGCAGGTTGGAATCAAAGCGGAAGAGGTTACAATGGATTCGGATTTTAAAGAGGACCTGGGGATTGATTCTCTGGATATTTTTGAAATCATTATGGAGCTTGAGGAAAAATTCTCTTTAGAGATTCCTACCGAAGATCTGGAAGGGATGAAAAAAGTAGCCGATTTGGTTCAATATCTGGATAAAAGAATAAGTTGATCTGTTGGATTGAGTAGATATAAAGGAGATAGCGATGAATAATTTCGGTTTTTTTCATAAACTTGGTATCAAATACCCCATTATTCAGGGGGGAATGGCCTGGATTTCGGACAGTTCCCTGGCGGCAGCAGTATCCAATGCAGGAGGGATTGGCATGATTGCAGCGGCCAACGCTCCTTTGGAGTATGTCAGACAAGAGATTCGTAAGGCGAAAGAACTTACGGATAAACCCTTCGGCGTGAATATCATGCTTTTAAGCGAGAATGCCGAGGAAATTGCCGGAATGGTATGTGAAGAAGGCATAAAAGTTCTCACTACGGGGGCGGGAAGTCCCGGGAAGTACCTTAAAATGTGGAAAGAGTATGGCATTACCGTTATTCCGGTTGTCGCCTCAGTTGCCCTCGCCAGGAGAATGGAGAAGGAAGGTGCTGATGCCGTGATAGCGGAAGGGGGAGAATCGGGGGGTCATGTGGGGGAACTCACCACCATGGCACTGCTTCCTCAGGTAATAGATGCAGTAGATATTCCGGTTATTGCCGCAGGAGGAATCGGAGACGGGCGCGGGATTGCAGCCGCTTTTATGATCGGAGCCAGCGGTGTGCAGGTAGGCACAAGATTTCTTGTCGCCAAGGAGTGTACAGTTCACCAAAACTACAAAGACAGGGTGCTTAAAGCCAAAGACATTGATACGGTTGTTACCGGCAGGCCGACGGGTCATCCGGTACGGGTTTTAAGAAATAAATTGACGAGGCAGTATGAAGAACTGGAAAAGGCCGGTGCTTCTTTGGAAGAACTTGAAAAACTGGGGGCCGGTGCTTTACGCAAAGCGGCCAAAGACGGAGATATTGACAGCGGTTCAGTCATGGCAGGACAGATCGCCGGACTTGTCAAAAAGGAACAGACCTGTCAGGAAATAATTGAAGAAATGTTTGAACAAGTCCGGGAGCGTCTTACTGCGCTGGATTACGCCGGTATTGTAGAATAATGGGAATGTGGAGGAGAAAATGGGTAAGATCGCTTTTCTGTTTTCGGGACAAGGTTCGCAATATATAGGTATGGGGAAGGACCTCTATGATCATAGCACGGCAGCCAGGGCTACTTTTGCTTTAGCAGATCAGGAGTTGGGTTATCCCTTAAGTGAACTTTGTTTTTCGGGTCCCAAAGAAGTCCTGGATCTGACAGAGAATACCCAGCCGGCAATACTCACGGTAAGCATTGCAGCCTGGAAAGCGCTGGCAGCTTCCGGAGTCTATCCCGATGTGGTGGCCGGATTTAGTCTGGGGGAGTACTCTGCCCTGGTATGCAGTAATATGATTGACTTTCAGGAAGCGGTAAAATTGGTTCGTAAAAGAGGGCAATTTATGCAGGAGGCCGTTCCCCTTGGTATTGGGGGAATGGCCGCAATCCTTGGTTTGGAAACGGAAAAAATCGAGGAAGCCTGCAATTTGGTTTGCTCTAAAGGAGTAGTACAAGTTGCCAACTATAATTGCCCCGGACAGGTTGTTATTTCGGGTATGAAGGATGCCTTGGAAGCAGCTTGTATAAAAGCTGCGGAATTCGGGGCTAAGCGGGTGATTCCGCTTGAGGTCAGCGGTCCGTTTCACACCGGGTTACTCCAGCCGGCTGCGGAAAAACTTGCTGAGGAACTAACAAAGATTGTATTTAAAGAACCGCTGTTCCCGGTAATGTCCAACGTTACAGCTCAGGAAATGAAAGATTCGGCAGAAGCCGTCAGCCTGCTTCCCAAACAGGTAAAAAGTCCGGTTCTCTGGGAGACAACCATCAGGAAGATGCTGGATACCGGTGTGGATACTTTTGTGGAAATTGGTCCGGGCAGCACATTAAGGGGATTTGTAAGGAAAATTGAACGGAAAGCAAATCTGCTTAACGTGGAAAACATGTCCTCCTTGAATGCAACGGTCGAGTATTTTCAAAATAGGGCTGATCAATAGACGGTGCTTTCAGTTATTATCAAGCCTACATCATGAAGAAATAGTTTTGGAGGTTCTCAGGATGTTAAAGGGGAAAACAGCAGTTGTAACAGGAGCCAGCCGGGGAATTGGACGTGCTATTGCCGCAAAGCTGGCAAGTGAGGGCGCCAATATCGTAATCAATTATGTAAACCGCCGGGAAGAAGCCGATCAACTTACGCAAGACATCGAAAATCTAGGGGTAAAAGTTTTGGCCGTTCAGGCAGATGTCAGTATTTTTAACCAGGCCCAAAATCTGATAACCAGGGCCAAAGAAGAATTTGGCTCCTTGGATATCCTGGTCAACAATGCCGGAATCACCAGGGACGGGTTATTAATGAGAATGTCTGAGGAAGATTATGACCGTGTCATGGATGTGAATCTCAAAGGGGTTTTTAATTGCACCAGACAGGCCGTTCCCCTTATGGTAAAACAAAAATCAGGGAGGATTATCAATATCACTTCCGTTGTCGGATTGGTCGGGAATGCCGGCCAAACCAACTATGCTGCATCCAAGGCAGGAATCATCGGGTTTACCAAGTCTCTGGCCAAAGAGATAGGGAGCAGAAATATTACGGTCAATGCCATTGCTCCCGGTTTTATCGAAACGGATATGACTTCGGATTTACCGGAAAAAGTTAAAGAACTTTCCAAAGAAAGTATTGCTTTAAAAAGATTCGGAAAACCCGAAAATGTAGCGGATGCCGTTTATTTTCTTGCTTCCGGGATGGGAGAGTATATCACGGGCCAAGTAATCAGTGTAGACGGCGGAATGGCTTTTTAGGAGGGAATACAATGAAAAAAAGAGTGGTAATCACCGGATTGGGAGCTGTTACTCCTGTTGGTAACGATGTGAATAGTTTTTGGCGGGGAATTAAAGAAGGAAAGTCGGGAATCGGAAGTATTACAGCCTTCGATACCACCGGCTTTAAAGCCACTTTAGCGGCTGAAGTAAAAGGATTTGATCCCGAGGCACTTTTAGATCGGAAGGAAGCCAAACGAATGGACAGATACTGTCAATTTGCTATGGTTGCCGCAGAAGAGGCGTATCAAGATGCAGGACTTGATTCGATTGAAATCAACAGGGAAAGAATTGGGGTCATTGTTGGTTCAGGGATAGGCGGACTCTTAACGATCGAAGAACAGCACAGCCGGCTATTGGAAAAAGGTCCCGGCAGAGTTTCTCCCTTTTTTATTCCGATGTCCATCAGCAACATGGCCGCCGGAAATATTGCCATTAAACTGAATGCCAAAGGAATATGCACTTCTATCGTCACGGCCTGTGCTACAGCTACAAACGCCATCGGAGAGTCCTTCCACAAGATCAGAAACGGGGAGGCAGACATCATTATTACGGGCGGGTCTGAAGCACCCATAACCCCTTTAGCCGTAGCAGGATTCATTTCCATGACGGCCCTAAGCACCAGTTCAGACCCTTTGAGGGCATCTATTCCTTTTGACAAGGAAAGAGATGGTTTTGTTATGGGTGAAGGAGCCGGAATTCTTGTTTTAGAATCATTGGAGCATGCCCGGCAAAGAAATGCCAAAATCTATGGTGAAGTTGTGGGCTATGGGGCCACCTGTGATGCATACCATATGACTGCCCCCGCTCCGGGCGGGGAAGGCGGCGCCAGAGCTATGCAGCTGGCATTGGATGATGCCGGAATTAATCCCGGGGAGATTTCTTACATTAATGCCCATGGAACCAGCACCCCATATAATGATAAGTTTGAGACGGAAGGGATTAAAACTATTTTTGGGGATCAGGCCTCCAAAGTTCCTGTAAGTTCCACCAAGTCCATGACAGGGCACCTTCTGGGAGCGGCTGGGGCGGTTGAAGCGATTATTTGTATCAAAGCAACCCAGGAAGATTTCGTGCCTCCCACCATTGGCTATCAGGTCGCTGATGAAGAATGTGACCTGGATTATGTGCCGAATACGGGACGTGAACATCGGGTAAACTATGCGCTATCGAATTCCCTGGGTTTCGGCGGGCATAACGCCACCATTATCGTAAAAAAGTGGACAGAGGATAAATAAAATGGATTTAAAAATAATTCAGGAACTTGTCAAAATGGTGGACAAATCAAAATTGACAACATTTGAACTGGAACAAGAAGGCTTTAAGATTGTCCTGAAAAAAGAAACGGAAAAAATTGTGGCAAAGGATATTGTTCCGGGTTTTTGGGCAGGAGGCCAGACCCCATCTGTAAATCCTCCGGCCGGGCAGACTGTCATTGAAGAGTCTTCAAAACCTTCCGAGAAACATCCAACTATTAATTCGCCGATTGTCGGTACATTTTACAGTTCTCCGGCTCCCGGGGAGGAGCCGTTTGTCCGCCCCGGTGCGAAAGTGAAAAAAGGACAAACTTTATGCATTATCGAAGCAATGAAGCTGATGAATGATATTGAAGCGGACGATGATCTTCAAATCATTGATGTCCTGGTTAAGGACGGACAGATGGTAGAATACGGTCAGCCGCTCTTCGTTGTAAGCGGGACTTAATAACAACCCCTACGGAGGTAAGTATGTCACTGGGAATCAAAGAAATTCAGGAAATTCTTCCCCACAGGTATCCTTTTCTTCTGATCGATAGGGTAGAAGAATTGGAAGAAGGGAAAAGAGCAGTAGCCTATAAAAATGTAACTATGAACGAATACTTCTTTCAAGGGCATTTTCCTCAAGAACCGGTTATGCCTGCAGTATTAATCATTGAGGCTTTGGCTCAGGCCGGAGCTGTAGCTATGTTAAAAATGGAAAAATACCGCGGGCGAATTGCCTATTTCACAGGAATAGATAAGGCGAAAATCAGAAAAAAAGTCGTTCCGGGAGATGTACTTAAACTTGAAGTGGAGATTATTAAGACAAAAGGCCCGGCAGGCGTGGGCAAAGCGGTAGCTTCTGTAGACGGCAAGAAAGCTGTTGAAGCGGAGCTAATGTTTTTTATCGGGGATTGACGTAGCGAAGGGTATTGACTGAATAAGTAGGTGAAACTGTGTTTAATAAAATTCTTGTGGCCAATAGGGGAGAGATTGCGGTCCGGATTATCAGGGCCTGCCGGGAAATGGGTATCCAAACTGTAGCGGTTTTTTCCGACATTGATCGCCATGCCCTGCATGTCGATCTTGCAGATGAAGCTGTTTGTATCGGGCCTGCCCGGGCCAGAGACAGCTATCTGAATGCCGAGAATATTATCAGTGCTACAGTTTTAACCGGGGCAGAAGCGATTCATCCGGGATTTGGTTTTCTGGCAGAAAACAGCAAATTTGCGGAAATGTGCAGGGAATGCAATATTACCTTTATTGGTCCTGATCCCGAAGTCATTGAGATGATGGGAAATAAGGCCAAAGCCAGACAGATGATGCTTTTGGCAGGTGTTCCTGTTGTTCCCGGAGTTGACGGGGTCCTTACGGATTTCGAACATGCCCTCAAAGCAGCAGATACAATTGGTTATCCTGTTATGCTGAAAGCTTCCGCCGGAGGCGGCGGCAAAGGGATCAGGATAGTAGAAAATGAGGAAGGACTTAAGAAAGCGTACGAAACAGCTAAAACAGAGGCAAAAGCAGCGTTTAACGATGATGCGATGTACCTCGAGAAATATCTGGAGGAACCCAGGCATATTGAATTCCAGATTTTGGCTGATCGATATGGAAATGTGATTCACCTGGGAGAGAGGGATTGCTCCATTCAACGTCGAAATCAAAAGGTGATAGAAGAGGCCCCTTCCACTTTCCTGTCTTCCGAACTCAGAGAGAAGATGGGGGATGCGGCTGTTCGGGCAGCCAAAGCTGTGAATTACAATAATGCGGGGACAGTTGAGTTCCTTGTAGATAAAAAAGGGAACTTCTATTTTATGGAGATGAATACCCGGATTCAAGTTGAGCATCCGGTTACTGAACTGGTGACAGGAGTGGATATTGTTCAGGAGCAGATTAAAATCGCTGCCGGTCAAAAGCTTGATATGAGACAAGAAAACGTGGTTATCAGGGGTCATGCCGTGGAATGCCGGATCAATGCGGAGAATCCCTCACTTGGCTTCAGGCCTTCCCCCGGAAAGGTGAATATCCTTCTCTGGCCCGGAGGGAGCGGTGTCCGATTGGATACAGCCATGTACCATGGGTATGAGATCCCTCCTACCTATGACTCTATGATAGCCAAGCTGATTACGTATGGCCGGGACAGAAACGAGGCATTAAACAAAATGCGCAGGGCGCTGAACGAATTTATTATTGAAGGAATTGATAACAATGTTGAGTTTCTATTTCAGATTCTCAATAATGATAATTATATCAATGGCTTAATTAACACATCTTTCATCGAAAAGGAGTATAATTTAAAAATAAAGGACTAGCTCTTATCAGATTATTTTTAGCGGTTGGTGCAAATGTTTAAGATTAATAAGGTTTTCAAAAAACCACACTATCTTACTTTACAACAGAATAACCTCCAGGAAGCGCAGAAGGAGAAGAATGCCCTTCCGGCTATACCCAATGGGCTTTGGATAAAATGCAAGCACTGCGGGGAAACGATATACAATAAAGATTTTAACGCCAATCATAAGGTCTGTACCGCCTGTGGACATCATTACAGGATGAATGCGCGGGAAAGAATCGATTTGATAATGGATACCGGAACATTCAAAGAAATCAATACGGATCTGAAAACCGTTAATCCTCTTGATTTCGAAGGGTATGAAGAAAAAATAGCCGATACCATCAAAAAAGCAGACATTGCTGAAGCAGTTGTTACCGGTTACGGGAAGATTCATGGTAATGATTCTGTTATTGCCGTGATGGACAGCAATTTTATGATGGGAAGCATGGGGTCTGTGGTTGGGGAGAAGATTACCAGGGCATTTGAGTTTGCAACGGCTAAAAGCAAACCGGTCATTGTGTTTGCCGCATCAGGCGGGGCCCGTATGCAGGAAGGAATACTTTCGTTAATGCAAATGGCTAAAACGTCAGCGGCTGCAGCTCGCCACGACAGGGCGGGGGAACTTTACGTTACCGTTCTCACCGACCCGACTACCGGAGGCGTTACCGCCAGTTTTGCAATGCTTGGAGATATTATCCTTGCGGAACCGGGAGCTCTCATTGGGTTTGCCGGAAAACGGGTTGGGGAACAAACCATTGGACAGAAGCTTCCCGAGGGATTTCAGACTGCTGAGTTTTTGATTGATCATGGATTTATTGATAAGATAGTAACCAGGGATAATCTTAAACTGACCTTATCTCGTTTGATCAAACTGCATTACTCATAATACGAGAATACATTTACCAGCGAAATATTTAAAAATTTTGGAGTGTGCCCATGCTTGAGCGGGAAAAAGATATTGCTGAATTAAGTATGAAAATAGAGGACTTACGCAAGTTTGCCCAGGAAAAAAAAGCCGATTTTTCTGCGGAAATCATGGTACTTGAAGACAAACTCCAGCAAATGAAATCTGAGGCAGTTATTAACCTGGGTCCGATGGATAAACTGATTCTGTCCAGGATGATCGAAAGGCCTACTGCCTTGGATTATATTGAAAAGGTTTTTGACGGATTTATTGAACTTCATGGTGACCGCAAGTTCCGTGATGACCCGAGCATCGTCGGCGGTATTGCACGACTCGGGAATATGCCTGTGACAGTGATCGGCCAGCAGAAAGGAAGAAACACCAAAGAGAATGTAAAACGGAACTTCGGTATGACCAGTCCTGACGGTTTTCGTAAAGCATTACGGCTGATGAAGCAGGCGGAGAAATTTCGTCGCCCTGTTATTTGTTTTATTGATACGCCTGGAGCTGATCCGGGGGTTGGTGCTGAAGAAAGGGGCCAGGGTGAAGCGATAGCCAGAAACCTTATGGAAATGGTGGATCTGCGTACTCCGGTTATTTCTATTGTCATAGGCGAGGGGGGCAGCGGTGGGGCATTGGCTCTTTCAATTGCCGATGAAATTTGGATGCTGGAACATTCGGTGTTTTCTATTCTTTCACCTGAAGGATTTGCCAGTATTCTCTGGAAAGATTCTTCCAGAGCGAAAGAAGCTGCTCAAATCATGAAGATCACTGCCCAGGATTTAATGGCCCTGAAGATTATTGAGAAGGTTCTGCCTGAGCCCCCCGGAGGGGCACACAAGGATCCTGACGGGATGTCAGCGGTAATTAGAGAAAATCTTTTACAAGTGCCGTTTGGAGCAATGAAAGAGCAGATCAATGAAGTGGTGGAAAGAAGATACACCAAGTATAGAAAGACGGGAGCATATCTGGAGTGACACAGAACCTGCTTAGTCCAACTAAAATTGTGGGTTACCTTCAAAACAAAATGATTGATTGGAAAATCCACTGTCTCGATACAATTGATTCAACAAATAATGAATGCAGGAGAAGAGCTGCAGAAAACGAAGGGACCGTAATTCTGAGTGAAGAGCAAACTGCAGGAAGAGGCCGTCAGGGAAGAGCGTGGAACTCTCCCAAAGGAAAAGGCGTCTGGATGTCGCTCTTGCTTAAGCCCGATCTTCCCACAGAGACAATACCACAGCTGACATTGGTAGGGGCCGCTGCGGTGTGTAAGGCGATGGAGAAGGAAGAGGGGTATTTCCCCGATAAAATCAAGATTAAATGGCCGAATGATATTTTTATCCGGGAAAAAAAGGCCGGAGGAATCCTTACCGAGATGCAGATCAGTGCGGGCAGGATAGAATCCGTTATCCAGGGAATCGGATTAAATGTGAATCTTGCTGCAGAAGATTTTCCTGATGAATTAAAAGCTCTGGCTACATCATTTCTCATTGAAACCGGAAAGGTTTATGAGCGGGAAAGAATCATTGCTGATATCTTGAATCATTTTGAGATTCTATACGAGAAGTTTTTAGTTGGGGGAGAGTTAGGAGAAGCACTACATATTTGCCGGCAGAATTCTGCTGTAATCGGCAGGCAGGTAAGGTTAATGAACAACGGAACAGAGACTGAAGCTGAAGTCCTGGATCTTGGTCCCCGGGGGGAGCTTATTGTCAAGCTGGGTAATGGCCGGATAACCTCCGTCATTTCCGGGGAGATTTCGCTTCGAATCCAATCCTGATACATATTGTCCATGTATTTTAACAACACAAGGGTGTTCCATAGCACCCTTTTTTGCATGGGTTAAAAAATTACACCCAGAATAATCAGGATCAAAAAAATAGCGGTAAGGAAACCGGCACTCCAGCCATAGTTAAAACGATAAGCGTACATCGTAATGGCCTCCTTGAAAGTTTGTAGGACCTATGTTTTTTATGGTATGATTGATATAGTTTATGGTCCCCCAACATCTTCTGTTTACGAATAGGTTCAGTCAAATACCTTTTTTTTATTAAATATTTTGATTATAATTGAAACAGAAGTTTAACAAAGGAGACTTTTATGCCTTTTTCTGAGCATGATGCTATAGATCTTGACAAGTTTCTTTATCTTACCAAAGACCTATTCTGTCAAACAGACTTGCAGGGAGAAATAAAATGGGTCAATCAGGCTATGGAAAATTTTTTGGGTGAAAGCAAAGAGCATATCATTGGCAAGAAGTTTTTAGACTATGTTCATCAGGAGGACCGTCAAAATACCCTGGCTATGATGAGAGATACCCTTCATCATGACATAAGTCCTACTTCCGAAATCAGGTTATGTCTCCCGGACGGAAACTTTATTTATTATGAATGTTATGTATGCCGGGATCCAGAAAGAGAACTTTATTATTTTGTGGGTAATGATATCAGTGAGAGAAAAGAATATCAGGATAAGCTTCTGAGACTTAACTCCATTGTAGAAGCATCATTGGATGCAATCTATGCCATTGATAACGATGGACGTATTCTCAGCTGGAATAATGCCGCTGAACAAATTTTTGGTTACAACAAGGAAGAAATTATTGGACAGACAATAAATATCCTGGCTTTTCCCGGCCAGGAGGATGAAATTGATAATATTATCAGCATTATCCGCAGTGGTCAAATATATAGTTATGAAACCATCCGTCAAAAGAAAGATCTCGAGACTGTAGCGGTTTTTATTACGCTGGCGCCAATCAAAGACCTTTCAGGGAATGTAATTGGTACTTCTGCTGTTGCACGTGACATTACCCGGCACAGAAGGCTGGAAAAAGAAATAGCTCAGCTGGATAAGCTTAATACCATTGTCGAACTGGCATCAGTCATCAGTCATGAGGTCCGGAATCCGATGACTACCGTGAAAGGTTTCCTTCAGCTCCTCTATAATAAGATCAAAGAACAGGAGTTTAAGGAATACTTTGAAATCATGATTGAAGAAATGGATCGGGTCAATTCTATTCTGCAGGAGTTCAATACCATCGGTAAAAATAAAAAAGAGACCATTCGAAGCCGGAATAATCTCAAGACCATTATCAACAGCATGGCGCCATTACTTGAAGCAGATGCTGTATTTCAGGGAAAAACAATCAAATTCAATTTGCGCACAACCCCTGATCTTTATGTGAATGGCAATGAAATTCGTCAGCTTATATTAAACTTAACACGCAACGCCCTGGAATCGATGGGACAAAATGGCAGTGTCGTGCTTGCCACCTCCAGCCATAATGGCAAAGTCATTCTCTCCGTCAAGGATCAAGGGAAGGGTATCGACCCGGAAAATCTGGAGAAATTAGGGACTCCCTTTTTTAGCACGAAAGATGCTGGAACAGGTCTCGGACTTTATGTCTGTTACGAAATTGCACAGAGAAACGAAGCAAATATTACTGTGGACACCGGTCCGCAGGGGACAACTTTCTCGGTGATTTTCGATTCAGTTATTGAGCAGTAAGCTGTATGTAGAGTTCAGGTATATTGGGACTGAATTCCTATTAAATCGGGACCATTTTCTCTTGTTTTACTTCCGGGATTCACGATATGCTACACTATAGAAATGATTTTTATGAGCTATGTTTCCTCTCTTCATAGTTAAGCAGCAACCCAAAAAGTTGCTGCTTTCTACTGTTATTTGATACCTAAGGTTAACTGTTCAACCGTATCTGAGCAGAACCGGATTCGCTCCAGGTCTTGTGTGTTCAGCAAAGGGAATTTTTGTTTTTTGTTTAATGCTTCTTGTACAGGGATAACCTCATAAATAAATCTGCTGTCCGCGATTTTCTTGTTTACCCAGGTTGGAATGGCCTGGGTAAAAAGAATTTGTGGATTCTTATTTTTTTCAATACGAAAGGTTACCTTGGCAATCATCCCTTGTTCTGTATAAATATCATCAACGGTTTCTTTTCGCTGGTCAGATATGAAATTTCCCAGAGAATAAAACACCGGAACCTTGCTTTCCCCGGAACCTGGCAGGTATACTACAGGTTCCAGAACGTGGGGATGCCCTCCGAAAATGGCATTAGCACCCAGGGAGGCAATACGGGATGCCAGCTTTCTCTGAAATTCATTGGGTATTCTGTGGTATTCGTCACCCCAGTGCATAGATACCACGATCAGCTCGGCGCCGTTATTTTTAGCATCTTTGATTTTCCTTTCGAGAGCTGTAACGGATGTTTCCAGGTTTTTCGGATCAAAGCTATCAATAAGGCCGCTCATATTTACGGGTAAGATTAAGCCATTAATGCTTAAACTGCCATCCCGAAGCGGGGAGCCATACCCAAAATTGAGGAAGGCTATTTTCACTCCTTTGATATTTTTGATCACATAGCTTTTTTCTTTTTCATCTGCCTTGACTCCGATAATGTCCAGACCCTTGCCCCTGACAACACGGATGGTTCGATAAAAGCCTTCGACACCTGTGTCCATTCTATGATTATTGGCAGCCGTAACGATATCCACCCCTGTATCTTTTAATGCATCGATGATCGTGTCGGGTGTATTAAATTTGGGATAACTGGAATAACCTTTTTCCGGGCCTGCCAGAGTGGTTTCGAGATTAGCCAGGGTTATGTCGGCATTCTCTAAATAGGGTTTGACATATTTAAACTGATCCCGAAAATCATAGGATTTCGTTTCAGGATCATAGGCGGAATAATACAGCGTATTATGGATCAGAATATCACCTGCGGCGGCAACGGTGATATCTACATAACCCTGTTTTGTTTCAGGGGAGGCCGGGGAGGCGTTTGAACCGTTTTCCACGGTTTTTTTACTTTCGGAGCCGGGATTAGCGGATTGGTGAAAGCTGCACCCGTTAAGGGATAACAAAAAGAGTAAGCTGATGAAAAAAAGGAGGTTTATATTCTTTCGTTTTACCATTTGTTTTTCACTTGCCTTTAGAGAATCTTAAAATCACCCTGCAGAAACGATCTACTGTATTATATTCCATGTTGCCGCAAAAAAAAAGAAACTATACCCGATGGCATAGCCTCTTTATAAAGTTTGATAATCTAAAAAGATAAAAGTTAAATCAGGCGTTTTGGGTTATTCTATCCGGATGATAGCCATAGATCAGTCTGTCAGACAGTTCAACTACACTATCAGGAGATAATCCTTGTGAGATTTCCAGGGCCTTTAAACGCATTTCGTCCAAAAGAACAGGATTTTCATAGAGACGGCTTACAACCTCATTCAGTTGGACAATGTTTGTAACGCTCAAAGCAACCCCGGCCTTTACCAGGATTTCGGTATTTTCTTCTTCCTGCCCCGGAATAAAGAAAGGAATAATGATCGGTATATTTTTGTTAATTGCTTCCGATACAGTGAGCCCCCCGGGTTTGGTCACAATCACATCGGATTGGTCCATAAGTTCGGGGATATTCCGGGTAAACCCAAAAATTTGTATTTCTTTGCCATTGACAGTGCCGGCGTATTTTTCTTCTAATTCTTTTCTTAATTTCTGGTTATTGCCGCAAACCACAAAAATCCTAAAATTATGGTTATTGTGAACGAGCGTTTCCAGGCAATTCTTAATATAAGAAATACCCATACTGCCGCCCATCACCAACATGGTGAAACCTTTATCCTTATTCTCTTTTCGGGGCTGACGGAACTCTCTGCGAATCGGAATGCCATAAGCAAATATCTTGCTTTCCGGAACACCTTTAACAGTAAGGGTATCCTTGGTATAAGTCGATCCTACGATATACGCGTCAACATATTTATTCACATAAAAACGGTGAGCCATATAGTCTGTAACAACAGCAATAAGAGGGAGATTAATCCGGCTGCTGGCTTTCAGAAAAGAGACAACATTCACAAGCAGGGGATGGGTGGTAAAAATCAGATCAGGTTTGTGTTCCCTGGTTAATTGGTAAACGGTATTGCTCAGGGTGATATTGAGAAAGGTAACCACCCCTTTATTTACAAATTTATGATCCGTGATTTTGTACAATTTGCCGTACATTCTGGGCAATTTGGTTGCCAGGATGTTATAACCGTCATCAACCAGGACATCCATTACCCGCCCCTCTTCTTTGAGAGGTTCAACGATTTGGACAGTATATCCCGATGACTCCAGTTCACTCTTCAGACAGTTTGCGGCTTGATTGTGTCCTTGTCCTGTAGAAGCTGATAGGATTAAAACGTTAGGCATTCTGCATCCTCCTCCAGGAAATCGTCTTTCATCAATAATAAGGTCAGGCTGAAACAGCCTTACCGGTAACAAGTATACTATTTGTCTCAATGGAACAATTTTTGTCTACAAGGATATCGCGGCTGATGAGGACATTATTACCAACCAGGGAATTCCCCTTAATCATGGAATTAGCCCCGATAAAGCAGTTCATTCCGATAATGGCGTTTTCAATAACGGAATTCTCCAGTAAGGAGCAGTTATCCCATATGATGCAGTTATTCAGTGTTACACCGGCGCCAATATTGCAGTTTTTTCCGATAAAAACGTTTTGTCCTAGTTTACAACTCAAATCTATAGTAGAATTCATACCTGCCAGACAGTTATTCTTCAGAGTAAAAATCCCGTCTTTGTTAGCCAGTTTTTTAAGACTGGGGCGATTCAGCGCATCCCGGTGGGCTTTTCTATAGACATCAAGGGCTCCGATATCGCACCAATAATCACGAGTTACATAACCAAAAAAACGTGCCCCGATTTCCAGCAACTTAGGAAATAACTCCCTTCCAAAATCGTAAAAACCATCAGGGATGAAATCAAAGATTTCCGGCTCAAACAGATAGATACCTGTATTGACAACATTGCTCAAAGCTTCCTGTTTGTTCGGTTTTTCCTGAAAAGCCAGAATCCTGCCTGTCCTATCGGTAACAACCACACCATAATTCGAAACATCCTTCACTGATTTAAGAGCGATAGTGGCTAAGGATTGGTTTTCTTTATGAAACTTGTACATTTCTGTAAGATCAATATCGGTTAAAGCATCCCCGCTTAAAACAAAAAATGTTTCATTGAGAAATTGACGGTTATTTTTTACTCCTCCTGCTGTCCCGAGCAATTCTTTTTCAAAAGAGTAATCCAGTTGAACGCCAAATGTTTCACCATGCCCGAAATAATCTTCTATATAATGGGCATTATAATGGGTGTTCGCGACAATTTGATTAATCCCATGCTGCTTGAGCAGTTTTACGGAGTATTCCATCACAGGGGTATTTAAAATTGGTACCATTGGCTTCGGGATAGGGTCAGTAAGAGGTCTGAGTCTTGTGCCTATTCCTGCGGCCAAAATCATAGCCTTCATGGAAGTCACCAACTTTACAAGTAATTCCAGACTGTCTTTATCATAAAGGAAAATTTTCATAATTTTATTAACCTAAGATTAAAATAAGATTAAAATATTATATTCTTTAAAAAAAGAAATATTTCCCAAAAAAATAAAATTCAAGTTTCTTTTTCATTATAACAGAGATGGAAAAATTTTTAAACAAAACCGAGTTCCTAGGAATTCTTCTTTATTATGACTATCAAAGCAATTCTCTTAAGATTTGAGAATATAAAAGAGCACAGTTCGTTTAAATTTATTTCAAACTGTGCTCTTTCCTATATCTTTTTTTTAGAGACAAACAATGAAAGGCTAATTTTGAAACTCAATGTTTACGGATTTTTTCTGAGAGGCGCTGGATTTCGGTAAAAAAATATTAAGGACTCCGTTCTTATATATTGCCCTGATGTTCTCACTTGAAACGTGAGAAGGAAGGGAGACCGAACGGCGGAATTGTCCGGTAAATCTTTCTTTTTTGTGCATACGGTCTTCCTGGATTACATGTTGTTCTTTATTTAAGGTTCCACTGATAATCAGTTCATTGTCCTGGATCTGAAGATTTACGTCCTCTTTGCGTTGGAGCCCGGGAAGGTCACAAGACACTATGAATTGTTCATCTGTTTCATAGACATCGGTAAAAGGAAGAGTGAGATGGCGGGAAAAATTATCTTCAAAAAAAGAAAATGGGAATCGATAAACCCGGTCAATTTCGCGTCTGATTTGATCGATATTACGCATGGTATCAAATGGAATCATGTTCATAAAACTAACCTCCGTTATAAAATTCTAAACAATATTTTATCCTGCAAAAAAAAATATATACAAAGAACAGAATGTTTAAGGAATGAGCCGTGTGGCAAATTAATAGTTATAGACCATAAAAAATAATAAAAAATGAAGAGAAATATTTGACCTTTATTGACCTTTGTACTAAAATAGGGATATGATTCAAATCAAAGAGTTTGGGGGGAATATTATGAGCTATTTAATTCCAATGGTAGTAGAACAAACCAACCGCGGTGAGCGTTCCTACGATATCTATTCAAGGCTCTTGAAAGACCGCATCATATTTTTGGGCGGACCAATTGATGATGCTGTGGCCAACGTAGTAATTGCTCAAATGTTATTCCTATATGCAGAAGATCCGGAAAAAGATATTTTCCTTTATATTAATAGTCCGGGTGGATCCATTACTGCGGGTATGGCCATCTACGACACCATGCAGTACATCGGGGCGGATATTCAAACCATTTGCGTGGGGATGGCAGCAAGTATGGGAGCATTTCTCCTTGCCGCAGGGACAAAAGGAAAACGTACGGCTCTTCCTAATTCGGAAATTTTAATCCATCAGCCTCTGATTGCCGGTTCAGGTCTTTCCGGTCAGGCAACGGAGATTGAAATCCACGCCAAACAGCTTCTTAAAATTAAAGACAAATTAAACAAAATATTATCTGAGAGAACCGGGCAACCACTGGAAAGAGTGGAACGGGATACGGACCGGGATTATTATATGTCCGCAGAAGAAGCCAAGGAATACGGTCTGGTGGATCAGATCTTGGAAAAGGCCGCCGTCCTGGACCCAAAGAAGAAACTAAACAAAAGCATGTAATAGAGGTTCTCTGTTATAGTTGATGAAATACCGGAATTAAAAAGAAATAGACCTATATATAGCTGCTGACATTAGTTGGCAGCTATTTGTATTCTTTACCTATGGTGTTACGTAATGTACTAAACCGCTTTTCCTACCTATCAAAAACGACTGTTGCACGGAGCGGACATAAAATAACTTGAAACCTGCCATACTAATTAAGTAGTTTAAGCAATTCAACACAAATCATTAAAAGGAGGAAGTTTTCTTGCGCAAAATACGTAAAGCAGTGATTCCTGCTGCAGGTTTAGGTACAAGATTTCTTCCTGCAACCAAAGCTCAACCAAAAGAAATGCTCCCTATTGTCGATAAGCCCACCATTCAATACATTATTGAGGAAGCCGTACAATCAGGTATTGAAGACGTCATTATTGTAACAGGACGGAATAAAAGGGCCATCGAAGATCATTTTGATCGGTCGGTTGAATTAGAAGTATATTTGGAGAAAAGCGACAAATCAGATCTCCTGGATATGGTAAGAAACATCGGAGAGATGGTGGATATTCACTATGTCAGGCAGAAAGAAGCCCTTGGCCTGGGGCACGCCGTTTACAGCGCAAGGAGATTTATCGGAAATGAACCGTTTGCGGTTCTTCTCGGTGATGACGTGATCTATTCAGCAGAACCCTGTCTGAGACAGATGATCAGGTATTATGAGCTGTACGGAAGCAACATCATTGGAGTACAGGAGGTTCTTCCTGCTGATGTATCCAAGTATGGGATCATTGATGGCAGCAGGATAGGACCAAGGCTGTTCAAAGCGGAGAATATGATTGAAAAACCCCGGCCGGAACAAGCCCCGGAAGTTCCTTTAGCGATTATGGGCCGTTATATCCTTAATCCGGAGATCTTTGATATCATTGGTGAATTGCCTCCGGGTAGAGGCGGAGAAATTCAGCTGACAGATGCGATTTTGGAATTGAGCAGGTTACAGGAGGTTTTGGCGTATCATTTTGAGGGGAAAAGGTATGATGTTGGGGATAAGTTTGGATTTGTAAAAGCTACCATAGAGTTTGCCCTTCGCCATGAAGAAATCGGAGAAAATTTGATGGACTACCTGTTAGAAATGGTCAGTCGTTATAATTTTTCTTCTAATATTGTTTTTAGCCAGGATTATATTTCCTCGAAGGTTGCAGATAATTACAAACAATAATTTGGACAAACTTTATTGGATAATGATGAAATAATAGCGAGAAATACCCGGTTTTAGCCTGAATCTGAGGAAGTTGACGGATAATACCGTTCTGTAACGGAAAAAAGGCTGTTGGACATCCCCAAAACGACAAGGTTTTCTCCTGATTATTGGTAATCTTATACAGAAAATACCTATAGTTAGGAGGGAAAAAGATGAATTTAAACCGCAAAAGCATATTGACCTTGTCCGGAGCAGTTGTTCTGGCAGGGGCAATCATTGTTGGCGGCATTTATGGGCCGACAGCCTGGAAAGTTTTCCGCGGACAAGTCGACACACCAAAAGAACAGGTTGTAATCCAGACCCCGCCTGTAAATTATGCAAATTCCAAGACGGGGGATAACAAGGCATCTCCGGGAAATAGCAGTACCAGTTCTTCAACCCCTGCGGCCGGGGGTACGGCAACCAAGCCGAATACAAATCCCAAGACCGGGTCTGGGACTGATACCGCAGGTATGAAGAAATACAAGGAACCGGATTTGAGTTTAATGAACCTTGCTCCGTCGATTGAAGACTTTTTTGGTGAGAGTGCATTAAGTGACGCGGCCAGAACACTTGCTTTCGGGGCATCCTGGAATATCCATCAGTATTTGGATGGTTATCTCTTTGGGATCACCGCAGGCCCCCAAATGAATGAGCAGGATATTAAAAAGTATATTATTTTCCACAAAACACTTTGGGAAAAACAGATGGATAATGAGACGAGCTCAAACCAAACAGCTACATTTGATGTATATTTCAGAAATCTTCTCAACAGAGGGGTAGATGCATTTGATACCAAAGACAAGATCAGGATAGAGCAGTTCCACCTTGAGATTCACGATTTGGATTCCCATCTTTTCAGGGATGATATGAGTTCTAAGGTCTATGGTGCCACGCCTTTTGCGACAAAACGGTCGGAATAGATTTGTTTCTCCGGCTCTATCGCGACGTTTTGCCAGTATAGCGAACCGGGGAAATACGAATAGGTATTTTCTTAGAAGTAAACATCTCTTTACAAGTAAATATTTATTACAAAATTATGAAACCTAAAAAGTATTACCCGGAATTCAGTACCTCCCTGAAGAATGGGTAATACTTTTTTCAACGCACAAATTTTATGAGGGTGCAGCTTGACAAAGGATATTAGAAGTGGAATAATCAATATTAATATTTAGATTGTTATCTAAATATGCAAATGTATAATTCTATGTTTAAATGGAAGTGGTTATTGTATGTCGCCTTATAACGATACGTTTAAAGCTCTTGCAGATCCCAACAGACGAGAGATCATTCGGCTTCTGAAGGAACGAAGCATGACTGCCGGTGAGATCGCCGACAAGTTCAATATTTCTAAACCAAGTATCTCTCATCATCTTAATATCCTGAAACAAGCCGGTCTGGTGGATGATGAAAGGAAGGGACAAAATATTGTCTATTCACTGAATACCTCGGTGTTGGAAGATATTATGAGAATGTTACTTGACCTTTTTAACTGGGATAGACCTGAAGAGAATGGAAAGGAGAAGTGATTCCTGTGACAGAAAATAAATCCAATATGAAGATTGTCATTGTTATCGGGGCATTGCTCACTATAATAGATTTCATTGCCGGTTTTTTGGCTTATCCTTATCTTCCGGAAAGAGTTCCTACTCACTGGAATATTTCGGGTCAAGTTGATGGATGGGGCAGTGCCTGGCAGGGAGCTTTTCTGTTTCCTTTGATCATGCTGGGAGTTTTCCTGCTGCTTATTTTTCTTCCCAAAATCGATCCCAAGAAAAGAAATTATCCCCAGATGAATAGGGCTTATTCAGCCATCGTACTGGTGATTATGATGTTTTTCTCCGTTATGTATTTTGGAACTTTAGGCTCAGCCCTTGGTTATTTTGAGAAGGTTCCGTCTCTTGTTCATTTGGGTGTCGGGGTTTTATTCATCGTGATCGGCAATTACATGGGGAAACTCAAACACAATTATTTTATGGGAATCAGAACTCCCTGGACGCTGGCAAGTGAAGAGGTTTGGTATAAAACACACCGGATGGCAGGACCGTTCTGGGTAATCGGCGGAATTATCTTTATGGTTTCAAGCTTGATGCCGGCAGGTTTTATGACTATAATCGTATTGATCGTTATTATTGGATTGGTAGCTGTTCCAATAGGGTATTCCTACGCGATCTTTAGGCGTTTGGAGAGAGAAAAATAAATTTGAATAACGTGAATAGAATAGGGAGAAAAATCGATGATTTCGTCTTTGACTGCCGGGTTTGTTTTAATAATAGCAGGTGCCTTGATCTGGAAATTCAAGCTGGTTATTTTCATGGCCCGAAGTCATCCTGACCGGGAAATAGACAAAGAGGGATTAGCCAAATGGATTGGCAAGAATATGATTATAATGGGTCTCGTTGTAAGTATTTTTGCTGCAATCCGGGTACTGATTCTTGGAAATACCTCTTTAATTGTCGATTTGGCAATTATCCTTGTATTATCTACGCGTATGTCGATCGGTATGGCCAAGTTCAGCAAACCTATACAAAAGCCTTCCCGTAAGGCTTTAGCCAAAGAGAAGAAAAGGCCTAAATAAAGTGGTATATTTAAGTAACTACTGATATACAATTATCAAAAATATATAATTATCAAAATCTAAAATAATGAACCGTTGAATATAAGGCATAATTTTTAAATCAAACATGTTTAAAATCCCCCAGTTAAGGAAAAGATGGTAATATATTCCTTTATTGAGGGGATTGTGATTTTATGCGTAAAACATATTGGCTTCTTACCATTCTGATTTTCTGCCTGGGAATCGTTCTGGGCGTTTTCGGACATATGTATTGGGGAACAGCATTTCCGCAGCCGGGAATAAATCAACCGGCAGAGAAAGACAATGCCACGAAGGTGGGAGCCATGAGCGGTACCGATTCCGGTAATGCCCTGTTGGATTCTTCAGGCAATAGTTCTGATGTGAGCATAGGAAATTTGAAGAGACAGGAATCCGAAAAAGATCAGTCCGGGACACAGGTTGCGTTAACCAAAACAGAACAGGACAAGGTCATATCCGACTACAAACAGGCCCTGGGAATCTTGTTTGATGCCTGGAAGGCAAAGGATATCTCCGCTTTCAGATCTAAAATTGCGGTTGCCTATACCGGCGAAATCATGGAAAACCATATCAGAAAAGCAGAAAAGTTCATTCCGAAAGGTATCGGCTTAGAAGTAAGCGAAATCAAATTCGACCATGTGGAGATTGAATCGGCAGATAAGTATTCTGCGACCATCAATGCCATTTACCGGTATACAAGCCGTGACTATGATCTCGACGAAGAGTATCCTGTAGGGGAACAGTTTAATCACTTTGTGCATGTCAGAGCGAATCTTGTCAGGATTGACTCCAGCTGGCTGATAACGGGAGAAACCGTACTATAAAAATATTGGCAGGAATTAGGAATAAAATGGCGAAATATAACAACTTGGGAAATACTACCCAAGTTGTTTTGACGTCCATGGCGAAAACCATGGTTTTTGCTAACGCCGCGGTGCCAAGGATGGCGAAAGGCAACCGGCGCCATGGAGCGCAAGATACTGCGAAATGAACCGCATTTCACAAGATTTGAAGGAGAGAGAAGGATGTTTCAGAAAAGACCAAAGGTTTTAACGGTTTTTCTGGCAATATTACTGGGTTTATCATATTGTTCTTTGCCTGCCAACGGGGCGGTAATTCAGGGCTATCAAAATCCTACCCTGGAGGAGACTGCCCGGAAGATAGAAATTATTGCTAAAACCAAGGGAATTCCCAGCGTGATTCTCAAGGCGATTGCCTTTAAAGAGTCGGGGTGGAGACAGTTTGACAGCAACGGGAATGTTGTCACCAATAATTCGGGATCCCGTCCGGGACTGGGAATTATGCAGGTTACAAGCTATAATTCATCGGATAAAAACCTGGTAAATAAACTGAAATACGATATTGATTTTAACATCTCATATGGGGCTGACCTTTTAAACGCAAAGTGGGATATGGTTCCGCAAATTGGGGATGGCGACCGTAACAAGTTGGAAAACTGGTATTTTGCCCTTTGGGCATATAATAGCTGGAATACTGCCAATAATCCCAATAATGCTGCTGCCCGCGGCAAAGCGGCCTATCAGGATTCAGTCATCAGGTATGCCGCTACAGAGTATTACCAGGGTGTGGTTACACCGGTAAAGATTACACCCATTCCCCTTGAGCTGCTGCCGGCGGGGACTTTGCCAAAGAGCAGCCAGATCTGGAAAACCCCTGAGCCCTTCACACTCGGTGATTTAAAAGTGGGAACCGGCGGTGAACTTAACCGTGGTACCACTTTGGGGACAGTTACCCGGATTGCCGGAAAGAACAGGATTGATACGGTCAATCAGATTGCTTTAACAGGATGGCCTTATGGGACAGATACTGTGATCATTACCAGGGCGGATAATTTTCCGGATGCGTTGGCAGGAGTGCCTTTAGCCGCAAAGAATAATGCCCCCATCCTTGTAACCAATCCAAATGAACTTGATGAAGGGGTTATTAAAGTACTGCAAACTTTAAAACCTTTAAAAGTTATCATTTTGGGGGGAGAAACGGCCGTCAGTAAGAATGTCGAAAAAAAATTGGGTGAAGTCCTTTACTGGACCAAAGACATCAAGCGGATTGCCGGTGCTAACCGGTATGAAACCGCGGTACTTATAGCCAAGGATTTTCCCAAGGAGTCCAACATTGCGCTGGCAACAGGCGTCGATTTTCCTGATGCGTTAAGTCTGGCCTCTGCAGCGGCAGCAAACGGGATTCCCTTATTGATCACAGATGCTCAGGAAGTGCCCGAGGTTACCAGAAAAATGCTCCGGGAGCTTTTGCCAAGGGGATTATATATTGCCGGTGGAGGGGCAGCGATTTCCTCCAGGGTGATAGAGGATATTTCTCAGAGCTCCGGGATTGCCTCAGATAGCATTATCAGAATCACAGGAAATGACCGGTATGAAACTTCTGCCAAAATCGCAGAGACCTTTTATCCAAGAACTGATGAACTCTATTTAGCTACAGGGCAGGACTTTGCAGATCCTTTGGCAGCAGGCGCATTGGCAGCGGCTAAAAACGGCTGTTTGTTGCTGGTTTCACCGCAAGGTTTCTTCATTAATTCTCCTACCGAAAATTATATTAAAGGGTTGCAGCCCTCCACCAATGTAAAAATTATTGGAGGAGAGGACAACATCTCCCAGGATACCGTTACCCAGATAAAATATTTGCTTAAGCAAATTTAGAACTTAATTGATAATGAAATGAACAAAGGTACCTGTTGCGTAAAGGCAAGAGGTACTTTCTTACTCAATTTTTCAGAACTATTTTCTGTTGCTTCCTTTAAAAACTTCGTTAGAAAAAAATTTATATTTTGGTAGATTTTAAATTAATGAAATTTCTAAAGGAAAAATGGACTTCGGGAGCGAATTAAACAAACAACCCTCATGTATATATGAAGTGGTTAGCCTTATCCTGGCAAATACAGGAGGAAAAAATGCGTCAAGGTAAACGAAATAAATTACTCTTATACAAATACGTAAAAACATTGTTTATTGTCATCCTTATGGTTTCTCTGATCATCCCCGGTTTTCCTGAGAAGGTAAATGCGGCTCAAAACCCTTCTCCTGAAGAAATAGTCCGTATCTTCGACCAGGTTGCCCAGGAAAAACAGGTACCTGCAGAAATACTCAAAGCGATTGCTTACCATGAATCAGGCTGGCGGCAATGGGACAGCAAAGGGAATGTAGTGGCAAATTACGCCAGCGCAAAACCTTATCTTGGAATTATGCAAGTCGGTGCGTATGATGCTTCAGATACGGCTACGATCAGTAAATTGAAAAGTGATATAGCTTTTAACATTGCTTACGGCGCGGATGTTCTTTTATCCAAATGGGATATGACTCCCCGGATCGGAGACGGAGATAAAAGCAAACTGGAGAACTGGTATTTTGCTATCTGGGCCTACAATACATGGTCTACAAGAAATAATCCCAATAATGCCGCCTCATCCGGCAGAGTGGCTTACCAGGATGCGATTCTAAAATTGATCGGAACTGAATACTATGAGGGCGTTGTGACCCCGGTCCATATTACACCGGTTTCCAAAACCCTTATTCCTGCCGGAACTTTACCTTCCAAGAACGTAACATGGAAAACTCCTGAACCGGTACATTATGCAGGGTTTGCCACTGCCGGGATGCCGACCCTTACCAAAAGCGAACAAGACGCCATACTGGCATCTGTTCCGAGGATCGCAGGTTCGGACCGAATTGACACGGCATTGAAAATTGCTGATCAGGGATGGCCAAATGGCTGCGAAACCGTAATCATTGCCAAAGCGGATGACTTTCCGGATGCCCTGGCCGGGGTAGCGCTGGCCAAGCAGCAGAATGCCCCCATTCTTCTTACTCCCCAGGATTCTCTCGACCAGAGGGTAGAAGAATCTTTGTTGCGGCTAAAGCCCTTGAAAGTGATTATTCTCGGCGGAAATAATGCTATCTCTGCGGCTGTAGAAAGAAAAATAAAAGATGTCTTGTCCTGGACTCAAAATATTGAACGAATAGCAGGGGAAGACCGGTTTGAGACAGCCGCCTTGATTGCACAGCGTTTTCCGATCGACCGGGGGATCGCGATAACAACCGGATACAATTTCCCTGATGCCTTAAGCCTGGCGTCAGCTTCAGCAGCTCAAGGATATCCTTTGCTTTTAGCAGGAAAAGATAACTTGTCGTCGTCTGCGGAGAAAGTACTAAGAGCCCTTTGCCCGAGACAGGTATACATTGCCGGGGGCGAAGGGGCTGTTTCCCAGGAATTGTTATCAAAGATAAAAGAAGTAGCCGGACTTTCGGACGATCAAATCAAACGTTTTGCAGGGGATGATCGTTACGAAACTTCCACTCTGATTGTAAAAGCGCTGTTCCCGGAGACCCAGAAAATTTTCCTGGCTACCGGTCAGACTTTCCCTGATGCTCTAGCCGGGGCCGCCCTGGCGGCGAATCGGAATATACCGATGCTTCTGGTATCTCCTCAAGGTCCGCAAAAGGGATCAAGTACCGAAGAGTATCTTAAGTCCCTGACCAATAAAATTGACCTTCAGGTTTTTGGGGGAAAAGAAGCGATTTCCGATCAAGGGATCATTAAAATAAAATATGTGCTGGATAATAAGTGAGACAAGGGGAGACAAGGGGACGGTTCTCTTGTCCCTTCCCTAAACAAAATGAATTTCTCATTTCTTGATTGACTATGGAAAATATATCCAATAAAATATTCTTGGTGATGTATTATGCCGAGAATTCCGAGAACTAAAAGTAAAACCGGATTATACCACGTAATGATTCGAGGAAACGAAAAGAAAAATATATTCCGTGATAGTGAAGATAAGGATAGATTCTTAGAAATACTATATTATAAAAGACAAAACGGCGAATTTACTTTATTAGCATTTTGTTTAATGGATAACCATGTTCATTTGGCTATAGGTGAAGGAACTAATGACATAGCAAAGGTAATGAAAAAAATTACCGTAAGTTATGTCTATTATTTTAATAAAAAGTATAAACGAGTAGGACATTTGTTCCAGGATCGTTTTAAGAGCCAAGTAATTGAGAGTGATAGTTATTTGCTTTCTTTAATAAGGTATATTCATTACAATCCAATAAAATCCGGTCTGGTAAATACTGTTGGAGAGTATAGGTGGAGTTCTTATAATAGTTATATAACGGAAAAAAGTAATTTTCCCAATCTAATTGATAAACAAATTATCTTCATGATGTTGTCAAATGATCCTCAAAAAGCTAAACAGCTGTTTATTGACTATATGAGTAAAGAGACACAGGAAAATTTTATGGACCTTACCGCTGAGGAAAACGTCATTGATGAGAAAGCGGCAAGGCTGTTATATATGAATATGCTCGAAGAGAAAAAATATAAATTCATTGATCCAATTCCTTTAAATATTCTCCAAGAAGTAGTTTCCCAATTACAAGCGGTAACGGGCTTATCCATAAGGCAAATTGCTTTTATTACCGGGATAAATAAGAACAAAGTAAGTAGAATTCTAAGAAAACATTCAAAACTACAGGGAGATTAATAGATGGAAGAACGGATGTCTTAATCCGATTATGTTATTTTTATTTGCTCCGGTAGCAATTTCGTATGGGACGCAAGAACCGTCCCCTTGTCCCCCAAGAACCGTCCCCTTGTCCCCCAAGAACCGTCCCCTTGTCCCCCACCCTTGTCCCCCAGAACCGTCCCCTTGTTCCTTTGAACCGTCCCCTTGTCCCTTTAAGATTGTAAAATGGGGAAAACTATAGTAAACTTGTAACGGTGAAAACCGATTTTTTGTAAAGGAAAGGAAGGAATATAACGTGTCCCATCCCAAGCGTACCTTCTTTTTCATGCTTTTGGATGCACTTCTTATTAACCTGGCTCTTTTCTGCAGTTTCTACCTTCGCTTCGAGGAAGGCCCTCCGCTGGAATATCTTGCAACTTATAAAGATGCCGCAATCGTATCCACGATTGTTTTGTTATTAGCTTTTCACGTTTTTGGGTTATACCGCAATATCTGGCGGTATGCCAGTGTGGGAGAACTCCTTTCTATTGTTTATGCAGTAAGCGTGGGTGCTGCTGTTTCGATCAGTATCGTATACCTTATCGCACCCAAGAGGCTTCCCCATTCCGTAAGTGCCCTATTCCTCCTTTTGGTTTTTTTCTTCATTGCCGGACTGCGCTTCAGTCAGCGTGTCAAGCACGAAAATTCGATTTTTACCGTCAGGAATAAGGACCAGAGGAAAGTATTAATCATTGGCGCCGGGGATGCTGGGGTACTTGCCCTACGGGAACTTAAAAAAAGAGATTTCCATGAAGGAATGCCTGTCGGCTTTATCGATGACAGCAGAAACAAGATCAATCTTCATGTTCAGGGCTTTCCTGTTCTCGGTTCACGGGAGGATATCCCGGAAATTGTTGAGCGCTACGATGTGGATGAAATCATCATCGCGATTCCATCAGCTGCGGGAGACGCCATACGGGAGATCGTAGAAATCTGTAAAGAGACCAAGGCTTCCAGTCTAAAAATATTACCTGGCGTTCATGATATTCTCAGCGGAAAGATTACCGTCAGTCCGATCCGCGAGGTCCAGGTTGAAGACCTTTTAGGACGCGATCCTGTCTCAGTGGATTTGGAGGAAGTCGCAGGATATCTTAAAGGCCAGACCATCCTGGTAACCGGAGCCGGAGGTTCGATCGGGTCTGAGCTTTGCAGGCAAATCGTACAATTTTCTCCTTCCAAGCTGATTCTTGCCGGACACGGAGAAAACAGTATTTTCGATATAGAACAGGAGCTGAAGGAGCACCCTGTCGTTACGGAAATTTTTGATATTAAGGACCGGGAAAAAGTTCAGTTAATTTTTGAAAAATACAAGCCGTCCGTTGTTTTTCACGCAGCTGCCCATAAACATGTTCCCTTAATGGAAGGAAATCCTGAAGAAGCGTTAAAAAATAATATTCTCGGAACGAATAATTTGGCTACCGCTGCGGATCAAACGGGAGTGAAGACCTTTGTTCTCATCTCCACGGATAAGGCTGTAAACCCAACCAGTGTGATGGGTGCTTCCAAAAGAATTGCCGAAATGGTCATTCAGGATTTTGACCGGAGATCCAGAACCAGGTTTGTAGCAGTCCGCTTTGGAAATGTGCTTGGAAGCAGGGGAAGCGTAATCCCGACATTTAAGAAACAGATCAGTGCCGGCGGCCCGGTAACTGTAACCGATCCGAATATGACGCGCTATTTTATGACCATTCCCGAAGCAAGCCAGCTGGTAATCCAGGCCGGAGCAATGGCTTTAGGTGGAGAAATTTTTATTCTGGATATGGGGAAACCCGTAAAAATTGTGAACCTGGCGAAAGATCTTATCCGTCTTTCAGGGTTTGAACCGGATAAGGATATTAAGATTGTTTTTACCGGAATCAGACCAGGGGAAAAACTTTATGAAGAACTACTCACTTCGGAGGAGGGGACATCTGCCACTAAACATAAAAGAATTTTTGTTGCCAGGCCTAATCATATTGAAAGTGAAGTTATTGCTCAGCTCTTGGAGACGATACGTGAGCGCGGAAGTTATTTGAACAGGGAAGAAATTGATAGTGCAATTCGCCGTTTGATTCCATCCTTTAGAAACCACCCCACGCAAACGTCGGAGATATGAAGGAGGTACAAGTATGCTGGAAGTAAAACAGGTTATCACGGAAAAAGATACGATTGCCCTCGGTTTGAAAAAGAAGATTGAGAAGCACACTGCCCGGATTGGCGTGATCGGACTCGGTTATGTCGGGCTGCCGTTAGCCGTCGAGAAAGGAAAAGTTGGCTTTCCGGTTCTCGGTTTCGATATCAACGGAGAGAAGGTGGCAAGGGTAAATGCCGGTGATAACTATATCGGCGATGTGAAAGACCATGAACTGAAGGAACTTGCCGGGAAAGGGATTCTTCAAGCCACCACGGATTTTTCAAAGCTTGCTGACTGCGATGTCATTATTATTTGTGTACCGACACCTTTAACTATAACCCGGGACCCGGATATTTCTTACATGAAAGCTTCGGCAGAGGAGATTGCCAAATACATCAGACCCGGGCAGCTCATTACCTTGGAAAGTACCACTTATCCCGGAACTACTGAAGAGGTTATCCTGCCAATTTTGGAAGCTTCGGGCCTCAAAGTGGGTAAGGACTTTTTCCTGGCCTTCTCTCCCGAAAGAGTAGACCCGGGAAATAAACGGTTCTCTACGAAGAATACATCCAAGGTTGTCGGCGGAGTTACCCCGTATTGTCTGGAGATATCGTATGCTCTTTATACCCAGACTATTGTGAATGTGGTGCCTGTTAGTTCTCCCGGCGCGGCCGAGCTGACCAAGGTGTTTGAAAATACTTACCGGGCAATCAATATTGCGCTGGTAAATGAAATGATGCTCTTGTGTGACCGGATGGGGCTTGATGTCTGGGAGATTGTGGATGCAGCCGCTACCAAACCCTTCGGAATCCACACATTTTACCCGGGACCCGGAGTAGGGGGGCACTGTATTCCGATTGATCCCTTCTATCTAACCTGGAAAGCAAGAGAGTATGATTTCCATACCCGTTTTATTGAACTGGCCGGGGAAATTAACGTAGAAGTATCCTATTATGTGGTGAATAAGGTTTACAGAGCGTTGAACCAAAATAAAAAAGCCATGAAGGATGCCAATATCCTGGTGCTTGGTGTAGCGTATAAAAAGGATATCGATGATGTCCGAGAATCCCCTGCACTTATTATCATAGAGCGTCTGCGGAAAGAAGGCGCTAATATTACCTATCACGATCCCTATATACCTGTTATCGAACCGCATGGGGGCAGCACCCTCCATATGGAAAGTATCGAATTAACCCCCGAAAAACTGTCTGCGGCGGATTGTGTCCTGATTATTACCGACCATAGTAGTTTGGATTATGAAAAAGTCGTGGAACATGCTCAATTGGTTGTGGATACCCGAAATGCAACGAAAAATGTGCGTAATATGAGGGAGAAAATCTATAAAATCTAGGGAGTTGTATCAAGAGTGAATAAGAAAGAAAAGCTGGGGTTTGGGGTTATAGGCTGTGGAAGAATTGCTCCGAAGCATACCGAATCGATCATGGCCATACCTGATGCTGAACTCCTGGCTGTTTGTGACATTATACCGGAAAAGGCTCAGGACTTCGCCGGGAAATATAACGCCCAGCCCTATCTGGATTATAAAGAACTCCTGAAAAGAGAGGATATTGACGTTGTCACCATTGCTACGCCCAGCGGTAATCATGCGGAAATAGGGATAGCTGCCGCCAGGGCAGGTAAACATGTGATGGTGGAAAAACCCATGTCCATGACCCTTCAGCAGGCCGACTTGCTGATCAAAACCTGCAGGGAAAACGGTGTCAAGCTCGGGGTTATTCATCAGAACCGTTTTAATAAATCCATCAAAGTATTACGGGAAGCCCTGGAAGCAGGCCGTTTCGGCAAGCTGACCCACGGACAGGCATCTGTCCGCTGGAACCGTAATGAGGAATACTACACCCAGGCGCCCTGGCGGGGGACCAAACTTCAGGACGGCGGAGTACTTATGAATCAGTCCATCCATAACATTGACCTTTTGCAGTGGATGCTTGGCCCTGTGGATTCTGTCTTTGGGTATACCCAAACCGCACTCAGAAATATCGAAATGGAAGATGTTGCGGGAGCTGTGCTGAAGTTTAAGAACGGGGCTATCGGACTGATCGAAGCAGCTTCAACCATTTATCCTAAAAATATTGAAGAAACATTAAATATCTTCGGAGAAACCGGTTCGGCTATTATTGGCGGGATTGCCGTCAACAGGGTGGAAGTCTGGGAGTTTCCTGACAGTGAGGAGGAAAAGAAAAAGATCTTCACTGCCCAGGAGAACGACCCCCCGACAGTATACGGATTCGGTCACAGGGAAATCATTGAGGATATGATCCAGGCCGTGAAACTTGACAGGCCTCCCGCAGTGCCGGGTGAGGAAGGGCGAAAGGCTCTGGAGGTTATCCTGGCGATTTACAAATGCCAGGAAACGGGCCAGCCTGTGAAACTTCCGCTGATAGAAGATATTGTTGATTAAATGGAATAACTTACCTGCCCGGTTTGTTTCACTTCTTATCCGGCAAAGACATAATGTAATACCACACCCAGCCGGAAAGGAGATATGGTAATGAGACCGCCTTATGAAGTACCGGGCCCGGGAATGCCTCCAATGATGCCTGACTACAACCGTGCGATTATGCAGGTCATGCCGGCTGTCAGGCACAGCCTAAGGGAAGCCAGGCCTGTCAGTTTAAAGCATGCTGTGACGGAAGCTGCGCTTATAGCTTTTCTGATTGGTAAAGGCTATGAATACTATCAGGCTATTCGAATTGTAGAATCCTGGGAACGCCATGAAAGTTTCCCGATGTAAGGGAATGCGAGGGTTGTTTAGGAAAGTTTGAAATTGCTACATCAGAGGAAAATGCAAAAGTGGCTCTAACTACTGGTTAAAGCCACTTTGTATTTCGGGCTGAGAATCTTGATGAGAACCTTGGTTTTCTTTTTCCGGATCATCTTCAGCTTTTTGGTTAATTTGAAGAATAGGACGGTCTCCCAAATCCAATTTGCAGGTTGCACAAAGCCACGGTTTTTCCATGGAAGCAGAATATGAATAGGTTCGGCACCTTGGGCAGTATTTTCTGATCATCCAGCGTTCTCCCTTCTACCAGGAAATAGATTGAATGAGTTCTTGATTATATATACACCTACTTGTCCCACTTTATGTATAACTGATCAGTCATAAGAAAAAAATAGATTCCCGATAAATAGAAAGATAGTGTAAAATTGTGTCATACTTATGTCATAATATAGAAGATAAAACAATTTAAACGTGTAAACTACCAGAGACTAAAAGGAAAGAGGGTACTTGAATTTTGAGTACAAATATTCATCCCAGCAGTATTATCGCAGACAATGCCCAGATCGGGAGCGAAGTGAAGATTGCCCCCTTCTGCGTAATTGGGGAGAATGTTGTGATTGGCAGGGGGACAAGTCTTTCACCCGGCTGCGTTCTTGCCGAAGGCACAGTGATAGGAAATGGTGTAAAACTTGGCGCCCAGGTTACTTTAGGCGAAAAAACCGTTCTGAAAGACAATGTAACCATCGGGGATCATACTTCTGTCTGCCCCGGGACACTGATTGAAGAAGGAGCTTACATCGGAAATAATTCAACCATAGGAAGACTGCCGAAGGCCGCATCGACCAGTACGGTGAAGAAGCAGTCCGACCTTCCCCCCCTTACCGTTGGCAGGAATTGTACCATCGGATGTTCTGCTGTGATTTATGCCGGGACGGTGCTGGCAGACGAAGTATTTGTTGGGGACAGGGCTCTCATCCGGGAACGCTGCACCTTAGCCCAAAAGGTTGTCGTGGGCAGCGGCAGTGCGGTGGAGAATGACACGAGGATTGGAGCATATACCAAGATTCAGACCGGCTCCTATATTACGGCATATATGGAAATCGAGGAACGGGTTTTTATTGCGCCGATGGTTACCACTACGAATGATAATTTTATGGGAAGAACGGAAAAAAGATTTAAATTCATCAAAGGGGCTACCATCCGGAGGGGCGCAAGAATCGGAGGGGGAGCAATTCTCCTGCCCGGGGTGGAAGTCACGGAAGAATCCTTCGTAGCCGCAGGTTCTCTGGTAACCAGAGATACCCCTGCATTCAAAGTCGTTAAAGGATTCCCGGCAAAAGAAGTAAGGGATGTTCCTAAAGAAGAACTGATAGAAAATAATTCTTAATCAAATCGGTTTTGTATAAAACAATGTTGTTTTGCAGACATATCTTGAAATGAGCAGATATTGGGTGTACTTTTATATAGTGGCCGTTTGCCGCTCTTTGCCATCCATGGCACCGCGGCATTAGGCCATCCATGGCCGTCAGAAAGGATGAGAGAATGTGTCCATTCCACTTTTGGATTTAAAAGCTCAATATCTTTCTATTAAAGAGGATATTGACAAAGCTATTTTAAATGTCCTGGACTCATGCAAATTTATTTTTGGTCCTGAGATGAAAGCGTTGGAAGATGAAATCGCTGCCTACTGCGGAACGAAGCATGCGGTAGCTGTCGCCAACGGTACGGATGCTTTGGTCCTGGCTCTTCACGCCTGCAAGATCGGACCTGGAGATGAAGTCATCACCAGTCCGTTTACGTTCTTTGCGTCCGCCGAGACCATTGCCAATGTGGGGGCAACGCCGGTATTTGTTGATATTGATCCCGTAACATTAAACATCGATGTTGATCTTTTAGAAAAAAAGATAACCTCCCGGACAAAGGCCATTATCCCCGTACATATTTTCGGACAGATGGCAGATATGGAAAAGGTTATGAAGGTGGCGGAAAAACATCACCTCAAAGTCATAGAAGATGCCGCTCAGGCGATCGGTGCAGAATACATGGGTCAAAAAGCGGGATCAATCGGAGATGCCGGAACCTTCAGTTTTTTCCCTACCAAAAATCTTGGCGGTTATGGGGATGGGGGAATGGTTGTCACTAATGACGATCAAATCGCGGAGAAAATCAGGATCCTTCGTTTTCATGGCAGCAAAAACAAGTACTACCATCAAGAAGTTGGTTTCAACAGCCGCTTGGATGAGATCCAGGCTGCCATACTCCGGGTGAAATTCAGATACCTGAACCAGTGGAACGCTGCAAGAAGGAACAAGGCCGAAATCTATGATCAGCTCTTAAAACCGTTAGCTGACGAAGGAAAACTTATTCTCCCGGGAAAAGATCCCAGGGCTTATGCTGTTTACCATTTGTATGTATTAAGAACGGATGAGAGGGAAAGGCTGGCTATGGCTCTGGACGAGAGGGGAATCGCCTGCGCTATTTATTATCCTTTGCCTCTCCATTTGCAAAACGCTTTCGCCTACTTAGGCTATCAAACGGGAGACCTTCCGGTAGCCGAAGAAGCCTGTACTCAAGCCCTGGCCATTCCCTGCTATCCGGAGTTAGCACTGGAAGCGCAAGAGGAAATTGTTAAGGTTCTTTATTCCGTATTTGAATCCTAAAATAAGCAAACACTAAAAAATAGAAAGTCGCAGACAGAAAAACGAAAGACCTTAAGGAGGAAAAATGTTCTGGAATAACGGCATCACGAAAAAGAATGAACACAGGCTGTTCCTGCTTGTTGCAGTTATGCTTTCGGCAATGATACTCCCTTCCATACCTTTGCACCCATCTCTTCCTAATATCCGATTAGAGGAATTTCTGCTCTTCGGGATTTTCGGGCTAAATGTCCTGTCTTTTCTCAAGAACGGTTTTAAGTTTAAAGAAGAAGAAAAAGTGGCATTGGTCTCGCAGAAAAAAGAATTGAAACGCATTATCCTGATTTTTATTTTACTTACAGTTTCCTATTTTATCTCCAATATATATGGAGTGTATATCCGGAAAGCCGGCTACTATGGGATGAGGGATCTCATGGAACTGGTGACCCTGTTTAAATATTTTCTTATTATTTCCCTCACTTTATCTATTGATATCCGGGAAGCGGAATTTGATTTTTTGAGTAAAGCTTTTCTTTCCGGGATTGCTTTTCTGGTTGTTTTTGGCTGGGGTCAGCACCTAAATATCCTGAATATGAATACCTGGTTTTCGCCCTACTTTGATCAGCAGCATTGGGAACACCTGATTGTTGGGAATCCGGCCAGGGTCTTGGGGACTTTTGACAACCCGAACTTTTTTGGGATATTTACCGTCATTACTCTTTCCTACCTCACTGTCCGTTATTTTTTTGGGGAAGACAGGGACAAGTTCCCTTGGAAACTCTTTGTTATGATCGGGTTGGTTATTAAGCTGGAGTTTCTAACCATATCCCGTACTGCCTTGTTCGGGATTGCCCTGCTGTTTGCGCTTTCCTCCATTTCCGCTTTTCTTTATCATAAGCGGAATAAAAAAGTGGTCATAAAGATTGTAGCTCTTTTCCTCTTGACCATGGTTCTTTTTACCACGGCATCGGCAGATTTCTTCTACCGGTTGCATGAGGGATTGGACTTTTCAACCAGTACTTCTTTCCAGGGGCACATGGACCGTTGGGGTGCTGCGGTAGGCAGTATCTGGGAATCACCGGTATTTGGATGGGGAACTCAGAAATATGTGATGACAACCCTGGTGGACAATGAGTACGCCTTATATGCCAGGAGATACGGTTTTGTCGGTTTGGGGGTTTACTTAGTTTTCTTCCTGATGCCGTTTATCCTGGGACTTAAAAACCTTAAATCGAGGATCGATGCATGGGGCATAGGTGCAGCCTTTGATAGACCTGCCCAACTTGTGGGGGCCTATGCAGCGGTTCTGCCGTCCATCTTTGTTTTTAATTTTATGGCAGGGATTTTTTATAACCTGCAGCTGATGACGATTTTTGCCATCTCCATGGGTGTGGTATATAATTCCCTTAAGTGCGATAGTGAGCAGGCGTAAGGGGTCTGATGAATGAATATTTTGGTCATTTCCCATATGTATCCGTCTTCCCAAAATCCGAGTTATGGTATTTTTATTCATAAGCAAATCCGGGCTTTACTGGAACTGGATTGTAAAGTAAAAGTTATTTCTCCGGTTCCCTATGCCCCCTGGCCTTTAAGTGTTTTGAAGAAAAAGTGGAAGTCATATGCTTCCATACCAAGCCGGGCTACATTGGATGGAATAGAGGTTTTTTATCCAAGATATCCGGAATTCCCCCGGTCCTTCCTGCTGGAGCACTCCGGTTTCTTCATGTTTCTGGGGATACGAAATCTTGTAAAAAGCATTTTCAGTGAGTTTCAATTTGATCTGATCCATGCCCACGTCGCTATTCCGGACGGGCACTGCGCTTATTTGCTGAACAAGAACTATCATGTTCCGCTTCTGATATCCATTCACGGGCAGGATTTTCAATCAACCATTCTCCGGGGGGAAGGCTGCCGGGAAAGAATGCGGCAAATTCTTCTTGGGGCGGACGGCATTATTACTGTAAGTTCCAAGCTGAAAAATTTGGCGAAGGATGAGCCTTATTTTAATAAGATTTCCGTAGTGAACAACGGCATAGACTTGACAGACTGCAAGCCGGAAAATGAACGATCCTTCCCAAATCAAACAAGACAAGAACGACATAAAGATAATGACATTGTAAAAATCATCAGTGTTTCTAACCTCAAAAAAACCAAAGGTATTGATTTAAACATTCAGGCTCTCGCCTCCCTGGTGAATGAGTACCCGAATCTGAAATATACCATTGTCGGAGACGGTGAGGAAAGGCAGAGCCTGGAGAAACTGGTGGATGATCTCCACCTTCGCCGGCATGTGGAGTTCATCGGGAAAGTTCCGCATGCCGAGGCAATGAGACAAATGGCATCGGCCGACATATTCTGTCTTCCCAGCTGGCAGGAAGGTTTTGGGGTAGTCTATGTAGAGGCTATGGCTCAGGGAGTACCGGTCATCGGTGTTCAGGGAGAAGGGATCGAAGATGTGATCTCGCACGGCAGGAACGGGTTGTTGGTCCGGCCCCGAAATCCCTGGGACATTGTAAATTATCTCAAGGTTTTGCTCAACGATCGGGCCTATGCCAAACAGCTGGGTGAAGCCGGACGGGATACGGCACGAAATGGTTTTACATGGGAACACAATGCGGTAAAAACCGTAGAAATTTATCAGGACCTCATGCATTTCCAGAACAGAACGAATGTGAATTCCGCATAGCAGATAACCGAATTTCGCAAGAAGTTTCGAATACTATAAAATAATTATTGTGTAAGCGGGGAGGTATCATTCGTTGAAGATCTGTATCCTGACTACGGGGCACCAAGCGTTTGATAACCGGATTTTTTACAAGCAGGCTCTTTCCCTTCGAAAGAAGTATGAGGACATTACTCTGATCGTCCCTGATGAAAGAGAGGAATACAGCGAGCAGGGAATTAAGATCATCGGGGTCAAAAGAGCGGATTCTCTTTACGGAAGATTCAGGTTGGGTGATACGGTTGTAGAAAAAGCCATCCAAGTCAAGGCAGATATCTATCACTTTCATGATTTTGAGTTGATTTATAAAGTTCGTAAAATAAAAAAGGCTTTGCCTGAAAGCAAGATTATTTATGATGTTCATGAGCATTATCCGGATATGATGAGAATGTCCAGAAAAGTGCCTAAAATCGTCAGACCCATTGCTACTTTCCTTGTGGATAAGACAGAACTCCGTCTGGCCAGAAAGTTCGACCAGATCATTACGGCGGATGATGCGGTGAAAGAGAGATTTGACAAGGTTAACTCCAGGGTAGACGTCATTTATAATTTTTCGGAGTTTGAGCCTGCCGAGGAAAGCAGCACGGAAAAAGAATACGATGTGATCTACCAGGGGGGGATTACTCTTGAACGGGGCGTTTACAATGTTGTGCAAGCGATAGAGATACTTCGTGAGAAGCACCCTGAAATCAGGATGGTTTTTGTAGGTCCTTTTGATGATCAACAAGGCAAAGAGATTGTTTATTCCTATATCGAAGAACATGATCTTGACCGGAACATTCTATTTGCCGGAAAAGTTCCGCATGTCGATGTGGAAGAATATATCCGGAAATCCAGGGTAGGTGTCGTTACGCTCCTGCCCCTTCCGAAATATTATAAGAACATCCCGATCAAGCAATTTGAGTATATGAGCTGCGGCATTCCCGTGGTAGGGAGCGATTTGCCCCCAATCAAAAGGTTCCTCAGCAAATATAACAGCGGTATTATTGTGGATCCCACCAAACCGGAAGAGATAGCCAAAGCCATAAACATTCTGCTTTCTGATCCGCGCCTCTGTAAAGAGATGGGGGATAATGGAATCAGGGCTGTCCGGGAAGAATATAACTGGGGTAAAATGGAAGAGAAACTCCTTAAGATTTATGGCAGGCTGGAAAATTGATGCCTATAACGAAAATAATTGATTAAAGAAGTGATTGACAATGGATACCCGCCGCATTGCCAGAAATGCAACAGCCTTAGGGGTTTCCGGGATTCTTGCCAAGGCCATTACTGCTGTAGTAGGTATTTTTGTTACCCGGTATTTGGGGCCCGGCCCATTCGGCGATTATTCCACAGCCTATGCCTTTGTCGGGACTTTCATTTTGTTTTCCGAACTGGGAATAAGCCAGCTAATGGTTCAGGAAGGTTCCCGGAATGCCGCGGTCTTACCCAAGTATTTTGGGAACACCTTATTGTTTAAAAGTGTCATGGCAACTGGATGCTATATTTGCATGATTATTTTCATGTTTCCGGCCGGCTATAATTCTTCCGTGCAAGCCATGATTGTGATATTAGGGATTGCGGTTTGTTTCAATGCCTTGAATCAATCCGTGTACAACTATTTTCAGGCTGTTGAGCAGATGGTCCTGGCGGCAGGTTTTCAATTTTTAAATACCCTGCTCATCGCTGTGCTGACCATGATTGTCATTCTGAGCCGCTTGGGTGTTGTAGCCATCACCTTTACCCATCTGATCAGTTATGTCCTGATTAGTTTGCTTATCTTCCTGGCCCTTCGCAGCAAAGTGAAGCCCCAAATCGAAATCAGCAGCCTTGCGGGGATGGTAAAGAACGGCCTGCCGTTTGGAATCCACAGGATTTTTTATTACATCTTTCTTCAACAGAGTATTTTAGTCTTATCGCTCACAGCCACCAATGTGCAGGTTGGAATTTATTCCGCTGCATATAAACTGGTCCAAATGCTGGTTTTTATACCGAGCCTGATGACCAGTGCCCTCTATCCTGCGCTTTACCAATTGGGTGAATCGGATAAGGACAGGCATCAGAATACGATCGAAAAGGTTTTTAAATTTCTGTCAGCGGTAGGGATTGCCGGAAGTGTCCTGATTTTTGTTTTAGCCGGACCTCTTACAAAATGGCTTTATGCGGGGAAGTTTAATGAGTCCATACCGATTTTGATGATCGTATCCTGGTTCCTGGCTTTGGAATGTATGAGTTTTTCCCTGGGGGATGTTTTGACTACAACCAATCGTCAATGGCAGAGAACCGTTGTTCAAGGGTCGGCGCTGGTCCTTCTTTTCATCCTGACCATGACCATGACCCCTCTTTTGGGCATTTTAGGGACAGCCTACGCCCTCGTTATCGTAGAAATTTATATCTTCTTCGGATATTATTTTCTGGTCCGAAGGGGAGTATATAAGATCAGGGTATGGCGGCAGCTGCCGATGGTTTTGCTGGCTTCCCTGTTGATGGCAGTTACCGCCTGGTTGTTAAACAGCTTCAACCCTTTGGTTTCGGCGGCTCTGGCCGGTATCGTTTTTTGTATTGCCATTGTGGCTTTGGACAGAGATTTTAGAAGAGTAGGAAGCTATGCTTTCCGGCAAATCCTAAGAATTGGCGGAATCAAATAACAATAATGGGGGTATAAAAATGGTTCAGTGGGTCGTTCTGGCAATCACAGTCATTATTCTGGGTCTATTGATAATCTGGAAACCGCTTTATCTTGTCCCTTTACTGGGAATAGCGGTTGCCCTGGAGATTTCCAGCACATGGTACCCTGATCTGGGGATGATCGGCAAGGCGTTGGGGATGGTTTCCCTGACCCGGTTTACCAGTTTCGCTTTGATACTTGCCGCATTTGTCCGCGTAATCTTTATGAGGGAGATGCGACAGAAGTTCGGCGCTGTTTTGAAAGACCCCCTTACCATTATCTTGATAATTTTTCTGGCACTGGGAGCCGCCAGTGTTGTATATTCGGCGGATTCCGGCAAAACTGTTGCTGAGACCATAAGGCTTCTTGTCCTTTTTGCCGTATTTGTTTCCATTGCGCTGCTGATGGATAAGGATCATTCTCTATTGCCTTTTCATGCAGTCCACTGGGCAGCTCTGGCTTTGGCCCCGCTGTCATTTTATGAAGCATTCACCGGCAATTTGATCTGGCAGGCCCAAAATCTAATGAAAGAGCATACCCTCCGTGTAAATACAACTTTTGTGGACCCGAATATTTTTGCCCGTTTTCTCATTTTAGGGATCGTAGCTAACTTTATCATCCAGCTCTATACCCGCGAAAAAGGAACCAAGCTTTTTTACCTGGCTTCTCTCTCCATCCTCTTGGCTCAGCTGGTGCTCACTTCTTCCCGCGGAGGAATGATCACTCTGGTTGCCATATTGATCGGCGCCCTGATCCTTCTTCCTAACCGGAAAGCCGTTTTATGGGTTTTGGGGCTGGGAGTTTTGTGCGGAGCGATTGTCTTATTCATTCGTCCTGATATTTGGGAAAGAATGACCTTAGTATTTAAAAATTATGCCGATTATAATTATCAAAGGTTATATCTCTGGAAGGCAGCCATAGCGATTTTTAAAGACCATCCCATTCTCGGATCAGGACTCGGGAGTTTTCAGACCGTTTTCCTGAGAGATTACATAGCCCTGAAAAATGTTGCGGATGGCGCGACGCTCTCTCATAGCACCATTCTGACAATAGCCGCTGAGCTGGGTATTGTGGGGCTCACGGTCCTGGCTTTGTTCTGGATTGTGATGCTGGTAAGAATTTTTACCCTTTTCGGGAACAGTAATGTGTATCTCAGCATGTTCAATGATTTTCATAACGAGTATTATGTTGGAGCCGGTTATTTCCTGTGGGCGGCTGCGGTATTTATCAGTTCTCAGGCCGAGGGACGTTTTTTCGAAGATCCGGTTCTATGGCTGTGCTGCGCCATGCTTGTGGTGTTGAGGTTTTCGCGGGAGTATAAGGTGAGGCTGGATTGATCCCCCCTTATACTAACAATTAAAGCATTCCCCGCTGCCTTGCAACAATATATGCACTTTTCGACAGATAACGCCCTCCTAGCGTTAACAGTCGCGCTCCGCATCCTTGCTCCGCTTGTCGCGCATATATTGTTGCAAGACGAATGAAGGTATAAGGGAATTTATTTGAAGGTATTTGGGAGTACTTATGCGTATTTTGCTTTTAACTCAATATTTTACGCCGGAGAAGGGGGCGGCTCAGGTCCGCCTTTGGGAACTGGCCAAAGGGCTTAAGAATGAAGGGCATGAGGTTACCGTGGTGACGGCCTTTCCGAATCATCCCACTGGAATTATCCCTACGGAATACCGGGGAAAACGGTTTGCGCAGGAAGAGATGGACGGGGTCAAGGTTTTGAGAACCTGGATCTATCCGGTGAAAAGGGGCAGGTTTTGGCTGAGGCTGTGCAATTATTTTTCGTTCGTGTTTTCATCCCTTTATGGAATATTCCGCAGCGGCAAGCAGGACTTGATCGTAGTGGAATCTCCGCCTTTATTTATCGGTTTCTCCGCCATAATCGCGTCGTTTTTTAAGAAAGCCCCCTACATATTTAATGTTTCCGACTTATGGCCGGAATCCGCCGTCCAGCTTGGACTGGTGACGAATAAACACCTGATCCGAATGAGTGAATGGCTGGAAGCTTATTTTTACCGTAAAGCCTTTAAGCTTTCCGCCCAGACCCAGGGTATTGTTGAGGGACTCAAGAAAAAAGGGGTATCTTCTGAGGATATTTTATTCTTGCCAAATGGGGTGGATACCGATCTTTTCCGGCCAAGGGAGAAGGATACAGACCTGGAGGAAAGCCTTGGACTTCAGGGAAAAAACGTGATTTTATATGCCGGTACAATGGGTTATGCCCATGGAATTGAGACCGCCCTTGAGGCTGCCGATATCTTGCGGAAGGAAAAGGATATCTTTTTTCTCTTTGTCGGTGACGGTTCGGAAAGACCCAGGCTGGAGGAGATTTCCAGGGAGAAAAACCTGCCAAATATCCGTTTTGTTGATTTTCAGCCATTAGAAGAGATCCCCCGCTATTACTCCCTCAGCATCATTAATCTTTCTACCCTCAGGCGATATAAGCTGTCAGAAGGAGTGCGGCCTTCCAAAGTATTTCCTGCGCTGGCCAGCGGGCAGCCGCTCATTTATGTGGGAGAAGGCGAGGGAGCGGAGATCGTGAAGGAAAGCGGCGGGGGAATAGTCCTCGAACCGGAGAACCCGGAGCTGTTGGCTGAGACCATCCTGAAGCTTTTAAGCAATCCGGGATATTGCCGTGAACTTTCGGGTAAAGGCCGGGAATATGTGATCCAACACTACTCATGGCAAAGCATCATAAAGAATTGGCTTTATCAGCTCAAACAAGATATGCCCGGATCCTGTATATGATGAAGCGTAATGTGGAGAGAATATCCATATCACGTCGGACTTTAGTCTATTGGAGTGATTAATTTTTGCTGGCTAAACGAGTACTCGATCTTTTCATAGCGGTTCCTTTACTCATTCTGATCTCCCCCTTATGGCTTTTTATTGTGCTGTGGATTAAGACAGATTCCCCGGGCCCGGCCATCTTTCGTCAGAAGAGGGTAGGGATAAAAGGAGAGCTGTTTACCATCTATAAGTTCCGGACTATGGTTCCGAATGCCGACGCGGTGATGAAAGCCAAAATTGAGCAGCTGAAGCAGGAAGGAAAATTTGACCCGGAGAATTTTATTTTTCAGGAAAAAGATGACCCCAGAATAACCCGAAGCGGCAGGTTTTTAAGGAAGACAAGCCTGGACGAACTTCCCCAGCTTTTAAACATCATCAATGGAACCATGAGTCTGGTCGGCCCCCGGCCTGAAGTTCCGGAGATTGTGGAACAGTATACTCCTGATCAGAGAAAACGGCTGGACATGCCGCCCGGAGTTACCGGACTGGCCCAGATCAACGGCCGCAGTGAGCTTACCCTGGCGGAAACCCTTCGCTATGATGTACAATACGTCAAAAACTGGACTTTCTGGGCTGATGTCAAGATTCTCTGGAAGACTCTCTTTGTCGTGCTTGCCGGAAAAGATGCCTATTAACAACAATTTAAGGGATGCTGCAAACTGATTTAAGTACTTATGGCTTATTTCAAAAGGGCTCATCCAGGTAGGTCTCAGAAATGTATAGCCGCTTTCGGCAGATTGTAAAGGCCCGCTCAGGCCTTTACGCCTCCATGGCGGCTGCTCCATGTCATCCATGCCATTGCAGCACTAGGTCATCCGTGACCGTCGAAACAGCCGCGCTTCGCATCCCGTTACGCATGCGTAACGCGCTTAACGCTGTCTATACATTTCTGAGACTAGTCTGTAGTCTCTTCATGGCTCGCATTCTTAAAATTATGGGCTGGTTGTACTACGAACCTTTTTGTTCGTCGTGCAACCAGCCCTTTTTTAATTAAAATTTCATCTCCTCCTATTTCTTTCCGGCATGAGATCATATATCATGGAAGTATTATAAAATGGTAAATCATGTCCATTTATGGATAAATCGCAGCATTGTTGCAGAATCTTGGAGATCGGGACAATATTTAGGAATATGATGTGACCGTGGAGGAGAGTCAATGAGGAAACGGGATTTATCCGTCAGCAAAGCAATATTAATATTTCTTGCGGGAGTATTCATCGATAAAACCCTGGAAGTGTTCTTTAATACATCAGATGTACAGCTTGCGGCCAATCAAAATAATTCTATTGTCTTAAAAGATAGTCAGCAAAATACCATTCCTTCCACAATCGGTATGACCGATTCACATAACTTATCTATTAATCCGGAAGTCAATCTGGAAAACGGAAAGACATATACCCTGACCATCCCTGCCGGCTCGCTCATGAACGGCGGCGGGAATACAAACACAGCTCAAACCATCACCTTTACAACCATAAAATCCGCTGCCAACAAAACGGTTATATCCGGGGGATCAACCTCACAGATTACAGGGACGATACGGTAGGCGGAGATACCAACTTTGACGGGTCAGCCACTGTTCCTGTGCTCCCAACCTGGAACGGAATTACCGGAGCAGGGAGCATCAATTATGACGGCGCGTACTGTCATCTTATCTTTGTTCAATAACTATTCATCGAGCGACAAAGAATATTGTACCAGTTACTGGAAAATGGTATAATTCTTACAAATGTTTGAGTTGACATAAAAGGGGCGGGGGAAATGGAAATAGAATTATTAAAAGAAATAAGTTCAAAATTAAATATGCTTGAAGGCATAGAGACAAAATTAATCAAACTCGAGGAAATAGACACAAGATTAACTAAACTTGAAGGAATAGAGACCCAATTAACTAGGCTAGAGGGAATAGAGACAAAATTAACCAAACTTGAGGAAATAGACACAAGATTAACCAACCTGGAAGGAATAGAGATAAAACTTGAGGGAATCGAAACAAAATTAACCAGACTGGATAGTATTGAAAAAGAAGTAAAATCCATGAATAAAACAATTTCGAAAATGCAGAAAGATATCAAAGATATTAATGCCGGGATATATGAAGACTTGGAGAGAATCAAAGTAAGGCTAAACAAGTTGGAACAAAAAGCGATCTAAATAACAGACCATATTTATAGCTGCCGACAAAGTTGGCAGCTAGTCTGTTTTAATGAGATAAATTATGTCATATCCTTAAGCAGCGGGTATAAATCTGAAGAACTGACCTCATTGATCCAACCCATGGCCCAGCCGCCCACTCCGCCTAAGTCGTATTGTTCAACCAAACTGAATTTGGCTTCCCAGCTTTGACGGTCATCAAAGTAAGCTGTCCATAAAGCGCCATATTCATCAACATAGCGGAAAGTAGGGATTCCGACAGGGTCAGCAGGGGTTATTTCCCTGGTAATGGCGGCGCCGTATTGGGATGCGATAGCAGTTGCCTTCGCCAAGCCAAAAGATTGAGACACCCAGGCACTGCCTGATTGTTTCCAGGCCCTTCCGTAATAGGGAACTCCCATCAGGATTTTTTCGGATGGAATTTGTGTGACGGCATAGGACATTACTTTGCGCACCCATTCGATTGGCGCAATCGGACCGGGAGCCGAAGTGGAATAGGAGAAATCATAGGACATGATTTGGATATAATCCGCATAGGCCGCAAGGTCATGGTAATTATACTCAACATACCGTGGTTCAGCGGTGGCGGAAGTTTTGGACATGACCGAGATGAGAACCATTTTGCCCTGAGGGTTTAATTTCCCATAAATATCCCTCATAAGGCCGGTTAGTCCCTGCTGGGTGTTATTCGCCAAATCTTCCAGATCCACCAAGATGCCGTCTGCACCGGTTTCACGGATAAGTTTATCCGCACTGTTCACAAAAGCTTTGCGTTTTGCTGAATCGAGCAGCATGCTGTCGGCAACTTGGCCGCCGGCCTGTATCATGGGGACAACGTTAGCCCCTTTCCCTTGTCCTAAAGAAGTTAGGTATTTGGGAATGCTTGAATCGGAAAAACTGTAGGCAAAACTGCCGTCCGAAGCCAGGTCCCCGGCAAAGTTGGGAACCAGGATCTGAATGGAATCGGTCAGATTACCCGGAACATAAGATAATATCCGCTCGTAGGTACTTTTATTCGCATAGCCGTCCCAGAACTGCAAAGAGACCCTGGGGTTGAACTTCCCGTTACGGATATAAAACTCAATTTTATAATTTACCGCTCCTGACCCGCCCAGGATCAGGAAGTCGTTCACCGTACTTCTGTTTTCTGCCAGATAGGAATCAGTTTGGGAACCTAAAATTTGCCCGTCATTTTTGGGAACCAAAACGACCGGGTTATTATTCCTGGCAGCTAAGACCGACCCGGCCAGGGCATCAGGAAAAGATAATCCGGTAGCAATCAGGGTTCTATCCAGGTTGAATTGAAACCGGTTCATAATTTGAATATTCGTTTGGAACCGGTCATCCCCGCTCAGGCGCTCCACATGGTAGTTGGCTTCTTTAAGCCGGTTCTCAATCGAAAGACTGACGGCATTTTCGCCTCCAATCAGGGTAACATCGGTAACCCCAAGACTTTGGAGAGCCGTCAAGGTAGCGCTAGGAATCTCATTTTTTGGAGTCAGAAGCAGGGGAATACCCTGTGCGGCGGCATAAGAAGAGATGCTTAAAGCATCGGCAAAAGTCTCACCGGATGCCAAAAAAGCCTGTGTTTTGCTCTGGAGGGCCTGAACGGAGATGTTGGCGGCCGTTTCATAGCGGTCATCCCCTTGAATCCGGACAACATGAAGGCCGTTGGACTTCAAAGCATTTTCCACACCTGCGGAAATCGCTCCTGTTCCCCCAAGGATATAGACCGTATTCGCATGCAAGCGTTGGATTTCTTCCAGGACATCCGAACGCAAAACGTTGGATTCCGTCAGGAGGAGCGGCCCATGGACCTGTTCGCTGTTGGCTAGGACGGCTCCGGCCAAAGCATCGGGAAAAGCGTCCCCCCTGGCCAGGACGACGTTGTAAGCTTCGTACCAGTTGTTTTTGGAGATTTTAATGGCTGTCTGGTACCGGGAATCTCCGGCCAAACGGACGGTATTTTTTGTGATTTCCTCCCCATAAGCAGCAGAAGAGCCGGTCATTTGACCGGAAAAATGAAACAACAAAGCAAAGATTGTGAAAAATATGATTAACTTTTTTAAATGAACTTTAAGATGTAAAGATTTTCTCATACGCCGTATCTCCATTGTTGGATTTTAAAAATTAAAGATAAACAAAATCAAAAGCCAGCCTTTATTTTTCAATTATAAAGGACTGGCAGTACCATAAGATACAGGTATTTTCTTCCCACCTTGTTTGGATTTTTTTAAAAGCTTGACAATAAGGCAATACTATGACTAATATAAAATTAAAGTTTATTTTGGTCGGGGTGAGTCTTCTGTATATCAAAAGAATTATCGAGAAAACGATTAAAAAAACATCAGATACTTTTCGTGTTTTGCTTGTTACAGGGCCCAGGCAAGTTGGAAAGACAACTGTCCTTCGGCAGGTAAGTGAACCGAATCGAACCTATGTCAGCCTTGATGATCCTATGATACGGGAACTGGCAGTGAATGATCCGGTATTATTTCTCCAGCGTTATAAGCCCCCGCTGCTTATTGATGAAATCCAGTATGCGCCGCAGCTTCTTCCTTATATTAAAATAAATGTGGACAACAGCGGAAAGAATGGCGAGTATTGGCTGACGGGTTCCCAAATGTTTCATTTGATGAGAAATGTAAGTGAATCCCTTGCGGGCAGAGTCGGTATCATCCCCCTGCTTGGTTTATCGTATAATGAGATTTACTTGCAGAATAACGGTGCTGCCTTTATCCCTGACAAAGATGTCCTGCTTTCAAAAGCTGAAACAAAGGGTTCGGTACAACTGAACGAGACATTCAACTTAATTTTTAAAGGGTCAATGCCTGCCCTGTATGCCGGTACCAATATAGAAAGAGAGATGTTTTTTTCTTCTTACATTGGAACATATCTTCAACGTGATGTACGTGATCTAACTCAGGTTGGCGACGAGTTGGCTTTTTTGCGTTTTTTGTCGTCTGTGGCCGCAAGAACTGCACAAGAAGTAAACTATGCCGATTTGGCAAAGGATACGGGAATAAGTGCTCCTACCGCAAAACAGTGGATGTCTATATTAGTAACATCCGGTATTGTTCACTTGATCCAGCCGTACTTTAACAATGCTTTAAAAAGGATGATAAAGTCACCCAAAATGTATTTCCTGGATACAGGATTGTGTGCATATCTGACGAAATGGGCTTCTCCGGAAACCCTGGAGACTGGCGCAATGTCAGGCGCTATTTTTGAAACATGGGTAGTGAGCGAGATCATAAAAAGCTACTACAATGTTGGCAGACAGGCGCCCCTTTATTATTACCGCGACAAAGAGCAGCGGGAAATTGATCTTATCATTGAACGGGATAATAGGCTGCACCCAATAGAGATAAAGAAAAGCGGAAGTCCAAATAAGGATGCCATAAGACACTTTTCAGCGCTCAATAAACTGGGGATGGAACTTGGAATGGGGGGAGTTATCTGTCTGAGTGAAAACCTACTGCCGATTGATAAAGACAATTGGATTATCCCTGTTAGTTTGATATAATTTTTTCAAGGGAGTTGATTCTATGCCATTTCCGGAAAATGAAGGAAAATACTCTTATGCTGATTATCTTACCTGGCCTGAAGACGAACGATGGGAGATCATGGATGGCATAGCTTACATGCAAGCAGCGCCATCCCCGGTTCACCAAGGGATCTCCGCGGGTCTTGTTGCTCAGTTTTACCAATACCTCTTGGATAAACCGTGTAAAGTCTATGCAGCACCTTTTTGTGTAAAATTATTGAGTGGCAACGAAAAGAAAAATGAAGATATTAAAAGAGTTGTCGAACCGGATATTTCCATCGTGTGTGATCAAACCAAAATAGATGATAAAGGCTGTAACGGGGCCCCTGATATGATCGTTGAGATTACTTCCCCATCATCGGCAAAAATAGATAAGTTTATCAAATTTAATAAATACGAGAAAGCAGGAGTTAGAGAGTATTGGATCGTTGAGCCGGACATAAAACTTGTAAGTGTGTATGTCCTACAGGATACCCAAAGATTTGGCAGGCCGGAAATTTACACGGAGGATGACCGGATAAAAGTATCCATATTTCCCGATTTAATCGTCGATTTGAAACCGATATTGACATGAAATCTTCTTCTAACACAAATTTTATCTTAAATTGAGCTAAAAAAGGCCATAGTTGCGCATATCTCCGGATACACACTATAATGTGTATTGGGGGGTGTATGCAATGCGTACAAATATTGTTATTGATGATCAGTTAATGGAGCAAGCTATGAAGCTGTCCGGCCTGAAAACAAAAAAGGAAGTAGTAGATCATGCGCTGTTGGAGTTTGTTCAGCGCCATAAACGTCGTAATCTCATGGAATTACAAGGTAAGATACAGTTTTCCGATGGGTATGATTACAAAGCCATGAGAGAGGAAAACTAAAATGATACTGGTTGATACTTCTGTTCTGATAGACTTCTTTAAAGGTAAGGCTGATGATAAGATAAAGCTTTTTCAAAAGATATTGACGCAAGATATTCCTTTCGGTATTTCCTGTTATACTTACCAGGAGATATTACAAGGCGCCAAAGATGAAAAAGATGCAATGGCGGTCCATATGCCTGAGCTGCGAATATTACAATCGCTTGCCTAGTAGACCGATTCGTAAATTTAAACCGCTTAATTTACAAAGGAGCGTTAATTGCCAATTAGATAACGCTCCTTTATTGCTGCCTACTGCATCCTTTCCTTCAGCAGAGGATAGATTTCAGGGGCGCTGACCTCGTTGATCCAGCCCATGGACCATCCCCCGACTCCTCCCAGGTTAAACTCATCGAGGAGATCCAGCTTGACCCCCCAGCTCAGGCGGTCATCGAAGTAAGCTGTTCTTTGATAGCCGCTCTCATCCGTATACTTAAAGGTAGGTACGCCGATCGGATCTGTCAGGGTGGTTTCGCGGGTGATCTTGACTCCGGACTGGGCAGCGGTTTCCGTGGCTACGGCCCAGCCGAAAGCCTTGGAGACCCAGCCGTTTCCCTCGGTTCTCCAGGCCCGTCCATAATAAGGCAGTCCCATGAGGATTTTTTCGGAAGGGATTTCTGTCACCGCGTAAGCCATGACCTGTTTCACCCAATCTACCGGAGCTATGGGGCCGGGTTCCGAAGTAGAGTAATGTTTGTCATAAGACATAATTTGTATATAATCCGTATACTTGGCCAGTTCGCGGTAATTATATTCATCATACCAGGGCTGGTCCGTGGCCGATGTTTTGGACATCACCGCGATGATCACCAGCTTGCCCTTAGGATGCAGCCGGGAATAAAGATCCTGCATCAGGCTTGTAAGACCGGCCTGGGTATTGTCATCCAATACTTCCAGATCAATGAAAATCCCGTCCGCAGTGGTTTCCTGAACAAGCTTGACGGCACTGTCGGCAAAGGTCCGTCGTTTCACGGAATCCGTCAGCATGGCATTGGCCGCGCTTCCTCCGCTCATCACCATCGGGACAACCCTTGCCCCTTTGCTCTGACCCAAAGAAACGAGATATTTGGGCGTCTCCGCACTGCTGAACCGGTAGGCAAAACTGCCGTCATCCTGCATAGCGCCGGCCAGGTTCGGGACAAGAATATGAATATAGTCGGTCAGGTTCCCGGGGACATAAGAGAGCTGCTTTTCGTAAGAATCCTTGCTTCCGTAGCCATCCCAGAACTGCAGGGAAATCCGGGTGTTGACCTTTCCGGTACGGACAACACTGTCTACCTTATAGTTTATGACACTCCAGCCTCCCAATACGGAAAACTGGTTTATATTTGCTCTGATATTATTCAAATAGGAGGCGGTTTGGGAGTTCAGGATCTCGTTTTCGTCATCCGGAACGAGGAGGATCGGGTTATTTTCCCTTGCCGCAAGGACTGAACCGGCTAACGCATCCGGAAAGGACATACCGGTGGCAACAAAAAGTTTACCGGTATTAAAATCAAGGCTATTGAGAATAGCGATATTGGTTTGAAAACGGTTGCTGCCGCTCAAACGGGAAACGTTATAACCGGCTTTTGTAAGTTGGTCTGCAGCAGCATTTCCGATTACGCTTTCCCCGCCGATCAGGGTTACATCGGTTACCCCCAGTTTTTGCAGGGCAGTTAAGGTTGCAGCCGGAACCTTATTGGTATCGGTCAGAAGAAGGGGAATCCCCTTGGCTGCCGCATAGGAAGAAATACTTAAGGCATCGGCGAAGGATTTCCCGGAAGCCAGAAAAGCCTTGGAACTGCTCTCAAGGGCAGTCGTGGAAATATTGGCCGCAGTCTCGTAACGGTCGCTTCCTTGTATGCGGTATGCCGCAATCCCATTATCCTTTAGCACTTTTTCCACATCGGCTGAGATCGCGCTCACTCCTCCGAGGATAAATACGGAATTTGCATGGAGCCGTTTCATTTCTGAAAGAACTTCTGGACGAAGCTTGTTGGATTCGGTCAGGAGGAGCGGTCCGCCCACCACCGCGCTGTTGGCAAGCACAGCCCCGGCCAGAGCGTCGGGAAATGAGTCCCCTCTGGCCAACACAACATGGTAAGCTTCAAACCAATTTTTACTGGATATATCCACAGCCGTTTCGTATCTCGAATCCCCTGCAAAACGCTGGTAAGTCCTGGTCTGGTCAGCAAAAACAGGCGCCAAAGAAGACTCCAAACCAAAGAACAAACTGCCGGCAATCAATGAAACGGCGGCAGCTGCCGCAATCGTCCTTTTAATTATAGTCTTATTGAGGAACGTTCTTTGGGGTACAGAGTGTTTATTTTGAAACTTATTCAGTTTTATGCTATTCAATTTAGGCCGCCAATTCCATGCATCTTTGGCATTATAAAAGTCTTTGAACATTTCTTTTTCTCCTTTACAAATTTCGCCGGTTCATCGACAATGGTATAAATAGCTATTTCGCCAAGTGTGATGGAAATCCTGTAAAAATAAAGGAAAAAATAGAAGACTATGACGGATTTAACATAATAAACTAATAAACCCAATTAAATATTTAAGACATTTCTAAGGCAAAAAGATTACAATAGAATTAGTTGCATCCTGTCCTAAATTGCTTAATGCATTTAAAAATTACAAAGACAAAAAAATTAAGACGACAAAAGCCCATTGAGATAAAGACGAAAAGATAATGATAAAAAGGGAAGGTATGAGAAGAAATGTTTTTTAAGCGACCGCTAAATATAGGGACGATACTTATCGTAACTTTTCTATTGCTTATTCAATATTTCCCCGTAAGTTTTGCTCAGGTGCCCACAACTTTGGGTAACATAGCAAATACAACAGCTACAGCATATAAAACGAATATTGCAAATGATGCAAACCCAGACGTGATAAACCCGGATAATAAAGTTAATTTTGCTGCTTTCGACCCCAATGCCAGCCGGCTGGTGGTAGAGACCGCTTCGGGGATAGATTTAAGCCGGCTGGCTGAAGCAAGCGGGGGAGAGGTAGTCCGAACAGGCCCGCTGAATTACGGTACACTTCAGTACGGAGGAAACATTAGTACCAATACTGAAAATGAACGACAAAATATTGATAAAGAAGAGATCCGGCGAACCGTACTTAATTTCCCCGGGGTCTTAAGCGCAGAGTGGAGTAAGACATATTCACTGAGCCAATCTTCAATCAGTTCCAAGGATGTTATAAAAAACACGGTTCAAAGTACACAGGAGAGCATTAAAGCTGTTCAAACGTTTAACGTCCAGGCTTCTATCGGTGATCCCCAATACGGTCTGCAGTGGGCCTTGAAAAAAATTCGGGCTGATAAGGTATGGGACGAAGGGGTTACGGGCCAGGGGGTCGTTGTGGCTGTAGTCGATACGGGGGTTGATTTAGACCACCCGGATTTAGTTGATCAAGCAAAAAATATGAATAATTTGGTGCAAGGATATAATGCATATACCAGAAGCTCATCATCGGGTGCAGCACAGGATGATCATGGACACGGAACTTCAGTGGCAGGGGTAATTGCCGCCCTTAACAATAACTTAGGAATCGTCGGGATTGCCTACAATGCTAAGGTTATGCCAATTAAAGCGATGGATAAGAACGGTGAAGGCGAAGACAGTATTATTGCCGACGGTGTCGTTTGGGCTGCAGACCACGGTGCTAAGATTATCAATATGAGTCTCGGATCTTCGGATGAGACAAAGGTTTTGGACGACGCGTTACGATATGCCGCCAATAAAGGCTGCTTGTTAGTGGGAGCCTCAGGTAACAATCAAAACATCGAGTTTCCTTTTCCAATCCAGTCCGAGCAAACCGGGGTTTCTTATCCGGCTGCTCACCCCGATGTTGTCGCAGTGTCCGCCGTGGATTCGTCTGACCGAATCGCAGATTTCGCTTTGACAGGTCCGGAAGTTCTTCTGACCGCACCCGGACAAAGAATAATTACTGATTACTGGTCAGCAAAAGAAACAGGTTGTGCTTACTCTTCGGGCACATCCGTTGCGGCACCATTTGTTTCGGCTGCAGCTGCCCTTCTTTGGAGCCGTTATCCGCAGCTTTCATCAAAAGAAATTATAAAAGCCCTTATCTCTTCTGCGTATGATTTGGGCACAACCGGACGGGATGATCAGTATGGATTCGGTAGGGTAGATGTTTATCGTGCGCTGAAAAGCCTTGGAGCAATTCAAACTTTTTCCTCGCCCGTGACATTGGGCTGGGAAGGAGGAAAAGTATATAATGGGGGGACTGCTGATGATCCCGGGGCGGTCCTGACTGTACCGGCGGGTGCGTTTGCCCTGCAGGTGGACAGCAACGGAACAGACAAGAAAATAAGTATCTCACTGCAAAAAACAGTTTCGCCTGGGGATTTTCCACAGGGTATCACCCCTGCGGGTGAGGCCATTACCATTAATTCTTGGGGTGAACTTCCGGTAAAACATCCCTTAAAATTGAAAGTTCAACTGGAACAGCCTGACCAAGGTATTCAGGAAGCACAATTGGCTTATTTATATTTGTGGAGCAATTCGCGTTGGATTCGGATTGGAGGAGGGGTGCCTCAAACTTCCGATTTCTTAGAAGCCACAATTTATGAGCCTGGAACTTACCGTACAGGCTGGAGCGCCGAACCTACCTCAAACAGAATTTCCGGTTCTGATCGCATTCACACCGCACTGGAGATTGCCCAAAAGGCATTTCCCACTGGAACGGACACCGTGATTCTTACCCGTTCGGATAATTTCCCCGATGCTTTGGCCGGTGCCCCCTTGGCTTATAAATACCACGCCCCAGTATTGTTGACTTCTCCAAACGAAATTTCTTCCGATGTTCTCCAGACGATTCGCTACCTTGCCCCTAAACGGATTATCATTCTGGGGGGTACTGGAGCAGTATCATCATCGGTTCAAAGTGAATTGCAGAAATTAGCCTATGTTACTAGGGTAGCAGGAGAAACACGGTATACAACAGCTTCGGCAATTGCCGACCTCCTTGGGACAACGGGACAAGCAGTGCTTGTTAACAGCTCTAACTTTCCTGATGCTATATCTGAGGCGTCCGCCGCAGCGATTCAGGGGAAGCCCATTCTGCTTACTCCCGGGGACAGTTTGACTTCGGAAACCGAAAACTCCTTGAGGAAACTCTCTGTAGTGGAGACGGACGTGATCGGAGGTCCGGGGGTCATCAAAGAAGATTTATTAACTGAACTTCCCTATCCCCAGAGAATAAACGGAAATGACCGGTATGCCACTTCGGCTGCAGTAGTCGAGGCTAACCGGCCAATAGGTAAGATTCTTTATGTGGCGACCGGAATGAAATTTCCGGATGCCTTAACCGGAGGAGTTCTGGCGGCCGCCAATACTTCTGATATCCTTCTGCTCTCACCCCAAGGACTCACAGACGCTCAAATTAGGGTCCTGCAAACTCTAGGCAGCAGAAAGGTTGTAGCTTTGGGGGGGGAAGGGGCGGTAAGTAATGAAATATTAAGGCAAGTTCAGAGGCTAGTTTAATAAGACAGATGATCGTTTTTATTTAAACTATTGCCCTCGCACATAATCTGTAAGTAATAAAAATTTACTTGATGATTAAAATATATTCGTAATAAAATAAATAAAAAATAAGCAAGGAGTTTATTTATGAAAAAGAGCATAAAAGAGTACAGGATTCTTGTTTGTTTATTACTATCATTAGTTTTGGCAATTAATCTGCTCTCCGGATGCAATAGTTCGAAGAAAGAGGCCTCATCATATGGCTGGACTCTTATAAAATATTTTTCCGGAGACACCTCTGCAAATACAGACAAATTTTCATTTACTAAAAAGAGCAACCAGATATGGATAAAAACAACTAACAATCAATCCAACGGTTTACAAGCAAGAATATTTGACAGCCAAAATAAAGTGAAAGGCGCCTATAGCGTGGGAAGCCAACCAATGGAGGATATTTGGGCATTAAATGTGGATCCCGGAGAATACTATCTGGAAATAAAGACCGGTGGAACAAAATATGAAATCAAGGTGGAAGAGAGATAACCTATTGGATGGAAGACAACTTAAAGTTGGAAAATATATTTAATAACGAAAACTCTGGAAAAAATGCTAATAAAGAGTTAAAATATTGAGCAACGGTTCTTTTTGGACAAACAATTATGCCAGAATTAGTCATATTTTACAAAGATTAATAATCGTATAGCAAAAAAAGTTGGCTTAACCTGCAGGAATATTCAATTTAGTAAAGAATATTATTATGAGGTACGAGGGGTTTTATTTCCCTTTTTACCATATATGGCAGTCTAAAGGGTTAACCGCCCCTGAGGAACGAGGCTCAGAAGGGGGGACGCCCCCGCTTAGGGTGGGGCCTTTAGATATTGCGCAATGTCTAAAGATGATTTTTGCGATCCATTTAAGGGGGTGAGGAAAACTTAAAGGCATTTGAGTAAAGGGATGCTGGTTTGAATATAAAAAGATACGGGAATCAGCACTCCCGGAGACAGAATTAAACCCTTTTTAAGAAAGAGAGGAGATTAGACTAAATGAGTAGAACGAAGAAGATAGCAATCTTAGCTATCGTTGTTATGGTTCTGACCATGCTTCCGGTTCAAATGTTTGCTGCTACCGACAGCACCAGATTATCTGGCGCAGATCGTGAAGCAACTGCATTGGCCATCGCAGCTGATGGTTGGACAAGTGCCACTACAGTAATTGTTGCTCCTGCTGATCAGGCAAACCTCGTTGATGCTCTGGCTGTTGCTCCTTTAGCAGGCCAGGAAAACGCTCCTATCCTTTTAACTTTCAAAGACAAGCTGAATGCTGACGTCAAAGCTAAGATTTCAGCTCTCGGTGCTAAGAAAGTATACGTAGTCGGTGCTATTTCCGACGCTGTTAAAAACGAAATCGCAACCATCAGTGGCGTTACTGTTGAAGCCCTTAAAGGCCCCAGCCGCTTGGAAACTGCAAAAGCTGTTAACGCTAAGTTGACAAGCCCTGCAGGAACAATTGTTGTTGGTTATGATGCTATTCCTGACGCTTTGTCTGCAGCTTCCTTTGCAGCAAAGAACAAGTATGCTATCGTTCTTGCCAATGTTGACGGCACTGTTGCTGCTGCTGATCTCGTTGGAACCACCAAGTATATTGTTGGCGGAACAGCCAAAGTTCAAGATATTGCCGGTGTAACCCGTATTGCTGGCGATGATCGTTTCCAAACCAATAAAGCTGTTGCTGACAAACTGTCCTTCAGCTATACCAAGGTTTATGTAGCCAATGGCTTAAGCCTGGTTGACGCTCTGGCTGTTGCTCCTCTGGCTGCTAAATCTGGAGCATTTGTTGCTCTGACCAACGGCACCACAGTTGAAGCTTCCAGCATTATCTCCGCGAAAGCTTCTTCCAGCACTGTTTATGTAGCAGTTGGCGGAACCAGTGCAGTTAGCGATACAGCTAGAGATGCAGCTAAAGGCTCTGGAGCAGCTGCTTTCGCAGTTGAATCTGTAACAACCAATGGCCTCAATGGCATTCTCGTTACCTTTACTGGTACCGTTGATGAAGATTCTGCTGAAGCCATTTCCAACTACGTTCTCGCCGGTGACATTCTGACATCCAATGGCTCCGCTACGGATGCAAAAGCAGAAATGTTATCAGACAAGAAAACCGTTGAGATTGTTCTAAACAACGCTAAGAACCAACTGGATTCCAAAACATTTGAAGTAAAAGCCGGCAGAATTCTTAGTGAAGATAAGAAATCTCAGGCTGCTTCCTTTGTTAAAACTGTACAGTTCACTGACAATGCTGCACCTTCAATCAAAAAAGTTGAAGCCACAGGTGCTAAGAAACTCAGTGTTGTCTTCACAGAGCCAATTAAAAACGCTGCAGCTACCGCAACCTATAATACATGGAAAATTGATGGCACCACTATTTCCAGCTTTGGATTTAACGCTGTTACCCTTGTAGGCGATTCCGGATCCAATGACTTTTGCTCCGAAGTTGACTTCACATTCACCAATGCGCTTCCTGCGGGATCTCATACTCTGAAGACTTCAAAAGGAACTGCTCTTGGTTTATTGGGAGACGCTTCCGGATACGTTCTTCCTGAAATGGAGACGACTTTCACAGTTGAAACCGTAACAGGTGCTCCTTCAGTATCAAGCGTTACCTATGATGACGCAGGTACAATCTATGTTACATTTGACAGATCCATGTTAGATGATAACGCTACTTCTGCCGGTGCTAGAAACTTTACTAACTATGCAGTTAACAGCAATATTATTGGCACCAACTCCACTGCTGCATCATTCAAATCCAGAACCAGTGACAAAGTTGTAAAAGTTACACCGGCTGCTGGAATTGTTAAAGCTGGAGCTAACTATATTGTTCTTGACAACACCATTGAAGACGCTTGGGGAAATAAACTTGCTGCTTCTGACGATGTCCGTGTAGCATTTACTGCCGCTACCGATACCGTCAAACCTACTGTCAGCGCAGTTAATGTACTGGACAGCAAGACCTTAAGAGTTCGTTTCAGCGAGAAAGTCAGCAACACTTATGTTAGAAACACAGCTAACTGGTCAATTAAGAAGAGTGACGGTTCTGTTGTAGTCCTTGGCGCAATTGCCAGACCTGACGGCGCTCTTACTGACAATGACACATGGGATATGACTTGGGCTGCTGCTACTCTTACTTCAACCGGTTATACCCTTACCTTAGAAAATATCCAGGATATCGCTTCAACACCAAACACCATGGATAAGTATACTTGCACCTTCGACGGATTTGATGATGTCAAACCGACAGCCGTTAAAGCAACTCTTTCTGCTCCTTCTGCAACAGGCGGAACCGTAGCTGTATTCTACAGCGAGAAGATGGATGCAACTTCTGTAACCACCGCTGCTAACTACAATTATGTTGGTTCTGACGGAACTTACTATGCCCTTCCTGAAGGAACCACTCTTAGCATTGATTCCACAGGCAAAGTAGTTTCCATTAAATTCCCGTCCTCCTATACCGTATATGGTACCGGAGCACCTGCTGGCGACCATGTTAGCAGTAAGTATGCTGTAAGACAAATTATGACCTCTAATGTAAAAGATGCTGCCGGTAATGTTCTGAATACTGTATCTCAGACATTGGCTATTGGCGGTGCCGCACGTTCCATCGCTATTCAGCAGTCCACAGTGGTTATCAGTCAGCCTAGCACGGATCAAATTAAGGTTGTATTCAACCTTGACTATGAACTGACTACCTTTACTGCCGCTGACTTCACCGTAGCTGGCGCAGCTCCAAGCTCAGGTTCAGTTGCTGGCAAGACCGTAACCCTTAACTTCACCACATGGAATGGTAACGTTGCTACAGTCAGAGGCGCTGGTGCCAATGCTGTTCTTAAGACCGTTGTTGCTCCTGTATCCACAGCTGCCGGCGGTGAGATGTTAGTTGATACCAGTGCTCTAACTGGCGCATTCGTCTATGACGATCAAGCACCTCCGGTCCTCTTGGGTGTAACAGCCAGTGCAACACAGGTATTCCTCCAGTTCAGCGAACCAATCGATGATACTATTACAGGTATGTACACCGACGACTTCACTGTAACCACTGACGGTGCTATCAGAACTGTTTCTGCAGCAAATGTAAGTGGTAACTTTGTTGTCCTCACCATTGATGGTGGTATTGGTGCAACTTCCAACGTAGTAGTCAAAGCTCAAGACTCTAAGATTGATATCAGAGATAAGAAGGAAGCTACAAGCAGAGATGCTTCTGCTCCTCAATCTAAGGGCGACTACAACAAGTATGTACCGAACTCCGGCGATATCAGCGGACGCGCTTGCGATCCTGACGGAGCTCCAGTTTACACTTATGCTCCCTAATAGTTAGTTTCACTAACTTAAACCGACCGGCATTAGCCGGTCGGTTTTTTATTAGTAATATTAGTTACTTGAACAGAAGGTAAATTATGTGTAAAATAGAATAGTAATAAAAGAAAAGGAATATCAGGTAGGAAATAATCAATGAAGAGATATTTTTGGGTGATAATGATATTAATATTAACAGTTGCTTTTGCATTCGTATTGCTCACACAATACAAAATAGCTGAAAGGCAAAATAAGACATGGAATAACGATTATCAGGAATACTCGGTCGCTGAGAAATATGTTGTGAGGGGGAAGTATTCCGAGTCTTTGGATACATTTGACAGGCTATTATCATATCAGGATTATTCTGACAGCATGACCATATTTTGGATGAAGGGCAATGCTTTAGTAGGGTTAGGGAAACTGGATGAGGCAGAGAAATGTTATATTCAGGCCCGGACTTTATTTCCAGCGATTGTTACACTGGATGATTATTTAAAGGATTATGCTTACCTTAAGCTTAAACAAGGTGATTTAACTACCGCTGAGAAATATCTGAAACGGCTTGTTCAAATAACCACCAATCAAAAATTAAAAGAGTGGGCTGAAAAAAACCTTAATACCATAGCCCTTAACAATAAAAATCTAACAAAATAAGTAAGTTGATTGCGGAGACGTGAAAATGGCAAAAGTAAAGAAAGTAATAAAAAATAATATTAAGTTTCAAAATGTCGATAATGCGGCCAAAGAAGAAAAAATAGAAGAAAAGAAATATGACGGAAGTGATCGGCTTATATGGAATTTACTTATTGTGCTAATCAGCGTAACACCGTTACTTTTTCATATTTATTTGAATCGTTTAATTTCTCCCAAAATAGCGGTTCCCGTTTATTATTATACGAACTTTACAACGGATTCTTTTTCATCTTATAAGTTTATTTTTATCCTCGTAATGACTGGTCTTATATTTATTTTATTCCTATATGATTTATTATTTAATAGAAAAAACATTAAGATCAATGTACAGAATATTTCTTTATATTGCTTAATGTGCTTCTCTCTCCTATCTGTATTGCTATCTAAATATAAATACTTTTCAATTTTTGGGCTGCCGGAAAGACGGGAAGGTTTATTAACATTTTTTGCTTGTTTGCTCATAACCTTCATTACCGCGAATATTAAGATTAAAGGAAATAAATTTTACTATTTAATTTACGCATTAATTCCGATCACGGTGGTAAATTTAGTATTCGGAATTTTATATATTTCTGGAGTGAAAGTCTTAAACGATCCTGCTTTTGTGAGATTTTTAATTGGTTCAGGTCAATATGCCGGTGGTCAGATGCAAATAGCTTCTACCAGCTATTTTGTGGGCACTTTAAGTCACGGAAACTATATCAGTGGCATGGCATCGATATTATATACTGTTTTCTTGGTCTATTCTCTATGGGGTAAAAATAAATTTGCAAAGGCTATCAGTTTTATTATGAGCATTTTTGCGGCTATGATGGTGTTTACTTCATTGTCGATGAGCGGTATGGTGACAATAATTTTTTCTTTAATACTGATAGCGGGAGTAATACTATACGGAAAACAACGCTTAAAAAATATAGAAATTTTAAGCTTAAACTTACTAACATTAATTATCTCATTTATATTATTAAATAAAATTAACCCTGATGTTTCAAAACAACTTATTGATGAGCCAATAGCGTATTTATTGGTCGTAGGGTTGGCTATAGTTGCAATAGCTGTATTTGCTGCAATAAAATATCCCGATGTTATTTTTAAAAAGTATAAAATTTATACAGTTTTAGTTGTTGTCCTTTTTATAGTGTCGACAGGACTATTATCCGGTAGAATTGAACAGAGATTTACCTATGAAGTAGACAGAATTAATACAGCTAAAATAATTTCTCAGTTGCAAGAAGATGAGTTAAATCTTCCTCAGCCAGGAATATCAATGGGAACGGGACGATTTTATATCTGGAAACAAACTATACAGCTAATTTTACAGAAACCGATTATTGGCTATGGGTTTGACACCCTAGCATTTGAATATCCGCAATATGATCCTGCTAAAATACCGGCCCTTATAGACGGAAAAACGATAGTTGATAAACCCCATAATATGTTCCTTGAGATAGCATATAGCATGGGTATACCAGCACTGTTAATCTTGATTGTTGTTATTGTAAGCTATATAGTTAAATTTTTTAAGAGATTTTCAGCTGATTTTTCAGATGAAAATGTAATGGATCTTTCAATATTCCTGGGCTTTATGGCATTCTTGTTACAGGCTATGTTTAATGACGCAAATATAGGATACCAGCTATTTTTTTGGATATTCTTAGGTATAGGGTTATCTCGGTTAAGTGAAACGAAAATATTTACGCTCAAAAACAATCAAAGCGAATTGAAAATGATTGAATAGGCAATACATGATTGAATTTGAAAGATAAATTAATTAACTTGAGGTAAAATCCAGTGTCTGAAATTTTAATAACAGGCTGTAAAGGGATGCTTGGTTCGGATCTGGCGCAAGCTGGTGTTGCATTGAGGCATGATATCTGGGCATGCGGCACAGAGCAATTTGATATTACTGATAAAAGCAGTGCTTATCAATACATTGCATCTAGAAAACCGAAAATTATTATCCATTCTGCCGCGTATACAGATGTTGATCTCTGTGAGAAAAACAGGGAAAGGGCTTATAATGTTAATGTTTTAGGAACAAGTAACCTTGTTACAATCTCCCGACAACTTGATATAGCTCTTCTTTTTTTTAGTACGGATTATATTTTTGACGGCAGTAATAGTTCGGGATACGAAGAATCCGCTGAAGGAAAACCTGTCAACTATTATGGGGAAACAAAACTTGAGGCTGAAAGAATAATTAGCCGGGAACTGGAAAAATATTGGATAGTAAGAACCTCCTGGTTGTTTGGACAAAATGGCAGAAATTTCGTAAAAACAATTGTAAATAAAGCAAAAGAAACCACTGAACTGAGTGTAGTCGATGATCAGGTTGGTTCCCCGACGTTTACGAAAGATCTTGCAAAAGCAACGTTTGGTTTAATTTCTGATCCGGCAGCTGAATATGGGATTTACCATATTACGAATTCGGAATATTGTACTTGGTATGAGTTTGCGGAAACTATTTTAAAAGAACAAAATTTAGGATGTCAGCTTACCCCTATTCAATCCAAAGATCTGAACAGAGCTGCAATTCGGCCGTCTTGTTCTATTTTAAAGAACAATAAATGGCTAAAACTAGGTTATGCGCCTTTAAGGAGTTATAAAAGCGCATTGAAGGATTACTTAAGACTTTTGTAAAAAAATTTAATACGAGATTTAAAAATTGTGAGGGAGAAAAACGCTTTGAAGGGTATTATTCTTGCGGGCGGTTCTGGTTCAAGGCTATATCCATTGACCGCAGTAATTTCAAAACAATTGCTTCCTGTTTATGATAAACCTATGATCTACTATCCTTTATCGACGCTCATGCTTGCTGGGATACGTGAGATTTTGATCATATCCAACCCGCAATTTATTGATCTGTATAAAGGTTTGTTCGGGAATGGTAAACAGCTTGGATTATCAATTGAGTATGCATCGCAAAGAGAGCCAAAAGGACTCGCTGAAGCCTTTATTATTGGAGAAAAATTTATTGGTAAAGATAGAGTAGCGCTAATACTGGGGGACAATATATTTTATGGACAAAGTTTTTCTCAAGTATTGCTGAGGGCTACTCAAGAGGAAAACAACGCCGTTATTTTTGGTTATTTTATTAAGAATCCCAGACCATATGGTGTAGTCGAGTTTGATGACTTTGGAAATGTTATATCGATAGAAGAAAAACCGGAAAAACCAAAATCAAATTATGTTGTACCAGGCCTATACTTTTATGATAATAAGGTAATAGAAATCGCCAAAAAGATTAAACCCTCAGCTCGCGGAGAACTGGAGATAACGACTGTAAACCAAGAGTACCTAATAAATAATAGTTTACGGGTAGAGCTAATGGGGCGCGGGATGGCTTGGTTTGATGCCGGTACAAGCGATAGTCTTCATGAGGCAAGCAGTTTTGTGGAGACGATTCAAAAAAGACAAGGTCTATATATCTCATGTATTGAAGAGGTAGCCTATCGACGGGGATATATCACTCGTCAAGATTTAATTGTCCTTGCAGATAATTATGCAAAAACCGAATATGGTAATTATCTCAAAGACATTGCCGCAAATCATATATAGAAAGAAATAGGTAGCAATGACCATGGCGAATTTTCAGTTTATTCCTGAATTTGAGGGAGTTTGTGTAGTTACCCCTAAAGTACATGCCGATTCCAGGGGATATTTTATGGAAACTTATAATTATAAAGAGTTTTCAAAGGCCGGACTAATGACTTCTTTTGTTCAGGATAATCAGTCAAGATCAAGGCATGGGGTTCTAAGAGGACTCCATTTTCAAAGAAAGTTTCCTCAAGGGAAACTGGTTCGGGTTTTAGAAGGAGAAATTTTTGATGTCGCCGTAGATATTGACAATAATTCCAACACGTATGGTCAATGGTTTGGGATCAATTTGTCATCAGATAACCAAAAACAGCTGTATATTCCTGCGGGATTCGCTCATGGTTTTTTAGTATTGTCTCAAGAAGCCGTGGTTTCATATAAATGCACAGATTATTATTATCCGGAGTATGAAGACGGAATCTTATGGAACGATGCGACGCTAGGTATAAAATGGCCGTTAGACAAGGTTAATGAAGTCATTTTATCGGAAAAAGACAAGGGGCTAAAGGCATTTAGTCAATTAAAATAAGGGAACTATGGTTTAATAATTTAGTGTAAAGGAAGAAATTTGTGAATATATTAGTCACAGGCGGAGCAGGGTTTATTGGCAGTAATTTTATCAGCCACATGTTAACTAAATATGAAAACTATAAAATAGTTAACTATGATCTTCTGACTTATGCGGGAAATCCGAATAATCTTATTCATTTAAAAGGCTATTCTAATTATAAATTTGTAAAAGGTGATATTAAGGATAGCATCAAGGTTAATCAAGTTTTAACTGATGAAAGAATTGACTGCATTGTCAATTTTGCTGCTGAATCTCATGTTGATAACAGTATTAGGGACCCATATGTTTTTATAAAGACGAATGTAGAAGGGACAATGGTTTTATTAAATTCGGCCCTGAAAAATAACATTCAGAAATATATACAGATTTCTACCGACGAAGTATATGGAACAATCGGGAACAATGAAAAATTTACTGAGGAGTCATTAATTGCTCCGAATAGCCCTTATTCAGCCAGTAAAGCGGGAGCCGATATGCTTGCGCGAGCTTATCATAATACTTATGGCATGCCGGTTAATATCATCAGAAGTTCAAACAATTATGGCCCCTATCAATTTCCCGAGAAACTTATCCCCCTTATGATCATTAATGCAATTAACAATAAAAGTCTGCCTGTTTACGGAGATGGTTTGCAGATCAGGGATTGGCTGTATGTTAAAGATAATTGCGCGGCCATAGATTTGGTGTTGCATCGAGGAGAAAACGGCGAGGTTTATAATGTTGGGGGCAGCTCGGAGAGAACTAATCTTGATGTTGTCCGATATATATTAAGGTACTTAAATAAAGATGACAGTCTTATTTCTTTTGTAGAAGACAGATTGGGCCACGACAGGAGATATGCTGTTGATTGCAGCAAGATTATGACTGTGTTAGGATGGCGGAGAGAAAATGAAACATTTGAAAAGGGTCTGGAATCCACAATTCAATGGTATTTAGATAATCAATGGTGGTGGGAAAAGCTGTGACTAGTCTGATCAAAAACGAGGAGCTGGTTAGTTTTATTATTCCCGCCTATAATGCAGAAAAGTTTATTCGGGAATCCATAGAGAGCTGCTGCAGCCAGTCTTATAGAAACGTGGAAGTTATAGTAGTAAACGATGGTTCTAATGATAAAACCGCTTCAGTGGTGTCAGAGATCGTTAGCCTAAATGAACTGGTAAAACTGAAGAATATCAAGCATGCAGGAAAAGTAACCGCTATCAATGAAGGCATCATGTTAGCAAAGGGTAAATATATTGCCATACAAGCCGCGGATGACGTCTGCTTTCCCTATCGAATAGAACATGAAATCGAAATAATGAAAAAAAACAATGCTGTCCTGGTTTTTGGGGATATGGAGATAGTTAATGAAAAGCTGGAAGTTATTCATCATTCGTTTTGGAAAAGAGAAAAAATTAAGCTGAAAGAAAATATTCAACTGGAAGACTTAATATTAAGCAATCAAATTTCAGGGGGAACGATATTAATCACGAAAGAAATATGCGACGAAGTCTTTCCTATCCCTAAAACATTACTTTTTGAAGATTGGTGGATTGGGGTAGCAGCCAGCAGTTTGGGAAGGATTGCTTACACTGAAAAACCGCTTATTCAATACAGATTACACGCAAATAATGATAATTTGGGGAAATCCAATATCACGTATGATATGTATTTGGCTAAACAAAAGAAACTTATAGGCAGAAATCTCGAGTACTATAATCAATTTAATATCTATTTATTAAACAGCGATTTTGCTCTTAACCAAAAGGGGATGGATTTAGGTTTCTTACTTTTTCTTGTTAAATATGGTAAATGCAATGTGATGCTATCGTTAGAACCAAAATTCATCTCAAGAATAAAATTCCTGAAGCACATTAGAAATATAAGTATATCATACCTGTTTAGGGTTAATTATAGATACCATATTAAAGTATTAATTGCATTACTGTTAGGCGACAAGAAATATTTTATTAAATATTTCTTGTTCAAGCTTCTATCTTAAATAATAAATAAAAACCAACCAATAAAGAATATATGTTAACGAAATGAGATGATCTTATTGGGATATAATAAAGTATTGGTTACAGGAGCTGACGGATTCATTGGCAGTCACCTCGTAGAAGCGCTAGTTGCTGAAGGATATGATGTTAGAGCTTTTGTTTTTTACAATTCTTTTAATAGCTGGGGATGGCTAGACACATTTGATAAATCAATTCTTGATAATATAGAAATATTCGTAGGTGATATTCGTGACCCTAATGGGGTGCGGCAGGCTGTTAAAGGGGTTAATCAGGTGTACCATTTAGCGGCACTTATTGCAATACCTTTCTCCTACCACTCGCCTGATTCTTATGTAGATACAAACATTAAAGGTACGCTTAATGTGCTTCAGGCCTGCAGGGACGCAGAAACGGACCGATTACTTGTAACATCGACATCTGAGGTATATGGAACAGCTAAATATGTACCGATAGATGAGAATCACCCTTATCAAGGACAGTCTCCATATTCTGCCACTAAGATAGGTGCAGACCGTTTGGCCGAGAGTTTTTACAGGAGTTTTAATTTACCGGTTACGATTGTACGGCCTTTTAACACTTATGGACCCAGACAATCTGCCAGGGCGGTTATACCTACGATCATAACTCAGTTACTGGCAGGATATACAGAGATCAAGTTAGGTACGGTTACCCCTACTAGAGACTTTAATTACGTTAAAGATACAGTAGCAGGGTTTATGTCTATCGCCCATAGTGAAAAGACCATCGGAGAAGAAATTAATATTGCTACGCAAAGTGAGATTTCTATTGGCAATCTAGCTCAAGAAATAATTCGGCAAATCAATCCACAGGCGAGAATAGTCTGCGATGAGCAACGTTTACGCCCTGAAAAGAGCGAAGTTGACAGGCTTCTGGGATCAAACGAAAAGATAAAAAAATTGACAAATTGGGTTCCTAAATATGATTTTACTTCAGGAATAGCTGAGACTATCCAATTTTTCAAGGATAATATAACTCGATATAAAGCTGATATCTATAATGTTTAAAGCTAGTGATTGAGGGGTATTTGTGATGGATCGTTATATTCCGCTCTCCGTTCCCAACCTTAAGGGCAATGAGTTACGTTATGTTACAGAAGCCATAGAGACAGAGTGGGTTTCATCTGCAGGAAAGTTCATTATTGATTTTGAAAAAAGAATTGCAGAATATGTCCTATGCAGGGAAGCAGTGGCTTGCCAAAGCGGAACTGCGGGACTTCATCTTGCTCTTATGGCATGCGATATTACTTCAGAACATGAAGTTTTTGTGCCGTCCTTAACCTTTATTGCATCAGTTAATCCTGTTCGTTATCTTGGCGCAACTCCAATATTTATGGACTGTGATGAAAATTTAACGTTAGATCCTGTTAAATTAGCGGATTTTTGCAAATATGAATGCATTTTTGATGGGAGAAATCTGGTTAATAATAAAAGCGGTAAAAAAATTAAAGCGATTGTGGTAGTACATGTGTTTGGCAACATGGCAGATATGGGGTCTATTACCGAAATAGCGAATCATTATAATTTGCGAATTATTGAAGATGCTACTGAGGCGCTTGGAACTTACTATATTTCAGGAAAATTTACAGGATGTCATGCCGGGACGATAGGGGATATAGGGGTTTACTCATTTAACGGGAATAAGATAATCACAACAGGCGGCGGCGGAATGCTGGTATCCAAGAATCAAGAACTGCTTAAAAAAGCACGATATCTTTCAACACAGGCTAAGGATGACGAACTCTATTTTATACACAATGAAATTGGATACAATTATAGGATGACTAATATACAAGCAGCGTTGGGCTTGGGACAAATAGAACAATTAGAGCGTTTTATTGAAACAAAGAAAAGAAATTATCTCAGGTATCAGGAATTGGGGATTAATCTTTTGCCTTTTAGAGAGGAAATTCGGCCAAACTATTGGTTTTATAGTATGCTGACCAATCATCGGGACAAAATGATCAGTTATTTAAATCAAAGCAGGATTCAAGCAAGACCGGTGTGGACACTTATTCATCATCTTAAACCTTATAAAGATTATCAAAGTTATAAAATAGAAAAAGCAGTCTATTACCAAAATTGCTTGGTTAATATTCCGTGCTCGAGCAACCTTGGTACAGAAGAGGTAGATTATATTTCAAATATAATAAAAAAATGCGATAATACGTAATAGATTTTTCAGCATCAATAAAGTATATAGATTAACTATTCATGCAAGAAGGGAAATATAATGAATATCAATAATTTGCTCATTGATGAAGATAATTCTGTATTAGAGGCTATGAAACTACTCGATAAGACAGCAAAACAAGTAATTTTTATTGCACCGGAAAATAAATTAAAAGCTGTTATTACCGATGGTGACATTAGAAGACATATATTACGCGGGGGTTCCCTTGAAGAGCCGGTTCATAAGATTGCAAATTATTCCCCGAAATTTATTCCTGAGAACCAAAAGAATAAAGCGCAGGACTTCTTAAAGAAATATTGCATAAGAGCCCTGCCAATCGTTAATGAGGAACGAAAGATTGTATCATTAGTTTTTGCAGATGATTTGGAGATTACAAATAAAAAAAACATCATAAATGCCCCAGTTGTCATCATGGCTGGAGGGTTGGGAACCAGGCTACACCCTTATACGAAAGTTCTACCTAAACCGCTAATTCCGATTGGGGATCTCCCGATAACAGAGCATATTATTAATAGGTTCAAGGGTTTTGGGTGTACAGAATTTTATCTCATTTTAAATCACAAAAAGAATATGATTAAATCGTATTTTAATGATCTTGATAAAGATTATGATCTTAAATATGTTGATGAATTAGTTCCGTTAGGAACAGGCGGAGGCCTATCTTTATTAAAGGGAAAGGTTAATAGCACCTTTTTCTTCTCTAACTGTGACATTTTGATTGATGCTGACTATCACGACATTTACAAGTTTCATAAGAAACAGGGAAACGTTATTACGATGATTTGTGCTTTTAAACATATTACGATTCCCTATGGTATTGTTAATCTCGATAATCAGGGAAGAATCCACAGTATGATAGAAAAACCGGAATATGCATTTCTGACTAATACCGGGATGTATATCGTTGAACCTCGGGTGATTGAGGAACTTGATCCTGACATTTCAGTCAGTTTCCCAGAGATATTTGATAAATATCGTCTTAGTGAGCAAAAAGTTGGGATATATCCTATTAATGAGCAATGCTGGATGGATATGGGTCAGATAGAGGAATTAGAAGAGATGAAAAAAAGACTTGAGGTGTGACTTTGAAAAAGATCGTATTAGTTGGCGGTGGGGGCCACGCAATTAGTGTTGTCGATGTTATTCAGTCAGTTGGTGAATACGATATTTGTGGTGTAGTTGACCTGAATCAAAACATTGGCAAACAGATTATGGGGCATGAAATTATCGGCACAGACGATTCCCTTGTAGATATTTTAAATACAGGGGTTAAGTATTCAGCTGTTACAATTGGAAGTGTTGGAAATACGGCTCTAAGGAAAATGTTATATTATAAACTTAAGAAAATAGGTTTTACATTACCAAATATCATTGATCCATCTGCAGTAGTCAGTAAGAATGCTATACTTGGTGAAGGGATATTTATTGGAAAAAAAGTCGTTGTTAATGCCGGGTGCAAAATTGGAGATATGTCTATCATCAATACGGCTAGCGTTATTGAGCATGGATGTAATATCGGGAAGTTTACCCATATTTCTTCGAACGCTGTAGTCTGCGGTGATGTTACGGTTGGAAATGACACTCATATTGGGGCAAATGCTACTGTTATTGAAGGTCTATCAATTGGACAAGGAACACTAATCGGCGCAGGAAGTGTGGTAACCCATGATATCGCAGATCATACAATAGCCTATGGAAACCCTTGTAAGGAGGTTTCGAGCTAAAAATGGGTACATATGTTATAGCTGAAGCTGGAGTTAATCATAACGGGAACATAGATAATGCGAAAAGACTAATCGAAGTTGCTAAAGCTGCTGGCGCGAATGCTGTAAAATTTCAGACATTTATTCCAAAGAACCTGGTCACCAAACAAGCAATTAAAGCTGATTACCAATTAAAAAACACAAATAATGATGAGAGCCAATTTTATATGCTTCAGAAATTGACTTTAAGTTTTGAGGAATTTAGGGAATTAAAGTATTATTCTGACCATACCGGTATAGAATTTCTTTCAAGCCCGTTTGATTTTGAAACCATTGATTTCCTTGATAGCATCGGAATGAAACGGTTCAAAATTCCATCGGGAGAAATAACGAACTTGCCTTATTTAATTAAAATCGCAAAAAAAGGAAAGCCTGTAATATTATCAACGGGAATGAGCAGTATTGAAGAAACAGAGTTTGCTGTTCAGGTTTTAGAGAAAAACGGTGCGCCGGATATAACTATTCTTCATTGTAATACCCAATATCCAACACCATATACTGACGCAAACATTCTGGCAATAACGACATTAAAAAATGCATTGCACTGTAAAGTTGGTTATTCTGATCATACTCTTGGAATCGAAGTGCCTATTGCAGCAGTAGCTTTGGGTGCAGAAGTTATTGAAAAACACTTTACTCTTGATAAGAGCTTGAATGGTCCTGACCATCTAGCAAGTCTTGAACCAAACGAGCTTAAAGCAATGATTGACTCCATACGAAATGTGGAAAAGGCTTTGGGCAGTGGAGTTAAGGAACCGTCCTTATCGGAATTTGATAATATAAAGATTGTTAGAAAAAGTATCGTTGCCAAAAAACATATTAAGAAGGGCGAGCTTTTTACTGAAGAAAACCTTGCCGTAAAGAGACCTGGGAATGGAATGTCGCCACTTAAATGGTTTGATGTCATTGGTAATAAGGCAAAAAAAGATTATTTTGAAGATGATTTGATTGAACTTTAAACAAATTATTTAGTTTGAAGGGCGAGAAATGAAGGATCATACATTTACGCAAAAAAGAAAAAAAATATGTGTCATTACCGGAACCAGAGCAGATTATGGATTGTTATATCCGTTATTAACAAAATTGGCTGAAGATGATCAATTCGATTTAAAAATTGCTGCGACTGGAATGCATTTATCTCCAGAGTTTGGATTGACATATAAAGAAATTAAAAAAGATGGTTTTAATATAGATGTTAAAATAGAGAATTTATTAAGCTCTGATACCAATGTGGGGATATCCAAATCCATATCTCTGGGTATAAGTGGTTTTGCAGATTATTTTGAAGCTACAAAACCGGATATGATTGTCGTTCTAGGAGATCGATATGAGACTTTTGCAGCCTGTGTTGCAGCTATGACTGCTAGGATACCCATAGCTCATCTACATGGCGGGGAAACAACAGAAGGTATGATCGATGAAGCAATCCGGCACTCTATTACAAAAATGAGTTTTTTGCATTTTACAAGCACTGAAGAATATAGAAAACGGGTTATTCAACTAGGAGAAAATCCCGAAAGGGTTTTTAATGTTGGTGCTATTGGGATAGAAAATATAAATAAAATGCAGCTTTTATCTAAAGAAGATTTAGAAAAGGATATTAACTTTAAGTTAGATAAACCATATATATTGGTAACTTTCCACCCAGTAACGTTAGAGAATAACACTGCACAGACTCAATTTTCTGAATTACTTAAAGCTTTAAATGAGTATAAAGAAGAATTTAAAATCATTTTCACTAAAGCAAACGCAGATACAGATGGCAGAATCATCAATTCAATGATTGATGAATATGTTGCAAGAGACCCGGTTAGAAGTATAGCTTTTACTTCAATGGGTCAGATCAAGTATTTAAGTGCTATGAAGTATACTTTAGCCGTAGTGGGTAATTCATCTAGCGGAATTATTGAAGCACCGTCATTTAATATTCCTACAATTAATATAGGGGATAGGCAAAAGGGACGAATTCAAGCAAAATCTGTCATTAACTGTGATCCTTATCATAAGAATATTTCCAAGGCAATAAAGACTGTTCAAAGTGAGACATTCCGAGCTAATATCAGAAATATAATAAACCCATATGGTAATGGTAATGTATCTGAAAAAATTGTTTTGCATTTAAAGGATTATTTTAAAAGTGAGAAAATCAACATTAAAAAGAGTTTTTTTGATTTAAACTGACTGGATTAAGGAGGTAAGGCATTAGAGTGAAAAAAAATGTTCTATTATTCTGTGCTGTTCCTACCCAGTTTCAGGAGTTATTTTTACTTGCTCAATTATTAAAAAAGTGTGATATCTACAATCCTATATTTGTTTTTGATGAAGAACAAGATAACAAAGTTTGTTACAAAAAATGTAATACTGAAAATATAGATTGTGTTAGTAGTAAAAACTGGGAGACCTTGGCGTACAATAAAGATCATAGAATGGTAGATGATAAGTCTAAAATAAATTATAATCTCAGTAATATTAAAAGATTAAGTTGGCTAAAACGACAGGTTAAAAATATTATACCTTCAGTATTTAAAAACTACTACAGATTTTTTAGAGCTAATGTTGAGGAATATCGACGGGTAACCAAATTTATTTCCACTAATAGAATTGTTGATTTTTATGATCCAGCTGTGATTTTTGTACCAATAGAAACTGTAGGATATTTTTTTGATCCTGTTTTTTCCTATGCAAAGCAAAGGGGTATTCCTATTATAGATATACCATTTTGCTTTGTAAAGGCAGAGTCTACTGTTAAATGGTTCTATGATCTGCCAGCGGATATTTTCTACCATTTTGATGCAAATCGGGTTTTGAATAAACTCTTATTAAAAAAATTTCCAAAATGGATATATGAATACAAAGGTAAAAGAATAATGAGAGCGAATATTGGATGGATTCTCGCTTCTCATAGGTATAATATCGAAAGAGAATATCCTTGGATTGATAATTTAGGATCATCAAAAATAGTTGTCGTAGAAAGCCATCATTTTTTTCAGCTGTTTAAAAAAGAAGGGATTCCTGAAAACAAATTGAGAATTGTAGGTTCTTTACAACATGATACCATGTACAGGCTTCTTCAAAATCGTGAAAAAGAAAGGTTAAGTCTTTGCGAAGAACTTAGCCTTTCTTATTCAGAGGAAATTAAGATTATTCTAGTCTCATTACCAGATGAATTTGACTTTTCTAATCGTACCGAATGCGAATTTAGAACACATAGAGAAATCATTGGAGCCTTAGTTTCTCCTTTAAATTGTTATAAAAATATCAGGACTGTATACACTTTACATCCTCGACTAAGATATGAGGGCGTAAAATATTTAGAAAATGATTGCTCTAAAGTATCTTTGCGACCGATCTGTGAGCTATTGCCATGCTCAGATTTATTTATTTCTATTACGTCCTCCGCCATACGTTTAGCGATTTCCTGCAGTGTTCCAGTCATTAATTACGATGTGTTTCAATATAAAGATGAAGATTATGAAGACCTTGGTGGTATTATCTGTGTGAATAGTTTACAAGATTTTGTTAATGCCGTAAAGCAGGTGCTTGATAATGAAAGATATTTGAGCCAGCTTAAGCTCCAGCAGGAAGAGTCCTCTATGGAATGGGGAAAACCCGATGGACTGGTTGCAGAGAGATATATGTCTATAATAAAAGAAGTATAAAAAAAGGATGGTATTGGATGAAACGTTATACAGTATCTGCTCATGAATTCTATGATGGTTTAAAAACGGGTAAGCCAAAGCTATCCCAAGAGATCTTTGTAGATTCCTATCTTAAGTGCCAAAAACCTATGGATATACTAATTAAGCGATATGGACTCTTTAATAAATGTATTATTTCAATCGGTGGTTCATATGGGCATGAAGAATATTGGTTGTATAAAATTGGTAACAATATGCTTTCATTTGTTGATATTGATGAAGATAACGTAATAGAATCTTATCTTGCAGGTCTAGAGACACCAGTTTCCAAAGATGAAAATCTTGTTTACTACATCGGCGATGCTCGAAATGTTAATGAATATAAAGAAGATTTTGAAGTGATTTATTTTAGTGGTTTTACACCAAATGAGATAAGAACAGCAGATATCCTGGCTAGGAATGATCATAAATGGCCAAACAATGAATTACCATTTCATCAAATTACTATTGACGTAACGGGCCAACTGCTTGCCCCAGGAGGATTATTAATTCTTCAAAGTTACTGTGGGGGAATCACGTATAACCAAAACCCACATTGTATTGGACTTATTGAGAAACAACTCGCATCAGTAGGGATAATATTACTGGATCTGTATTATTGGAAAGAAAGTCCGGGAATTTCATTGCTAATAGGATACAAAGGAACTAGACAAGATGCGGACAGGTATTTTTCATCGAGAGAAGTAGAGATTTCCGATTTTCACGGAAGAGGAAGAACTCCTCAAAAAAGTAGACCTACCATTATAAAATACTACGATTACTCCCAGGGAATTATTAATAAACCATTAAGCATTCATAAGTCTGTAAAAGATTTAGTAGCAAAGTTATTTAACCATTCATAAATAATAGACCTGTTTTAGGAGGCAATAATGCAAAATAGAGATCAGGTAAGGGAGATACTACTTGTACATCCCCATACGTATTTTCACAATCCTAGTGATAGAAGAGGCAGCGATACCTTGCCAATTGGATTTGGAATTGTAAATAGGATATTACGTGAACAGGGATTTATCCCAACCATCTTAGATATTCAAGGACAGAATCTTGAGCGCCATCAGGTTCAGACCTTTCTTTCTGAACATCGGAGTAAGCGTTTTTCTGCAATTTTAATTTCTGCAATGTCGACACAATACGCTTATGTTAAGTGGTTTGCACAAAAATGCAGGGAAACCTGGCCGGATACGAAGATTGTGGTAGGTGGTTGTCTGGCACATTTTAATTACTTAAATCTGTTAACAAAAACAGCAGCTAACATAGCCATTCTTAGCGAAGCAGAAAACACTCTTCCCGGTTTATTAAAAACAGATTTTAAAGATCTAACAGGAATTCCTAGTATAGCTTACCGGAAATCAGAAGGATACCAAGATAATACTTTAGATCTAAAAATAGAAGTCTGTTTAAATGTTGAGATTGTTAAACACCCAATTGTCGAAATCGACCTTAACGACCCCGCTTATCAGGTGTTACCCAGCTATGAGGGGATTGATTTAGAGGCTTATACCTGGATGATGGATGAATATCGGACAGGAAATGCAATGAGTGCCCGAGGGTGCCCTTTTTCCTGTACATTTTGTTCCAAGCAATTTGAAAAATTCCGTTTATACCCGATAGATTTCATCGAAAAACAGATAGTCTCAATGAAAGAGCAAATACCCAATCTCGGTTATGTCATGTTTATAGATGAATTTGTATTGCTTAATTTAAAAAGAGCCACTGAAATTTCCCTTTTAATGAAAAAGTATAAGTTGCGCTGGTCATGTAATGGGCGAATCGACACCTTCACTTTAGAAATGGCGAAGGTCATTAAGGAAGGAGGATGTCATACAGTCAGTTTTGGAGTAGAAAGCGGTTCTGATAAAATACTTGCGGCTATGAATAAGCGACAAACTGCAGCGAAGATAAGAAAAACATTCGAAGTTGCATTAGAAGCGGGGCTAGTAGTCAACCCACAAATGATTATTGGTTTCCCTGGAGAAAACTGGCTAACATTACGACACACTGCCAGATTGTATAAAGGTTTACATACTAAGGTGCGTCAGGGTATGCGGGGGGGTGGCTTTGGTTTTATTACGCCTCTCCCGGGTTCAAAGCTTTATGATGATGCGGTTGCCAGTGGCCTGATCAAAAATGAGGAAGATTATCTCGAATCACTGGAGGGTGGGTTTAACAAGATTCGAATTAACTTTACGAACTGGCCAAATGAAAAGTTAGTGGCAATGAGGGATAAATACACAACTATCATAAACGTTGAATTAGGCTATTGGTCGAAGCCGCCAGGCTTTATTAAGAAAAAAGCTATGGGTTTTTTGAATTCAGAACTCGGTTATAGAATAAAGAGTAACCTTGGTAAGGCGCCGGCTTTGAAAGAGACAACTAAAAGGGTTTTACAACTGCTAAGAATAATTGACTGAACAATAGAGGGATACGGGTAAGTAATAAAGTGAGAACCAAAATAAATGTTTATATTATCAAAATTAATTACTCTGAGCTTATTAATTCAGAAGCTTTAAAATCTGTTTGTGAATTTATCCAAACTTGTTCTGAAAGCTATGATTCAAAAAGAATAAGGGTTTATACAACGGATCATGTAATCAGTTATGAACTTAAAAAAAATGGTATAGATGTTCCTTGGTGCCGTACGCTTTTAACCGAGAAAGAAGATAGTTTATTATTTAAACGTACAGGAGAGATATTTTCTAGTTGGCAAGAAGTTTGTGATAAATTCTTTTGTTTAAAAATCCAAGATCAGTCCATAGCACGGGGAACTCGTGATGATATGATAAGAAAACTACGGAACTTTTTGTCCGTGGATTTTCTATGCCAGAAAGATTTCAATCATGGAACTGCAGATGCTCATATTGTATTGACAATGTTTCCTTTTTTAACTTTTTATTCATCGGAATTTGCTTGTTTTCGGGTTAACAAATCACTTTTTCCTAGAACAAAGCGCGATATGTTTGATTATTTAAGATATTCTTTATACCGTTTATCCTATTTTACGTTTAAAAAACTTCCCCTCTTTAGAAGGCTATTTATTTTTAGTGATATTTTTAAGGCAACACCGTTTGTGAGTTCTCAACAACAATCTATAAAAAATGAAAAAGAACCAGAAAGGTTATTATTTTCGGTAGCAGAAGTAATAGGTGGTAAAAATGTTCTCGATCCACTTATTTATACACTCAACAGTATCAATGACGACATTGATTATCGTATCTTGGTTGACAACCATTATTCCCAAGAATATTTATCTCAGCATGGATATGAAGCTAACTTGATTCATTCGGAAAAAAGTTGTAAGGGGATTAAACTTTATATTATGAGTTTCCTGATGAGAAGCGTTGCAATGGATTTCGCCATGCGGGCTAGATACAATGTTAACGCAATGTTATATTTAGCAATAGCCTCAACTGATTTTCTCCCCATACTCCAAGATATTTTATATAGGATTGAATTTTGTGATAAGTTCATAAGGCAATACAAGCCAAGTGCAGCATTAATATATCCTGAAGAAGCTTATAGTTGTTTGGCCAGTATTTATGCATGTAAACGCCATGGGATTCCTACTATGCATATTCCGGACCGATTCAGACAGGCTAATCCGGTCAATCCCGACAGACTGTTCTGGACCAATTCAGACACATGAATCCGGAGCAGTTCAGTCATACCAATCCGGCCTGATTCAGTCAGGTAAATCCGATTTGATT
>JAAYUV010000015.1 GCA_012517475.1 Peptococcaceae bacterium | reverse complement strand
GGCAAAGAATTTGAACTTCCTTAAAAAATTATAATCTGGTGATTATACCGGAGGGGTACCACCCGTTCCCATCTCGAACACGGAAGTTAAGACCTCCAGGGCTGACGATACCACTAGGGAAAATAAGTCGTTGCCAGGTAATAAGAGACTACCTTGAATAAGGTAGTCTCTTACTTTTACTTACAGGATACGAGCCCTTAAGATTCAATGCACCAATCGAACAGTTGGAAAGTTAGAGTTGCCATCCAGGGCTGACGATACCACTAGGGAAAATAAGTCGTTGCCAGGTAATAGAAGGCAACAGCTTCTTTGCTTTTATCAGGATTTAGTAGAAAATATTCCATTCGGTAGATTGCTTCACAAAAATTAAATCTATGGTGGGACATGTTTTGAGGCTCAAGTCAAAATTTACTCTTACACCTTAAACAAAAGAGAACAATCATGAACACTAGTGAAAAAGATAACTTGCAGAAATAAAGAAAACAGACTATAATAAACACATTCGAACCTATGCGAACAATTAAAAACAAATCAGTTTTAACGCATAAAATTAAAATAACAATTATGAACACCGAAAAGGAGGCTGTTCTAAATCTAGTTCAAGATAATGAATCAAAAATACCGAAATGGCAAAAGCAATAATGCCAAACTGTTACGGACAAACTAAAGGTACAGAGAAATATAAACAATACTTCAAGAACCAAGCAACAGAGCAAGAAGCTGAAATTCCAGCCAAGAACCAACTTCAGGCCGTAACAAAAGGCAACTGATAAAACAACTTTAAGGTTTAAATGACAGTTGGAATTATCGTAACAACACAGTTTTTGGCTTTTGTAGAAAACTTTCGCAGATATAAATTTCGCAGAGGAGCTTCAGGCATGAATCAATTCGCAATACTTCAACAACGTGCAGAACAAATTCAGACAGCAATCGGAACAGTAATCTTAGGACAAAGTGAATCTGTTAAACTTCTGCTGGTGTCTTTATTAGCCGGCGGCCATGTTTTGCTGGAAGACATGCCGGGCACAGGAAAGACAACTCTCGCCAAAGCCTTAGCCCACTGTATCGGTTGTACTTTTCAAAGAATTCAGTTCACCCCTGATTTAATGCCTGGTGACGTTACGGGCTATACCTATTTTGATCAAAAGGAACAAGCATTTAAGTTTAGACAGGGTCCTGTTTTAAATCATATCGTCTTAGCGGATGAGATCAACCGTGCGATTCCCCGGACACAATCCAGTTTATTGGAGTGCATGGGGGAAGGCCAGGTAACGATCGATGGGATAACCAGAATATTGCCGAAACCGTTTTTAGTGATGGCTACCCAGAATCCTATTGAGCAGGAGGGGACTTTTCCACTCCCGGAAGCCCAGCTAGACCGTTTTCTGCTTTGTTTCTCCCTGGGATACCCTTCAGAATCTGAAGAAATAAGCATACTTAATGCCCATGGAGGGAAAAGTCCCTTGGAACAGTTGAAACCAATCCTGTCTTCGGAGGAAATAGTACAATTTCAAAACCTTTGTCAGACCATTACCATGGAAATGCCTCTCCAAAAATACCTGGTTACTCTTTGCCGTTCTACCCGTTCCCATCCGGCAGCAGTAGTTGGGGCCAGCCCCAGGGCTACTTTAAATTTATTTTTTGCAGCCAGAGCCCTGGCTGCGCTGAGCGGCAGAGACTATGTCATACCCGACGATATCAAACAACTGGCCAAACCTGTTTTAGCTCATCGCCTCAGCTTGAATTTTCAGGATCGGATCAGAGGATTAAGTCCACGGGATGTAATTGAATCCATCTTAGAAGAAACTGAAGTCCCTATCGAATAAAAAGGATGATGCCGGGTGAAAGGAACGAGTAAGGTACACGTTCATAATGGATCTTTAGTTTTCGGAAAATATGGATTGGCGGGCCTGGGCATTCTGCTTTTCTTAAGTATTCTCTTGGCCTGGACGGAGTTAATCTGGGTTTTAATGAGCTGTTTTATTATTCTTATCATTTCGCGTTTCTGGACCCGGTGGAGTCTTGAAAAGTTTACCCTTTCCGAGTTCATCCCGGTACGGGAGGTCTTTCCCGAAGAAGAAGTTGCCATTGAATTTCATCTTCAGAATAGAAAAAGGCTTCCAATACCATGGGTACATTTAAAAACCGAGGGGATACAAAGAAATATTGTGCAAAAGGAAGCAGAATTATCCTGCTCTGAGGTTGATCTATCCCAACCGCCGGAAGATCAAATCTACAAGGTAGGTTGGATTTCCGGCAGGGAGAAAGTTTCTTATAAACAACAAACCAAGCTTTTCAAACGCGGGGTCTATAAAGTCAGCGCCTCTAAAATAGTAAGCGGAGACCCTTTCTCGCTTTTTCGCAGTGAACGTGACCTTTCCGGATTTACGGAAGTGATCGTCTATCCAAGATTATTGGCTTTTAATTGGCCCGAATTTGGCATAAAAAGTCCAAATGGGGATTTGGCGGATAATAACTTTATATTTACCGATCCTGCTTATAAAGCCGGTTTAAGAGATTATTTGCCGTCTGATTCTTTGAAAAATATTAACTGGGCGGCCAGTGCACGGTTTCAAGTACTGAAGTCAAACCTGCTGGAAGGAAAAGCGGTTTCCCGAACCTTCATTTATCTGAATGAAAAAAGTCTGAAACAAAGCAAATGGGAAAGAGAAAAACGCGATTTTGCCTGGGAATTGCTGATAAGCGGAGTTGCTTCCTTAGCAATGTATCTCAGTTCTTCCGGTAAAGAATGGGATTTTATCACGGATGCCGGCGCAGAAAATCAAAAAACTCCTGCCTGGTCCACAGGCCCATATTCGACAAGCCCTTCCCAAAAAACCAGACAGCTTTTAATTAACTTGGCAAGAAAAGACATCCATCTGCCTGTGACGGATCCCATGGACCTGTTTAAACATATCGGAGTGCGGTCAGGAACCTTGGTTGTTTTTTCTGCAAGATATAACACTAACCTGGCCGGGAAAATACAGGCAACAGGTAAGTTTCGGCAGATAAAATGGCTTGTTTTAGAAGATTCCGCTTGTTACGGTGACGAAATTATTTCTTTAAAACCCGGATGGAATGAAGACTTGAAGCTTAAGCAACTGTTATGCAGTTAAGCTGACATTGAATGGAGATGGGAATTTTGGCAGGGGTATTCAGCTGGGTACAAATTACCTCCATAACTTATTTAGCAGCAGCTCTTCTTTCTTCCAAAGGAATTGCCATACTCCCCTGGAGGCTGTGCGGAGTCATGGTAGCCTTCTGCTATGGTGTAAATTATTTCTTATCCAGATCTGATCGTAAAGGCCCAAAATTTATTATTCTTAACGCGCTTTCCTTTCTTCTATTCAATGTGATTCCTGTAATCTTTTATGAATTGGGGGTCACCGGTCGGATAGGGCTGGCGGTTTTTCCCGTTGTTATTATTTTCTTCGTGGTATGGTCCCTGCTGGTTTATTCTTTTCTGGAACCTCCTAAAGATAAAACGAAAGTCATGCTTTGGGAAATAGGTATCATCACAAGCAGTTTGGGGATGTTTTTGTCACTCCGTTATGACCTTGCCATTCCATATGTATCCTTGATTCCCCTCGCTATCATTTCCTCAGGTCTCTTGAGCCGGGGGATGATCAAAAGTGATGAATCTTCCGGCGTAATCCGGACTAACAAGGCAACGAACACAACCACGCTGGCGCCCTTGTTCTTGATCATTGCAGGTATAGCTTGTCTTTTCAGTGTTTTCGGATTGGCCCTTCAACACTTCGTCGGAAACTCAGTTCTGGCATTTTTTAAGGAAATCGCGGATTGGTTAAAATCGTTGGGCCATCCGGTGGCAGGCAAGCCCAATCCTCTTGCGGAGGCACTTCGCCATGCCAACCAACAAGCTCTTGGAACACCGTCGACCGGCAATGGAACGTACGCACCCTTATGGGTAATGGTACCGCTTTGGACAATTCTCGCCTTGGTGGTCTTACTTATTCTGGTTATTCTCTTTTTAAAAGTACGGGACTTTATCTTCTCTTTAAGATCAATGCGGAATCTTACACCGGACGCCTTTAAGGAAAACGACTTCGCAGTTCTTACAAGCTCCCTGAGGGAATTCTTTATACGATTGCATCATGTTATTCGGAAATGGTCTTCTTCGATAAAAGCGGCGCTGGTTCATTTTATCGGTATTCCACCGTCCAATATGAAAGCTTTATTTTCTTACTATCTATGGTGGGGGAGCCGTATTGGCTTTAAGAAACTCAAGAACGAAACCCCACGGGAATACCTTATGCGGTTGAACCAGGTGTTCGAAATAAAGTATCCCGAGCTTACCGCCAATCTCTCGCAATTGACACTGGCTCATGAAAAACAGTGTTATGGAGGATCGGGCCTATCTATGACCGGAAAGGAAATCAAAAAGGTTTTCTCGATACTTGTTTTTTACAAACGAAAAACAAGAAAAATATGAAGGATTGAAGCATTTACAGAGATTTGAGAATAAGAGGGGTGGTGAATTCAAATAAAAGCAGTTTTTCTTGCCTAAATACATCAGACGTCAGACATCTAAGGAAGAAGGTGCAACCATTTTAGAGAATCTTGTACGAAAAAATCTTTCGGATGAAATCAGTGATTACATTATTGACAAAATTAAAGACGGCACCTTTAACGTGGGCGAAAAGCTTCCGTCGGAAACTGAATTGTCTAAAATGCTGGGCGTTAGCCGCGGATCTCTGAGAGAAGCTATTAAAAAATTATGTTTTATTGGACTTCTGGAAATTCGGCGCGGTGATGGAACTTTTGTCAGAGAAGGATCCATACGCGAAATTGTTGACTGTGTAGAAGCTATTTTACGAAAAGATACGAACTCACTGAAAGACTTTCTGGTAGCCAGGATTTATATCGAACGGGGAATTGTTGTCCTCGCTACAGAAAACGCAACCAGCGGAGACCTGGTTAAGCTCAAAAGCAACATCCTGGAAATGGGATTATGCGTTCAAAACAATGATAACAGCACGTTTAGCCATCTGGATGAACTCTTTCATTTCAAGCTAGCCGAAATGGCAGGCAATAACATTCTCCAAAAAGTGATGGAAATGATCCGGGGCATGTTACAAAATCAGCAACAGTATATCAATACTTTGCCAGGTATCATAAAGACCTCGTATACCTATCATCAGAGGATATCAAAAATGCCCGGGAAAAAAGAAAGCTGAAAAAAGCATAGGTTTTTCCAATGATGACATTGGGTCACCGCGGACGTTGGAAGCCGCTACAGAGTTGCGGCTTCCATGACGCCCGAGGGTAAAGGATTAACGGTATAATTTGCATTTTGCAAGCACCATAAGCAAGCTTGACTCGTGCAAATAGTTTAAGGGAATAGCGCTTATTTGGAACAGTTCATTATTGAAATGGATGAAGTTAATACAATTTAGAAACATATTTGATGATTTATGAAAGGGGTACTGTAATGATTTTAACGATGAAAAAAGAGACTAAAAAAATTTCGACCGATGTCCTGGTTGTCGGTGGGGGAACAGCCGGTTTTGCCGCCGCCATTGCAGCCGCCAGAAACGGCGCCAAAGTTATACTGGTTGAGCAGCATGACTATCTGGGGGGGACGCTTTCCGGCGGGATGGTTAACATGATCCGTTCCATGCGGCACATGCAAGGACCTAAGGATTTAGAAGACAAAAAAATGAAAATTGCAGGATATGAAAGTTCCTACGTTGATCAGCAGCTTGTTTATTCCGTTGCCCAGGAATTTGTTGACCGGATGATCGATGCTGCTTCCGCATGGGGAATAAAAGGGCAGGCGGCAACCCGCCAGTTTTTTGACCCTGAAATGGCCAAGATGATCATTGAACAAATGGTACAAGAAGCAGGCGTCGAGATCTGGTATTACTCCCAGACCACGGATGTCCTGAAATCGGACAGCTCGGTCAACGGAATCGTGGTTGAAAATCTGAAGGAACGCATCGAGATCAACGCAAAAGTAACTATTGACGCAACCGGAGACGGAGATGTATGCGCCAATGCCGGAGCCAGCTATGTACTGGGAAATGAAGGACATTGCCAGCCTCTTACCCTGTATTTCACGATCGACAATGTCAATTTTGACAAAATCTTACAGTACATGCAGGAACATGCTGATGATATCGGACGCGAATATGTGAAAAGGATTGTTCAGCTTAGGGAAGAGGAGAAGCCATTAACTCTGCTTCCATTTAAGTCTAAGATCAAAGAAGCCCTGGAAAATGGTGATTATCCGCTTCCTTATAATGCTGAAAAGCTTGTCCTTGAAACGCTTACCTATATGGTCCGTCCACAGTTCAAAAACGGAAAAATGCGTTACAATCTTGTATCCGTAAACCATGATATGGCCTACAATATCGATGCCACCGACCGTATACAGCTTACCAAGGCAACCATAGCCATGAGAGATATTGCCGTTAAGATGGCAGCCTTCTACCGGAAATATATTCCCGGTTTCGAGGATTCCTATCTTGCATATACCGCACCCTTTGTCGGTATCCGCGATACCCGGCGCATCATTGGGGATTATTATCTCACCTCCGAAGACGTATTGTCCGGTAGGGCATTTGAAGACGGAATCGGCCGCTACGGCAGCGTAGCCGATGTCCATGACAAGGACGGCGGGAAAAAACAGATTATGCTGAGTGAAGTTGGGGGACAGGGCTGGTTCCATATTCCCTACCGCACTATGTTACCCAAAGGAATAGACAATCTATTGGTTGCCGGCAGATGTGTATCTGCTGATTATATCGCACAAGGTTGTACCCGTTCACAAGCAGCCTGTATTGTTACAGGACAAGCAGCCGGGACTGCCGCCGCATTAGCAATAAAGGCGGGTGTAAAACCAAGGGAGGTGAATATTACCGAACTTCAGAAAGTATTAACCCAGCAAAATCAGATTATCTAACTGTAATCGAGATGGGTAAGTACTGTGGTAATTGGGGCACAGATCCTAGCTATGTACGACCTTAACAAGAAGCAATCATCGTAAACAGAATCGTGGACATTCAGTATTGTTTAAAAGAATGGTAAGGAGGAGACAACAAAATGAAAAAAATGCACAAATGGATGGCAGTGTCCTTAGCAATTATTTTGGTTATTGCTACACTCGCCGGCTGTTCATCGGGAGGGGATAAGTCCAATTCCCTGACCAGAGATAATAGCACAGCCATCAAACTGACCAGAGCAAACGGAGAAACCTACCCCAACAGACAGATTGAATTGATCATCCCACTTGCTGCCGGCGGCGGAACCGATGTTTTCTGCAGACAGATAGCAAACGCCTTATACAAAATAATCGGCCAACCGGTGGTTGTAAATAACATGGAAGGCTCTTCCGGTATGAAAGGTATCGGTGCAGCCCTCCAAGCTAAACCCGACGGTTATACACTCATCGCCTTTAACCCCCCTTCACAGCCCCTGGCTCAAATGCTTCTGAACCCTGGTTTTGATATGAGAAACCTTACCCCGATCAATTACTATGCCTATGACGCAGTTTGCATGTTAGCCCGTACCGATCTCCCGTACAATACCTTCCCTGAAGTACTGGAAGCTTACAAATCCGGAAAGCTCACCACGATCGGTGCAACCGGAGTAGGATCCCTGGACGAAATCGGAGCCAGACTGCTCAAAAAAGATGCCGGACTTAACTATCAAAAAACCGTTACCTATAACGGCAGCGGCGAGCTGGTATCCGCTCTCTTGAGAGGCGAAGTTCCGATAGGTTTTGCTCCTACAGGATCATCCTTAACCCAGATTAAGGACAAAGAACTGAAAGCCATCATGGTTTTAACCAACAAGAGATTCCCTGCGCTGCCGGATGTGCCTGCCTACGGACAAGATTACAAAGGTGTGAACATTGACGCCGTAGTACAGCAGAACCGCATCATTGCCGGCCCTCCAGGACTTCCTGACGACATCCGCGATTATCTTGATAAGGCTATCCAACAGGCCCTCAAGGATAAAGATTTGATAGCATGGGCTGAAAAGAATAACCTGCCGATTCTCGGTAAGGGCAGCCAGGATGCAAAGGCTGTACTGAATGATGCCTTTAAGATTCCCGAACTGATCCCTCTGGACCAGCTCAAACAAAAATAAGCATCGAGTGACAACCTATTTTCTGAAACCCGGTTTAGAAAGTGAGCATTTACAATTAAATCATAGGTATGCCATCAAGATAACAAAGTAAGATTCCAACAAAAAAACAGGACACTTTGCTCTTGTTAGATGGTTAAAGTGACGAAACCTACAACCACGAGAGGAAGTGTCCTGGCATTATCATAGCATAATAACCACTCCTATGCGAATGAATTAATGCATCCAACAACCAATCTTGAAAATCAAAATTGACTCGATCAAAGAAGGGTATGCCATGGCATAAAACAGCCTGCGTTCCATAACGACCCACTGCTTTCTCTGGATTAAGGTATCAATTATTCTGTGGTTGCTTGGACTTAGCAGGCTTTCCTTCTTGATTTATTACAACATGCAAGGTAAAGCTTCAACGTATCAACTTCTAGTTGACTAAAATATTATTCATAAAGGATTAATGAATAGAAGCAATGTCCAGTTGTGAACAAACCATAGTGATCATCTGCCTGACTTTGGCGAGTTATTGGATATTTACTAAGTTACACCTGCCCTCGCCGTCATTTATCGGTCCGATGGTGTCCATAGGGATATTACAGATCTTAGGGGGAGGATTCCATGAAATCCCTTTGAGAGTAGTGAATATCTTCCAAATCATTATCGGACTGTCGGTAGGAGCCGGTATTAATCACAAGAAGATCGGGGATCTGAAAAGAACAGGAGTCCCTTCTGTGGTGATTGCTGCCTATACCCTGGTTTCGACGGCAATTTTCACCTTGCTGATCAGGAACTTCACTGCAGACTATCCAACGGCACTTTTTTCCGCTGCTCCCGGCGGGATAACGGAAATGGCAGTACTCGCTCTTTCTTACCATGCTGAAATTGCCGTTATTTCTACTTTCCAATTTATTCGGCTTGTTATCGTTGTCAGTATTATTCCAATCATTAGCAAGTTCATGAAAAATAGTACAACCGGTAAAACTGTAGAAGAAAAAGTACAACCGGAAAACGTGGAAGTAGTGGAACTTCGGTATTCTCCCAATCATCTTAAACGGGTATTGATGTATGCCGGAGGGGTCTTGGGTGGATTGTTATTCATTTTTCTCGGTTTGCCCGGAAGAGGGGTAGTTGGCGCAATGATCGCCTTTGGAGTGCTGAATGTGGTGTTTCACGAAGAAATTGAATTTCCGCATTTTATCTCGACAATTGCCCGGCTAGGAGTCGGTGCAACAATAGGTCTTGAATTCTCTCCCCTGATGGTCCAGAAGATTCAGGAAATGCTGCTGCCGATTCTCGGCTTCTCCGTCCTTATCGTTCTTGGCAACCTGTTTGTGAGCTTGGTTATCCGAACTATCACCAAGTGGGATGCTGCAACCTGCCTTCTGAGTGCAGCTCCGGGAGGAATCAGTCAAATGCTTGCGGTCGGGGAAGAAATGAAAGCGGATACCCTGATCATCAGTGTCCTTCAGCTTGTGAGAATGGTAACGATTATTATCTGTATACCGTTTATAGCAGCCATAATGTTATAGGTTTATTTTCCCACCTTTCCCAACTCCCGGTTGAAATATATTGATTTGAGCAATTGATATCAAGGACTTACAACAGATATTGTTTTAAGAAGCAAACAATTTTAGTCTAACGTGGTAATTTGGTAATATTGAGGAGTGAGAAGATGTACGGCAAAGCGGTGCTAATCAATGTCAAAGATAATGTAGCAACAGTGACCGAAGATGTAAAATCCGGACAGTCGATAGTTTTCTTATCAGAACAGAAAGAAAAAGAGATTGAAGCCCTGGATGACATACCGTTTGGTCATAAAGTTGCAATACGTGAAATTTTCCTAGGACAGGATATTATCAAATACGGAGAAATCATTGGAAGAGCCACATTCAATATTCAGACAGGGCAACACGTCCATGTCCATAACGTTGAAGCCTTAAGAGGCCGCGGAGATTTAGGGGGTAAGGCAAATGAAAATTAAAGGCTATCGTCGCCCTGACGGTAATTTAGGTATCAGGAATTATGTGTTGCTTTTACCTACCAGTGTGTGCTCTACTCAGGTGGCAATGGAAATTGCCAACAAGGTAACAGGCTGTACGGCGTTCAATAACAGCTTTGGCTGCTGCCAAGTTGGTTCAGATGCCAGACAAACCTATAGAACTTTAGTAAATTCTGCTAAAAACCCCAATGTAGGGGCAATAATAGTCGTAGGACTAGGCTGTGAAGGTGTAGAACCACTGAAGGTATATGAAGATTTAAAGAGTACCGGTAAGCCATTGGCCTCCATCGTGATTCAGGAAGAGGGGGGAACCCTCAAAGCTTTTGCCAAGGGCTGCGAGATTGCCAGAACTTTTGCTCAGGAGCTTTCTTTAATGGAGAAGGTAGATGCGGATATCAGTGAATTAACTTTAGGACTTGAATGCGGAGGATCTGATACAACGTCGGGCCTTGGTTCAAATCCAGCATGCGGAGCGGCTTCTGATTTATTAGTAAAACTGGGCGGAACAAGTATTCTTTCAGAAACTACCGAAATCATCGGGGCCGAGCATATTCTTGCCAAAAGAGCCAAAAATCCTGAAGTAGCGGCTGAGCTTCTGCAGTTGGTAAGAAATTGCGAGGAAAGGGCTAAAGCTTTAGGAGAAGATATCCGGGGCGGGCAGCCCACTCCCGGAAACATTTTAGGCGGCATTACAACCATTGAAGAGAAGTCCCTTGGCTGTCTTTATAAAGCCGGACATGCAGAAGTTCAGGGGGTACTCGATTATGCCGATATTCCTGACGGCAAGGGCTTATTTGTAATGGATACCCCCGGTCAGGATATTGAGTCGGTAACCGGAATGGTGGCCGGAGGAGCTCAAGTCGTTATTTTTACTACCGGCAGAGGAACACCGACCGGTAATCCGATAGCCCCTGTAATCAAGATTACGGCTAACAAAGCAACCTTTGAGAAAATGAAAGATAATATTGATATTGACACTTCTTTGATTATCGAAGGTAAACAATCTATCGAAGCAGCGGGGGAAGTAATTCTGAATGAGATCATTGCAGTGGCCAACGGTAAAACCACCAAAGCCGAGCAATTAAATCATAAGGAGTGCTCAATCTATAAAATTGCACCTACTTTCTAAATTATATAAAATTCAGACTTATGGTAAAATGTTACATGGAGATCTATGATCAGATCAGTTCGGGATACATTAAAAATTAAAAAAAGTAAAAAGAAAACTTGCAGGAATCGGAAAAAAAGACTATAATAAACATATTTGAACTAATGCAAACAGTTAAAAACAAATTTAGATCTCTAAAAAATATTAAATAACAATTGTGAACATTGGAACGGGGGATAGTAATGCTTACAGAAGAAAGAAGAAAAGGAATCTTAGATTTTGTAACAAAGGAAGGACGCGCGGAGGTTGCAGAATTAGCTGAACACTTTCAAGTTTCCACCATGACTATTCGCCGTGATCTCAATGCCCTAAATTCCAAAGGTTTATTAGAGCGAGCAAGAGGCGGGGCGTTGGCCAATGAATCTTTAGTCAATGAAATTCCTTATAAAGTAAAAGCCACTTCCAATGTAGATATTAAGAAAAGCATTGCCCAGGAAGCTGTAAGTTTTGTAAAGGATGGAGACAGTGTAATTCTTGATGCAGGTTCTACTACGCTTCAAATTGCCAAACAACTGAAGCTGATCAAAAAAGATATAACCGTAGTAACGAACGACTTGAATATTGCTTTAGAATTGGCTGATGATCCAAACGTAAAGGTGATCACGACCGGTGGAAGGGTTCAGCCGGGAACTTACAGTTTATACGGTGAAGACGCGGTAACATTCATAACGTCTGTCAGTGTAAACATCGTGTTCCTGGGAGGGAGTGCCATTGATACGACCAGCGGCGTATATACACCAACATTGGAAAAAGCCCATTTAAAAAGGGCGATGATCAATAGTGCAGCAAAAATTATATTAGCAGCAGACCATACGAAGTTTGGGAATCGTGCCTTTGCAAAAGTGTGTGACTTCGACGAGGTTGATGTCGTTATCAGCGATAATAAGCTGGATTCTATCAGCATTCAGCAAATCGAAAAAATGGGAATTTCGTTAAAATTATGCAAAACGGGGATGTCATAAATGGCGGAGTTTGCTGTAGTTGCAGATGACCTGACGGGAGCGAATGGCTCCGGAGTACTGTTAGTGAACAAAGGGTTTCGGGTATTAAGCATCGTACATTACGAGAGGCTAAACGAAAAGATTGACCATAAATACGATGGGGTTGTTGTGAATACCTGCAGTCGTGGAATTCCAAGCGAAGAAGCCAAAGAAAGGGTTCTAAACGCCATACAGGTATTAAAGACTGCTGGTATTCAATATTTTGGGAAGCGTATCGACAGTACGTTGAGAGGAAACCTCGGAGCAGAAATTGAAGGGGCTTTATCAGGATTAGACTCAGATTATATAGCTCTGGTTGTTCCTGCTTATCCCAGCTTAGGTAGGGTTACAGCAGGGGGCTATCTGTTGGTCAATGGGATACCGGTTCAGCAGACCGATGCCGGCAAGGATCCTAAAACGCCTATTCTTAGTTCATTGGTTACTGAGGAAATTGCCAGACAAACGTCTTTGCCTCTTGCTTTTATTCACCTGGATGTCGTTCTTCAAGGTCCTGAAAAGCTTAAGGAACAGATCAAAGCAGCTGCAGCTGAGCAGAAAAAAATTATTATCATTGATGCCACAACTGACGGCCATATTGCTTGTATTGCTCAGGCCGTCAAAGATGTAAGGCTAAAATGTATTGCTGTTGATCCCGGGCCTCTGAGCGAAAAACTTATTTCCCTCTGGTTGGAGCCGTCACCCAAGCAACTGGACAAAAAAGTTATGGTAGTATCCGGCAGTGCATCGGCTTTGACAATTTCTCAATTGAATTATCTGCAAGAAAAAAGCCAGGCAATTTTTGAGGAAGTAGATGTTAATCAAGTACTATACGGCTTAAGTGAAACAGAAGAATCAAGATTAGTGAAAAAAATCATTAAAAATAGTCAAACTGCTAAAATTTTTGGTTTAAAAGCAATTTCCAAGGATGAAGTTCCCCTCAACTTAGAAAATATTGCGGTACAGCAAGGTAAAAGTGTTGGTTATTTAGCTGAGCAAATAACAAAAAATCTGGCCCGGCTAGCAAAAAAAGTTCTGGAATCAGGAATTGAAAACGTAACGGGAGTTTATTTAACCGGAGGCGACATGGCCGTTGATTTCTGCCAGGCTATTGGCGCCCAGGCTATTGAGTTAAAAGGTCAAATCATGCCCCTTGTATCGTATGGAGTAATCGTAGGCGGCGAGTTTTCCGGCCTGCGGGTTATTACAAAAGGTGGGTTAGTGGGGAGCCAGGAAAGTGCCTATCAATGTATTAACTATCTATTTAATCATCAGGTCTAAATGCAATTAACTTCCCAGAAGGAGAATCAACTATGATATGTTCCATAAAAGAGGAAAAGCCAATCGTAGGGATAACAATGGGGGACCCGGCAGGGGTAGGTCCGGAAATTATTGCGAAAGCACTCTCCACAGAGATGGTTTGCGAGACGACTAAACCGATTGTCATTGGAAATGCTGCGATTTTTGAAAGAACGATCGCTAACTTGGGATTGGAGTTAAAGGTAAATGCCGTACAAGATCCTAAGGAAGCAAAGTTTAACCCTGGGATTATCGATGTATTTGAAGCAACGCAAATATCGGCTGATTCTATTCAACCAGGTGTAATACAAAGGCTTGGAGGTCAGGCTGCTTTTGACTGTATTAGCAAATCCATTGAATTAGCGTTAGCCAAGAAAATTGATGCAGTGGCCACAGCGCCCATTCAGAAAGAAGCCATTAAAGCTGCCGGGGTACAATTTGTGGGCCATACTGAAATGTATGAAAAGCTTACTGCTGCCGAGTACGCTTTGACTGTGTTTACGGTACGAAATCTCAGAGTTTTTTTCCTTACCCGTCATTTATCGCTTCGTGATGCTTGTGATCAGGTAAAAGAAGCTAAAGTTTTTGAGTTTTTGGTCCAACTCCACAAAGAATTAGGCAAGCTGGGTATGAAGAACCCAAAAATAGCTGTTGCCGCCTTAAACCCTCATGGCGGAGACGGAGGGTTATTCGGCAATGAGGATCGGCAGGAAGTGTTACCGGCAATAGAAAAAGCCAGGGAAATTGGTATGGATGTTTTGGGGCCGGTACCTGCGGACAGCGTTTTTCATTTAGGACTTCAAGGCAAGTATGATGCCATACTGTCTCTCTATCATGACCAGGGGCATATTGCCACAAAGACTTTAGATTTTGAAAGAACAATCAGCATTACACTTGGACTTCCTTTTATTAGAACTTCTGTAGACCACGGCACAGCTTTTGATATTGCCGGCAAAGGCATTGCAAGTTCGGTAAGTATGGAAGAAGCAATCATACTGGCAGCAAGATATAACATAATGCAAAAAAACAATATGTAGATTTCCCATGGAGTTGAAGCAATGTTTACAAACCAGATGTTGATTAGTTCTTTAATCTTTGTTGCAGCCTATATCCTGATTGTCTCGGAAAAGATTGACAGGGTGATTGTCGCTGTCGGCGGAGGCATCCTGATGGTACTGGTTGGCACTTTCTCCATAGATTATTCCCAGGAGAGTGCTTTTCGGGCCATAGATTTTAATACGTTAGGCCTCTTGATCAGTATGATGATTATCGTGATGATCACGCAGCGTACAGGGATATTCCAATATCTTTCTATTAAGATGGTTAAGCTGGCTAAAGGAGAACCCTGGCTCATTTTGGTTTACTTATCTTTAGTCACTGCAGTCACTTCTGCTTTCCTGGATAATGTGACGACGATTTTGCTTATTCTTCCGATTACCTTTGATGTTTGCAAAGAGCTGAACCTCCGGCCGGTCCCTTTTATAATCAGCCAGATTTTTGCTTCCAACATTGGAGGCACTGCTACGTTAATCGGAGATCCCCCCAATATCATGATCGGTAGCAAAGCAGGTTTAACCTTTATGGATTTTATTATTAATGTTGCACCGGCGATCATTATCATTTTGCCGGTATCGATTTTTGCGTTTGTCATTATCTATCGTAAATACCTTTACACCGATCCCCACAATAAGCAGAAGGTCATGTTATTGAATGAAAAAGAAGCAATCAAAGATCCTGTCCTATTAAAAAAATCCCTGACTGTTCTGGCACTTACTATTTTGGGATTTATGCTTCATGGGGAGCTGCATTTTGAATCATCAACCATGGCTATTACAGGGGCTGTAATACTGACCTTGATTTCAGGTGTATCCGTAGAACATATACTCAAAGAAGTAGAATGGAAGACCATTTTTTTCTTCGCCGGGTTATTCATGCTGGTAGGAGGCATAGAGAAAGCAGGGGTTCTCGAGTTTATAGCCAATAACATTGTAAAAGCAACCGGATCTAATCTGTTATTACTAGGCATTGCCATACTCTGGGTTTCGGCAATTGTATCAGCCTTCGTGGATAATATACCGTTTACAGCTACCATGATTCCTCTGATCAAGGATGTTGGGGCCTTAACCGGTATCGGCATCACACCTTTGTGGTGGGCGCTTTCTCTGGGAGCGTGTCTCGGAGGAAACGGGACGATTATTGGTGCGAGCGCCAATGTCGTAGCATCAGGAATGGCTGAAGAGGTAGGTTATAAAATTACTTTTGGCCAGTATTTCAAAGTGTGCTTTCCGGTTATGGTAATTACGATCATCATATCCACTGTGTATCTGGTTCTCTTTTTCCTAAGATAATACAGTTCAAGAAACAGCCGAAATCCATGGAAGCGTGAAGGTGTCAGGTTGTAAGAGATTAGCACAGGCGATAAAGAGACTACTTGAAAAGGTAGTCTCTTTGCGTTATGTACAGGATACGAGCCCTCAAGGATTGGCCTTTAATTTAACAATGGATGAAAAGAGAAAAAGAATGATATCATAATATTATGAGGGCCATACGGGAGGTTGAAATGATGAAAAGGTCTTTCGTAATATTAATCCTATTCTTTTCTTTAATAAGCTTAAGCAGCTGTTCGAAAAATCCTTCTCTGCCGGGGAACAACACCGGAAATGCGGCACAAACGGAAAATACATCTGAGCTTTCTATCAAGGCCGTTTTCCCCTTTACGGAAAATACAAAATATTCCTATGAGGGAAAAGGAAATAAATATGCTTCTTACACCGTATATACAGATTTTATTGAGGGAGACCGGATTCAGCAGCGATTTAATAACGGAGGAACGGAAACCGTAAAAGTGTTTGAAAACAAAAATGGAGAATTGACTTTATTGTTATCCAAGGGTGAAAGTTACTACCGGGAGAACTTAACCAAATCTTCCAGCGAAAATGGAGAAATTTTGCTGAAAGAACCGTTGAAAAAAGGGACATCCTGGGTGCTTCCGGATAATAGAAAACGGTATATTTCCAATGAAGGAGTGCCAATCAAAACATCTTCGGGTGATTATCAGGCACTGGAAGTAACAACGGAGAACGAGCAAGGGAAAACCCTGGATTATTATGCACCAAGCGTTGGTCTGGTTAAAACCGAATATATTTCCAATGAATTAACAGTATCTTCGACACTCGCCAAATTGGAAAAGAATATCCTGTTCCAGCAAACTGTTCAATTTTATTATCCCAATATCCAAAATAACAAATTATACGCTGTAAAAAAGACACTGTCTTTTCATACCAATGATCTCACTAAACAGGTTCTGGAAAAAGAATATAAGAATATTCCGCAGGGTGATTTGGCCAAAGTATTAAGCGCCCAGACTAAAATCAACAGTCTTTATTTAAATAAGGATGGGATGGTTTATATTGATTTCTCAAAAGAATTAATCAGCGAAATGAACGCAGGATCCGGCTATGAAAGTATGATCCTGCAAAGCATCACCAATACTATCGGAACGTATTACGGTGCGGAAAAAGTGTATATCACCGTGGAAGGAAAGCCTTACGCTTCGGGACATTTCGAGATGAAAAAAGGGGAAGCATTTAAAGTAAATCTAACAAATAGTATTCAAAGAAGCTAAAATATTAAAGTCGGCTCAAAAATGAATTGAGCCGACTTATTTTTAATTCTATTACTTAACCTAAATCCCGGGTATAATTATTTATTCAGAATAATACTGTCTAAAACAGTCTGATACCAAGGAATGTATTAAAGAAGAACAGAATAAAGAACAAACCAAAGAACAACGCGCATGCTACAAGTATTACCTCACGCCATACCGGAGCTTTAAATTCTTTAGGAAGGAATTTGCGGTTTAGGTAGATCGTAGTGAAGGCACAAAGCATCATGGTGAAGTTGGCAATGTTCCCTCCAAGGGCGACCAGAGTCAGAGGAAGGGAAATCTTCATGTAGCTTAATCCCCATATGGTAAAGATAATCAGTAGGGCATAATAGACCTTCCGGATATCATCTTTAGCCAAGTTTCTGATCCATTTGGAGCTGGACCAGGACATGTCGGTAATTTGGCGAACTACCAGGTCAACGTTGCTCAAGGCTGTGCTGTAGAGTACCCAGAAACCAAGGAAAAGAGCTATAAACCAGCCAAAGGGTCCCATAAGATTAGCAAAAGTATTTGCTTGATAAGCGGCAACACCCCACTGAGGAAGGCTGCTTCCTGCCGGTATCAGGCCGACTGCCAGAATAGCAGGAAGGAACATGCCAAGCATGGCGCCGCCGAAAAAGATAATTCCCTGGTCGTAATTTAAGAGTTTCATCCAATCTTTCCAGGATTTCTTGTTTTCTTCAGTAGGGGCGCATACTTTCCCGACCGGGGAGACGTTTACCTGGGCGCCGCCAATAAGAGACGGAATAAATCCGACTTTGGCTCCCATGCCGTATCCTTTGTCGCGATACCAGTTGGTAATAGCACAGTTACCAAAACCGCCATATGCGGAATAACCGGCTAAAGCACTAAGCATAAAGATATCTACACCTTTGGGAATATATCCAATTTGAAAAAATCCTTTTATTCCTTCTCCCCAGACATGACCGGGAACAGCGATAACAGCCAGAGCACCAAGTCCCACGAAAACTACAAACATCATAACCCAGTTTGCTATTTCCAAGGTGCGTTCTACTTTTTTACCGATTGAAGTAAAGAATACGCAAGAAAGGAAAACGATAACACCCCAGACGATAACCGTTCCTTTATCCCCGGCTTCGGGAATCTTACCTAATTGAATGGCTCCTAAGCAGGTAGCAGAAGCCAAGGCCCATCCCGGAAGTCCCCTCTCCAGGAAACCGATGATAGACATAAGGGGCCCCCAGAACTTGGCTCCGGGTTTTAAACGCATAAAACCTACAGTAATAGGTTCTCCGGTATAGATCGTGTAACGGGACATTTCCAGATTCAAAAATGTCTGCAGGAAAGTTGAAACTGTTGTAATCCAGAGTAAAGCCAAACCATATTTGACAAACATCGCGGGCCCAATTAACCATTCGCCGCTGCCAAGCGTTCCTCCTAACGCAATAATACTCGGACCGAGGATAGCGAGCAGCGCTTTTTTGTTTTTAATTTGTGGGGCTTTAGGCATATCCTCAATGCCAAAGTCTTTTCCACAACCAGGATCAACTTTAAATGATTGAAAATCCTGAAGTTCTTTTTCTGCAACAGCCATAATTCTCCCCCCTTTTTTAATAAGTAGACATTAATAATTTGATACTAGTGTTTTTAGGGTCATTCTCACCCTCTCTACCTAAAACTCAACTACTGCTAATACAAATATACTGCTCTAATAGTTCAGTAATTTAAGCTGGGTTTTAAGTGTAGAAAAGAGTGTCTATTATGCAGAAAAGAACACATAAAAAAATCCTTGGCTAAATTATGCCAAGGACATCTCGCAGGGATTTAATATAAGAACGGGAAACCGGGATTTTAGACCGCTTCATATCTTTCATAATAAGGGTGTATGCTCCATTAAACCAGGGAACGAGCTGGTCAATATAGTTTAGGTTGACAATGAAGGCGCGATGAGTTCTTTGAAATCCGTATTTTGTTAGTTTCAGTTCTAAATCCTGCAGGGTATACCTGCTTTCGTATTGACAGGTATTCGTTTTAACAAAGACATCTCTTCCTTCTCTGGCAATGTACACGATTTCTTCCGGATTAAGAAACACGAAAGCTTCTCCCTCCTGTACCATAATTTTATTAATTTTGTTTTTTGTTAAGAGAGAATTCCCATCCAACAATTGTGTCAGAAAGAGGTTTAGATCCTGTCTGAAAAGTTCGCCTTGGGCTGAACGTGATTTAATGCGCTCTACGGTCATAAGTACTCTGTCTTCTTCAAATGGCTTAAGTACATAATCGATCGCGTTGACTTCAAAGGCTTTAATGGCATGTTCATCATAAGCAGTTGCAAAAACAATGAGAGGAGGATTGGACCAATGGCTGATTATTTTTGCGACTTCAAGCCCGTTTAACTTGGGCATTTGAATATCGAGAAATATTGTATCCGGACAAGTTTCTCTTGCTTTGTTTATCGTATCTTCGCCGGTGGATGCTTCACCGACAACTTCAATTCCTCCTATTTTAGTAAGCAAATAAATCAGTTCGTCTCTGGCCAGCGGTTCATCATCTGCTATTAATATCCTGACGGGCATCGCCATCCCCCTTTGTAAAAGGTAGTTCAAAATATACCTTAGTTCCGCCTTCCGGGCAATTCTCTATCTTTAGACCGGCTTTGCTCCCAAAATATCCAATCAATCGCTGATTTACATTATTGAGTCCCAATCCGGTTTGTACAGAAAAATTTTTTGGATTAATCAGGTTGTTTATTTTGTAGGCTGGTATGCCGATTCCGTTATCCCTTATCGTGACTTTGACTTTATCCAAAGCGTTTTGCAGTTCTATTGTAATCACGCCCCCGGCGGGGATATCCTTGAGCCCGTGTTTAAGCGCATTTTCTACTAAAGGCTGTAGAGTCAAAGGAGGAATTAAAACCTTTTCCAGGCCTGAATCCACATTAAAATTAATCGTTAATCTATCATGAAAACGGACCTGTTCAATATTTAAATAAGCTTGAGTATGCTCAATTTCCTGTTGAAGTGTGACCAATTCGTTTTGTGAGGTATTAAGGTTTTGTCTGAAAAAGGAGCCTAGCTGAACTAATAGATCCCGGGCAACGTCAGGATTTGTTCTAATCAGAGCAATCACGGTATTTAAGGAATTAAAAAGAAAGTGGGGATTAATCTGTGCCTGTAAAGCTTTTATTTCAGCTAAACTGATAAGTTTGGATTGTTTTTGTGCTTCCGCGACTTCCAATTGGTGAGAGAGGAGTTTGCCCAAGCCTTCGGCGAGTTTTATATCGACCGGCTTAATTTGTTTGGGATCAAGAAAATAGAATTTAAGAACACCCATTACCTCATTGCCTTTTTTATAAGGACAAATAATCGCTGCCGCGAGGGTGCAATAGGGATAATTACAATCAATTTCCTCCTTAGACTTCACGATAGACAGTTCTCCGGAATGAATGGCTTCCTCGGTCGCTTTGGTGAGAATGACATTGCCTGGAATATGATGATCCGATCCGACACCGATATGAGCCAAAATTTTTTCATGATCTGTAATACTTATTGCGGAAACCTGAGTGGCATGATAAATAATTTTAATTAACTCCCTGGCAGAACGATGGTTCAGCCCTTGCTGCAAATGGAAGAGCATGGTATCAGCTATATGCAGGATTTTTTGTGCCTGATTTGCTTCAATTCGATCTTCTTCTTGAATTAAGGTTTTGATAATCGCTATGAAAAGTGCAGCACCAATACTATTGTCGATAATCATCGGAAATGATATGACCTCAACAAGATCAAGCGCCTTTGCATAGGGTTGAGAAAGGAAAAGAATAAAAGTCAGGTGAATAATCGTCATAAAAAATCCTGTGAGGAATGCAATTTGGGCAGACACAATTCGCCCTTTTTCAAATTTTTTACTGATTAAACCTGAAATAATGCCCTCAAACATTGGAGAGAGCCCGCAGGCTAACGCAGTGAAGCCACCAAGTAGTAATCGATGTCCGCCGGCAATCAACCCGGCGCCGAAACCGACCAAAGGTCCTCCTAAAAGGCCTCCTGTGACAACCCCAACCGTTCTCAAATTGGCTAAAGCATAGTCAAAATATAACTGGTTTACTCCGGGTACCCAAAGAAGAAAAGACTGAGAAGAACTTACAGGTATTCCGGCATAAGTTCCCAAAATACCAAAGCCGCCAAAAATAAAGGATAAAATAATTTTGGTTTTATTATTAAGTTTTAAATCGATGGTCCTTTTGAAGGCTTGTGTCCTTGTCAGGATAAAGGCTACGGTTACAATAATGGCCATTCTTTCGGTTAATAACATCAGTACTTCAAGCATATATTTTTCTCCTATTTAAAAGGTCTATTTGCGGAATATTTTGGATATTTACTATTTATATTTGTTTTCCTCTATTTAAGGAGAGAAATTAATGAATTAAACCCTCGGTTCTCTCAAAATTTTAGAGTAAACTTTTTTAGAATTTTCTAAATGTTTCTAAATTGATAATTTATCTTGACATTATATAAAGCGAGTGATATCTTAGTGAGGAAAACGTTTTCAGAAAACGTTTTCAAACCAAAGTTCCCCTAGATGTAGCAAAAATGTTTTTATTCTTGGACCTAAATAATATTTTTATGGCCGAGCAGCCCGGGAAGCTTCAGTTGTCATAAAAAGTTGATTTAGGAATCCGCTAATTAGTCCTTTATTATTTCCAAACCATTCTGTGAGTTTCTGAGATTGAAAAGAACTGATTATTTAGTTTCTCCTGAAAAAGTCAGGGAATTTTACCAAAATAAAAAGGAATTCGAGGCCTCAAAATGGAAATAGTTAGCGCTAAAAACCCTTCCAAGAGGCGAATTCCTTTTAAATAAAGGTTCAACATCGCCTCAGAAAATC
>JAAYUV010000038.1 GCA_012517475.1 Peptococcaceae bacterium | reverse complement strand
TTTCTGAGGCGATGTTGAACCTTTATTTAAAAGGAATTCGCCTCTTGGAAGGGTTTTTAGCGCTAACTATTTCCATTTTGAGGCCTCGAATTCCTTTTTATTTTGGTAAAATTCCCTGACTTTTTCAGGAGAAACTAATTAAGGTTATACTGCTGATCTTATAGATAATAGAAAATACATTCCATCCTACAATGAACGGGAAAGGAGGTTCGGCATGGAGATGATTTTTGATGACAAACCCAAAGAAGAATGCGGTCTATTTGGTATATTTGCTCCCGAACAGGATGTAGCAAAGCTAACTTATTACGGGCTTTATGCCCTTCAGCATAGAGGACAAGAAAGTGCAGGAATTGCTGTATCGGACGGACGCAGAATTCAAAATCATAAAGGGATGGGTTTGGTTACAGAGGTTTTTCATCCTGAAGTTCTTCAAGGCTTGCAGGGGAAGATGGCTATTGGACATGTCCGGTATTCCACAACAGGATCAAGCTTACTGGCCAATGCCCAACCGTTGGTTGTCTATTTTCAAAAGGGTATGATCGCCCTGGCCCATAACGGAAATTTAACGAATGCAGTTGAATTAAGAGAAGAACTCGGAGGCTTGGGGACTGTTTTCCAGACCACTGTAGATAGTGAAGTAATTCTGAATATGATTGCCAGATACAGAAGATACAGCCTGGAAGATGCCATTATTAAGACCATGATCGATCTGAAAGGAGCTTATGCCCTTTTGATTATGGCCGAAGATAAAATCATAGGGGTAAGAGATCCTCACGGGGTAAGACCACTCTGTATTGGCCGCCTTGGAAACAGGTATTGTTTTGCTTCGGAAAGCAGTGCTCTTGATACAATCGGTGCTGAATTCTTCAGGGATGTTGAACCGGGAGAGGTTGTGACGATTGACGAAAAGGGAATTCAGTCCCGGCAGGGGTTGCCGAATAACCGGACAGCTTTTTGTTCTTTTGAATATATTTATTTTGCCCGCCCTGACAGCACAATGGATGGTGTCAATGTCTGGGAAAGCCGGAGGCAAATGGGAGTTGAGCTTGCTAAGGAATGTCCGGTTGATGCAGACGTAGTCCTGGCCGTTCCGGATTCCGGAACTCCTGCGGCTTTGGGTTACGCCCAGGCTTTGGGATTGCCTTTTGAAGAGGGATTGCTTAAAAACCGTTACGTCGGAAGGACATTCATCCAACCGACTCAAGAGATGCGTGAGGTAGCCGTCAGAATTAAACTGAATGCCAATGACAGGGTTATTCGGGGGCGGAGGGTCGTCATGATTGATGATTCCATCGTCAGGGGAACTACGAGTTCTAAATTGGTAGAGATGGTCCGGGGCTGTGGGGCTAAAGAGGTTCACCTTCTCATCAGCTCACCTCCCGTCCGCTATTCGTGCTACTATGGAATTGACACTGCCGAAAGAGAGAAACTGGTTGCCAATCAAATGAGCATTGAAGAAATACGTAAAATGGTTGGAGCAGATACTCTTTACTACTTATCTGAGGAAGGTCTAAAGAGAGCTTTGGGAGGAAATTCGGTGTGCCTGGCCTGTTTCAACGGAGACTATCCGATTATGGTTTCGCAGAAGTTTTCAAAGCAGGATCTGGAGTGCTAACGCTGCTCTTTTGCCATCCATGGCCGTTAGGAGGTATAGAATATGGGAATTACTTATAAAGATGCGGGAGTAGATATTACAGCCGGAAATGAAGCGGTGGAAAGAATTAAACCCGCAGTAGCCAGCACATGGAGGAACGGTGTTATCGGAGGGCTTGGGGGATTTGGAGGACTGTTCAGTCTTGATCTGAAAAAATATCCTGATCCTGTCCTGGTTTCCGGAACGGATGGAGTAGGCACCAAACTCAGGCTTGCTTTTCAATTGGATAAACATGATACCATTGGACAGGATGCAGTAGCGATGTGTGTCAACGACGTTCTGGTCCAAGGGGCGGAACCCCTATATTTCTTGGATTATTTGGCAGTCGGGAAACTTGTGCCGGAGAAAGTAGCTTCGATCGTTGAAGGGGTTGCCGAAGGTTGCCGTCAGGCGGGGTGCGCCTTAATCGGCGGGGAAACTGCGGAAATGCCCGGATTTTATAATGAAGAAGAGTATGACATCGCTGGTTTTGCCGTGGGTGTCGTGAACAGGGATAAACTTATTGACGGGTCCGGAATCCGTGAAGGGGATATCCTTCTCGGACTTCCTTCCAGTGGGCTGCATAGTAATGGTTTTTCTCTGGTCAGAAAAATTTTTGCCGGCTATTCTTTGCAAGAAAACTTTTCCGAACTAGGAGGAACTTTAGGAGAAGTTTTGCTGACTCCCACAAGGATTTATGTAAAACAGATCTTACCATTGCTTGAGAAGATTTCTGTGCCGGGAATGGTACATATTACTGGCGGAGGATTAACCGAGAATATTCCCCGAGTGCTGCCGATGGGTTTGGGTGTTGAAATCGATCTTTCCAGCTGGAAAGTTCCCCCCATCTTCCATTTGGTACAGCAGGTCGGACAAGTAGAACAAACCGAAATGCTCAGAACATTAAATATGGGAATAGGTTTTATCCTCATTCTTCATCCTGAAGAAGAGATGCAGGCAGTTGAAATATTAAAAATGAAGCAGGAGAATCCGGTTAGAATAGGCAGGGTTGTACCGGGACAGGGAGTGAAATATCTATGAAAGTAGCTGTACTGGCCTCCGGGCGGGGTAGCAACCTCCAAGCGCTTATTGACGAGTGGCAGGAGGGGTCCTTGCCTGTGGAATTTGCCGGGGTAGGTTCAGACAATATCAATGCTCAGGCGTTAGTAAGAGCAGAAAAAGCTGGAATTCCGGTACGTGCTTTTTTAAGGGAAAATTACTCGGATAAAGAAGCACAGGAGAAGGATATTCTCAATTGGTTTGAAGAACTCGGAGCGGAACTTCTTGTTCTGGCCGGATATATGCGGGTGTTAAGCCCAAGCTTTATCCGCCAGGCGGATTACCCGATTGTAAACATTCATCCCTCATTATTACCATCTTTCCCGGGGCTTCACGCCCAAAAACAGGCTTTGGAATACGGAGTGAGAGTAAGCGGGTGCACGGTGCATTTTGTGGATGAAGGGATGGATACAGGTCCGATTATTCTTCAACAAGCTGTTCCTGTTTTTGATGAGGATAATGTGGATACACTATCCGAAAGAATTCTAAAAGTGGAACACGAGATTTACCCTGAGGCTATTCGTTTACTTGCATTAGGAAAAGTGAAACGCCAGGGGAGAAAAGTAACGATTTATAGGCATTCATGATTAACATGTATAAATAATGGCTCTGTAATTATAAACTTTATATTTGGGTAATTACCTGCTACACAATATCTGAATACAAAAAATACAGGGTCTAAAAATAAACGGGATTTTTGTTTTTGATGGAGGTAAACTGTTATGGGAAAAAAAGCGGTGATCAGTGTTTCGGATAAAACCGGAGTTGTTGATTTTGCCAGGGGATTGGTAACTCATGGGTTTGAACTTATTTCTACGGGCGGTACCTTTAAAACATTAAAAGAAGCAGGAATTGCAGTGACATATGTCAGTGAGATTACCGGATTTCCGGAGATCCTGGATGGGAGGGTAAAAACATTGCATCCCAAGATCCATGGCGGGATACTTGCTATGGATAGTGATGAACACCGTGCCCAATGCGAAGAAAACGGGATCGATTTGATTGATATCGTTTGTGTCAATCTTTACCCCTTTAGGGAAACGATCTCCAAGGAGCATGTGACTTTTGAGGAAGCCATAGAAAACATTGATATTGGCGGACCGACCATGGTTCGTTCTGCCGCAAAAAACCATAATAGGGTTACAATTGTTGTTAATCCTGAAAACTATAAAGAAATTCTGGATAATCTTCAGGCAAACGGATCCATCCCGTTGGTTTTACGAAAGAGACTGGCCGCTGAAGCTTTTGCCCATACCGCTGAGTATGACCGCCTGATTGCGGGTTACCTGGAAGGCCAGATAGAACAAACATATTTTCCGAAGAATCTCAGGCTGTTTGCAACCAAAGTTCAGGATTTACGTTATGGGGAAAATCCGGGACAGAAAGCGGTTTTCTATGCAGATCCGGAAGCCGGAAAAGGGACTCTTGCTTATGGCCGGCAGTTACAGGGCAAAGAGCTTTCCTATAATAACTGGATGGATATGGATGCTGCTTGGGAAATTGCATCTGAATACGAAGATACGGTTTGTGTGATTATTAAACATACCAATCCCTGCGGACTTGCTGTAGGGGGAACAGTATCCGAGGCTTATAAACGGGCATTCGATGCGGATCCGGTTTCAGCCTACGGAGGGATTATCGCTTTTAACCGCGTTGTGGATGAAGAAACTGCCGCGGAGATCAAAGGGAAATTCTTTGAAGTAATTGTAGCGCCTGATTTTAGTCCAAAGGCGCGTGAGATTCTCTCCGATAAAGTGAATCTCAGGCTTTTCGTAGTAGGCAGGGAAGAATGTTGTGAGACGCGTGGATGGAAAATCAGAACCGTAAACGGGGGATTTCTTGTTCAGGATGAAGATAAGGGGATTACCCCTTCTTCAGAGTGGGAAGTGGTTTCTGATTTGAAGCCGACTGCAGATGACCTTGCGGAAATGGAATTTGCATGGAAAGCTTGTAAGCATGTAAAATCCAATGCTATTGTCGTTTCCAACAAGAGACAGGTAATCGGCGTAGGAGCCGGACAGATGAACAGAGTTGGCTCAGCGAAAATCGCTCTGGAACAGGCCGGAGAAAGATCTAAAGGCGCTTATCTGGCTTCAGATGCTTTTTTCCCGTTTGCTGATTCTGTAGAATTGGCTCATAGCTTCGGGGTAAAGGCCATCGTTCAGCCGGGAGGTTCCGTCAGGGATCCGGAAGTGATTGAGGCCGCTAAACGGCTCGGCATAATTCTTGTCTTTACCGGCAGAAGGCATTTTAAACATTAAAGAATTTTATTATGCTAAGAATATTCAAAACCAAAGAATAAATGCATGAAGTCCAATTCATGAAGTCCAATTAAAGAAGAGACTCAACTTTTTAACCTAAAGTTGAGTTTTTTTAAGACAATTGCTTTTTTTATGGTATGATTGATAATGAATAATTTGTAAGGTGGTTAAGGATATGACTGGTTTAGTCCCGGAAAAAAATTCTGCTAAAGGAAAAAAGATTTTGATCGTGGGTTCAGGGGGAAGGGAACATGCGTTAGCCTGGAAGATATCCCAGAGCCCGCTTTGTAACGAATTATATGTTGCCCCTGGAAATGCCGGGACGGAAAAATGGAATGTTCCGATTAAAGCAGACCAAATTACAGAGCTTGTCCGTTTCGCTAAAGAAAAAGAAATTGACCTAACCGTTGTTGGTCCTGAGGATCCTCTTAGCATGGGAATCGTAGACAGCTTTCAATCGGAGGGATTAAAAATTTTCGGACCTTCCAGGGAAGCGGCTAAACTGGAAAGCAGCAAGGCGTTTGCCAAGGCGATTATGTATGAAGCCCATGTGCCTACCGCAGAATACCGGACGTTTCAGGTTAAGGAAGAAGCGTTGGAATATATCGGGAAAATCGGGGCGCCTATCGTTATTAAGGCAGATGGCTTGGCCGCAGGCAAAGGCGTAATTGTTGCCACCCTTTTCGATGAAGCGATTGAAGGGGTAGAGAAGATCATGGGCGGAGCCTTTGGTTCAGCCGGTAATGAGGTAGTTATAGAGGAGTACCTCGAAGGGCAGGAAGTTAGTTTGCTGTGCTTTTGTGATGGGATAACTGCCCTGCCGATGGTGGCAGTACAAGACCATAAAAGGGCACTAAACGGAGATATGGGGTTGAATACCGGCGGCATGGGAACCTACAGCCCCCCGCCTTTCTGGACAAGGGAACTGGAAAAAGAAGTAATTGATAAAATCGCTCTTCCCACACTTCAGGTCATGCGTCAAAAGGGGACCCCTTTTACCGGAGTACTATTTCTTGGACTGATGATTACCTCACAAGGGCCTAAGTTATTAGAATATAATGTGCGTTTTGGAGATCCCGAAACCCAGGTAGTCATGACTTTACTCCAATCGGATTTGGTTCCGGTGCTGGAGGCCTGTACAGAGGGCTGTCTTGCCCAAGTAGAAAACGAATGGTCAAAGGACACTGCGGTGTGTGTGGTGATGGCTTCCCAGGGCTATCCCGGAGATTATTCAAAAGGAGTACCCATCAGGCTGCCACAATTGAATAATGATCATGAGGTTATTTTCCATGCCGGAACTTCTCTGGATAACGGGGTCTTGGTCAGTTCCGGAGGAAGGGTTCTCGGTATTACGGTCCGGGGAAGTTCTTTGAAAAAAGCCAGGGAAAGTGCCTATAGAATTATAGAAAAAATCGATTTTCCCAATGCGCATTATCGTTCGGATATTGGCATCAAAGGTCTTAAAGGGATAAAGTAAGGATGAGATAAGGAAATGAAAATTAGTCAACTTTTTAAAGAGAAAAAAGCTGTGGTTTCGTTTGAAATTTTCCCACCTAAGCAGACTTCTTCCATCGAAGTGATTTATGATACAATCGATGCCCTGGCGCCTTTAAGACCGGATTACATTAGTGTCACCTACGGAGCCGGAGGAAGCACCACAAAAACAACTGTGGAAATTGCCTCGATCATCAGCAATAAGTATCATATTAATTCATTAGCACACCTGACATGCTATGACTCTTCCAAAGCCGATATAGATGAAATTCTTCATGAATTGGACAACAGGAATGTTTCAAATATTTTGGCCTTAAGAGGTGATGCCCCCAAGGATATGGGAGAAGGCTTAACACAAAAACGGGATTTCATTTATGCTTCTGATCTAACGCAATATATCGGCAGGAATTATTCCTTTTGTCTGGGGGGAGCATGTTATCCGGAAGGGCATCCCGAATGTCCCGATTTTGACCGCGATGTGGAAAATCTAAAAAGAAAAGTGGATACAGGACTCAGCTTTTTGATTTCTCAACTCTTTTTTGATAATGAGGCGTTTTACCGGTTCAAAGAAAAAACCGAAAAGATCGGCATAAAAATTCCTATTCAAGCGGGAATCATGCCTGTAACGAACCGAAAACAAATTGAGAGAATTATTGGATTAACCAACGCTAAAATTCCCGGGAAACTGATCAGAATCCTGGATAAATTTGAACATAATGCTGAAGCGGTTAAGGATGCCGGTATTGCCTATGCCACGGAGCAAATTATTGAGCTGCTGGCGAATGACGCCGATGGCATTCATATCTATACAATGAACCGGCCTCAGGTAGCCAAAGATCTTGTCCGAAATCTGGAATCTTTGTTGTACGCTGTAAATAAACAGTATTCTTGATTTGACTGACATAATAGAATTTCAGCGGCGGTTCGTATCGGATTAATCACTCCATTTAACGAGAAGGAGTATCAGTGCGGGATGATATCTGAAGCAAGGATTGATGCTGGAAAAGCGGCAGAACTTCTGGGTATTTCAAAAGCAAGTGTGAGAAATTGGATAAAGCATCATTATCTTACTCCGATAGACCCCGCAGGAAAGCAGTTTTTTCTGCATGATGTTCTTCGCCTAAAGGGGGATATTGAATCGGGGAAGATCGACCGCTTACGGCAAAGGGCCAATAAAACAGGGGCAAAAAAAACTTTTATGCCCGATGAATATCTTAGAAACAAGGCTAATTATGAAAAGGTAAGCCATCTTGTAGAGTATATCGTTGAAAATGATATTGATACGGGCATGGCTATTTTCCTTTTGGCTGCAAATCTTTTCATCATAAACGGGGATGTTTTGACGCCTTGTTTTGACCGGATAGAGACATTCCGGCCGGAATTATTCCGGAGGAATGCGGTACTAACCGAACTGAAAGAGTTTTATCAAGATGTGAATATGGCAAAATCAAGGGAAGCAGGCTTTGACCAATCCATGTTTCAATATCTCATCGATTTTGATCTTCCCAAAGAAAGGGATATATTGGGAATCATCTACCAGTCTCTTCTTCACGAAGGCAAAAAGTCCAGCCTGGGGTCTTACTTTACCCCAACAGGCATTGTTTCTGAGATGGTAAAAGATAACTATCAATCCGGCTGGAAAGCACTGGACCCTTGCTGCGGAACGGGACAGTTTCTTTTGGCATTTGCCGATTTTGTAAATCATCCTGAGGATATCATCGGATTTGATATTGATCCCATTGCGGTAAGGATTGCCAGATGCAACTTATTATATAGATTTCCCCAGGATTTTGTTCCTCAAGTCTTTTACCAGGACACTCTTACCGGTCTTAATCTGAGAAGAACTATTGACCCTGCTCTGATTGCAACGAACCCCCCCTGGGGTGCAGAAATCAGAAAGGCAATAAAGGCAAAACTAAAGACAGAATTTCCGGAGATAACTTCGGGGGAGTCTTTTTCATATTTTCTGCTGGCCAGTATTTCTCTGCTGGGAGAGGGAGGAACATTATCCTTTGTACTTCCCCAGGCTGTACTCTTTGTAAGAGTTCATGCCGACATCAGAAAATACATCCTGGAGAATTGTCAAATCAAAAAAATTGTTCCTTTGGGCAAACCATTCAAAAATGTTTTATCTCCGGTTATCAGGATGGATCTTGCCAAAGAAAAGCCAAAAGGAAATGAAGAAATTCTAATTCAGTTTGAAAATGGGGAATACTTGGTTCCTCAAAAGAGATTTTTAGGCAATAAAGGATATGTTTTTGATATAAAGCTAAACAAAAAAGATCAGGAAATCTTGGATAAGGTCATAAACACAAAACATATCACGCTTAAGAATAATGCGGGTTGGGCATTGGGAATCGTGACGGGTGATAACAAAAAGTTTTTGAAGGGACAGCCTTCTCCTGAGTACGAACCGGTTTATAGGGGCTCAGATATTGGAATCTGTAAACTTAAAAAACCTGATACTTATATCAGGTTTTCTCCAAAAGAATTTCAGCAGGCAGCTTCAGAAGAAAAGTATAGGGCGAAAGAAAAACTCATATACAGGTTTATTTCGAGTTCTCTGGTCTTTGCCTATGATGACACGGGAAGTTTAACGTTAAACAGCGCCAATATCCTGATTCCTAGGTTGGATTATCCGATTAAGGCCATCATGGCTTTATTTAACAGCAGCATATATAATTTTTTCTTCCAAAAAAAATTTACTTCCCTAAAAATCTTAAGGGGCGATTTGGAACAACTTCCACTCCCGTTATGGGAAAAAAGTGTTTTGAACCGGATTACGATAATGGTTGATCAGATCTTGCAAGATAAAGCCGATTTTACTTCTCTTGACGATTATATTATGGATCAGTTTAATCTTTCAGCCGAAGAAAGAATATATATTCGTTCACATGTTGGCAAAGGAATACCCAATTAAAAAATGTAAATATAGATAAAACCAAAGACTACCATCCCAATTTCCATAAAAATGATTGGGATAATGGACTTGAGGAAATCAGCTTGAAAATACTGAAGAGTAACAATCTGACAGAGATGAGCCGGAGAAGTCATCGTACCAAATACACCGCAGAGATAACTCATAGCAACTACATCCATACTTCCCTGAGCTAAAGGAAGCACCAAGGGAAAAGCTACAGCAACAAAGCCTTGAGGACTGCCTACCAGGAGACCCGTTATAAAAGCAGTCAAACTGATTATGGCTACAACCGGGATACCTGAAGACGCAAAAACAGAGACAATTTGGTCAATTGTTCCGGTGGCTTCAAGCATTTGCTGGAAAAGCAGGATATTAAGAACTCCCCATTGAACCGGATAGTCAATGGAGGAAACCAACATATCCTTAATTTTTACTTTGTCTAGCTTTAGAATGATCGCCATACCGGTAAGCACCAGGCCAAGGGCCAAGGCCGTATTCATATGAAAGATTACTACTAAAATAAGATTGATAAATATCGGGCCTGAGGCCAGGAGTATACTGCGAATCGCTGTATATTGGCCATCATGATTCCGGTCATTCTGAATTTGCCCATTTGATTTAATCTCTTCCTGAAAACTTTTATGCCGGAAAGTGTTGTATGATTTTCCGGTAAGGAGTGCCAAAACACCAATTATTGTGGCGGCCACAGTGAAAATAAACTGGTTGCTAATCAGGGTGGCCAGAGGAATTTTGGTTAGCTGGCTGGGCTAATAGAACGGCCGGGACTATAGGATTGGAAAACTCCCAGATATGGCGGAACCAATAGTTTATAACGGTAAGCTTTTCTGCAGAAAGCCCATAACGCTGCCCCGATTCCCTGACCAACGGAGCTGAGAAGATTGCTCCCCCCAGGGAAGGCAGAAAACCTAAAAAGGCAGGCATAAAGGCTAATAGAATCCGATCACTCCCAAATCAAATAGATACAACAAAATTTTAAATTTTGGTTTCTATCGCTACAATCTGATAATCAGATATGTCTGTACAGTTACGTCTATATAATATAGGGTAAAACATATTGTTTCCGGAGGTATCCATATGTATAAAATAAGACGCGGATTTGTGATGGGGATAATCGGTCTATTGATCATTTTTACTCTGGCCGGGTGTTCTTCGACGGGAAAAGCTGTAAATTCAAATTCTCAGGGAGATGTTAGTCAGAAAACAGAGGATAAGCCTCAGGTTAACCCTGGAGGTGGAGATGCTCCTAATGCCCAAACAGGAAAGAATGTGGATCAGAACGCGCTCAAACAATGGGAAGGGGTCAAAGGCAGGATTATTACAGATCATTATCCTGCAGAAATTACCAAGTATCTTGAGGAAAATAAGACAAAAGAGACGCAAAGGGCCTTTAACATTAATAATAAGACGTATTTGGTCATGACCATGGGTCAACAGCCTTCTGCAGGATACCAGATCGAGCTGAAAAATCTTGCGTTAAAAGACGGGACCCTCAGAGTATCCGTAAAATATGAAAAACCACTTAAAAACGACATTGTGGCAACTGTGATTACCTATCCAAGCCTTATCATAGAAACGGATGATATTTATGAAGGGCATTATGAAATAAAATACGATATCGAAAAATAATCTTACCACCCTTTGCTTCCGTCCCTTTGGGAATACCAAAGGGTTTTTTGTTTTGTAAATATCCATTTGAAGTTCCCAATTTGTCCACTTTGTCATAATTATAAGGTAACTGATTCTTTTAAGGGTGAAAAAGATGAAAAAAAGAGTTTTAATCGGAAGCCCTGTGCGGCAACCTCCCGATATTCTGGAGCTATTCCTGGGATCTCTGGCTAACCTTGCCCATTCGGATTTAGAAACAGATGTTTATTTTATTGATGATAATGAGGATGGGTGTTCCTCAGACCTATTGGAAGATTTCAAGATTTACAGCAAAATGAATGTCGTAATTGAAAAAGGAGATAAGTCAATTACCCAATATATCCGTAACGAGAAAACGCATTTTTGGGATGAAAAACTGGTTTGGAAAGTAGCAGGGTACAAAAACAAAATCATTGATTATTGCCGTATGAACAACTATGATTATCTTTTTTTAGTTGATTCAGATCTTGTACTTCATCCCAAAACAATAGAAGCCCTGATTGAAGCAAACAAGGATATTATTTCTGAAGTATTCTGGACAAAGTGGCAGCCCGATTCTTCCGAACTGCCTCAGGTATGGCTTTATGACCAATATAATTTAATCAGACAGACCCGGGGAGAAGTGTTAGGCCCGGAAGAAACCGATCTCCGCTATCTTGGTTTTTTGAATCAATTGAGAGAACCGGGAGTTTACGAAGTAGGAGGACTAGGTGCCTGTACCCTAATTACCCAAGAAGCTTTGGCTAAAGGGGTTAATTTTAATGAGATTTATAATATTACGTTTTGGGGGGAAGACAGGCATTTCTGCATTAGGGCTGCAGCTTTAGGTTTCAATCTTTATGTAGATACACATTATCCGGCATATCACATTTACCGTTTAAGTGATTTGCCTGGAGCAATCGAGTACCTTAGCCGCAATACCATTTCGGATATTTCCTTTTTGAGAAGATCCAAAGAGCGTCGGGAAGAAATTTATTTGTCTTTGATCAGGGAATTTATCAAAACCTTTTATAGCTGTGATTATAGGCTGGCAACCGGTTATGAAGGGTCGGGTTATTTTACCCCTAAATATCTAAACAAGTTAAATCAGGTAGAGGAAACAAACCTGAAATGGCTGATTCAAAATCAAATTACCTGTGTTTCGAAACCCGTGGAATCTGAGATTACTGCAAAGACAGAAAGTAAAATAGAAATAAGAATTTCTTTTACCCTCTCTATTGCAGCAAACGGCCAAAATGAAACACTTTCTTTACAGGGAAATATTACATTGCTGAGACAAGAACAGGCCCGGTGGCTTGTGGACTCGCTTCAGCTTCAATACCCCGACGGATCAGAGGCAATGGGGTTCTCCTTAGCGGAGCTTCTTCAGAACAAAAAACGAAGAAATAAGGCCAAAAACAACAAACTTACTTTGATGATGTTGGTACGGAATGAAGCAGACAAAATGTTAAGAAAGACGCTGTCACATGCTGCGAAATACGCAGATGAGGCAGTCATCCTTGATGACGCCAGTACAGATGATACGGTTGCCATATGTCAGGAAATCTTTAAAGATAAGCCCCTGACGATTGTATCTAATGAGCATCACGGGTTTAGCAATGAAATTGCTTTGCGAAAACAGCTTTGGAATCTAACTGTACAAACAAATCCGGATTGGATTTTAGCCTTGGATGCCGATGAGGTATTTGAGGATAGCATTATCCAGTATATCCGGCAGCTAATTGACCAGCCCGCTTTTGATTATTACACTTTCAGACTGTATGACATGTGGGATGAAGACCACTACAGAGAAGACACCTTTTGGCAGGCGCATAAATATTTTCGAATATTTCTTACAAGGTACCAACCCGACTTTCATTATGCCTGGTATGAGACCCCTCAACACTGTGGAAGATTGCCATATAATATTTTCGCTTTGGAAGGGTGCCAGTGTTATATCCGCCTAAAACATCTTGGGTGGTCAACACCAGAGCTGAGAGAAGAAAAATACAAACGCTATTTGGAATTAGACCCTGAAGGGAAGTACGGTAATATTAACCAGTATCAAACAATTTTGTCTCCGGATCCCATTTTAAAAAAGTGGGAATAACGATTAGTTTTTATCTCATTTCACGGGAGATTGATTATGAAAATGATTTATACCTTACCATTCCTGTTACGGAGCGAACCCGAATATTTTAAGCAGGATATGCAATTGGTTCATAATTGCTTTTCTACTCTCCAGCAGGATCAAAGCAATATTTTGATTATATATAACCAGGGATTCCTGGAAAAGGACAAACTTCGGGATCTTCTGGATCATTACAAACTGAATGCTGAAATCCTGGGTACTGGCGGGAATATTGGAATTGCGCAAGCCAGGCAAAAATGCTTCGAATATATCTGGGCAAACTACCCGGAAATACCCTTTATTGCCGAAATCCATCTGGATATGATCTTTCCGCAAAACTGGTATATTCCTTTGCTTAATCACTTAATCCGGTCAGATGAGCCTTGTCTCTCTCCGGGAATCGTAAATTCTACAGGCGAGCTGCATCCGCTTTGCAAAGGAAAATCACTGGTAAGGGTTCCTCAGGAAACCGAGAAATTGCTTTTATTACTGAAAAGTCTGGAAAGGCAGGAAATGCACGAAGGTTTTGTCCATCCGGTTATTCATAAGTCCGAAGTACTAAAACAAATTGGCGGTTACGATTGCCGTTTCCTGCAAGGAAGACAAGGCTATGAAGATGACAGCCTGCTTTTAGGTTATTCCTATTATCTGGGCACCAGCCGGAAGTGGAAACCAAAATGCTGTCTTGAATCCTGGGTATACCACGCAGCATTGGCTCAACGAATTACCTTGCCGGATATTCAAAAAGAATTTTCACTCAATTTAAGAGGATTAACCTCTCAATATGGAGGATATGGGCTTATGGAACTGGCCCGAATTCACGATAGTGAATATTTCAAGTTCCTTTTTAATGAAACGCTCCATACGCTCCAGCAAGAATAGATTAGAAAAAACAAAAGAAGGATTTACTAATATGAGTGAAATATGGGATAAAATTTGGCAGAGGGACCAGCAAGACTGGGACAGTTTGTCCGAAGAAATCTATCAGACCTTACGAAAAGAAATGGGTCATGTACAAGGGAAAAAAATCCTGGAAGCAGGTTCTGGTTCAGGACGGATTTCCTTAAGGCTTGCCCTGGAAGGGGCGGAGGTTACGTTATTGGATTATTCTCCAAAGGCTTTGGAGATTTCCCGCAATCATTTTAATAAATATAAAATCCAGGCTTTTTTCATAAATGCAGATCTTACAGAGAAACTTCCTTTTGAGGATAATTCCTTTGATGTGGTTTGGAATGCAGGGGTTATGGAGCATTTTAACCGGCAAGAACAATTGGATATAACTCGTGAGTTCAAACGGATATCCCGTGAATTCCATACTTTTAATCCGTTTGCAGGCAGTTTTTTTTATCGCTTGGGGAAATGGACGGCAGAAAAAAACGGTGTATGGGGCTATGGAAAAGAGTTCCCTGTGCAAAGTATGAAGGACATCTTCGATGGTTCCGGCTATACCCTCCAGACAGAATACTCCATTGCTCATTCTACCTCGCTTGATTTCCTAGCGTTTGTCAATAACCATACCGTGCAGTTAATTCACTTATTCCTCCTTGACCTGGACGAAGTGGAAAAAACAGAAATGTTGAAGAGGATGGGTGGCTATCTGTTATATTCAAAAGGTTTAGATAACAACTGAGGTAGCTATTAAAAGGTGTCTTGATGGGACACTCTATTTTTTTGTACATAGAATAATATGGACAAACCTATTTACTTTCTTGTATAACCTATTGCTTCTAATAGCTTTTAGGTTTGAGAAGGGGGTATCTGAAGCAGCGAAAAGGAGGGTAAATCGATTATTTGATAAGTATGCGATACGAGGAGATGAGGATAAGTGGCAAAATTTTGTGAGCCCTTTTACGGTCTTGGGCCATCGGTACCAATTTTACCTGTAACGCAATGTAGTGGAACCGGCACAGGAGGGCCAACAGGGCCAACAGGGCCAACAGGACCAACCGGTCCAACCGGAGCATCAACGGGATCAACAGGAGCGACGGGACCAACGGGAGCGACCGGGGCGACGGGACCAACGGGAGCGACCGGGGCAACGGGATCAACGGGAGCGACGGGACCAACAGGAGCGACGGGACCAACGGGACCGACCGGGGCAACGGGAGATACCGGAGCAACAGGACCAACAGGAGCGACGGGAGCAACGGGACCGACCGGGGCAACGGGAGCAACAGGAGCAACCGGGGCAACGGGAGCAACCGGGGCAACGGGAGCAACGGGGGCAACGGGAGCAACAGGACCGACCGGGGCAACGGGATCAACAGGAGCGACGGGAGCAACGGGACCGACCGGGGCAACGGGAGCAACAGGAGCGACGGGACCAACGGGACCGACCGGGGCAACGGGGGCAACGGGAGCAACGGGAGCAACAGGGCCAACGGGAGCAACGGGGCCAACGGGAGCAACGGGATCAACAGGAGCGA
>JAAYUV010000089.1 GCA_012517475.1 Peptococcaceae bacterium | reverse complement strand
GATTTTCTGAGGCGATGTTGAACCTTTATTTAAAAGGAATTCGCCTCTTGGAAGGGTTTTTAGCGCTAACTATTTCCATTTTGAGGCCTCGAATTCCTTTTTATTTTGGTAAAATTCCCTGACTTTTTCAGGAGAAACTATATAGGCCTTGCCTTTATGCTGATAGAAATCTCACTAATTCAAAAACTCATTTTACTCTTAGGCAGTCCCACACTGACTTTTTCCGCAGTAATAGCTATCCTGCTGTTTTCTGCAGGATTAGGGAGTTTTTTCAGTAAATATCTGACGGCTAGGATTCCAATGAAAATGATTGGCGCAGCCATCTTCATCTGCTCGGTACTTCTATTTTTTATACTGCCCGGATTCATCTCCGCCCTTCAAGGAGCGGACATAACGGTAAAAATACTGGCTACCCTCGGCCTGCTCCTGCCCCAGGGCTTACTCATGGGTGTTCCCTTCCCAACAGGTTTACGTCTGATAGGAATTCAGAAGAAGGACGAATTTGTCCCGGTTTTTTGGGCTATTAACGGCTGGATGTCAGTAGTCGGCTCTATCCTGGCCCTGGTCCTGGCCATGTCCTTTGGCTATAACGTCACTCTGCTGGCTGGAGCCTTGATTTACCTGGGTTTTGCCTATCATACAAGAACCTTGCCTAAAACCTAAAAATAGCGAGGATAATGCCTCGCTGGTATATAATACTTTATTCGGGGCTAAACAATCACTCAAGGTTTGCACCCTTTATATAAACACAATGTACCAAACAAAGTTGAATACTGTAGAACTTCTTTAACTTGGTCGAATCCGGCTTCATGGATCATTTTTGGTAGTAATCCTTTGTAATTGTCTGTTGTCTCTTCAAAGTTCCTCATGACTAACGAAACTAAATACATCGGAAAATTTTCAGGCTTTCCAAAGTCGGCCAATAGCAGGTGACCATTTGGCCGCAAGATGCGGTTTATCTCTTTTAAAGTGAAAATCTTATTGGTCCGTGTCAGGTGGTGGAAAACTAAGCTTGATACAACCAGATCAAACGATTCATCTGCATATGGCAGGTTAGGAGCGGCTCCGTGATCCAAAGTAATGTTTAAGCCGGCATTTCTAATCTTTTCTTTGGCTATTTCCAAAATTTTTTGATCTGCGTCTATACCAATTACTTCTGATGAAGAACAGGCTTGCTTTATAAGAATAGCCAGTGTTCCGGTACCGCACCCCAAGTCTAGAATACGGTCATTATTTAGGATAGAGGCCTCTTGCACCAAACGGAGCTTAAAGGTTGACTCCCTCATTGTCACCCTAAGAAAAGGATCAAATAAAGGAGTTAGCAAGTCAAACCTAAAAGCCGGTATGAAATTCTTTTTCCCTGTGCTCATAAGTTATTCCTTTCTTCCGCATTTCATACCTAATATCATTTTATTGCATCCTAAGCTAAGCAAGGCAATTTTTAAATGAAGTGCTCCTATATTAGCTTATTTCCTTATTTGCTTATTTCTATCCGGTTTTTTCCTTTGCTCTTTGCCGCAAGCAAAGCACTGTCACTCTTTTCAACCACAGCGAAAATGTCATCCGAATCATCAGGATAAGTGGCAATACCAATAGAAACAGAAATCTTGGGATAAGCAGTATTATCCAGCCCATTAATGGTTACCCGAATTTTTTCGGCAAGCCGCTCGGCATTTTCTTTTCCGCATTCTATCAGTAAAACAACGATTTCCTCTCCCCCATACCGGTATACCCTGTCGTTGGTTCGGACACATTCTTTGATGGTCTTACTGACTTTCTGAAGAACACTATCTCCAGCCATATGCCCGAATTTATTGTTAAAGTCGCGGAAATTATCAATATCAATAAAAAGTACGGAGGAAACCCCTTTCTGTGCAGCTTTCTTAATATCCTGCTCGAAAGCAGCACGGTTTAACAATCCGGTAAGTTTGTCTTCCCTGGACCCTTTTCTTAAATGGAGATTGTCCTTCTGTAGGGAGAGGCATTTATTATACAAAATATATGTAACAAAAAAAATTAATCACAGCAAAAACAAGACCAATTAATACACAATGAACCCACGTTGCGTTAAACATGAGGTATATTATTAATCCAAGTAGAATACCCACTATTAACATGGCGCAGAAAAGTAAGATGAAAAAGCTCCTTGGATATATGATTGTTTTTTCACTAAGTTTGATCATTTACATAACTTTTCCTTTACTATAGATTCTCTGGAAGGCTTCGACCACTAAAGGATCAAACTGAGTACCCATATTCTTTTCTAATTCTAAAATTGCTTCCCTGTGACTCATTGCAGGCCGGTAGGGCCTGGTTGTTGTCATGGCATCAAAGGAATCCGCCACACTCAATATCCTGGCCACAAGAGGGATTTCTTCCCCTTTAAGTCCGTCGGGATACCCTTTTCCGTCAAACCTCTCATGGTGATTGCGGATAATAGCCAAGTGCTTTCGCATCCGCTTGATGTTGTCCAGGATCTGGGAACCGATCACCGGATGCATACGGATGATGTTAAGCTCCTCCTGATTCAGTGAGGACGGCTTATTCAGGACATCGTCCCTAACTCCGATTTTTCCAATATCATGTAGTCTGGCTAAGATATTTACCGAACGGACATCCTTTGATGACAGCTTCAATTCCTTGGCAAGCAAGGTGGCATACCTTGCTACATTCAGGGAATGCTTCCGGGTATAACTGTCCTTGGCGTTAATACTGTCAACCAGGCTATTTACCGACCCGCTGTATAGTTCGGTGCGGTCAGCCAGGACTTCTGAGAACTTATACCCCGCAACAGTAACTAAGACGAATAGCAAGATTGAAATTATCAATGTATATTTATTGAGTCTGGACAGTACGGCAGCAAGATCGTCCGCTGCCAAGTCTACACATACCAGCCCTTCCATCTTACCATTCTTAATAATTGGATGAAGCAACGGTCCGCCCGAGAGAAACAGCTTCGCGGCCCAGTCCGCTTAATAAATAAGATTTGGCATCATTATAGGTAACTATGATAACAGCAGCTAAAATTGAACAGCTTAAGAGCACAGAAGCTATAAAGTACTTTAGCTTTAGAGACAAAGCAACACCCTCTTTGCAGATAAGGTAACAACTATAATTGCCATGCAGTTTATTTTTTTGAAATGTGGCTCTGTGCAAGCAATTGTTGTGCACGCAATTATAACTTAAATCTTTCGGAAAGGTTATTCAAGCTTTCTGAGAGCAAAGCCTGGTTTTGCGCAACATTGGCGACTTCCGCCACAGCATTGGTCGTGTTTTCCATGTTAATCGCCATATCCTGGGAGCGTGAAGTTGCATTTTGTGCAGAATGCCACACTCTCAATAGCTGAAATCACCTGTTCAATTGTGCTGGAAATGTGATTAATATTAACTTATTAATGTCTTCTACGGTATGAGCTGGCTGCTCGGCTCTGAATAAATCAAGTTGCTTTGGTCACTTTATAACTTCCCAGGCGTATAGGAATAAAAGCCGGCACATTCTTGCGGTAATCATTATAGTTATCTCCAAAAAGCTCAATCATCTTTGCTTCTTCTTTTTTAGCAAGTCTGGTGTACATAATCATTAAAATAGGAGCCATGACCAAAGTGATAATTGTCGGCCACTGAATGAGAAATCCAACAATCATTAAAATAAAACCGCTATACTGGGGATGCCGGACATACCTATATATCCCGTGTGTTACCAATTCCCCATTTCCGGAATGTATACCTTTCCAGCCAACAGCGATTACAATTAAACCTGCAAAAATTAAAATTTCACTTAACGGGTGCAAAATGGAGAATAATATCGGTGATCCTCCGGCAAGGGCTACCCACAAGTGACCGTTAATATGATTGAATGGATCAAGAACAGGATAGCTCTTACCAAGAATTGACGTTAAAAAGTAGATAGTCAAAGGGAATCCATACATTTCGGTAAAAAGTGCTACCAGAAATGCAAGAAAAGCACCAAGGGTGCGCCAGTCTCTTTTGGTGGTAGGCCTGAAAACCGAGTAGGTAAAAATACTAAAAATCAAAATATTCAATAACACAGATCCCCAAAACCCATATGCATAAATATCTGGAAAATTCATATCTATTTCCCTCCTAGTTAATATTGTTTTTTAAGCAAATTATTTAATTAAATTTCTTGTTTCGGACTTAAACAATTATAATCAGAAGCTACCTGGGTGCATTGCGTACAACATAATTACCGTAAATATAATAAACATAACCGAGTAGGCCAATTTTTTCATAATTACCTCCTGTCTTCGCATTGAAGTTAATGCCAGTAGCCTTATTGTAAAATAAGTAATTGATCTTTTTTTGATTAAAGTGTGAAGAAACTATGAAATTTTCCTAAAAAATCCCAAAACAATTTCTTATACCCAAGAAAAATATCCTAGAAATATCTGCCGGACGTTTTGATCACAATGTTAAATAAATGATTAAAAACTCCCCCATTGTCACAAAATAATTGCATAAAAATTAAGTACATCAATTAAGGAAGAACTTTTATGGATGACAAAGTAATTATTAAAGAGCTTAATAAAACTTTAACTTTAGAACACGATAACTTAATATTTGTGCCACCACAAATGATGAAACGTCCGGAACCCGGAGATATTCCAATTGATATGAAAGTTAACTCTTGGCCCCAAAGCAGCCAGACCGGTGGTGGTTTCAATTCCATTACTTATTTCGGGAATGGCTTATGGAATTGCCCTAAGTGAACCGGCTAAAAGAGTCTTAGCTAGGAGAGCAAGAAAAGCCGGGACTGCTGTCTGTTCCGGTGAAGGGCCCTATCTGAAAGAAGAACGCAATGAGGCAGATAAATACATACTGCAAATTTGTCCCTGGCCGTGGGGATTGCGCACAGGTCAAGAAATTGCTTGAGCAGACATACTGGTAGTACATATCAATCAAAGTGCACTAACGGGAAGTATTTATCTGGATCCGAAAAAATCCAAGGCAAAGCGCATAAACTTATAGGTTTAGCCCAAACCAAGCAATATCTGCCAGCTCCCCTAAGAGTTCAAAGTGTATCCGACTGGCCGGTACTGGTTAGCAATTTACGCAAAAGATCAAACGGGATACCTCATTGGTATAAAAATGATGACATCGGATTACCTGCTGCTATTTAATCCATGATTATGATTCCCACAAGTTTTATTTCCTGTTGTTACCCATTCCTGCTAATAAGAAAAATCTAAAGAGATTGCTTATTGCCATCAGAGCCGCTGCTACATAGGTTAAAGCGGCAGCTTTAAGCACTGAGTCGACAGCCTTAAATTCATAAGGCTTGATAAGTCCATTGGTCTCTAAAATCATTACCGCCCGCTTGCTGGCATTAAACTCAACCGGTAAGGTAATGAGCTGAAACACTACGATAGCAGTAAAAGCCAGTATCCCTATTTGAACAAGCTGAGGTAAGCTTAAAAGAATACCAAGAAACAGCAACGGAAAAGCTAACATGGATCCGAACTTCGTAACCGGTACCAAGGCATTTCTCAGGTTAAGAAAGATATAACCTTCATCATGCTGCAAGGCATGTCCTATTTCATGGGCAGTCACACCTATGCTTGTGATGGTAGAAGCTCTGTACACAACTGAAGATAAATTCACTGTTTTATCTTTTGGGTTATAATAATCGCTGCCATGTTGGTTCTCTTTGACTTTTACGTCATCGAGTCCATAAATCGTTAAGAGCCTCTCGGCAATTTCCATACCGGTAAGCCCAGATGTATTTTGTTCTTTTATATATTGTTCGAATACTCTTTTTACTTTTCCCTGTGCGTAGAAGGCAAGAAGAATGGCTGGTAAGAGTATTAGAAAAGTCGGATCAAAATAAAATGGAAACATATCTATTCCTCCTTTTACAAAAATCATTTTGATAAATGCCGGCTTAAAAACCGGCATCTTAAATTAGTCCTGTAGAAATTGTTTTCTTTCAATATATTCTTCTTTATTAATTTCACCTTTTGCAAACCGAATTTTTAATTCTTCAAGAGCAATGTCACTGCTATTCTTGTTGTCAATAACTACTTCATTATTTTTAGTGAGTTTTCTTCCCTGGATATACTTTACAATCGCAACAACAACGAGGAAAAACACTCCGATTAAGATTGCCCAGTAAAGGAACATCCCAATACATGCTCCGGCCCCCATCATGTTGTAGCCCATCATATTATTCATCATTTCTAAATACCTTCTTTCCCTATTCAAAGCTGAAGCTAATGATTCAGTTCAACATTTATTAAAAGCAACATCCTCTTGAGTAATGTTTAATATTTTTTACATCTTTCGAATTATCATAACCGTTAGTATATTCTCGGCAGCATCGGATTCCACGTTTAACCATACTTATAACGAATACTCCCAAAAGCAGATACGGGAGGTAGGTTTGAATTATCCCGTTATGATTTACCTCCTTATCAATTCTGTTATATTAATCAAGCCCTTTAATAAAATATTTTCGGTTTATTCGGTTTATTTAGTCTGGTTTTTTATCATGTTTTTCACAATCTTCTTTGGAATGTCCTTTCATCATGAAAAAATGCATCAGTGGACATAGGAGAATAAATAACCAGGAATAATTAAAATTGGGGGAGGCTGCTTTTAACTGAGGCGCAAAAATTACGAATAAAACCACTGGTAAAATACAGCAGGCCATCATCAAAATACTGTGTAAAAAGCCTTTGTGATTCATAAATTTATCTCCTTCACCTAAAATATCTTGCTTACATTGTAATTTACAATCATGGCTAAATTATTATTAAACTGTGAAAGATTTGTGAAATCTTGACTTTTCACAAATTTTTCACAGTTTTTTAACAGGTTGGACATTTTTTTCTTGTACAATCTCAAACAGGTTAAAAATCAATAAAATTTGGAGGTTTATGTTCACTATGAAAAGATTCGTTTCCTTGTCTCTTATTCTTTTGATGCTCTTTGTTATGTCCGCCAATGTATTCGCAGCCGAAATGAGTCAACCGTCCTTGCAAGCACCGGTGAAAATTGCTGCCACAAATTCTCATGACGGCATGAATATGGGTTCAAATCCTCAACAGCCAAGCACGAATAATTCAAATGCAGATCCTCATGCGAATATGAGCGCTTCTGAACATAGCCAAATGAATTCCAATCAACATACGGAAAGTACCGGCAACAGCGGTCCTAACTGGTTGGTTATTGGTGGTTTTTCAGGCGTGATTGCCCTCATTATTATCGTAGCAGCTATTCTGAAAAGAAAATCTGCGGGGGTGAATCAGTAAAATGGCCCAAAACAAGAATAACGCCGGTTTAATTAAAAAAATCATGTCCCATAAGCTTTATCCCGGAATTATCCAATGGCCGGTTATGATCGTTTTCGCTTTTATCATTTACGAATTGGCTTTCGGTCCGGCTGTGGCTCATGCTAATTTCGGAACGGCAATGACCTGGGTACTCTGGTGGCCTATTATTCCCCTTCTGTTCATTCTCTTCGGCAGATTGTGGTGTGGAATATGCCCTTTCGCTACTTTAAGCGACCTGGTTCAGAAGTTTGTCGGACTGAATTGGCCCGTACCAAAGTTTTTAAAGAAATATGGGATTTGGATTATCGATGCGGTATTTATTCTCATCACCTGGTCCGACCATACTTTTGGCATTGTTGAAAACCCCCGCGGCTCGGCTTTCCTCTTAATGCTGATTGTTGTAGGGGTAGTGTTCTCCGGAGCATTCTTTGAAAGACGCACCTGGTGCAGATATTTATGTTTCCTTGGCGGCCTCTCGGGCAACTATTCCCGTGCCGGTGCTATGGAATTACGGGCTACACCTGAAATATGCGCAAATTGCAAAACAGCCAATTGTTATAAAGGGAATGACCAAGTTCCCGGCTGCCCGATGTTTGAATTCCCCAGAACGATGGATACCAACGCCAGATGCAACCTTTGCGGATACTGTGTGAAGACTTGCCCCAACGGCAGTATTAAAGTACAAACCCGTGTTCCCACCAAGGAACTCTGGAGTATCAGAAAACCGGTTTTTGAAGAATCCTTCCTGGCTATCGTGATTATGGGTATTGTGTTTGTTCAAAACATCACGATGTTAAGTATCTGGAAGCCAATGCTTAAAACTCTTGAAAATTTCGTAGGTACCACCAATTATTTTGTTACTTTTACAATCACCTTTATCATTGCCATGGGGATTCCGATCCTGGCATTATTTGCGGCAAGTTTCTTATCTAACCTCAGTACCAAAGAAAGTGTTGTCAAAAACTTCGCTAGATTCGGTTATGCCCTGATCCCGCTCGACCTGGCAGGCCACTTGGCACACAACCTGTTCCACCTTCTGGCTGAAGGCAAAGCAATCTTCTTCACTTTCATGGGATTGTTCGGAATGCAGATCGAAGGTTCCGCAGCAGTAATGAACAGCGCTACGATTCAGATCCTTCAGTATTTGCTCATTGTACTCGGTGTAATCGGTTCAGGCTTTACAGCCTATAAGATTGCCAAACCGAAAGAAGGCAAAGGCCTCCTCCCTCACATCCTTCTCATTGTCCTTCTTGGGATCGTCAATATCTATTTCTTCTACCTGCCGATGGGCATGAGAATGTAGCTTAAGATTTCATGATTTCTTCACAAATTAAACGTAATTTGAACAAATTCTTGAATTATAATTCAAATATGATTATAGATTGGTTGGGGAATGGGGAACCCAAAATCAGTCTAAATTCAAATAAAAGGATTGTAGTTTTGGAAATGCTGTACTATTTTAGTGCAGCATTTCCTTTTTTTTAAATTTTGAGACCAATAAAATTTTCTATTTTTCCATGCCCTTTAAATCGGATAATTTACCTTTTATCAGCAAAAAATATATTGACCGATGTATTTTAACAGAGAAAGGAATAAAGATCATGAACATAGATCAACAGAAAAATTTTACAAAACCGCCTCATTCTTATTGGATGGATTCCACGCCGCAACCGGAATACCCAACTTTACAAGAAGATATTCAAGTTGACATAGCAATCATCGGGGGAGGGTTTGTCGGGATCTCCACGGCCTATATGCTTCATTCTCAAGGACTTAAGACAGCAATCCTCGAAGCGGACCGAATTCTGCAGGGCACTACAGGGCATACCACAGCCAAAATCACCTCACAGCATGGATTAATTTACAGCAAAATTAAAAGCCAGATGAGCGAGGAGTTTGCGAAGCAATATGCGGATGCAAACGAATCGGCAATCAAAATGATAGAAAAGATTGCACGTGAAAATAATATTGAATGTGATTATGTTCCGCAGTCAGCTTACGTCTATACACTCCAAGACTGGTATATCGATAAAATCAATGATGAAGTAAAGGTTGCCTCTTCCCTGGGTATAAAAGCAACCTACCTGGAAGAGATTCCTCTTCCTTTCCCGATTAAAGCGGCTATACGTTTTGATGATCAGGCTCAGTTTCATCCGAGAAAATTTCTGCTCCCTTTAGCAGAAAAAATAGCTGCCAGCGGCTGCCAGATTTTTGAGCAAAGCAGAATTGTAAATATTGAAGAGAACGACAAATACGTTCTCATTACAAGAGACGGGAAAAAAGTAACTGCAGAAAAAGTCATTATTGCCTCCCACTACCCTTGTTACAACAAACCCGCCTTATACTTTACCAGACTTTATCCCGAACGGTCCTATATCGTTGCAATTAAGGCAAAGGAAAAATACCCGGGCGGAATGTATATCACTGCGGAAGAACCTGGGCGTTCGCTTCGTTCTCAGAATTCCGATCAAGGGGAGTTAATTTTTGTGGTAGGCGAACATCATAAAACCGGACAGGGTGAAGATACTGTAAAACACTACGAAGCATTAATCGACTACGCCAACGAACACTTTACTGTAGAAAATATTCCCTACCGGTGGTCCACTCAGGATTGTATGACTTTGGATGATGTACCGTATGTAGGTCATTTCACATCACACACCCCGAATATGTATATCGCCACCGGTTTTGGAAAATGGGGAATGACCAACAGTATCGCCTCTGCAATGATTTTAAAGGACTTAATTATAAAAGGTGAAAGTCCATGGCAGGATGTGTATAACCCATCACGCCAAACGATTTTAGCTTCTGCCAAGAATTTTATTGTTGAAAATCTAAATGTTGCCCAGAATCTTATTAACGGGAAAACCCAACCTCTTGAACATGATACAAATATTCAAAAGGGCGAAGGAAAAGTTATAGCGGCTAACGGTCAAAGGTCCGGAGCCTACAGGGATGAACAGGGAACACTGCACGTGATCGATACCACATGCACGCATATGGGGTGTGAGTTAAACTGGAACTCTGCCGAAAAAACCTGGGATTGTCCATGCCATGGTTCACGATTTACTTATGAAGGGGATATTGTGGAAGGTCCGGCCGTTAATCCCCTCAGTGTGGATAAAGATGTCAACACCATTGAAAAGCTGATCAAAGACGATTATTAAGGACTGGAAACAACTTATTTTTCCAGCAAATTGACAGTTTGTGAAGATAATAGTAATATAGGTACATAGTCCTATCATATAGGCCTTTGGTCTGCATAATTCATTTATAGACAAAAAACTTAATTTCTTGGTATGGCCTATTTATTTTTTGCAAATCAGTAAGTTAGGAGAAAAACAGATGAGCAATGTTTTAATTGTGGATGATGCTGCTTTTATGAGGTTTACCTTAAAAAACATCCTGGAAAACAACGGTTTTCAAGTCATCGGAGAAGCAGAAGACGGAAGAACGGCCATTTCAAAATACAAAGAATTATCTCCGAATTTAGTAACAATGGATATTACCATGCCGGAAATGAATGGATTGGAAGCCCTGCAGGAAATTTTAAAAATTGATTCTAAGGCAAAAGTTGTTATTGTTTCTGCCTTGGGCCAAGAGAGTATTGTCAAACAGGCCATAGCAGCAGGGGCAAAATCCTACGTTCTAAAACCTTTTAAAGAAGAACAGGTTGTAACTGTACTAACCCAGGTCGCATCCAAATAACAATCCTTCAGAATGACAAATCAGATTCGGATTATATAAATAATAAAAGCGAGGCTTATGCTCTCGCTTTTATTAATTTTATCGTGAGGAATATGTGCCCCCTTTTCGGAAAAGGGGGCGTAAGATTATTTTGTTAGAGCGATATCTTCAACTTTCAAGCTTTTGGTTACATTGATTCCGCTTTTTTCAAAAGATTCTTTTTACTGTTTACTCTCCAGTTTTGCTTTACACTTACTGCATTCCTTATTTATCGGGGGATTAAGCGCACCACATTCCGGGCATTTTACCGGCTTTTGAGTAGTAGGCGGTCTAAAACACATTCATTAATTCCTCCATTACTTTGAATTTGTGCACAAATATCTATTTTGCAAAATTTGTGCCATTCTGCCTTACCCTCAAATACCTAATTATTTGGTGACAGCATCAACTTCAATTCTCGATTTGGTAACCAATTTAAGAAATGTAAGGTTAAAAAAATAGGCAAGGAGTTTTATCCCCTTGTCTATTCCTGAAATTACACAATTAAGACATCAATGTAGCAATAGTTTTAATATTTCATACCGGTCCTGTAATAATTTATTCTTTGTGATTACCCCAAATTTTTTCAATAAATTCGTCTCTTCCGGATTCTTGCCGATACTGACAATAGAAAGTATTATTTTTTTTATGGTAGCGTTGATGATAATCTTCTGCTTCATAAAAAGTCACTGCCGGAAGAGTCCGCTTTCTTCTAAACCTCTCTTAGAATTTTCAGCCATAAACTTTTGCTGATCATTATGATAGAAATAGCAGTCAAATAGGTATATCCCCTGTCAGTAAACTGACCTCCGTCATCTGTCGGGTCTATTTGCCGCCAAAATATCTTCAGCAATTTTTCATAGGGGCAGATTTCGGAGTTAAATGATATTTGAATAGCTTCTAAATGATCTGTGCAACCCATACTCACTTCTTCGTAAGAAGGATTTTTAAATTCACCTCCGGTAAAACCAGCAGTTACTTTTACAACTCCTTCTACCTCCTCAAAAGGTGGTGCCATACACCAGAAACAACCGCCTGCAAAAGTAGCTAGTTCATTTTTCATAATTATTATTCCTCCTATATAACTTATCTTGACTACTGATTTAGCTAAAATTGCAATATTCGTGCCAGATATTGGGTAAGCATTAAACCAAATAACATTCTCCAATAAATTTCTTGATTAATAATGAAAAGCGAGGCTTTATGTCTCGCTTTTCGTGTTCACCTGTAATCCAATTAATTCTATAATTTTTCCAAAACCATTTTTGTTGCTTCTCCGGTAACTTTAATGCAGTGTTCGAGGTGTTCAGGACTTCCAAATGTAAAGTCTTTTATTAAGACCCGGCAACAAGTGCTACCGAATTTTGCTTTAAACTCATCATGCAATTCCTTGCTTAAGGCAAGTATCTTTTGATTGTCTTGTTTAGGGCCTGTGCGTCCATACTTTAATCCTAAAGCAACAATTGCGCCGGTAAGCGCTCCACACGTGCAGCCGGCTAAACCTATCCCCACAGGAAACCCTGAAGTTATCCGGACGGATTCCGGGGGCAACGGCTGACCAAGATAATCATTTACAACAGTAAACACAGCTTCAGAGCAAAGATATTCACCACTCCTATATAACTCCTCAGCCCTTTGCTTTAATTCTTGTAAAGTATGTTCCTCCATGCTCTTTCCCTCTTCTTTTATATTATTTATATTTCATTTTTGCCATAGATCCGGCTGTTAAGTATTTTGCTTTTTAGGTTACTTATTTTTCCCTCGATAATCTTAGCTGTTTTAATAAACTCTTCCTTATTCTTGCCTGTTGGGTCTTCCAGCCCCCAATCCTCCCTATGCTTGCAAGGAACAAACGGACAATTTACATTGCATCCCATGGTTATGACAACATCAACCGGCGGAATGTCGGAGATCAGCTTTGACTTTTGGGTGATGTTCATATCCACCCCATAGAGTTCCTTGATCACAGCAACAGCATCTTGATTTATAGTTGGTTTAACTTCAGTCCCGGCGGAATAGGCTTCAATACAATCTGCCGCTATGATTTTAGCTATGGCCTCTGCCATTTGAGATCGACAGGAATTGTGAACACATACAAAAGCTACTTTTACTTTTTCCACTACTTTAAACTCCTTATACTCCTGTTTTTAATCTTCGAGGAACTCCCTGCTGGTCATAATATTTTCGTTTTAAAGCAAGTGCGGAATTAACAAGCGCAATCATCACCGGAACCTCCACCAAAGGACCGATTACCGCTGTAAAGGCGACATCAGAGGCAATGCCGAAAACGGCAACAGCGACTGCAATAGCCAGTTCAAAGTTATTACTTGCCGCTGTGAAGGCCAGGGTCACCGTTTGCTCGTATCCAAATCCCCCTCTGTAGGACATATAAAAGCTTACAAAGAACATGATTGCAAAATAGATGAGAAGAGGAATTGCGATTCTTATGACCCCTACCGGATTTTTAACGATTTCTTCCCCTTTGGTGATAAACATAATAACAATTGTATACAGCAAAGCAATTAAGGCCAACGGGGAGATCTTAGAAATAAATACTTTTTCATACCAGGCTTTTGTTTTGGCCCTGATTAAACTAAATCTTGTAATAAAACCGGCAGCGAACGGAATCCCCAGATAAATTAATACGCTTTTTGCTACTTCCCACATGGAGACTTCTACGATCTGTCCTCCCCAGGAAAGTCCCAGCCATTTCGGAATAAGAGTCACAAAAAGATAAATATATACTGTGTATAAGAGGATTTGGAAGATAGAGTTCAAGGCGACCAGCGCAGCACAATATTCATTATCCCCTTTAGCCAGGGTATTCCAAACGATTACCATGGCTATGCAGCGAGCTAAACCAATTATGATCAATCCAATGGCAAAACCGGGGAAATCGCCTAAGAGCAGGATCGCCAGAACAAACATTAATACAGGACCGATTACCCAATTTTGAATAAGGGAAAAAGTAAAGACTTTTTTGTTCTGTATTACTTTCCCAATTTCTTCGTACTTTACTTTGGCTAGCGGCGGATACATCATGACAATTAATCCAATTGCAATAGGCCATGAGATGGTACCGGTACTAAATTTCCCCAGAGAAACAGCCAGATTCGGAAACAGATATCCCCCTAAAACACCTACTGCCATTGCAATGAATATCCATAAAGTTAAAAATCTATCCAGAAATGAAAGCCGAGCCCTCGTACATTTTCCACTTCATTTGCCTCCATCCTACAATTCATTGATATTTTCTATTGATGCATCTTTAAGTCTTGGTATTGCAACAAAATGATCACGACTTATATCTCTAACCTTTTCCAACCATTGTTTTCAGCTTTTGCATGTTTAACAAGCATATCTTCTCCTGTAGAATTTATTAATTACACTGGATAGTTTTCTTACTTAACCAAATCTTGAGGTTTTCCATATCCTTCTGGTACAGTTCCATACTTCTTAAGTTATCTAGAATCAAACTGTCAATAAATTTCATCTTCTCATCTTTATCCAGAGAATAATAAGCCCACTGTGCATATTTCCGGTCTTTTACAAGCCCTGCATTTTTCATATAGATCAAATGCCTGGAAGCTTTGGTCTGAGATATTTGCAATGTTTCCATGATGTCACAAACGCATAGTTCTTTTTCATATAAAAGATTCAGAATCCTTAAACGTGTCTCGTCTGAAAGTGATTTTATCACGTCAAGCAGCTTTTCCATTTATTCACCTCTTCAAGAAAATATATACCTATATGCATATAAGCGAATTTATAAATATTATAGGTCTATTATCATGAGAAATAAACTCTTTTTTTCAAGCGCACAAAAAAAGAAGCTAGATCATAAAATCATTCGCTTCCTCAACCTTAAATACCAACCCATTAAGTTCCAAAATAGTATTTTCCTTTTTACCCGGTATTCTTCCCAATTGGCCTATTACCTTTAATCTTTCCTGTCTAAACCTTTACTTCGGCCATATCAAGCAGGAACATAAAGAGCGGAATACCAATCAGCAATCCCCAAATACCAAATAAATGTTCGCCTATTATCAAGATCACAAACGTGAAGAAAATGGGCAATTTCATTTTCGCAGCAGCAAGTTGAGGGTTAAGAACATAACTTTCCAGGGCATGCAATGCTGCAATCATGATAAGCACAGATACAATCTTCGTAAGACCGCCTATTTTAAAAGCAATAATACATAAAGGGATTAAAGATATGATAACTCCCGCCACAGGAATTAACCCCAGGATAAAAATCATAGACGCCAGGCCTAATACCTGGGGAAAACTCAAAAAGAAAAGGATAATGAGCGATAACACCGCATTGATAAATGCGATAAGAATTTGCAGCTGCAGGACTTTGCCGAAGGAGTTAAGAAAGTTTCTGCCAAAATATTTGAAATAGCCATAGAGGAAAGAGACTTTGCTGGTCTCTAATTTCCGGCCAAAATCAGATATTTCTTTCTTGCCCAATATGCAAAACAGGCTCAACATGAGCGCTATAAAAACGTTAAGGCTCCATTTTCCGACGTTTGTCATTGCTTGGAGAAGGTAAGTGCCTCCTTCTTTCAAATACGACCCTATATTGACCTTCTGAATTAAATCTACCAATCGGCTGTCTAATTTATCCTGATAATTAATAATATTAAAATTGGTGATCTGATCAATGACTACAGTTAACTGTGTGGTCAATACCGGTATATACTTAAACAATAAAATTATAATAAGTGCAACCAAAACTGAATAAATGAGACCTGTCACAATAATTCGGGGTACCGGAAGAACTTTGTTTACCTGTCGGTATATAAAGTTTTGAGTATTGTAAAATAAGTAGGTAAAAATAAAGGTTAACAGAAACAAATTTAACATGTTTCTAAGACTGAATACTACTATAATCAATATACCTATAGCGATAATTTTCGTGTAAACATTTGGTAATCGGGAATCTTCTTTACAATCCAATTTTATTATCTCCTTGACTATACAATTTTATATTCATTATTCGTTTTCATTTTTCTTTGCATTGTCTTTATGTGAAATCTTATGCAGGCGTGCAATGATACGATCTTTTATCAATAGAGCGATAATACAAAGTATACAGGCAATGACCGACACAACCGCCACGGTAATATAATTACCTTTTTGCATATTGGCACCAATATATGATGTAACCAACAGAGCGGGAAATCTGGCGACAGTTGATATGATAAAAAACATTACCGGATTTATTGGAGTAAGCCCTGCAATATAGGTTAACAAATCTTTTGGTGCCCCTGGAAGTAAGAATAGTACAAACATAATGATTTCTGACTTTGGATTATTAATCAGAAAATTGAATTTTTCAAGCTTTTCCTGCGATATGAATGTCCTGATTAACGAATATCCAAGGAGTCTAGAAATGGAAAAAGCGATTACTGAGCCTAGGGCAATACCGATAACAGAATAGATCGATCCCCAAAATGTGCCATATATATATCCGCCCGCTATCTGTACCAGTTCACCCGGAATAGCGGCAATGACCACTTGCGTGACTTGGAAACCTAAAAACACGATAAGGCTTAGATGACCGTATGAGGTCAATAAATCCTTAAATCTGTCAGGATTTCTAATGAGTTGTATGATATAAGGTTCATATTTTATTGTTACAAATATTGTGCCCAAAACAAACAATAAGAGTAAGATAATTTTTATGATTAGAAACGTCTTTCTTCTGTTATTCACATTTACTCCTGGGTATTTGTAAGCGAATATATAAATATTATAGGTCTATTATCATAAGAAATACACTCTTTTTAAATTTTTTGGAAAAGCGTACAAAAAAGAAGCTAGATCATAAGATCATAGCTTCTAAAACGATCTTGTTATCCAACTTAAGAATTACCCGCAAAATATAACCCGGATTCACCTTGGACACAAATCCAGACATCGTCAGAATTTGGATGAGAGTGCAAAAATACCTCTTGTCCAGGTTCAAGACACCACATTGCTCCTAATGTCTTTTCGGTTTCATAATAGTATTATATAGCAAAAGGAATGATCAAGGAAGGATCTCTTGGCCATTTGATCCACCCTTGATCTATAAGGAAGAACTGTTAATTATTAATGATAGGACTTAGCGGGATCATATTCTTTCCCTCGGGAATTTTCCTTCAAGTGGATTAACTGAATTATCAGATCGTTGATCGGAGTGGGCATACCAAGTTGCTTTGCTTCTCTTACAAGACCACCGTTTATGTTATCCACTTCGGTCTTGGCACCCGAGATCATGTCCACCAACATGGAGGGAGCATGTGGTTTTTTCAGTTCCAACACATTAAATATACGATTTCTCATGCTTTCTTTAGAAATAGGAATGCCTTTGGCATTGGCAATAGCTACACCCTCATCAGCCATTTGATAAAGCAGGTCATAGGCACCAATTTCGGAGAGCTTCTCAGAGGAAATTCCAAATAAAGCACAAAGAGGATTAGCCGTCCCGTTAAAGATTACTTTTTCCCAGATGAACTCCCAAGCACCTTCGCCAATGATGTGTTTGATGCCAGCCTTATCCATTTCGGCAGAGATTCTCTTTGTTCGTTCGGTCAGGGGACCCTCAGCATCAACCAGCGCGCCAATATCAGCAAATGTACTTTTTATTTCCCCGGGAGCTATTAGATCAGACGGATACAGTGTCATACCCAGCATAATCTGCTCCGTTGGGACATAGTCCTGAAGCAGTTCTTTGTTGCCCAGGCCGTTCTGCAGAGACAGTACGGTCATCTTGTCATTGAGGATGTGGCGTACGGAATCCATGGCTGCGCGAGACTGATGCGTCTTTGTCAGGAGGATGAGAAGTTCAAAGTCACCCTCGAGCTCATCAGCATAGCAAGCTTTGGGATAAACAACAACCGGTCCGGTCCAGGAAGTATTCATTTTTAATCCTTTTTCTTTGATAACAGGAATACTCCTGCCTCCTACAAGTGTTACATCATGTCCGATATGAGAGAGGCATCCCCCGTAAAGTAAACCCATCGCCCCAGCACCAACGACACATATTTTCATTTCTTATCTCCCCTTGTTTTAAAATTTACGTTTCTCTGTAATACGTTAAATATTGCCATTGTTCAAAAAATGATGCCTCGTTTGTAGTTTGATATACCATAAAGGAAAGGCGGGCCGATTGTACTTTTACCACAGCCGGCCCAAATCAGAGGAGGATCATTATCCGATAATTTGAATTTCCCTAGTCGGGAAAGTGTTAATTAACTCCGGCGGTCCGTTCTTCGTGATAAAATAGTTTGCACAGGCTATAGCCCAAGCTTCAGGTGTGGCAATGGTGCAATGATAAGAAAAGTTCATTGCTGCTGCCAGCTTAATCGTTTCACCACGCCCGGGCAGCATTGCCGGTCTTTCCACAAGGTCATAACCTTGTCCATGTCCCAGGAGTCTGGTCTCTGGTAGCCTTCCAACGCTCGCGAGAAATTTATTGTATTCATCAAATATGTCGTTACAGTCTCCACCATCAACCAGTCGTTCTCTGATAAAATCATCAGCAAGGGCACATAGCTTCATGTTCTCTACCAGAGCCGGAGAAGGGTCTCCGAGAGAATAAACACCGGAAACATGCCCATACATCCCATTGGCACAATTGTTCTCCGTCAACAGCGCGATGGTGTCGCCCTTTTGGATGACGCGGTTACTGTGGAAATGCTCATTGTAAAAAGGTGCGGGCTTACCGTAGCTGTTGGAACCCACAAGAAATATACCGTTTTCTGCTCCCCGTTTATGGGCTATATAGCGCATCTCTGCATAGATATCCATCTCTTTCATACCAGGCTTAATAAAATCTCGCATAGCAAAAAGAATATCATCCTGAATTTTGATGCACTCGCGGATCATTTCAAGTTCTTCAGGGCTTTTAATTGCTTTTAATAAATCGATTTCATCCGTGAAATCAACGATTTCTGCATTTGTCAGATTGGCCTTTAAGTGCTCATAACACTGGACTGTCATGTAAGCGGTACCAACAATACCTACCTTTATCCTGCCTATATCTTTGAGTTCATGAACGACAATCTCTGCATCATAGGCAGCAGTGTAGTTTAGGCTGGGGAAATAACCTCTTGACCAACGCCTTATAACGTTTCTGCAACAGTAGGATTCCGGAAAAACATTGGCAGGCCTCCATGGCTGCTGCTCCTCATCAAACCCACCGCCAGAATAAATGGTAACAATCTCTTTATCTTTAGAGAAAATAACTGTAGCACCGTACTCATCCCAAGTAGGCATATCAGTGAACCATTTTACATACTGACCTAAGTAGTCAGATCGCTGTGCGACAACGAGGTAGTCTACACCTTTTTCCTCCATGACCTTAACAGTGGCATCCCACCGTCTTTCGAGTTCTTGGTCGGAACAAGACCAAGGAATCACTTCCTGCATAAGTTTACGATCTTCAGCGGACATTTTTATCATATTGCAAATCTCCTTCAAAGTATTCTGCATATATTCTGCTGTCGGGTGAACTTTACTAATTACCGGAAATCGTTCTCATTCCGGAAATCATATTACTCGTTTACGGACGGTTTTTTCATTAAGAAGACTGCAATCGCAGCAGCAACCGCCGGAACTGTAAAAGTTGTAAAGAGGGCACTCACTGATAATCCGGCTGTCATTAACATTCCGATTAACATGGGGGCAATGACACTTCCCAGCCGGCCAAAGCTTGAACCCCAGCCGAGAGCTGTTCCTAAAATTGAACCCGGATAATTGCCGGAGGCGTAAGCATAAAGCATATTCTGTTGAGACCCTATAAATAGTCCGGTTATAGCAAGTACCGTTATAAATAAGCCAAAACTCATTTTCACTGTGATTAGGTTAATCATAATTGCACAGGCGATATAGTACACAAGAAGAACTTTCTTGAAACCAATCTTTCCTGCAATGACTCCCCCGACAAGGCTGCCGATAATTCCCCCGATCGATACAATTGCCGAAAACAGTAAACTTGAGGTTAAGGTATGTCCCATCATTGTCATTAATTTTGGCAGCCAGGTCAGGACGCCAAATGCAATGTACAGATTGCAGAAGAACATCACCCAAATCATAACAGTATTCCAAGCACGTCCCTCTTGAAACAAGCTTGCTAATGCATATTCCGGACCGATTCAGACAGGCTAATCCGGTCAATCCCGACAGACTGTTCTGGACCAATTCAGACACATGAATCCGGAGCAGTTCAGTCATACCAATCCGGCCTGATTCAGTCAGGTAAATCCGATTTGATTC
>JAAYUV010000030.1 GCA_012517475.1 Peptococcaceae bacterium | reverse complement strand
GGATTTTCCGAGGCGATGTTGAACCTTTATTTAAAAGGAATTCGCCTCTGCGGAAAGGTTTTTTAGCACTAACTATTTCCATTTTGAGGCCTCGAATTCCTTTTTATTTGTTAAATTTATCTACTTTTTCAGGAGAAACTAGCTAACCCTGGAGGAAGAGTTTCTCTTTTTGCCAGCCCATAAGGCAGTCCGGCAAAAGCTGGATTAACTTGTTCTTTTTTATTAAGGTTATTTTGTTTGGCATTATCTGAATTTGTTGTGCCTTCAGCATCCCCAGTCAAAACAGCGTAAGCAGGTTTCGCAACGGGCACGAGTGTGAGGATTCCGGCTAATGTAACGGCTAATAGTTTTTTCATGTTCAAGTTGTCCTTTTCTGTATTTCTTTAAATGTTGCTATAGTATTCGAGAACAACTTTGCTTTTGGGGCTATAAATCATCATTTTTACATTCTTTTTGTACTGGAAAATAGTTCAACGAAAACTAATTTCTCATCAGGAAATAATAATAACTACTTGATACAAAGAATAAGAAAGGCAAAAAAGGAGGATATTTGAATATGAATGCATCACAAGAGCAGCTTAATAGCCAAAAAACACAGATTCCGAAAATAAAGGATTCTGTGAACTTGGGTCTCGTTGGAGGCTTGCTTGGTACTTTGGCTTTAGATTTTTCTAATCTGCTTTTTTGGAAAAAAAACAAGTCTGAAACACTTTATGGACAGCTAGCCGGTTCCATATTCATGAAAAATTTCAGAACAAAAAAGCGAAATAACTTTCTTTTGGGTGAGATCATCCATTTAATTACGGGCTTGCTGGCAGGAATTCCCCTTGTTTACGTATTTAAAAAGACCGGTAAGGACGGTCACCTTTATAAAGGCGCTGCCTATGGCTCATTAATATGGATGGTATATTATGTTTTAGGTATTAAGATGGGTATGTTCCATTCTCAACCCAAATACAACAAAACACATTCCTCCAGCCTCTGGCAAAACCTTCTCTATGGGATTATTACAGCCCAATCAATTGTATACTTAGCCCATCCTTCTGTTTTTCCCGGCAATCCATCGAAATCAGCCCAATGGAAGAAACAGCAGAAGGCTGCAAATGGTAATGCCTGGGCTCTTCCGCATTACACCGATTATGAGACAGAAAAGGTTATTCACTGAGACGTTTGCATATATAGCAGCAAAACTCCGCATCATGGATGCGGAGCTTCTTTATTGTCATGAAAATACTCATTAGTGTTATTACTTCATTTTGCTAAACCGAACAACCTTTTGGCATTTTCACTTGATAACTGCGCCACTTTTTCCAGGGGTAATCCCTTTATCTCTGCAATCTTAGCTACTACCTCCCGGACATAACTGGGCTCATTGCGTTTCCCGCGGTTCGGCTCCGGTGTCAGATACGGACAATCCGTTTCTACAACAAACCGGTCTTCCGGCACATTGGCTGCTACTTCCAAAGTGTGCCGGGCGTTTTTATAAGTAAGTGGTCCGGAAAACGAGAGATAAAAGCCTAATCGTAATAATTCCTTAGCCATTTCCCAAGAACCGGAATATGAATGGAATACCCCTCCTGCTTCGGGAAGATGCTTTTTGATCACTTCCAAAATATCCCCGTGGGCATCCCTGTTATGAATTACAACAGGAAGTCGGGCTTCGTTAGCGAGCTCCAATTGACGGATGAAAACCCTGCGCTGAATGTCCCTTGGAGATAAGTCCCTGAAGTAATCTAACCCGATTTCACCCCAGGCAACAACCTTTGGGTTTTGGGAGAGTTTCAAGAGAAGTTCCCAGGTTTTTTCGGTACAATCCTTAGCATCATGGGGATGGATTCCCACTGTTGCATAGATAAAAGAATACCTGCTGGCAAGATTTACTGCATCCTTACAGGAAGCTTCGGTATGGCCAATGTTTATTATTGTTGATATCCCGGCCGTTCTGGCTCTTTGAATAACGGTTTCCCGATCCATCGCGAATTGCTTGTCATCAAGATGAGCGTGTGTATCACAGATCATTTCACTTGTGCTCCCGTAGGAATATCCTTGCTTACAGACAAGACTTCGAGTTCACCGTTATGTGAAGCGGCAAGAATCATCCCTTGTGATTCGATTCCTCTTAGTTTGGCAGGTTTCAAATTAGCCACAAGAATTACTTTTTTGCCTACAAGGTCATCAGGTGCGTAATGTTGAGCTATGCCGGAGACAATGGTACGAATTTCGTTCCCCATTTCTACTTCAAGCCGTAAAAGCTTATCGGCTTTTTCCACTTTTTCAGCCCGAAGAACTTTTACAACTCGCAAATCCATTTTGCCAAATTCATCGATGGTGATTTCTTCTTTAAGCGGAACCATTTCCTTGGAGATATCCTTAGCACCTTCCTGCATTATTTGCTTACCCTCTTTCGACTCCGTTTTTTGCTTTTCTTGACCGGCCGATTCCTTACTTTCCTCTCCTGTGTAAACAGATATGTCAATTCTTGGGAAGATCGGATCCCCCTTCTGAATAACTGTTCCTGGTTGAATAATATTCCACCGAGCTGCTTGTTCCCAATCATTAAACAAACCTTCGGTCCCTAACAATGGCTTCAGTTTTTCGGGCACACCCGGCATGAAGGGAGCACATAGGATCCCCAAAATACGAATGGCCTCAACAAAAGTATACAAAACCGTATCAAGCCGTTCCTTATTTGCCGGGTCTTTGGCGAGAGTCCAGGGCGCCGTTTCATCAACATATTTATTGCATCTGCTGACATACTGCCAGACAAATTCTAATGCGCCTGCCGGATCGCAGTCCAGCATCTTGGCTTCGGTTCCGTTTTTGACAAGTAAGCTCAGTTCCTTTAATTCTTTCTCCAAAATGGTATCCGTTCCCGGAACAGGAACCTTGCCCTGATTATATTTAACAATCATAGCGAGAGTCCGGGATACAAAATTGCCTAAGTCATTGGCAAGATCGCTGTTAAGCCGTTCTACGAGATCATCCTCAGAATACGTCCCATCCATCCCAAATTGCATTTCCCGCAATAAAAAATACCGAATGGGGTCTGGTCCATATCTCCGTATCAGTTCAAAGGAATCCTGAACATTCCCTCTTGATTTAGAGATTTTTCCCCCTTCCCTGTTTAGAAACCACCCGTGGCCAAACACTTTCTCGGGTAAAGGAACATCCAATGCCATCAGTGTTATTGGCCAGATTATAGAATGAAAACGTACGATATCCTTACCCATGAGGTGAACCTCAGCAGGCCAGTATTTTTGGTAATTCTCCCCGTCGGGATACCCCAGGGCAGAAATATAGTTAATTAATGCATCTAACCAGACATACACCACATGTTTGGGATCAAAAGGTACTTTGATTCCCCAGTTAAAGGTAGTACGGGATACACAAAGATCTTCAAGCCCCCCTTCTATAAACTTGATCATCTCGTTTCGTCTTGAAAGGGGTTGAATAAAATCAGGATTTTCGTGTATGTGTTTCAATAATCGATCCTGATATTTGGACATTTTAAAGAAGTAACTCTCTTCTTTCAACAGTTCGACTTCCCGGCCGCAGTCAGGATTAGGGCATTTCCCGTCAACCAGTTTATTTTCAGTCCAAAATGTCTCACAGGGTGTACAATACCATCCTTCATATTCGGATTTGTAAATATCACCTTGCTCATACAGACGATTAAAAATATATTGCACCACTTTAGCATGTCGGTCTTCTGTAGTCCGGATAAAATCATCATTGGAAATTTGAAGCAACTCCCAAAGTTCCCGAAAACGCTTTACGATTCCGTCCACATAAGTATGGGGATCAACACCTGCGTTTTCGGCAGTTCGCACGATTTTTTGGGCATTTTCATCCGTACCGGTCAGGAAGTATACATCATCGCCCTTCATCCGTCGAAGACGGGCCATCGCGTCTGCCGCAATTGTGGTATAGGCTGTCCCGATATGAGGACTTGAATTGGGGTAGTAGATTGGTGTCGTTATGTAGTATTTCATAAGGCACAACTCCTTTTTTTTCATACCTATTGGCATTTTAATTCTTCAAAGCATATAATGTACAAACCTATAAAATTGCTTTTATTTATCCTCCGTTAAATATAGGAAACTTCAGGGATTATTGTCAAGTTATTCTGACCAGATCGCAGATTAATATGAGTAAAGCCTTTTTCCTATTAAAATACTCGGACAAGCCTTATAACCTATTGACTTTTTCAGGCATGATTGGTAACATAAGGTTGCTTATATGTCGAAACTTGTTGTAGAAAGGGGTAACAGCTATGAAATCCACAGGAATCGTGAGAAAAGTTGATGAACTTGGCCGTGTTGTGTTACCTATTGAGCTCCGCAGAACCCTTGGTATCGATGAAAAAGACGCACTGGAAATATATGTAGATGAAGAAAAAATCATCCTAAAAAAATATGAACCAGCTTGTGTTTTTTGCGGAAATGCCACCAATGTCCAAGTATTCAGGGGTAAAAATGTTTGTCTGGATTGTGCTTTAGCAATGGGCGAAGCTGCTGCTACAACAGAAAGTAAAGCTGTTTGAGCCAAGTCAAGCAATTCTGGAGAGGTGTTAATACCTCTCTTTTTTTATTTCTGCTCCAAACGAGCCTTATAAATATCCCTTTTGCTGATACCTCTTTTTTTAGCAACAATTTTCATTGCTTCTTTACTGTTCTTTCCCTCTCGTTCCAATTTATTTACTTCACAAAGCCAATCGTCAGGCTGACCCTGTTCTATTTCCCGAACTGGAGGTCCCAGAAGGATACAGCATTCTCCTTTTGGTGCCGCTATTCGGAACTGTTCAAGAAGTTCACTGATTAATCCTCGGTGAACACTCTGGTGCAGCTTGGTAAGTTCCCTCGCTACCACAGTAACACGATCCCCTAAGATCTCATGAATATCTTCGAGGGTGCGGATTAAGCGATGGGGGGCTTCATAAAAAATCATTGTACAGGTAAGTTCAGCCACCGAAGTTAAAATTCTTTTCCTCTCACCCTGAACAGTCGGAAGAAATCCCAAATAAATAAAATTGTCCGTAGGCATCCCTGACAATACCAGGGCAGTCAATGCCGCATTTGGACCAGGCAAAACATCTATCTTGAGGTTCTCTTTAAGACAGGCTTTAATGAGCACTTGTCCCGGATCGGATATCCCCGGCATCCCCGCATCAGAGATTAAGGCACAAGTTTCTCCGGCCTTTAATCTCATGATTACTTCATTCGTTCTAAATTTTTCGTTGTGTTGATGATAGCTGATCAGAGGAGTTTTAATGTCATAATGATTCAGTAGTTTCCGGGAATGTCTTGTGTCTTCCGCAGCAATAAAATCTACTTCCTTTAACGTTTCAAGCACCCGCAAAGTAATGTCACCTAAATTTCCAATAGGGGTGGCGCAAATATAAAGTGTACTTTTCTCAAGCATGATGTGCCCCCCCGCCTATGCTTTTCTCAAAAAGGCATTACAGAATAGACAACTCCCTTCCAGCGGTTCGCCAAAATAGATATGACAAACATGGAATCCTTCACTGTACAACTTTTCCAGGTTTTCATGTGCTTCTTTCTGAATCCGTGCAGCATTCTTTTGTACTCTGGCAGTATCCGCTTCCGATACCGCGCAAAGCTGTCTCTTCAATTTTGCATTCTCATCTTCCAGATATTCAACATATTGTCTTAGGCTTCTAATCTCATTTAAAAGCCTTGATAAATTTTCTTCTACTTCGGAGATAGCCTGGTGTAATTGCCCCAACTTTACCCCTCCGCCTCTTCAGCTTCCAGTTTGCGTAATTCTTCCTTACTTTCTTCATCAAATACTTCAGGATAAACCATCTTGTCTTTTCCCTGAGAATTATAGCCCTGACAATCATAACAACCGTTTTCATATTTAAGGCAGCACATTAAACGACCGCATATTCCTGATATTTTTGTAGGATTGAGTGAAAGGTTCTGATCCTTGGCCATCCGGATAGAGACGGGCTCAAAATCACCCAAAAATGATGCGCAACAAAGTTCTCTTCCACATGATCCCAGGCCTCCCAACATTTTAGCCTCGTCTCTAACTCCAATCTGCCGGAGTTCTATTCTGGTTCTGAAAACGGATGCCAGGTCTTTAACCAGTTCCCTGAAGTCTACTCTTCCTTCAGCGGTAAATGAAAATATAATTTTATTTCCATCAAATGTGTATTCCACTTCAATCAATTTCATGGGAAGTTTATGGGCAGAAATTTTGGCAAGACAGATCTGAAATGCTTCTTTTTCTTTCTTTTCATTGAATTTAAATTGTTCTTCGTCTTCCAATGTTGCCTTCCTTAAGACTTCTTTGAGTGGGGAAACGACTTCTTCGGGCGGAATTTCACGTAACGGCAGTACTACTTTACCGAACTCCATTCCCCGGGCAGTCTCAACAATAACATTGTCATCATGTTTTAAATCCAGCCCTCCCGGTAGAAAGTAATATATTTTGCCTGCTTTTTTAAAGCGAATACCAACAACTTTAGCCAATTTCGGTTCCTCCCAGCTTTATATGTTTCATCGCAAGTACCTCAAGCACCAGCCTGCTATTGACTTGCCGTCTTATCATTTCTATAGCAACTCCAATTTCGTGAAGAAACTGAGGTTGAACTTTTCCTTTTATAATCATCTCCTTGGATGCCTCGGCTAAAAGCTGCAATAAAAGAAGTACTTCCTCTTTCTCCAGCGGAAATAGGTTAAAAAGTTGCAAAAAGTCCCCTGAATTAATCGTATCAAGATAGATTCTAATCCAACCTTTAACCTGTTCGCTTCCGTATTCGCCAATCATTCGAGCCAAGTCAGGGTCTCCTCCGCTTAAGCGGAAATCTTCAACTTCATCTCCCCATTCTTTTTCCCCCGGAGGAGGAAAATATACCGTCTGTGCACGGCTCTGAAGCGTACTGATAACCCCTTGTGCGTTAGAGGTGCTTAGAATGATAATTGTCTGATCCGGCGGTTCCTCCGTAATTTTCAAAAGCGCATTTGCCGCTGGGAGGGTAAGTTTATCCGCCTCTTCAATCAGACAAACACGAAATCTCCCTTCATAAGTCTTCCGGTAGATTTTTGTTTGCAATGCTATAATTTGCTCAATTCCAATTGAAGTTTTCTGGGGCCTGATCATGTGGATATCCGGGTGGTTCCCCGACAATATCTTCTTACAGGCTGAGCACTCTCTGCACGGTTTTTGACTGACTCCCATACAGTTTAACATGACTGCCAGTTCCAGAACAGCCCTATATCTTTCTTCCCCTCCGCTGCCATGAAATAATAGAAAGTGGGCTAATTTTTCTTCCGAAACGGCCTTTTTTAACAATGTATAATTCATGCTCATTTGGAAGATGTCACCTCACTGATTGATAACAGAAATTTGGCCTTGCCTGAACCCTTGCCAACCCTGCCAATTGTAGTCCTCAGCTTTGTTCAAATAATTCATAACATAGGGTGTAATTTCTTCGCCCGCTGCTACAATGGGTATACCCGGCGGATATACAGAGATCGTCTCTCCGGAAATCTTACCCAAAGCATCGCTTAACTTGATGATTCTCTTTGGCGCGAGCCATGCCTCTCGCGGGGTCAAGTGCATAGGAGGCAAATCAACATGGTTCATATCAGGCGGATGATTGTTTTTTATGGTTCGTTTTAAATGACTTTTTTGCAAATATTTTTTGACTAATGCTTTCAAGGCCTCGCGCAGTTTTCTGATATCCTCAGGCCTGTTTCCACTGCCTAATAAAAATAAAATATTCTCATGATCCCATAATTCAGGTTCAATTCCGAAGGAGTTTCTCAATATTTCTACAACTTCAGCAGCGCCGATCTCCAGTGATGAAGTATTAATCAGAATTTTAGACCAGTCCACCTGGTAAATTCCATATTTTCCGGCGTCTTTGGCTGTCAGTATTCTTAAATAACCATCGAGTTCTTCGTGTAAATGAATAACTTCATCATGCAAATCATCCCAAAGCCAAGGGGATTCCAAATCAGCCAAGGCTTTTTCCAGGGAAGCCATTAATAAGTAATTAGGGCTGGATGTAAGAAGAATTTCCAATGACTTTTTTAAGGCGAGCTTGTCAACCCTTTCCCCTTTTATATGCAACATCCCCGCTTGTGTTAATGCACTCAACGTTTTATGAGTACTGTGAACCACCAAGTCTGCTCCCTGTCTTACCGCATTAGCCGGGAACAAAGCTCCATGATAATGGGAACCGTGTGCCTGGTCAACAAGGATTGGGATAGAGGGTACTTCCCTGTCTCTAAACCTGATAATTGATTCCAGGTCAACTACCGTTCCATAATAGCTTGGGCTGGTTATGTGAATGGCTCCAATGTCCTCTATCTTTTCGGTAAAATGTTCAACATTTAATCCCAAAGGCAGACGGAAATCCGGATGTATGAGAGGGGGGACGTAATCCGGGGATAACCCGGATAAAACAAACCCACCAAATACCGATTGATGCGCTCTCCTTTCCACACGAACCTTTTTACCGTTCAATCCGGACATAAGAGCCATGAACATAGCCTGATTCCCGGAGGTAGCTCCGTTTACCAAGAAAAAGGTATCTTCAGCACCATAGATGAATGCTGCCCGCATTTGAGCTTCTGCTATAACACCCTGCGGATTATGAAGCATATCTAGTTCCGGAAGTTCAGTTAGATCAAAGTCCGGGAAAATCAAAGAAGCTAAGAGGTCTTTCCTTCCTTTATGGCCCGGTGTATGGAAAGAGCACATATTCTTTAAAACATATTCTGATAACTTCTGGCCAAGCAAATCCACTGTACTCCCCCGAACCAATGAAGATATTTAATTTTAGCATATTTTTGCTGATTTTTCACTTCAGGTTCTTCAAAGATACCGTATTATCTTTAAATTTTGGCTTGTCTTGCCCATAACTTTGCTTCGGATAAAGGATTCTTTTTACCGCTTGAACAATATCTTGATATTCATTGGTGTGCGCGTTTGATTGGATTATATTGTCTTCACAGACCGAACAAATAAACCTGCTTGCCAATCGAATCCCGTCATAAAGACCGTTCTCAGGATGATTCCCACAGATGACACATTTCGGAAATACGTTATTCATCAATACCTCCGCATTGACACTCTTTTTCTTTATAATATATTCTTTCCTGATTGAAGCGTTATTAAAGCACAAATTCATTGATAAAAATGTTTTTTCCCTTTTACCCTAAAAGAAAAATGAGGGTGCCTTTCGACACCCTCTTACTCGGTAATTGATGATCTGTTTTTACTTGATTGAAACCGATTAGTTCCAATCCTGAGCAGCCAGACGCTGATAAGATTTCAGACGTTCGCCGGCAAACTTTTCTGCACCCTTGAAGAGCAGATCTGCTGTTTCGGGGAAGGTTTGGAGCAGAGAAGTGAAGCGAACTTCGGACATAATGAAGTCTCTGAAGGAAGCGGTTGGCTCTTTGGAATCCAGGATAAACGGTTTTTCACCTTTTTCCAGGAGATCCGGATTGTAATGGTACAGGTGCCAGTAACCGGCTTCAACAGCTCTCTTCGCTTGGGTAATACTGGTAGCCATACCGGATTTAATTCCGTGGTTGATACAAGGAGCATAAGCGATAATCAGGGATGGGCCCTTATAAGCTTCTGCTTCCTGGAAGACCTTCATAGCCTGGGTCAGGCTGGCGCCGAGGCAGATCTGTGCAGTATAAACGTAGCCATAGCTCATTGCCATCATACCAAGGTCTTTCTTACGGATCTGTTTACCAGCAGCCTGGAATTTAGCAACTGCAGCACGCGGAGTAGACTTGGAGGATTGTCCGCCGGTATTGGAGTAAACTTCGGTGTCAACAACGAGGATGTTGACGTCGTCGCCGGAAGCAAGAACGTGGTCCAGACCGCCGAAGCCGATATCATAAGCCCAACCGTCGCCGCCGAAGATCCACTGGGATTTCTTGACGAACAGGTCTTTCTTATCGTAAATGCTTTGGAGAAGCGGATTGGATTTAATATCAGCTTTTTCAAATGCAGCAAGGACTTTCTTGGAAGCAACGATGGAAGCATCTCCATCATACATGCTGGCGATCCACTCTTTGAAAGCTTCTTTTAATTCTGCAGGAATGTTTTGTTCCATAGCAGCAGTCATGTCTTCACCAATCTTAATGCGCTGCTGTTGAATGCCTAAGAACATACCATAGCCGAACTCAGCATTGTCCTCGAACAGGGAGTTAGCCCAGGTCGGTCCTTGACCCTTCTTGTTGGTGCAATACGGAACTGAAGGTGCACTTCCACCCCAGATGGAGGTACAACCGGTAGCGTTGGCGATCATCATACGTTCTCCGAACAGCTGGGTAAGGATCTTGACATAAGGAGTTTCTCCGCAGCCTGCGCAAGCACCGCTGAACTCAAGGTACGGCGGGAAGAACTGGCTGTTTTTAACCGTGTATCTGTTGCTGATTCTGTCATATTTGTCAGAAAGGTTCAAAGCAAATTCCCAATTAGGAGCTTCAGCCGGGGCAACATCAGCAGCAGATTTCATAGACAGAGCCTTGGTCTTGGACGGGCAGATTTCGACGCAGTTGCCGCAGCCTGTGCAGTCCAGCGGGCTGATTTGAATACGATAATTTAAGCCGGCGAGTTCTTTACCAACAGCCTTGACGGTATCAAAACCGGCAGGAGCCTTCTTGAGTTCTTCATCATCGGCCAGGAATGCTCTGATACAAGCATGCGGGCAGATATAAGCACATTGATTACATTGGCTGCAATTGTCTTTGTCCCATACAGGAAGATCAACTGCAATACCGCGTTTTTCGAAAGCGGTGGTACCAGCCGGGAAGGTTCCGTCTTCGCGGCCTACAAAAGCGCTGACGGGGAGTTTGTCTCCTTCTTGAGCGTTGATGACACGGAAGACATTCTTAATCCATTCCGGTTCGTTGTCACCACCAAGGAAGATACCCTTTTGCGGATCAGCACTAGCCCAGGAAGCAGGAACATCGATCTTAACCAGAGCATCGCAGCCGGCATCGATGGCCTTATTGTTCATATCAACAATGTTTTGACCTTTTTTACCATAAGCTTTAACTACGGAATCTTTCAGGTATTGGAGAGCTTCGTCAAGAGGAATAACTTTAGCAAGTTTGAAGAATGCGGACTGCATAATCATGTTGATTCTGCCGCCGAGACCGATTTCACGGGCGATCTTCACTGCATCGATAATATAGAACTGGGCTTTCTTATCAGCAATAGCTCTCTTCAAAGCTTCAGGAAGTTTTTCATCGAGTTCTTCAGGGGACCACTGGCAGTTCAGAACAAAGGTGCCGCCTGGTTTGAGCCCCTTTAACAGGTGATATTTGTCTACATAAGCTTGGTTATGGCAGGCAATATAGTCAGCTGTATTTACCAGGTAAGGAGCTTTAATTTCCTTTTTACCGAACCTTAAGTGGGAAACGGTTGTACCGCCGGATTTTTTGCTGTCATAAGCAAAATAAGCCTGGGCATACAAGTTGGTATGGTCACCGATAATTTTAATCGCTTGTTTGTTGGCGCCAACAGTTCCGTCGGAACCAAGGCCCCAGAACTGACAGCTGATTGTGCCTTCCGGAGTGGTATCGATGAATTCTTTTTCTTCCAAAGAAGTAAAGGTTACATCGTCTACGATACCAATGGTAAATCCGTTTTTGGGTTTGTCAGCTTTAAGATTTTCATATACGGCAAGAATCTGAGAAGGTGTGGTATCCTTGGAACCCAGACCATAACGTCCGCCGACGATAACCGGTCTGTTTTCCTGGTTGTAGTAGCAGTCCAGAACATCCAGATAGAGAGGTTCGCCTGCGGAACCTGGTTCTTTGGTACGTTCAATAACGGCAACTTTCTTAACGGTCTTAGGCATAGCAGCCAGGAAGGCATCGATCGAGAAAGGACGGAAGAGACGAACTCTTAAAACGCCAACTTTTTCGCCTTTTGCAGCCAAGTAATCGATGGTTTCGGAAATGGTGTCACCGATGGAACCCATAGCAACGATTACGCGGTCGGCATCAGGTGCTCCATAATACTGGAAGAGTTTGTACTCACGGCCGGTGAGTTCTTTATATTTATCCATATACTCCTGAACGATTCCAGGTACTGCCTGATAGAAACGGTTAGCAGCTTCTCTGCCTTGGAAATAAATATCCGGGTTTTGAGCAGTACCTCTTAAGCATGGGTGCTCAGGGTTCAGAGAGTTGTCACGGAATGCTTGCAAAGCATCTTTATCAAGTAAGGTAGCAACTTCATCATAATCAGTTACGCTGATCTTGGAAATTTCATGAGAAGTTCTGAATCCATCAAAGAAATGAAGGAAAGGTACTCTTGCTTTAATTGCACTGAGATGGCTGATATAACCAAGGTCCAGAGCTTCCTGAACACTACCGGAACTGAGCATTGCGAAACCCGTCATACGAACTGACATAACGTCCTGATGGTCTCCGAAAATGGAAAGAGCATGTGCTGCGAGGGCACGAGCACTAACATGTAAAACGCCAGGTAAGAGTTCTCCCGCAACTTTGTACATATTCGGAATCATAAGTAATAGACCCTGAGAAGCAGTATAGGTTGTGGTCAGGGCTCCGGATTGAAGTGAACCGTGGAATGCGCCTGCAGCTCCAGCTTCAGACTGCATTTCAACTACTCTCATGGTTTGACCGAAAATGTTCTTTCTGCCATGGGCTGCCCATTCATCGACCATTTCAGCCATGTCGGATGAAGGGGTAATCGGGTAGATGGTTGCGACCTCTGAAAACGCGTAAGACGCATGTGCTGCGGCCTCGTTTCCAGACATGGTTTTCATTTTTGCCATTGGTTGTGTTCCTCCCCACAATTATTTATTTGAAAATAATATTCCTAGCAGTATAATTCCGGTAATGAAACTGCGATGTTATCCATATCCATATTTTCACAAGCATATCTACGTATTTCCTTTTTCTCCCGACCTTGCTTGGCTATGAAGTTAAACCTTCTCCACCTCCTCTTTTGATGGTTAACTGCATTTTTTGGAGAACGGAAGCAATAAATATATATATAAGGATAAGGATAAGCGAATTAAATCAATTGTGACCGATCTGTGTAAGCAATGAGCAAATTCAATATTATTCGAATAATTTCGACATAATTTTGGCTGTATTTTGTATTATTAGAATATTCAAATAATTACCGTACACAAACCTAGGGAACTATGTCAAAGATAGTCCCCCAATCAATTATCAGTATACTCTTTGTAACTTCTTTTCGTCAAGCACTAATCGCTCTAAGCATGAGATATGTAATAATATTCTATTTTTTTGTAATAATTTATCGTATTCCGCAGTTTTTTTAGACAAAATTGAATTTAGTGGTTTATTCCTATCCAGCTTATTGCTTTATATTCCGATAAGCTGTAATGCGGTAAGAACAATTACTCCGGGAAACCCGAGGATAGCAACAAGACTTACGGTAAAGACATTAATCGGTATTTCGACCGCAAAAACACTGAGGAGCAAATCTACCAGCCATAATCCAACGATCCCTCCCAATACATGAATCGAAAGCTTTATTAGTTTATTGGGTTTCCTGAGAGAGGCTGCAACCACAAGCCCTAATAATACAATAAATAATCCCAGAAAAACAAACGTCATGGGACACTCCTCCACTACACATTTCTAGTGCATTTTATGCACTGTGTGGACAAGTAAGAACCATGACATTATTTTTAACCAATGCTTTTACAATTTTGTTCTAAAGCATTCTTCGCCCTTCCAGCGCTCGGGCAATCGTAACTTCATCTGCGTATTCCAGATCTCCGCCTACAGGTAACCCGTGCGCTATCCGGGTTACCTTTAACCCCAAAGGTTTCAACAATTTAGAGAGATAATGGGCGGTAGCTTCGCCTTCTACTGTGGGATTAACAGCCACCACAACCTCAGTAATTCCTTCCAGACGCTGAAAAATTGCAGAAAGGTTCAGCTGTTCAGGTCCTATCCCCTCCATTGGGGAAAGCACTCCGTGGAGAACATGATATAATCCTTTATATTCTCCTGTCTTCTCCAACGCCACTACATCTCTTGGCTGTTCAACAACACAAAGCAGAGTCTTGTCTCTCCCCTGACCCGAACAAATTTTGCATGGATCCTCTTCCGTATAATTACCGCAAACAGTACACTGTTTGATATCCCTTAGGGCCACTCGGACTGCTTCCGCCAGATCCTGAGCTTCCCCGGCATGCTGAAGAAGAAAAAAAGCCAATCTGCTGGCAGTCTTGGGCCCAATACCAGGCAGTCGGGAAAAAGCAATGATCAGATCAGATAAAGGTTGAGGATAATACAAATAATCCATACACGACAGGCCTTCCTCAAAATTATTCCTCTCTTGCTATTTAGAATAATCCCGGTATGTTAAATCCTCCGGTCACTTTGCTCATTTCTTCTTCCACCATGGCCTGTGCATTGCGCAATCCCTGGTTAACAGCAGCTTTTACCAGATCTTCCAGCATCTCCGCATCATCCGGATCAATTGCTTCCGGTTTAATCTTTAACTCAAGCAGTTCCATCTTGCCATTAACTACAACTTCAACCATTCCTCCGCCGGAAGTAGCCTGAACACTCTTTTTCTCTACTTCTTCTTTAGCCTTCATCATATTTTCCTGCATTTTTTGGGCTTGTTTCAGCATTTGATTCATATTCCCCATGCCACCAGGTGGTCTAAAACCCATGAAAAATCACACTCCTTTTATCTCAACACTGTCCATTGTTGGTGTTGACGTTAAATTGCATCTCCTATTTTACCTGTCTTTGTGTACCTGTACAAGTTCAGCGCCAAAAAATTCCACAGCTTTCTGAACACAGAATTCTTCATCACTTTCATTGTTTGCTGGGCCATCATCAGTTACTTTTTTTTTTGCCATTTGAGTATCTTCACATTCCCGGCGAAGATCCCGGTATTCTTTTTCGGTAAGATTACTAATGTTCAGTTTCTTGCCAAAGAGTTGTTCTAACACGCCTTCCACTACTGTCTTATTTTCAGGTTGATTAAACTTGTCCCGATGAAAGGAATATCCATCTTTAAATACTAAGTACAACGTATCTTCCGTAATCTCTGCGGGTCTCCCTTCCATAAGAAAAGCGTGTGTCGACTTTTTCTTCTTTTTAACTTCCTCCAACACTTCCGGCCACCTTGAAATCGCCGCGGCAAAATTGGCAGAATCCACTCCTTTTGGCGCCGTTTGTTTCACCATACCCGGATTTTCCGGATAGGTGTCTTCCTTATTTCCGCTTTTTGTTTCAATGGGTTTATTGGTTTTTTTATTATTGGTAATGACCTTGTTTTCTTGTTCCGAAACTCTCTGTTCCTGTTCATACAGTGTCTGAACAAGGATCATTTCTGCTGCCAATCGTCCATTGGATGTATACCGCAGTTCTCCTTCTCCTTTTAAGAGAACATTAATCCAGGAGAGGAGTTTACTTAAACCGGCCCTTTTGCTTTGAGCCTCAAGTCTTTGGGTTATATCCGGTGAAAGCAGCGGTTCTTGTCCGCTTGCCGCATATAATAACGCTTGTCTCAAATAATCCAAAAGTTCTTTGATAATTTGTCTGGGGTCACGGCCTAAAGCCACTCCCTCCTCCAATTTGGCCAATATCAGCCCGTAGTCTCCCTCCAGTAAAGCATCCATCAGATCTGCACTAAAAGTCTCTCCAACCATTCCAATGGCCTGGTACACATGCTCAACCCGAACAGGGTCTTCCTGAAGGAGACATTGATCCAGGATACTGAGAGCATCCCTCAAACCTCCTTCAGCTTTAACGGAAATAACCTGCAGCGCTTTTTCCTCAACTTTCCGCCCCAGAGCCTGGCATACTTCCATCAATCGATTAGTAATCCCGGCCGAGGATATACGGTGGAATTCAAAGCGCTGAACCCTTGAGAGAATCGTAAGAGGAACTTTATGTACCTCGGTTGTCGCCAGTACAAATACTACGCTGGCAGGGGGTTCTTCCAAAGTTTTGAGCAAAGCATTAAAAGCTTCTGTCGTAAGCATATGGACTTCATCAATAATATATACCTTATATTTACCACCTGAAGCCGCTAGTTTGACTTTCTCCCTTAAATCACGAATTTCATCAATCCCTCTGTTGGATGCTGCATCAATTTCCAGAACGTCTAATGCTAAACCCTGATCAATATCCCGGCAGGAACTGCACTCATTGCATGGTTCAGCCCCATCCCTGCACATACAATTCAATGCCTTAGCCAGAATCTTGGCAGCCGTTGTTTTTCCCGTCCCCCTGGGGCCGCTGAACAGATAAGCGTGGGCCACTTTTCCCTGAAGAAGAGCATTTGTCAAAGTTATTTTGACGTGATCCTGACCCACAATTTCCTTAAAATTTTTCGGTCTCCACTCACGGTAAAGTGCTAAATAAGCCATTTCCCCACCCTGTTCATAAAACATAGATTCTGTAAAAGAACGAAATAAATGTCAAAAAAGATGGTTATAAACCACCTTATATGATAAAGACCGTGCACCTTTGATTCGAATCTCAGCCTCCGGACGTTACCCTTGGATTGATGCTCATTTCGGGCCGCCTCGCGGCACACGGAACAAACCTCTTAGTGCTGCTTCCGTCAGGACCTGACACGGTTCAAAGCGTTCCGTTGCGCAAGACCAAAAAATCATCACGCCAATCACACGGACTGCTCCGACTGCCCGACCCTCATCAAAGGAATTAACCCCCGCTATAGCGGATTGCGGGCTACAAGGATCCGCTACCTCCCCGTCTAGCACGGTCAAACCTATTATACCATGAATATTTAAATAAAGAAAATGAACGTTACTTTAGAAAAACAAAAAGCCTTTATATATTCCAGGCTTTCACAGATTTATAATTAGTTAAAAGTGGCGGAGAGAGTGGGATTCGAACCCACGACACAGTTCATCACCATGTACCCGCTTTCCAGGCGAGCGCCTTCGACCAACTCAGCCATCTCTCCATGTTCGAAAAAAATAAATTTTTATTCAGTTTGAGTCGCAAATGTAATTATAATCGTTCCAACCAACTACGTCAACACTTATCAACCAGGAAAAACACTAACATTTTTTTCTTTCCTAATTTTCCTGAATGATTTAAAAGATCTATTAAATATATTTGGATATTTTTTTGATAAGCAAAAAGAACTAAATCCAGCTTAATCGAAAAACTACTATTATTCTATAGGTTTTTTTACGATTTTTATTTAAAAAATCTCTTCATGCCGTTTTTTATGGATAAATTAATATAGCTTTGGGTTATCTTATCCTATTGTTCTTTTCCAAATCACTGTTTTCTTTTGATTCCAGGTGGATCCCGATATCATGAAGAAGTGCCGCAGCCTTATTTACTCTGAACATGTCTTCCTGAATCATATGGACATCTCTTAAAGCCGAGAAACGCTTGCTATACAGCATATTTTTTTCACCCTAACGCCCTACGCAATAATAATTAAAACCATATTTCTCAACAATTTGGCGATCATAAATATTTCTCAAATCAAAAAAGTGTTTACTTTTCATGGAATCATAAATTCTGGCGAGATCCATATTTCTAAATTGATTCCACTCCGTGATAATAATTAAGGCTTCTGCTCCGCTTACTGCGCTGTACTCATCTTGACAGAACGTAATTCTGTCTCCTAAATGTGAAAGCCGCCATTTACCCTCTTTTTCTCCCTCGGGGTCGTATATCCGCAAGGTCGCGCCAAGTTGGACCAATCTGTTGATAATGACCAAAGACGGCGCTTCCCTCATGTCATCTGTCCGCGGTTTAAATGTTATTCCTAAAATTGCCAACTCCTTGCCGGTAAGGTCACCTATAGCTGAGGCAATTTTTTCTACCATAAGATTTTTCTGTTTTTCGTTGGCCTCTGTCGTGCATTCTACTAAAGTCAGGGGAACCTCATATTTCCTGCCTAAATGTGCAAAAGCCCTTGTGTCTTTTGGAAAACAGCTTCCCCCATATCCCGGACCAGGATGCAAAAATTTGGGACTGATTCTTCCATCCATGCCCATGGCTTTGGCTACATGATGAACATCTGCGCCCACTCTTTCACAAAGATTGGCAACCTGATTAATGTAGGTTATTTTCAGAGCAAGATAGGCATTAGAAGCATATTTAATTATTTCTGCCGTTTCCAGATTGGTGACTACAAAAGGTGTTTCGTTTAAATAGAGTACCCGATAAACCTCTTTCATGATTCTTTCTGCCCGTTCAGATTCTACACCCAATACTACCCTGTCCGGATGGGTAAAATCATACAAAGCGGATCCTTCTCTTAAAAATTCAGGATTAGAAACTATATCAAATTCGTGGTTTACTCCTCTTTGGTTCAGGGTATTTTGAATTACTTCTTTAACTTTTTGTCCTGTACCAACAGGCACAGTGGATTTATCAACGATTATTTTATACCCGTTCATATATAAAGCAATATTTTTAGCAACCTCTAAAACATACTTTAAGTCGGCACTGCCATCATCCGCAGGAGGCGTGCCAACCGCTATAAAAATGACTTCACTTTGCTCCACTGCATCTTTAATACAGTCGGTGAACTCCAGTCTTTTATAATAGGTGTTTCTCTCAACAAGACTTTCAAGTCCAGGCTCAAAAATAGGAATTTTGCCTTCTCGTATCATTTTAATTTTCTTTTCGTCATTATCGACACAGATTACTTGGAGACCGAAATCGGCCAGACATGCCCCTGTCACCAATCCGACATATCCTGATCCCATTACTGCTAACTTACCCATTTGATCACCTTTACCCTGTAATCTTTTGGCTTTGCGAAACGTAGCTTAGGCTGAAAGTTTCCGAAATTCTCGGTTTTCCTTTAAAAATGAACTATAGAGAAGAAACAGTTCTTCAAATACTGAATCCCAAGTTTTTTTCTCAACTGATTTTTCTGCATTAACTCCAAGTTTGGTTCTAAGACCCTTATCAATGATCATGAACTCAATCTTTTCAGCCATGTCAGTTTCATTCCCCGCCTCAAAAGCCACCCCGTTAAAGCCTGCAACCAGGTTTTCCTTAATCCCGCCTGAGTAGGGCGCTACTACCGGAAGTCCGGAAGCCATTGCTTCCAGAATGACATTGCCGTAAGTTTCGCTGCCGGAAGGGAATACAAACACATCTGAAGAAGCATAAATACTCTGCAATTCTTTTCCACTCCTGTACCCTAAGAAAACTACATTGGGATCTCTACGGGATTCAAGTTCCTGACGATATGGTCCATCTCCAACCACGGCCAGTTTGAAGTGCAATCCCCTATCACCCAGGATCTTGACAGCTTTCATTAAGACATCCAGTTCTTTTTCTACAGAAATCCTGCCAACATAGAGCAATAAAATTTCCCCTGATGCTGCAATCTGGCTGCGGACCTCTTCCTTCTTATGCTTCGGAGAAAAAAGCTCTAAGTCAATTCCTCTTTTCCAAAAGGACAGGTTGGTAAACTCCTGTGCTTGCAATTGATCCATTGTCGCCTGGGATGGAACCAAATTTATACCGGCATAGGAGTGAAACCAACGGAAATATGCCCATACAGCATTTTCAATAAGCTGAAAATTATAATACTTAAGATAAGAAGGAATATCGGTATGATAGGACATAATTGTCGGGGCACCATTTTCCATGGCATATTTTAAAGCCATATATCCTAATGAGAATTCCGTTGCGATATGAAGAATTTCCGGTTGAAATCTATCCAGATCATTTTTTAGTTTTATGTAATTTCGTCTATTTGGAATTGCCATCCGACACTCCGGATAAAACCATGGTTTGAATGAATCAAATCTCAATACCCGGTCCGGATCAATAGATGTCTGGTTTTCCCATAGCGGAACGTAAAAGCGATAGTCTGTCCCTTTCTTATCCATATACTCCGTCATTTTTGCGAAAGTGTTACAGACACCGTTTACTTGAGGGTAGAAGGTGTCACTGACAATTGCAATCTTCATTTCGTCAACACCCCTTTGTTCAGCATATTCCTTAGCATAATTTTTCTCCAAAAGGATTCAGCTTTAAAGGATCACATTGCATCTTTGCGGGTTGTGTTTCTCAGCATGAACTCCCCAATATTTCGGAAATAATAATCCGGACGTATTTCTGTCAAAGGATATCTGTTATACCAGTCAATTACCACACTTTGTATTCCGGCGTTTTGGGCAGCATACACATCAAAAACTGAATCTCCTATCATCAAAGCTTCTTCCTTAGATGCCCCGATAATAGATAATGCTTTCGTAACCGGTTCCTGATGCGGTTTTGGATTTTGCACATCGTTGATGGTGACAATCCCATTAAACAGTTCAAATAATTGAAACCTGCGCAAACTCTTAAGAACAATCAGTTTTTCTTTATTTGTGACAAGCGCAATTTTATGGCCGCACTCTTTCAAATATACGATATTTTCTCTGATTGCCGGAAATAGCTTGGCCTTTTTTTGTTCTTCTTCAATCATTAACCGGTAATACTCGGCTTCAATTTCTTTCTTTTTTTGAGAATCCAGCGAAGCCATAATACTTTTAAAAGAATTTCCGAACTGGCTATCTATCTCCTGAAGTGTAAAAGTTTTACTGCCATATTTTTGGCAAAGACGAAAGAAAACATTTACAATTGCACTTTTACTATCCAGAATTGTGCCGTCCAGATCGAAGAGATAAGCATTTATACCATTCATGGACTTTCCCTCCTTCATTTTTCATTCTAATCCTCTACTGTTAACTTGTTATTAAGCTAGTGCAAAAATGATGTTAGAATCTTCTTTCAGAACAGGTCCGGGACAGTTAAACAATATCAAACCATAAAAAAAGGTTAAAAAAGCTTTTTACTGCTCTTTTAACCTTCCATTCATAATTTCATAGAAATTATCTTAAGCCGCTTAAATTTTGAATTTACCTAATCGCTATTTGGGAAATTACGGCTTTTGCCACATCAGCCATCACGCGGTACCCTTCAACATTGGGATGAACTTCATCCAGCAAATACTCCTGATTGGCTATCATGGAATCAGTATCGGCAAGGGCGCTATAAAAATCGATGATTTGTATTTTGTTATTCTCCGCATATTCCTTCAGCCAGCCCCTGTACTCCTGCAAAATGAATTCCTGAGGATAGGCAAGACAGGGAGTAGGTATACCTAGAATAGGTATAATGTGGTTATTTATACAGTACTCCACCATAATTTCAACATTCTCACTGAAATCATCTATTTCAATGTCACAAAAGGCATCATTTGTTCCGCCCAGAATGAGACAATGACTTGGCGCGAGAGGCAAAACCTGATGGCGAAACCGTCTGCGCATATTCCGTGTCAAATCTCCGGAAACGCCCAAGTTATACATTGTGATTCCAAGCTCTTTTCCCACAATAGATACCCAACAATCCTGAGAATAACATAAATACCCTTCTGTGATTGAATCCCCCAACGCCGCAATTCTCAAATTTACTCCCCCTCCCTTTCACGTACCAGATACTTAATTCTACTAATGAGAGAATATTCCTTCTCGCTCTTCAATCAACGCTGCGTAAGGTTTTTTCCGCCGTGATCTTCCACAGTGCATACACCAATAGCAACATGCCGCTTAATCCAAATGAGAGGGGCATCCCGATCATAGGCACCAACACCCCGAACAGAAATGAGCCCAGGGCAATCCCGATATCGATGGAGCTATCCTGCAGAGCAAGCGCTGTCGTTCTCCTTGCCGGATTGATGACATCTACTATCCAGGTAATAAGAACTGCAATGCTTCCGGCATATCCTATCCCCGACAAAACACTCCCGGCATATAGTATTACACTGTGATAAGGCAGGAAGTAAAAAATTGAAATGCCCATGCCCATAATCAGCACGCAGGGAATAACAACAGCCGCCCTTCCGATTCGATCAGATAACGATCCCGCTATGAGATTGGAAACAAGACATCCTAACCCGAACAAGGTAAAAAAGATACCCGGATTTACTCCCGGCAGGAAACGTTCTATATAAATAGCTGTAAATGTCAGGAGAAGCCCGTAAGAAACCGAAACAACAAAAATAGTCAGGTAGATCGGTACAAGCTTTTTGTCCTTCATTAAATCCAACATATGATAGCGCTCGGGAACTCCTCCCCCTGACCCCGCGCTCTCCCTGGGATGAGGTTCTTTTACAAAATACAGCAGGCCTATGGCAATGACTCCGATCACACCCCCCAAACTATGATAGACCTGATAGCCAAAACTATTAATCACTCTCAGGGCCAGTGGGGGACCAATCATGAGCGTGGACATCGTAACCAAGCGGTAAAAACCGATGTATTTCCCCATTTTCTCTCTGGGTGCAAGGGCTGAGACCAGAGAAGAGCAACTGGAAAAAAATGCGGCAAGACCGATGGACTGATAAGTACGGACAGCGAGGATATACCATATATTTTGACTAAAAAGAAATAGAAAGGGAGCCGTAGCAAAGGCGGCTGCACCAATATAAAGAGTCAACTTTGTTCCCTTTTTATCGGCCAAGGGGCCGAAATAAAATCTTAGCAAAACTGCTGCCAAAAAAAACATCGTGCTTTGTAATCCGGAAAAAAATTCGGAACCGCCTACATGTAAAATATAGACAGGTGTAATGGTCTGGGCGTTGTAAAAGTTTAGAAAAATAAAAAAAGTGGTTGCATATAACAAATAAAGGCTCCGTCTTTCTTTAGGCATTCGAAAATTTTCCTTTCCGCTGTCTCTCTCTGCTTTCCTAAATAAGAATAGTACCGTCTTCTTTAACGGTCAACCCCAGAAAAAGAAGGAATTAACAAAAGCAAGAGCCGTAATGGCTCTCTCTAATCATATTATCTTGAAATGTTCTATTTGCGTTTTCATCATTCTTCTTCAACTCGTTCAACAGCTCCAAATAAAAACATATTTAAAAAACTTTTACCGGCTTCTTCAAAGGTCAATCCATTTTCCCAAATAAAAGAGGGATTTAATACGGCTGTCATGGCAGCAAGAAATGAGGCTCGGAAAATACCCGGGTCTACGCGCCATCGCAGCTTCACTTTACTATTGGAAAATATTGTTGTGATCAGGAATTCTATTTTACTCTGACGCATTTTATCAATCTTCTGCCAAAGAAGGGGATAATGTTTCCCAAGATCCAAAATTACCTGTTGGTTGACTAAATAGGCTGCATTTTTGAGTACCCCGACAATGATTTCTTCAATGTCCTTTTCAGAATCCGCCAACTCCATATTCTTGGCCATGATCTTGTTCATTATTTCTTGGATCGTCATTTCAATCAGTTTTTCTTTACTGTCAAAATGCCGGTAGATGGTTCTCTTACTGATCCCGGCTTCCATTGCGAGTTCTTCCATGGAAAGATTATAAAATCCCCTTCCTTTTTTTATAGCAATCTCTTCGCAAACAAGGATCAGCTTATCCCTAGTGTTCACAACCCGCTCCCCCTAAGCAATTTTCTTTTGGAATTTTAGTATGCTGATTGTCAAAAAGAGGATAGAAAAAACCAACAAACTGACTACCTGACCGACAAGATAAGAAAACCCGATCCCCTTAAGGACAATACCTCTGATGATATCCAGATAATACGTTAACGGAATCACGTAACTAATATAGTAAATGATTTTGGGCATAGCATCACGCGGAAAAAGGAAACCCGACAGCATAATACTTGGCAGCATCAGAAAAAATGACATTTGAAAGGCTTGCATTTGTGTTTTTGCCAGGTTTGAGACCATAATCCCAAGGCCCAGTGATGCGGTGATAAAAAAGAGTGTCAGCAGGTAGAGTTCCAATAAACTTCCCCGGATCGGTACCCCAAACACCAGTACACCGACCAATAAAGCTACGGTAATCTGGATATATCCGAGAAAGATGTAAGGAATAATCTTTCCTATCATTAATTCATAAGATTTAACCGGTGTTACGATCAATTGTTCCAAGGTGCCTTTTTCCCTCTCCCTGACCAAAGCCATAGAAGTCATCATGACCATCGACATGGTAACAATGATTCCCAATATTCCCGGAACCATATAATACGCTGTTATCCCATCCGGATTGTACCAGGCCCTTACCCGAATATCATAGGGGAGACGGCTCATGTCCATATGCATTTTATTGGCGATTACCTCCTGGGACTTGATGAGTCCGATAGAACTGGCAGTAGCCATCGCCTGATTAGCAACCATATTGTCGCTGGCATCCACCAAAACTTGAACTGAAGCCGAATCTCCTCTTTTGACTTCCTGTTCATATTCAGGGGGGAAGACGATTCCCACTTTTGCCTTACCGCTGTCGATCATATCGTTGACTTCCTGATAACTATTCACAGAGTAATGGACATCAAAATAACCGGAAGCTACAAATGAGTTAAGCATGGACCGGCTTTCTTCGCTTACAGACTGATCAAATACAACAGTCGGGATATGTTTCACTTCTGTCTGCACAGCGTACCCAAAGAGAAGAAGCTGAATCAACGGCAGCATAAATACCAGTCCGATCGTAAGCCTGTCTCTGCGCATCTGTAAGAATTCTTTATAAAGGATAGCCTTAATTCTTTCCAATTGAATCCCCCCTCTTCAATTATTTGCTGTCCAACCTCTGCCGCCTGGCTAGAGCCAAAAACACGTCTTCCAGCGAAGGTGTTATGATTTGTGTTTCACATCCCAGATCTTTCTGAAGTACCGTTTTGTTCTGAACATCGTCCAGCAGGATATGGAGCAGAGCTCCGTGTATGGTACATTCCTTGACATACGGGAGCTTTTCAATTTCCTTAATTTTCTGCATCCCGTCCGGCAGATTGACTTCAACCATGCATCCTTGTATCACATTTCTTTTCAGATTGTCAGGACTATCAACCGCCATAAGCTTACCTCCTGAGATAAAGGCAAGTCTGTGGCAGCGTTCTGCTTCATCCATAAAATGGGTTGTTACCATAACGGTTGTCCCCTCCAGCACCATCTTTCTGATAATTTGAAAGAACATCCTTCTGCTGGTTGGGCTTACGCCGCTGGTAGGCTCATCGAGAAAAACCAGCGGAGGTTTGGCAATGATAGCACACCCCAAGGCTAAGCGCTGTTTCCAGCCGCCGCTTAGATTCGCGACCAGTTCTTTTTCCCGGCCTTTTAGATCCGCCATGGCAATCATTTCGTCAATCCTAAGAGATAATTCTTTTCTGGGTACGCTGTATAGCCCTGCGTAAAATGTCAGATTTTCTTTGACCGTAAGATCGTCATACAGGCTGAATTTTTGAGACATATAACCGATTCTTTCTTTTATCTTTTCCGTTTCCCGTTGTAAATCATATCCCAGTACCCTGGCTGAACCGGAGGTGGGCTCCAGGATTCCGCAGAGCATTCTAATTGTAGTAGATTTTCCCGCACCGTTTGGCCCTAAAAAGCCGAAAATTTCTCCACGTTTGATTTTTAAAGAAACATGATCTACTGCTGTAAAATCACCAAACTTTTTGGTTAAGTTTTCAATGGTGATTACGTCCTCCATCAGCCTTCACCCCCAACCAGCATGACAAAAACATCCTCCATAGAGGGAGAAGTTTTTTGCATTCTTAAGGAGGTTAACCCTTTCTCTTTCAGTTTTTTTTCTATCACCGTTTTGGCATCTGTTTTCGCATCAATGATCAGCCGGTATTTATCACCATAGAGGGAAGAATCGTAAACTCCATCAACCTCTCCAAACAATTCCGGTTCCCTGGAATCAGAGACTAATTCCCAAACCTGATAGGGAAAATTTTTTCTTAATCCTACAGGGGTATCCAATGCGGTAAAACGGCCTTCATTCATAAATGCTACCCTTGTACACAATTCCGCTTCATCCATATAGGGGGTGGAAACCACAATCGTCATGCCGCCCTTGTTTAAATTATAAAGAATCTTCCAAAATTCCTTGCGGAATTCGGGATCAACCCCATAGGTTGGCTCATCCAGGATTAATAGGTTCGGTCGCGTTACCAATGCACAGGTCAACGCCAATTTTTGTTTCATTCCGCCTGAGAGTTTATCTGCAAACCGATTTTTAAATTCCATAAGGCTGGTAAGCTCCAGAATCTCATCAGAACGTTGAATAATAACTTCTTTTCTCAGCTTATACATGGAACCGAAAAACAATAAATTTTCCATGACGGTAAGGTCTCCATAGAGACTGAAACGCTGGGGCATATATCCAAAATTACTGGTTTCCGACTCTTTGCTCTTGTCTCTTTCCCGCGCTGTGAGTCCAAAAATCCGGACTTCCCCTTCCTCCGGGTTTAACAGACTGCAGATGATACGCATAAGAGTTGTTTTTCCCGCCCCATCAGGTCCCACCAGGCCAAAAATCTCGCCTTCATTCACTTCAAAGCTTACCTGATTAACTGCCTTCAGGCTGCCAAACCTTTTCGTAAGATCTTTTACAGTGATCATTTATTATCATCTTCTTTATTTAAGATGGAGTTTTTCTTCATAACGACATCTGCGGGCATTCCCGGTTTAAGAGCCCCATCGGAATTGTTCGCTTCTATTTTGACCTTATAAACAATATTGGCCCTTTCTTTTTTTGTTTGTATTGTTTTTGGTGTAAATTCTCCGCGGGTGGCGATCTCCGCAATGGTCCCTTCAAATACTTTATCCAGACCACTTACGGTAAAAGCTGCCTTCTCTCCAACAGTTACATATGGCAGATCATCGGTTGGAATATAGACATTTATCCAAACCTTTTCCAGATCCACTACGGTTGCCAGAGATGCCCCGGCGGTTACATATTCACCATTTTCATAATTTTTGCTTTGAATTGTACCGGTTAAAGGAGAGATGATTTTAAGGTCATCCAGCACCGCTTCCGTCGATTTTAATACAGCCTCCATCATTTTTACCTGGTTTTGGGCCGCTTTGATTTGGTCATCACTGCTGCCTGCTAATAAGAGACTCAGACTGGCCTGGGCAGCTTCCCACTGATTCAGGGCTACGGTGTTGTTATTCTGGTAATTTTCAAGCTCAGACTGGGAAATACTCCCCGCCTGAAATAAGGCTTCCGCCCTTTCCAGATCCTTCTGGGTTTTATCATAAGCTACTTTTTTTATATTTACATTTGCTTGCGCCTCTTTGATCTGCTGGGAGCGAGCTCCGGACAGTAAATCGTCCAGTTTATTTTGGGCTATAGCGACATTTAAGGCATCCCTATCCTTTTGCGCAATCAAATCTCTGCGAGAAATTTCCGCAACCAGATCTCCCTGCTTTACTTTGTCTCCGGCCTTGGCAGTGATATTCTGAATGGTTCCAGGAACTTTTACTGTTAATTCTACCGTGGTAGCTTCTATGGTACCGGATGCTTCAACCGTTTGCAGGTCTCCAGTAAAAAGTCTATCCCAGATAAAATAACCTGAGATAAGAATTACAAGAGCTGCAGCAGCTATAATTGGTCTTTTCTTCTTATCCATCCCTAAATCCCCTTTCAGTAATCTTAGCTTTAGGCAAGTCCTCCGTTGTTATTCCTTATTCTTTATTCCTTATAGAATGTTTTTTTGAATCAGAATACTCATGTCACAATTATATGTCTTTAGTGACATTTTAGCATAGTTTAATTCCTTTTCAAGATTAATAATAGAAGAACAATTTGTTAGAATTGTCCTTTTTATTGCTTTTCCTGTTTTATATTATTAAGATCTTTGCAAATTTATTTAACCTTGAAAAATAAAGGGTTTCACAAACATAAAAAAGGACTTCACCCCCAAAGTGAAGAATTTTCCAAGTGACCAAACCCGACACGGGGGCCCATGTAAATGACGGTGATATGGGACTAGTAATGATTGAAAAAGCCCTATCCACTGCACAGAAAGATAAGCTTAAATATGTTATGATGGATGGTGCTTATGATCAACTCAAGAACTACGAAGCCGCTAAAAAACATGGTGCACAAGCCATAATTCCTTTAAATCTGCGTAATGAGAAAGAACCGCCAGCTGGATTCACCTCAAATGGAACTGCTTGTTGCTCCATGGGATATGAAATGGTTTATTGGGGTGCAGATAAGAAGTATCTGAAATTCAGATGTCCTCATGTTCTAGGTAAAATAGACTGCCCGCAAGGCTCTAACTGGTGTTCATCTTCCAACTATGGTTTGGTAACAAAGGTAAATGTAAATCAAGACTTAAGACGCTTTTGTTTACCTCACCGAAATACAAGACATTGGGAGTTACTTTATGACAAACGAACGAGTGTAGAAAGGAGCTTCGCTCGCCTCAAGGAACATTTGACAGCTAATGATCTGCATGTGAGGGGTATCGAAAAAGTAAAATCATATATCTACTTGAATGCAATCATCTTGCTATCCTCAGCTTTGGTGAGCAAAAACGCCAATTCCTTAGAAAAAGCATCCTAGTTTAAAAGTGTCAGAACAAGATTCTGGAAGTGTCTTCTTTTTTAAGTGATTTGTTAAGAATAAACACATACAACAGTCTAATGAGTCTTTGTCTTTGATTTCAACTGATGATTGACCATGTTAATGGTGCTTGAAGTACTAAAAAAGTGAATTATGCAAAAGTCTTATTATTATCTACTTAAAAGCCAAGAATTTTCTCCGGAATTTCAATAAATGAAGTAATCCGGTCATTGATCTGCAGATACTTTTGAGTGGGATCATACAGAAGAGATCCCATCCCCAGTTTTCTTGGAGTTATGTAATCATTAATATAATCATCCCCGATAAATATTACGTGATTACTTGCAGCAGCCTGTGCTGCCGATAAGGCTGCCTGATAAATCAGGGGATGTGGTTTTCTCCATCCCTGGCTTACGGAGGTAACCACAAAACGAAAATACTTTTGTAGCCCGAACTCTGCTAAAAGTTCCTCGACCCCTTGTTCAACGATAAAATTGGATACAACCCCTAAATCATGCTGCTTTGAAAGCTTGTCCAGAGTATCTCGAACCTCATTTTTAACAAAGCATTTTGCTTTATATTTTGCCCAATAGTTTGATACCAATTTCGTTACGATTTCCTCCGTTTTTTTATCCTTATCTTTCCCTTGAGTTATCTCAACGATCATTTTAAATCTTTCGTAAATACTATATTCTTTATCAAACGGAGGAGTCTCCCGAAGTTTTTTTCTTGTTGCTTGATAATGTTCTCTAAAATGGTTTTGCCCCTGCCAGCAGTTTTCAACCCCGGAACCTTCAAAAGCCCAAAGAGCATACTCTTTTTCACCAGGAATTTCGACCATATCGATAAGTGTTTCCATACAATCAAACAAAAGCAGTTTTCTATCCGACATAGCAGCCTTTCTAAGACAGGAGACATCCCGTTTTCTTTTTTTGGTTTAGTCGTTCATTTTATTTGCAATTCTATGCAATATCATGTTACCACTAATTTTAATCCATGTATGCAATGGATTTTTTCACTAAATTATTTACCTAAATTATATGAGTCATATGTTGCTATTTTCAAAGTAAAATTTTCATGTTATCTTAAATCCTTTAGAGGTTTCCGCTTTTATATCTTTTCGTTTGTATATGGCAAATAATGTATATCTTATGATAAGATACGTGTAGAAATTGTATCAAAACGTTACTTACTCTGACTGGGTAGAATACGAATATGAATAAAATTCTCTCAACTTATTTATTCTAGGAATAGGTTTTTTCATATTTATCGAGAAGAATAGAGGTGGATGGGCACTGGGAAAAAGTTGGCGACCCCTTACATGTGCTGTACTTCTTTTGGTTTGTATTTTTGCTTGGGAAAGATTCTCGCCGGTAATATCACCTAAGGCGGAAAGTAATTCTCCGGGTGAAAACCTGCAGGATATCAAAGTTATCCAGGAAACTCCATCTGCTGTTTCCCCGCAAAACTTCTCGTCTTCTGAGACGATTCAGCTTCGGTTGTTGGGCGATATGATGTGCCACCCTACCCAGTTTGAAGCAGCCCGTACTGAAAGCGGGTATGATTTTAGGCCATGTTTTGAAGATATTCAGCCTTATACCTCCAATGCGGATTTGACTCTTGCCAACCTGGAGACAACCTTGGCAGGAAAGGAAATGACTTATAGCGGTTATCCTTCCTTTAATACACCGGAACAGTTTGCACTGGCTATCAAGGAGAGTCTGGGTGTTGATGTTTTATCCACGGCCAATAACCATTCCCTGGACAGGAATTTCTCAGGTCTTGTCAGGACTCTCTCCTTCCTGGACCAGTACGGCCTGAAGCATACCGGAACCTATGCAAATCAGGAAGACAGCAAGAAAATTCTGTTTGTCAATATAAAGGGAATCAAAATTGCCTTTCTCAGCTATACTTATGGCACAAACGGCGTGAGTTTGCCTTCCGGAAAAACCTATGCGGTAAACTATATTAGTAAAGAAAAAATGCGTTCGGACGCACAAAGGGCCAGAGACACAGGGGCGAATTTGATCATTGCTTCTATTCATTGGGGACAGGAATACGCCAATCAACCTTCCTCTGAACAACAATCCTTAGCGCGTTGGCTTTTTGAAAACACGGACATCAACATCATCGCAGGTAATCACGTCCATGCTGTGCAGCCTATCGAATTTCTTCATGTCAAAGACAGGGATACCGGGTTACAAAAAGAGGGCTTAGTCATCTACGCACAGGGAAATTTTGTTTCCGACCAACAAACCATTGGCGCTAACAAAGGAATTATTGTCAACATTACCCTGGGTATTACTCCCCAGAAGCATCGCTGTGATATTCAGCTGGTACAGTATATTCCCTGTTGGGTTGATGAAACGCCTGGAGCAGGACTTAAAACGTACCGTGCGCTCAATATCGAAAAGGCTTTAAAAGATTTCCGCGCCAATAAAGATTCTCTTTTATCCCGGTCTGATTATGATGAGATGCTTGATTTCTCCTTTGGAGTCAAAAAAATTATTCCTCCATCGGAACGAATTCAATATGCCGACTCCTTCACGAATTGATATTTCCTGTAATTAAGGTCCTTTTTATTTAATACAATGGTTTTATAGGCGGCTAAAACTGAAAAAGGGATTTTTATAATATAATTAGCGGCCGATCAACGTCAATCACAATCACTCATACTATAATGTACAATGGTATTGTTGATAGTATCCAACAGTCGTATAATGTAAATTCCTAATCTATATACAAAAGGAGGTAACTTTATATGAAAAAAATTACAATGGGATTGCTTTTCGGGTTTGTAGTTGGGGTCAGTATTGCCTTTGCGATCGGACTATCTGCTTCTCCGGAAACGGCAAATCGTAATGTAATGATATCAGTTTCAGGCCTACCAAGCGACCGGACGGTAGAAGTTTGGAGTGGTTCGGAAAAACTAACAAGTTTTCAATCGGATCAACCTGTTCAGCAGTTAGTCATTCCTTATGATCTGGATAAGATTGCAATAAAATCGCCGCCACTACAACACGAAGTTTATAATGAAAAAATAGGAAAAAATGTTTCTGATAATATAGAACCGGGCGTCAGGTATTTTACTGAAAAGTCCGAATATGATCTAGCGGGAATAGTAAAACTGGAAGTTAAATTTAAAAAACAATATGAAATTACATTTGGAGCCGCAGCAACAGTGCAAGCTGCGAATGCTAATGCCTCCAATTCAATTTTGGACAGAATTCAGGTCAATCCGGTCAGTAAGAATGGATTCTATGATGCAGGTGCTACAGTAACCGTAACCGTGCCGGAAATAGATGGTATTCAATTTGCTTACTGGATAATAGAAGATGCCAGTAATGGTAATGTGAGTCCGGACATTCGGCAATTCAGCAGTGCGGATAATCCTATACAAATTACGTTAAATCATCCTATTAATGTTTTTGGTCGTTTTGTCGGAGAGTGGGAGCAATTACCGGATCAAAAGGCGAGTGATATGATCGTTGTACAAAACCTAGTTGAAGGACAGAAGGTCGAAATCATCAAAGATGGCATTTCAATTTTAGAGAAGACTGTTGAAACAGGAGTAACAGAAGCTAAACTTCCTGTTGTAGATGTTGTAACAAAAAATCAGCTTAGCGGTGTACAGATTTATATTACGGCTCCGGATGGAAAAACTGTGATCTTCCAGTCGCCAGTGTATGATAGTCTTAGTGCAGGAAACCAATTCTTTTTTTAACCTCTTTTTTTAATATGCATGAAAATATATATTTTGTTTAACATTAAAAAGTAACCAATAGGATGAACACAAAACGGTGTCCTATTGGTTATTTTATATATGATATATTTGTTTAAGTTGCTTGTGGTTGTGAAGAAATAATACAAATATGATGTCGAGAAAAAAATAACTGACCAAATACGATTAATCTTTGGTCAGCCCTATAGTAAAACAATCAAAAGGTATTTATGAAATTATAGATCAGTTCTTGTTAGCTGCTGAATCGGTGCATTAGAAGAGTTCTTATTCAGCACAATGGTTCTATACGGATTTGGAAACTCAATGCCCTCCTGATCGAAACGTTCTTTAATGCTTTTATGTAAATCACATTGCATATTAAACCCTGTCGCCGGATCTTTCGCCCAGACCCATGCCCTGATACGGACAGATGATTCCCCTAATCCCAAGACCTTAATCTGAACAGGTTCCACCCCTGCCTGGATCTCCGCCGAATTACGGTTATCATAATAGTCTTGATGTTTCATTACTTCCTCTTTAATAATCTGTATTGCCTGATCAAGGTCAGCGTCATAACTGACCCCCACATCTAAATAGGTACATGTCTTTTCCTCAATAATCGTTGAATTCTCGATAAATTCATTGTTTATCAGATTATTTGCAACGATCACATGTTTATTTTCGAATGTTCGGAGGATCGTGTGCCTTAGGGTAATATCTTCTACTATTCCGGAAATATCCTTGTCAATAAACCGAACCCTGTCTCCAATTCGAAAAGGCTTAAATATGGAAATAAACAAGCCGCTTACAATATTGGCAAAAGTCTGCTGTGAGGCAAAACCGATAATGACTGCCACGATTCCTGAACTCGCAAGAATCGAAATCGCAGTTGTTTTCAGATAGTCTATCTGAAAAATAATCAAAATCAATCCGAAAAAATAGATAGCTCCTGTTAAAATATGCTTAATAAAGTTTAGCTGCGTAATATCGATGGTTGCCTTATCGATTCTTCTTTGAACAAATCTCTTCGTTAATTTTGACAGTACCACTGTTGCCACAAATATGATGATGATAACAAGAAATTTAATGGCTATTTTCGTAAGATATGTATTTTGCAGGATACCGGATAAATTTGATCCGTTCATAATGACCTCCGCCGGATATGATCTTGTTTATTACATATTATTTTAACATTTTATTATTTTAACATTAATTATTCCCTTATAGGATACCAGACACAAAACATATTATATGGTAAATGCCAAACATAAATTAATACATATCTCCGATATGAATACTGTATACATATAGATCTTCCTCTTTACAGTTCCATTAATTCAATATATATTTCATTTTAGGCAACGAAGCCTTAATTGAGCCATTACTTCGTGTAGTGGCTTTTTTAAGGCTTTTTCTTTTTTATTAGGAAAAATGTTTAAGGAGAGAAAGAAATGAATAATGGGGACATCGCTTTTATGCTTGTGAGTACCGCCCTTGTTTTTTTCATGATCCCGGGTCTTGCTTTCTTTTATGGAGGGTTGGTTAAAAAACGTCATGTGCTTTCGATTATGATGCAAAGTATAGCGGCAATTGGAATTATTACGATCTTGTGGATCGTTGTCGGTTACACCCTGGCTTTTGGCCCGGATGTCGGCAGCCTGATCGGCGGCTTAGATTTTGCGGGTCTTAAGGGCGTCACTCTTGGTCCGAAAACAGCTGGTGCTACCATCCCGCACATGTTATTTATGGTTTATCAATTGATGTTTGCTATTATTACTCCTGCCATCATGACCGGTTCTACTGCCGAACGTTTAAGATTTCCGGCTTATGTGTTAATTATAGCGCTCTGGAGCTTGCTTGTTTATGTGCCCCTGGCTCACTGGGTATGGGGCGGCGGCTGGCTTGCTCAGCTGGGGATTCTGGACTTTGCGGGTGGTACAGTGGTCCATATCAGCTCCGGTTTTTCCGGGTTAATCGCTGCTTTGGTCATTGGAAAACGCTACAATAAAGAATCTGAACAGAATATACCTCATAACCTTCCTTACGTAATCCTCGGCGGCGGGATGCTTTGGTTCGGCTGGTTCGGTTTTAACGCCGGAAGTCAGTTGGCTGCTGACGGGATAGCAGTACTTGCTTTTACTACAACTCATGTTTCTGCCTGCGCAGGTCTCCTTGGATGGATGATCGTAGAAAAATTACATCATGGCAAGCCCACTGTTCTCGGAGCTATCTCCGGAATGGTAGCCGGGTTAGGAGCCATCACGCCTGCTTGTGCTTTTGTTACACCAATATCCGCTATTGCGATCGGCCTTGTGTCTTCAGGTCTCTGCTACTTCGCAGTGGCATATTTGAAAGAGAAACTTGGCTATGATGATACCCTGGATTGTTTTGGAATTCACGGTATCGGGGGAACCTGGGGAACTCTCGCTGCAGGCCTCTTTTGTACTACTGCCCTTAATCCCAATAGTGTCAATGGTGTCTTTTATTCCGGATCTTTTAGTCAGCTTGGAGTTCAAGCTGTTGGCGTTATCACTACTTATGCCTATGCCGGAATTGTAACCTTCTTAATTCTGAAAGTAGTAGCTGCATTTACTCCTCTTGTAGCGAGTGCGAATGAACAGGAGTCAGGGCTTGATATTACTCAGCACGGGGAAAGTGCTTATCCGGATATGGATGGAATGACATCTCAATCAGCTTGGAATGTCTAAGTCTAGATAGTTTCTCCTGAAAAAGTCAGGGAATTTTACCAAAATAAAAAGGAATTCGAGGCCTCAAAATGGAAATAGTTAGCGCTAAAAACCCTTCCAAGAGGCGAATTCCTTTTAAATAAAGGTTCAACATCGCCTCAGAAAATC
>JAAYUV010000078.1 GCA_012517475.1 Peptococcaceae bacterium | reverse complement strand
GTTGCAAAACGACTAGTTTCCGTAATGTATAGACAGCGTCAAGCGAAGCACGATGCGGAGCGCGGCTGTTTGCGCCACGGATGGCGCAATCTGCCGAGAGCGGCTATACATTATGGAAACCTTCTTAGGAGTTTTGCAACAGCCCCATTTTAATGTTTTAAGGTTTGTAATATTTAATAACTAAATTTGCAGATGGTATTTTATAGGAATAAAATTGGTGACTTGAATTGAAAGAATAGTTTGAAAATTTGCATATATTCGACTTGCGCAACGACAAATGGTGATAAGATTGTGAAAACTTTGCACATATTTGTTGCTATTATGGAAGTTTATATTTATAATAAACATGAATTGTAACCAGTTCTTTTTTAATACATTTCAATTTTTAACAGATATTAGAATTGAAAGGGGGGTATAATATTGTAGGGAGGAAGGAGGAATTTCAGTCATTTCAGTTGTTTTCGTTTAACTCTTGTTTCAAATCTGGTTTCTAATTTTTGGCTTTATGCTAAATACTTGAGGGGAAAGAGGATGCCAACATGAACACTGTGCTATTTTTGATTTTATATCCTGTTATTGTAGCGTTTCTCTTGCTCGTCCTGCCGCAGCTAGCAATAAGAAAATTTATTGTCGTGGCTTCAACAGCTATTTTGACAGCAGCATCGATATACCTCGTAATTGATTATTTCAATACCGGTGCCGTATTCTTCGAGTTTGGCACACATGCGATGAATCTGGGTATATTTGCTATTGAGCTTGTTCTTGCCGCTACAATCATCTTTATTTCTATTAAGCATAAACAATTCTTAGCTGCGCTTTTGATGCTGATCGGGGCAGCAATGACAATCTGGTTTGAACTGTCTTATGGAGAGAAAATACACGCTACACATAACCTATTTGTCGACAATTTATCTCTTATTATGACATTGATCATTGGAATCATCGGAAGTCTCATTGCTTTGTTTGCTTTAGGATATATGGAAGATTATCACCATCATCACCATAACATGAAGAATAGGACTCCATTCTTCTTCTTTATTGTTTATGTATTTCTAGGTGCTATGTATGGTGTTGTCTTTGCTAACAACCTGATGTGGTTATTCTTCTTCTGGGAAATCACTACGTTCTGTTCGTTCTTCCTGATTGGCTACAGCCGTGACGAAATCGCAACAGCGAATGCGTTCAGAGCACTTAAAATGAACCTTCTCGGTGGTCTGGGCTTTTCTGCAGCTATAATTATTCTTTTTACCAATGCACATACAGTAGAACTGAATCAGCTTCCTGGTTTAGCATCTGCTGTTGTTTTATTGCCGGCAGCTTTGCTTGCATTTGCCGGTATCACAAAATCAGCTCAGATGCCGTTTTCTTCTTGGCTCTTGGGAGCAATGGTTGCTCCGACTCCTGTTTCCGCACTGCTCCACTCCAGTACAATGGTTAAAGCAGGCGTTTACCTGATTATCAGGCTTTCACCTGTATTTGCGTTTGTACAAGGCGGAGCTACCGTTGGTTTATTTGTTGCCATGGTCGGTGCGGTTACTTTCTTGCTTACATCCTTTATGGCTATTTCTCAGACGGATGCCAAGAGGGTTCTCGCTTACTCAACCATCGCCAACCTCGGCTTAATTGTAGTATGTGCCGGTATCGGAACTTACGAATTGGTATGGGCAGCAATTATGCTGGTTATCTTCCATGCAATTGCCAAGTCTCTGCTCTTCCTTTCCGTTGGTACAGTAGAGCATAACCTTGGTGATCGTATTATTGAATCCATGGACGGTCTCATTACCAAGATGCCGAAAGTTGCTGTTGGAATGGTAATCGGAATTGCCGGTATGTTCCTTGCTCCTTTTGGTATGCTGATCAGTAAATGGGCAGCCTTGGAAGGACTCGTGGCCGCTAACCCGATTCTTACCGTATTTGTTGCTTTCGGCAGTGCCGCGACCTTGTTCTTCTGGACTAAATGGCTGGGCAAACTCATTATGATCAAACAAAAACCGGCTGATTTCCATCCGCATGTTCCAAGTTCACAATCATTCACATTAACCTGTCTGGCCATTATGACAGTGGGTGTATGTATTCTCTTCCCACTGATCTCCAAGTACTCACTGGAACCTTTCATTGCCTCCATCTATGGTCATGCTTACCTGCTTGATCAAAGTAATGTTGCAATTCTGCTCATCATGATGGGTTTGGTTCTGGTTCTTCCGTTACGTCTCTTAAGTTATGGGAACTTAAACTATAAACCCCAATACCTTGCTGGCGCCAATACAAGTGAAAGAGAAAAATATTATGGCGCTTTAGGTCTTACCAGAGACGTTTCTATGAGAAGTTTCTATCTGAACAGTATTTTCGGTGAAGATAAACTGTTTAAACTTGGTGTGGTTTCCTCGATTATTCTAATTCTTATCATGATTGGAGTGGGAATGTAATGAGCGGAATGAATTCTTGGATTGCTGTAATTCTCTATATCGTTCTGGCCCCGATCATTGGTGGTTTAATAGCGGGGGTAGACCGTAAAATTTCTGCAAGGATGCAAGGCCGTTTCGGCCCGCCGCTCCTTCAGCCGTTCTATGATGTATTTAAGCTGATGTCCAAGCAGAATATTGTTGTGAATAAGCATCAAAAATTCTATGTCCTTTGCTTCTTAATCTTTGTCATCATCACCGGCTGCATCTTCTTCTCAGGCGGGGATCTGCTCTTGGCAATCTTTGCATTGACTCTTGGCAGTGTCTTCCTGATTATCGCAGCTTACTCCACTTATTCACCATATGCTTATATCGGTGCTGAAAGAGAAATGCTGCAGATGATGGCCTATGAGCCCATGGTTATTCTGACCATCGTCGGGATGTATATGGTAACCAAGAGCTTTAATGTACTGGACATTTTTACCTATAATCAACCGTTAATCTACACTCTGCCGGGAATTTTCCTCGGATTCCTCTTCATCTTAACCATTAAGTTCCGTAAATCTCCGTTTGATATCTCCATGTCTCATCATGCTCATCAGGAAATCGTTCGCGGGGTTATCACCGAGTTTTCCGGAAAAGAACTGGCTTATGTAGAGATTGCCCACTGGTATGAAAATGTTTTCTTGTTGGGTATTGTTTGCCTGTTCTTTGCTACGAACTGGGCTATTGCCATTGCTCTCGCTGCTGTAACCTATTTGTTAGAAATCTTTATCGATAACAACAACTCCCGTCTGAAATGGCAATCAACACTCGGAAGTGCCTGGATTGTTGCTCTGATTCTGGGAGTAGGCAACATTGCTTTCCTTGCCCTTAGATGACGTCCACGGACGACGGCACACGATGTGCCTAGTGTCGAATGCGTCAGGATGATAAAGCATTCGACTGGACTAATGCCGCGGTGCCATGGATGGCAAGGAGCGGCAAGTCCACGACTGGCCTAATACCTTCATTAACTTAAGCGATTGAGGTGAAATGAATGTCTTACTTGCCGAAGTCTCCTTGGCTGGTTCATTACGATGCCTCCAGCTGCAACGGCTGTGACATCGAAGTTCTGGCTTGTTTGACACCTTTATATGATGTCGAACGTTTTGGGGTTCTCAATATCGGAAATCCCAAGCATGCAGACATTTTCGTTGTAACCGGATCGGTCAACGAACAAAATAAGTCTGTTATTCAAAACATCTATAATCAAATGGCTGAACCAAAAGTTGTTGTTGCAATAGGTGCTTGCGCCACTTCCGGCGGTATTTTCCGTGAATGCTACAATGTACAGGGCGGAGTGGACAAAGTGATTCCTGTAGATGTTTATGTTCCTGGTTGCGCTGCCAGACCTGAAGCGATTATTGATGGAGTGGTCCAGGCTTTGGGTGTTCTCGAAGAAAAATATAAGAACATGGGGAAGGTGGCGAAATAAATGGCTGAAGTGCAAACTTTCCACCCGGTAACCGGCTCTGAAATCGTTAATACAGCAAAGAATATGTTAAAAGAAGGATACCGTTTAATTCAAATTTGCTGCACAAAAACACCTACCGAAATGGATATCATTTATACCTTTGAAAAACTCAACCTGCAATGTGAAAATTTCAAGCTTCCTGTAAATGTAGGGGATACTTTGCCCAGCATCAGCGGAGTTTTCTTTGCAGCATTCCTCTATGAGAATGAAATCCATGACCTTTACGGTGTGAATTTCACAGGTATGGCCGTTGATTTCAAAGGTACATTATACGAAACAGCTGTTAAACAAGCTTTCAGCATGACCGGTGCTGAAAATAAAGAATAGGAGGGGATGGTAATATGGGAGAACGTACAATTATTCCTTTTGGGCCTCAACATCCGGTACTACCTGAACCGCTCCATCTTGATCTGATTCTGGAAGATGAGAAAGTGGTTGGCGCAGTTCCTTCTATCGGTTTCGTCCACAGAGGATTAGAAAAACTGGTAGAAAAAAGAGATTTCCACGAAATGATGTATGTCATTGAACGTGTTTGCGGAATCTGCAGTTTTATCCATGGCCAAGGCTATGTACAGACTATAGAAGGCATTTTCGGTTTGGAAATTCCTGATCGTGCTAAATTCCTTCGTACCATTTGGGCTGAATTATCCCGTGTTCACAGCCACCTGCTTTGGCTGGGTCTGATGGCTGATGCCTATGGTTTCGAAAGCTTATTCATGCATTGCTGGAGAGTCAGAGAAAAAGTTCTTGATATTTTCGAAGAAACTACCGGCGGCCGTGTCATTTTCAGCGTTTGTAAAGTTGGCGGTGTTTGGAAAGACATCGATAACGAAACCCTGAAGAGAATCGTTGAAGTTTTGAATGTGGTTGAACAAGAATCCAAGGCCTTAACCGATGTTTTTATCAAAGACTTCACTGTACAGAAGAGAACCAGAGGAGTTGGAGTCTTATCGTATCAGGATGCCATTGATGTAGGCGCTGTAGGACCAACCCTTAGAGGAAGCGGCGTTGCAATGGATCTTAGAAAACTGGGATATGCAGCTTACGGCGAATTGAATTTCGAACCCATTGTTGAAAAAGACGGAGACTGCTATGCCCGTACCATCGTCCGTGTTCGCGAGCTGTATCAATCCATCGATCTGATCCGTCAATGCGTCAGCAAGATTCCTGATGGTGAGATTGAAGTCAAAGTTAAAGGGAATCCCAAAGGCGAATACGTTTCCCGTCTGGAACAGCCGCGTGGTCAGGTAGTCTATTACGGAAGAGCAAACGGCACAAAGTACCTCGAAAGGTTCCGTGTAAGAACACCAACCTTTGCTAATATCCCGGCACTTCTGAAGATGCTGCCCGGAGCAGATTTAGCAGATGTTCCTCTTCTCGCTTTGACAATTGACCCCTGCATTAGCTGTACAGAAAGGTAAGGTGATAAACGATGGCATTTAACGTTATCGGCAAAACAGTCATGAAGAGTTTGTTCGGCAAACCTGCTACAGCTATGTATCCTGTTATTAAAAATGAGTTCTATCCGAATACCCGGGGAAACATAGAAGTTGCCATTGATAAATGTAATTTCTGTGGTCTTTGCAGTAGAAGGTGTCCAGCAGGTGCTATTGAAGTAAGCAAGCCGGATAAAAAATGGGAAATTGACCGTACCCGTTGTATCGTTTGCAATTTCTGCGTTCAAGTCTGCGCAAGGGATTCTCTCAGCACTCAAAGGCATTATACCGTGCCTATGACCGATAAATCCAAGAGAATCTCCACATCTTACGGACAGACTGTTCAAGAAGATGCATGAGTATCCTATAACAGAACAAATCGTTAAAATAGCATCCGAAAAAGCCAAGGAAAATAATGCGCGTAGAGTTACGCGCATTACCTTGGTTGTAGGGGAATATTCCGGATTTATCGGTGAGTCCATTCAAATGTATTTTGATATTATTTCCAAGGGCACCCTTTGTGAAGGGGCTGTCTTGGAAATGGAAAATGTCAAGGCAAAATGGAGATGCCCTTCATGCGGAATAGATTATATTCGCAAGCCTCTCTCTTTTGCTTGTCCCCAGTGTGGACAGGACGGCGAACCAACGACAATTGGCAAAGAGTTTTATGTCAAGAATCTTGAAGTCGAAACTTGAGATGAAGGGGTGAGCATGATGTCCGGCAAGGAAATCGAGGTAGTGCAAAATATTTTTGATGAAAATGACCGAATCGCATCAGCCATTAATGAATCACTGGATAAACGCGGCATATTTGTCATCAATATTATGGGTGCTCCCGGGGCAGGAAAAACTTCGAGCATTATCAATATGGTCAAAGGTCTTCCTGAAGAAAAGATCTATGTGATTGAGGGAGATATTGAATCGGATATCGATACTGTTAAATTGAAAGAACTGGGAATTGAGACGATCCAAATTAATACCAACGGAGCTTGCCACTTGGATGCCCCTACAATTGAAAAATCATTGCTGGAATTAACCATCAATCAACCAGGCATCCTCTTCATTGAAAACATTGGAAATCTAGTCTGTCCGGCTGAATTTCAAATCGGCGAACATATTAAGATGCTGATTTGCTCCGCAGCGGAAGGCAGTGACAAACCATATAAATACCCTCTGGCATTTGAAAAAGCCAACGTGATCCTTCTTACAAAATGTGATCTGAAAGAGTATGTGGATTTCAATGATGAGTTTTTCCTTCGAGGAGTCAGGGCTCTTAATAAATCAGTTCCTGTTTTTGAGGTCAATGCCAAAACAGGGACAGGATTTGAGGAAGTCTCCCAGTGGTTAAGGAATAAGAAAAATTAGCTTACTGGCTGAACTGATGATAGGAGCGTGGACAGGAATTAGTTTATCTAAAATCTTCCACGCTTTTTCAATTCTTTTGCTTTTTTTATAAACAAGTACTAGAATAGTTTAATAAGATAAGAGTTCAATCAGATGAATACCATCCGCTGATTTTCATAAAAAAATAATACTGGAAATGTAGGTGAAAAGAGTATGTGTGTTGCACTGCCTGGAAAAGTGATTGAGACGAATGGAATGGTTGGAAAAGTTGATTTTCAAGGTAATATTGTAAATGTAAGTTTGGGTGTTGTGGATGCCAAGGTTGGTGATTATGTTCTGGTGCACGCCGGGTGTGCCATTGAAGTAATGCAAAAAGATGCGGCTGAAGAAATCATCGAATTGTTTGCGGAATTGGAGACCATGCACAATGAATCTTGAAACAATTATTAAGGAGATAGGCGAGTACAAAGGGCCCAATCTGAAATTTATGGAAGTATGCGGTACACATACCGCAAGCATTTTTAAAAATGGTATAAAAAGTTTGCTGCCGACTGGTCTCAAACTTATATCCGGTCCCGGATGCCCTGTATGTGTTACCCCTTCTGCTTATATCGATAAAGCGATAGAATGGGCTAAAAAACCGGACTGCGTTTTGCTCACATTCGGAGATATGATGAAGGTACCGGGATTTACTCATTCCCTGAGTGAAGCCAAAGCAGAGGGAGCAAACGTGGAGATTATGTATTCTCCGCATGAAGTACTGAAAAAAGCCGGAAGTAACCCTTCTAAGACCTATGTGATCGCTTGTGTCGGTTTTGAAACAACCGTGCCTGTATACTCCCTGTTAATTAAGCAGTTAGAGGAGAATAATATTTCCAATGTCAAGCTGCTCACGGCTTTACGTCAGGTTCTACCGGCTTTGGAGTTTATCTGCTCGACCGACAGCGAGATCGACGCCTTTATTGCTCCCGGACATGCCAGTACAATTCTAGGTTCCGATGCCTATCGCAATTTGGCCTTGGATTATAAAAAACCTTTTGCTGTGGCCGGATTTGAAGCAGAGCACGTGGTGATTGCTATTTATGATTTAATCAAACAAATGGAAAAAGGAAAACATGAAGTTCACAACCTTTATCCATCTGCCGTTCGTCCTGAAGGAAACAAAACGGCCTTGGAAACCATTGATCAGTATTTTACTTCCGGTCCTGCTTATTGGAGAGGAATCGGAACAATCGAAAATTCTGGTTTGTATTTGCGCGAGCCCTATATGAAATATGATGCAGGTTCTTTAGGCCTTTCTGATGATGCTGATAAACAAACCTCTAAATGCCGGTGCGGAGAGGTAATCTTAGGCAAAATAAATCCGGATGAATGCCCGATGTTTGGCAAGGCCTGTACCCCTCTGAAAGCGAAGGGTCCGTGTATGGTTTCGACGGAAGGCACATGCGGAATCTGGTACAGGTTCTCTGATAGAAAATAGATCAAGATGAATAGTAGGTGAAGAATATGAAGATCAACATGGCACACGGGAGTGGGGGGAACGCTACCAGGGAACTGATCAGGGATCTCTTTCAAAAGTATCTGACAAATGAGTATCTGGAGAAGATGGAAGATGCTGCTTCACTGCCTGGTTCGAAATATCCTTTGGCTCTGACAACCGATTCGTTTGTGATTACCCCTTTGGAATTTCCGGGCGGTGACATTGGAAAACTTGCTGTCTGCGGAACAGTGAACGATTTATGGATGTCCGGTGCCGAACCGGAGTATTTGACTGCCGGATTTATTTTGGAAGAAGGTCTTGACTTTTCGCTTCTGGAGAAAGTGATTGCCTCATTGAGTAAAGCCGCTAAAGAAGCCGGAGTTAAAATTGTTGCCGGAGATACCAAAGTAGTTCAGGGGAATGGCGGGTTGTATATAAATACTGCCGGCCTTGGATTTCAAAAATATAATCAATCCATGGTCAGCGGGACAGTTCTACCGGGTGACGCGATCATCGTCAATGGTGACTTAGGCAACCATCACGCCTGTATCATGTCCCAAAGAATGGAGATTATTAATAATATTCAGAGCGATTGCGCCAATCTCGGACCCGCAGTCAAGGAAATCCTGCAAAGCGGCGCTGAAGTCCGCTTAATGCGGGATATTACACGGGGTGGGTTGGGTACTATTCTGAATGAAATAGCCGAAAGCAAAAATGCCCTAATTGAAGTTGAAGAAACCAAAATCCCCGTCGATCCGGAGGTTCAATCATTTTGTGAGATACTTGGACTTGACCCTCTTTATATGGCCAATGAAGGCAAGTTTCTTTGCATTACGTCCCAAAAAGATGAAGAAAAAGTGCTGGAAATACTGCAGAATCATCCCCTCGGCAAGAGAGCAAGATGTATCGGCCATATCCTGAACACGGACAAATTCCAGGTTACTGTGAAGACCAGGTTGGGTGGAAGAAGAATTGTAGATATTCTGTACGGCGAAGGTTTGCCGAGGATCTGTTAAAAAGATATTTCTAAATCTTTTCATTAACTGAGCAAAAAAAGTAAGGAAATTAAAAGAAAGAAGGATTGGGATGCCTGATTTAGCTTGGGTAAACGGAGAAGTATCAAATTTATTGGAAACCAAAGTATCTTTTCTGGATCACGGATACTTTTTTGGCTATGGGGTTTATGAGGCGTTTAAAGTGTATGCAGGTAAACCTTTTGCCATGGAGGATCACCTTGACCGTCTGGAAAGAAGTATGAAAGAAATCCGGATTACACCGGACTTTACCAGAGATGAGTTAACAAAGAATATCTATGATCTGGTCAGGCGATCGGAATTACAAGATGCGATGGTATATCTTCAAGTTACTAGAGGGGTAGGACCAAGAAGCCATTCTCCTTTAAAAAACCCTAAACCCACTTTGGGCATGTTCGTCTCGTATTTACCTCCTATCCCGGAAGAAATCCGGGAGAAGGGAATAAAAGCCGTTATTCTTAAAGATGATCGCTGGGCTCATCCCTTTATTAAAACATTAAATTTATTGCCAAATGTTCTTGCTAAGCAGATAGCCGAAGAAAATGGGGCTTATGAAGCAATCCTGGTAAGGGATAACGGAAGTATCAGCGAAGCAAGCAGCAGCAACGTGTTTGCGGTATTTGGGGATACTATTGTAACCCCACCTTTAGATGGCAAAATTCTATCTGGGATTACCCGTCTGGTTGTTCTGCGCATTCTGGAAAAAAGCAATCTCAAATTTAAAGAAGATTATTTTACTGATGAACAGTTAAGAAATGCGGATGAGGTCTTTATTACCAATACCGGGGCAGAAGTCCTCGCGGTTACCAGTCTTGACGGCAAGCCTGTGGGAAAAGGGATACCCGGGCCAAAAACAAAACAACTGTACCAGTTATTTATGCAGGAAGTCCCCAGCTACCTCTAAGTCATTCAAAAAATAATGAATCAAAAGATTGTTAAAAGAGCTTATCATGGAGGGTAGATTCAATGCTGGATCTTTTATATCAAAGGCGGAGCATCCGCAAATATCAAAACAAACCAATTGAAGAAGAGAAAGTTCAACAGCTTATTAAAGCTGCCCTGCTTGCACCTTCAGCCAAGAATATTAATTCCCAGAGATTTATTGTTGTAAAGGATAAAGAACTGCTGGAGAAGCTTTCCACGGCTCGTGATCATGGTTGTTCTTTTCTTAAAGATGCCCCTTTGGCCATTGTCGTGACGGCAGACAGCAGTCTGATTGATGTCTGGATAGAAGATTCCGCAATTTCTGCAATCATCCTTCAACTAGCCGCTAAATCATTAGGACTTGGTTCCTGTTGGGCTCAGATCAGAGAGCGGGGACATAATGATCAAAAATCGGCCGGTCAATACGTAAAAGAAGTTCTTGCCATACCGGAAAACGTTGAAGTAGAGTGCATCATCGGTATCGGCTATCCCCTTGAAGAGAAGCCTCCAAAAAAAGATGAGGATCTTGCTTTTGAAAGAGTATTTTATAACCGGTTTGGTTTAAACAAATAATTTACTAATAAAGGGTTGTTGCAAAACTAGTCGTTTTGCAGCAATCCTTTCATTTTTAAGAATTACTTACCAGTATATATTCAATAAAATAACACAAAATAGTATCATAAAGGGTACGTAATGGTTGAGCAAAGACTTATATATGCTCCTAAAAAGGGGTGTATATGGGTCGACCAAAGATTGTATACAGGTCACCGGCTTGTATGCAGTCGGAGGGAAGATTCTTTACGGTTGGGAAAAGCTTTGCTGCAGTCGATTGATTTGATTGCATCAGGGTTCCAACCTATCGTAAAGGGTCGAGCTAAAATCATGCAGGGTGTTGATTATCGTATTAAGTTGTACGTTCTGTACAAGTTTATACGGCGGACGGTTATCTTTAGCCGAAAGGTTACTGGTAGCTGTTAAGATATCTTGCATGGTTGAACAAACCATGATCATAGGTGGCGGCCTGCTTGGTTATGGTCGAAAGATCACGGCTGGGTAATAAACCATCTATGGTTGTGCAAGGTAGATCATTACGTGCTCTTTTTTAATACAGTATGAAAGGCTGTCCTTACGGACAGCCTTATTTCATAGTTTCGGGGAATAAGTGAACTCTTGTTTTTCCAGCCATTGTTGTTTTAATCCTTCGTGGATTTCGGATAGATCGTTATAATGTTCTCTTTCCCACTCAGCTAAAGCCAGATAAAGTTTTCGGGCTTCTAAAGAATCAGTTTCTGCTGCGGCTTTAAGATAGAAATCCATCGATTCTTTTTCCATTAAAATACCTGCAGCAAAAACTGCCATTTCTATGGTTGCAAGTTTAAATGCATTTCCAGCTTTGTTAAAAATATTAGGAGATTTTCCACGCTTCTCTAATTCAGCCTGTCTCTTAAATTCAAATTCTGCAAGTGTTTCCCATTCAAGGTTTCTGGAAGCTTCGGAAATTACCAACCGGTCGTATAACGAACGTAACCAATCTGCATGCTGCAACTCTTGCTCTTTAAGATACTGAAAAGCATCTTTTGCATTGGAATCTGAAGTTTTTTCCGCAGCCAGTGAATAAAAGGCCGCACCTTCTTCTTCATTCAGTATTGCCTGGCGAGCTACATCGAGATCATTCATTCCCATAACCTCCCTAAAATCAGTTTAATAATATAATTATTTTAATTACAATATTACAATATATTGCTGACTTCTTTCAAGAGGAAACGACAAAATATCTGAAAAATAAATTGTTCTATTTTATCAATATTTTCAACAAGAAACCCTATTCTGCCTGAACTTTTTATAGTATAATAATCCAGTTTAACAAGAAAAAGGGCAGGAAAGAGGGTTCGTTTTGGACAGAATTATTGGAATCATTTTGGTAGCGGTTTCTGCGGCGGCTTTTGGTATTTCACCAATTTTTGCCCGATTTGCTTTCTCCTCAGGAACGACTCCTGTCACATTACTCTTTTTCCGATTTATTATTGCTGCTTTCATTATGCTTATGATTATGTTCTTTAAAAGAATTACTTTTCCGCGAGGAAAGACTCTATTGGGTTTGATCCTCATGGGAAGTTTGGGATATGTCGGACAGTCCTTTTCATATTTTACGGCTTTAACTTATGCTTCTGCCAGCTTGGTGGCCCTTCTTCTTTACTTATACCCGATCTTAGTTACTATCCTGGCTGTGTTGGTTTTAAAAGAAAAGGTAACCAAAACTCAAATTTTAGCATTAATAATAGCCCTTATTGGTACAGTTCTGATTATTGGGTTTGAAATAAAGGGACAGTTTACCGGAATTGTCCTCGGCTTATCTGCCGCCTGTATTTATTCCGTTTCATTAACGTTGCATAAAAAATGTTCAAGAATTTCAACCAGAAAATAATATCCTTCATTTGGTAAATATGGTGTATACAGGTAGTTTGGTTTCTCTTCTCAACTTTAAAGGGGCAGCGACTTAAGAAGGTAGCCTTGTTC
>JAAYUV010000001.1 GCA_012517475.1 Peptococcaceae bacterium | reverse complement strand
GAATCAAATCGGATTTACCTGACTGAATCAGGCCGGATTGGTATGACTGAACTGCTCCGGATTCATGTGTCTGAATTGGTCCAGAACAGTCTGTCGGGATTGACCGGATTAGCCTGTCTGAATCGGTCCGGAATATGCATTTGATGTTATAATTAATTACCGACTGTTGATAGAGATGGGAGGAAAGACCGTGACAGACGCACGAATCATCGTGGTGGACGAGAAACGGTTGTTCCGCGAAGGACTTTGCAGAATGTTGTATCAGCTTTCTTGGGTATCCTCCGTTGTTGGCTATAATACAGTTGAAGAGGGCATAAACGCAATCAATCAATATGAGGCTAATTTGTTTATACTGAACCCATTTGTCAGAGGAGAGGCCCAATATGCTTTCTTAAAAGAAATCCGGGCGGATATGCCGGGAATCAAAATAGTATTGCTTACGGATTTCGACGATGCAGACAGCATATTAGATGCGACCAGACAACATATTAATGGATATTTTTCCAAGTCAATGGCATTTGACAAATTTGAAATGTATCTGCACGAAGTGATGGAAGGAAAGTATAGACTAAGCGAATCACTTGGTTTTTTGTTGTTTGAAAGACTTGTGAAAAAGAACAGCACAGATGATTTAACGGCTCGTGAGAAAAAAATATACCAGATGATGCGAAAAGGATATACCAATAAAGAAATTGCCAAGCAGCTTTCTATCTCAACCAATACGGCAAGGAACCATGTGAGCAGCATTATGCGAAAGCTTAATATTTCGAGCCGTTATCAGACCCCAGAGAGTTCGGAGGACTAAATACCGTAAATCGGCATAGATTTTGTATAAATTGGAGGCAAATATATTATGATTGATAATCATTCTGTAGGAGAAGATTTCAATCTTTATCCGAAGACGGAAAAAGAAGCAATGGAGCAATGCATCATTGTCAATCGGATCTTGGCGAATGAGGGAATTCTGGATGTATTAGGACATATTAGTGTGCGAAATCCGGTTAAGAAAAATACCTTTTTTCAGGCATGCCGCAGTTTTTCGGGAGATGTAACCAGAGAAGATATTCTGGAAATTGACTTTGAAGGAAATATTGTTTCTGAAAAGAAGAAGTCGTTGTACAGAGAAGTTGGCAGTCATGCGGTGATTTTTGCAGCAAGACCAGATGTCAATGCGATTTGCCACAGTCACTGTGACGAGTGGCTGCCTTATATTTGTACGGATACGCCAATGCGCCCAATCATTCATGAGGCCTGTATGTTTGTTGACGGAATTCATACCATGAAACGAGAACAAAATCGGGAAAGCTGTATGCTGCAGCAGGATGAGTATCCTGACTTGCTGGAAGCACTGGGAGACCGGCGGGCAGTATTTATCAAAAATCACGGTGCAATCGTGGTTGACGATTCTCCGATCCATCTGGTGGCGGCTTGCATATTCCTCCGGAAGAACGCCATAGCATTTTATAAGTCGCGTTTAATTGGGGAACCGGTATATATCGATACCGATGCGGCATTGAGATCCTGTAAAGAAGTCTTATATGAAGGTGTTGCAGAGCGGATTTGGAAATATTGCTTACAAAGAGTCAGGCGAAATATGAAGGATTTATATTGGTGAAGGTAAACCGTAAGGGGCTGTTGCACAACGAACTAATTAGTTCGAAGGCAACAACCTCTTTTTTGTATATCAGGAAATAGTAAAAGCGAGCCCCTGAAGAGCCCGCAGATACTGTATAATTTAATTATGCCAATAAATAAACCATACACCAAAAAATTATACAGAAAATAATGGGGGCTATCAATTAGTTCTACCATTAAATTACGAAGTGTTAATACCGGAAGATGATTCGGTACGACTGCTAAGCCAATACTGGAGGGATTAAACTACGAAAAATTATACAGGGCATACTCTTCCACCGGAAGTTTCATGTGACTCTTAGGTGGCAATAAGGCCCCGGATCACTCCACCTTTTAGCTTTATTAATAGGTCATTTCGCATATCACGATGAGAACGGTATAATAGTACTATTTTATATAGTACTATTATACGTTTACTGTACAATTGTACAGTAAGTTAAGGAAAAATATAATGAATTACAATAATAATAACAATCGGGAGGCATGTAGTTAATGGTAATAAATAACAGTTCATAGTCTCGGTAAAAAGTTAAGAGAGGAGTTCAAGAAAGAAGGCGCCAAACAAGCCCTTCCCCTTTGCCAAGCGATCAGGTACTTCTTTAACGCCGGTCGTCGGATTAGCTGTTGCAACCAGCAGATCCAAGTCTATTTTGACACGGCAACCATATGTTTTTCAAGGATTATTGATAAATTTTTACCTTCATCAGAGAGGACGTGCGCAAAATGCAATTAAACCGTTACGCCAAAATTGTTTCACCAACAAGCCATAAAGAATTTGACCGCCGTCATGCGGCAGTCCAGGCCAAGATGAAAGAAAAGGGAATCGACGGTATCCTGCTTTATGGCAGCTATATCCGTCAGTGTGGCGCAATCCGCTATTTTGTAGATTTTCCTACCGGCGGCACCAACGGCCTGTATGCCATTATGCCGGATGAAGGCGGTATTGCCCTCTTTGGCCATGGACATATTAACAGCACTACAATTCCAAAAGAATTAGCTTATAAGGTCGATGTTAATTTTGGGTATCCCTATGCCGGGATAGCCGGTTTCACCATGAAACATATTTTTAACGAAGTTGTCAAGTACGTAAAAAACCGGAATATGAAGCGCATCGGTCTGTATCGCACTGGCATGCTTCCTTATGATTTTGTAAAGTCTATCGCGGATAATGTACCCGGTATTGAATTCATTCAGGCTGATGACATGCTGGATGAAATCATGGCGATTAAGTCGGAAGAAGAACTGGAAATCTGCCGTTATGTATGCAAGGTGCACGATCAGATCTATGCTGCACTGTCTGTTCTGGTTCGCCCTGGCAAGAGAGACAAAGATCTGGCCAATGAAATCCAGAAGATTGCTACGGATCTGGATTGCGAAGGCCTGAATATTATGATCGGTTCCGGAAATCCGATGGCCCATCATCAGCATTGGTTCTTTCAGAATAAAGTCATTCAGGAGAACGATTATATTGATCTGCTGGTTGAAGTCAGCATTGCCGGCGGCTACTATGGCGAGCTGTCCAGAATGTGGTCCTTAGGTGAACCGGATGAAGAAATGCTGGAGCTGAACAAGCACTCCATGGAAGTGCAGGACATTCTGGCTGCAGCAGCTCGGCCGGGCGTTCCCGCTTCCAAGCTGATGGAGATTTTGCATAATTATCAGAGAGAACATGGATATAAGCTGGAAGACAGGTTTTTTGGCCATAGCCAGGGCCTCGACTTAACGCAGCGCCCCCTCTATGCTTATGATGAAACGATGCTGCTGCAGGAGAATATGTTTATTTCAATCCACCCTGCTATGGAAAACAGCCATATGTGGGCCTTTAATACGGATAATTACATCATCACCAAAGACGGTGCTGTCCGTGTAAATCAGACGCCGAGAGGTATTTTCCGAGTATAACCTAAAAAATCTTAATAAAAATAGGGAGGAAACAATATGTTGTCTATTACGACAATCTCATTAATTTTGGCTGCTTTTTTTGTGGCGGCTATTGTCATCGCGTTTGTTAAAAAGGTCAACATTGGCGTTCTTGGTCTGGCTTTTGCAGTTATATTTGGATTAATGATGGGCCTGAAGTGGAAAGACCTGCCTGGCGTATTCCCGACCACTATTGTTCTTACCATATTCTCCGTTACCTTGTTCTTTGGCTTCTTTGCTGAAAACGGTACCATTCCATACCTGGCAAACAATTTTCTGTGGAAATTCCGCAATCATCCGAAGCTGATTCCGTTTGCCTTCTATTTCCTGGGTATCCTGCTGGCCGCTCTGGGTGGCTGTGATATGGTCGTATTCACTGCGGCAGTATCATTTCCTGTAGGTAAGTCAATCGGCATGAAAGGTCACCATGTAGGTATCTCCGCAATGTTGGGTTCCATGTGCGGTTCCTTTCTGCCGTGGTCTCTCCATGGTTCCACGGCCAGGGCGATTATTGATACAATGAACAATGGCAAGTGGGCGGATGTATCGGGCATAATCAGCTGGGGAACCTTCTTCTCCGCCTTTGTGATTTATCTGGTAGCGATGGTCATCTATTATATTGTATTCCAAGGCTACAAGCTGGTCGGCCAGGCCGAAATGCAAGTACCCGAACCGGCCACTGCGGTACAGAAGAAGAGTCTTGTTATCATTTTGTGCGCATTCTTCCTGATAGTGGGTATTCCTGTTCTGACTAAGTTGATTGGCGGTAACTTCCTGAAGACGCTCAACGGTTTCAGTACGGTCGCTCCTGTTGCGATCGTTGGAGCTGTTGTTAATATGTTGCTGAATATCGGGGACAGCAGAGATGTTTTGAAGAAAAGAATTCCTTGGAATACTCTGGCGATGCTGTGGGGCATGGGCATCCTGCTTGGTCTGGGCGCCACTATGGGTGTGAATAAATACCTGGGCGATCTGGCGAAAAATATCCCCGCAGGTCTGGTTCTGACTTCCTTTCTCGTGATTGCAGGGGGCTTAAGCCTGTTCTCCAGCTCTTTGAGCGTTGTTTACCCCTTGCTTCTGCCAATCGCAGGTGTAGTTGCTCCGAACCTCGGCCTTAACCCGGTCGCGGTAATGGCTGCTATTATCATTGGCTCCGCATCAACGGCTATGAGTCCTCTGTCCACCGCAGGCGGCCTGCTTTTGTCCGGTTGTCCGAATGAAGTTTATGATAACGGCATGATGTTCAACAATATGTTTATCTCAGCCGTTAGTATCATGATTATACTGGTTGCTGCAGGTCTCCTTGGTATGTTTGGCGTGTGGGGAATCTTCCGCATATAAGCATACCCGGCCATAATAGTTCTATTATATACCTAACATATACCTAACAGGGCGGAATTAAATCCGTCCTGTTAGGTTACAGACTTTGCATGAGAGGCGGGAAACCTGTATGACTCATACCGTTTATATATCAGATGATTATGATCTGCAAGAAACGATGGATAATATCAGTGCAAAACTGACGGAGCGCGGCATTCGCGTAATCCGCGGGCCAAAGACGATTAAAGGAAAAAAACTGATTATTGATCCCCAGGAATATGAAAAGTATTTTGCGGAGGCGGAGGTCGCTATGTTCAGTTCGCGTTCCGTCTGTCCCGGGGAATTGATCCGTTATGCACCAAAACTGAAGGGTCTGGTTTGTCCCACGATTGGCACAGAAAGTCTGGATATGAAGACAGCCAATGAACTGGGGATTATCGTCGGCAACGGGGCTTGTCCGGAAAACTATATCGGGATGGCTGAGGCCAATGTTCTTTTGACGCTGATGCTGATGTACAACCCGAATAAATGCATGGAAATTGTGCAAAAGAATCTTCCCAAGCCGGTGGAATCACAACACTGGCAGCGCTTGCTTTGGAAAAAGACGATTGGTGTTATAGGATTTGGCCGTATCGGCAGAGCATATATTGAACGGATGAAAAATTTTGATCTCAATATTTTAGTATACGATCCCTACGTTAAGGAGGAAGCGCTTCCACCGTATGTAAAAATAGCCGATCTGGACACCCTGCTTGCGGAAAGCGATCTGGTTGATGTGTTCCTTCCGGTAAACGATGAGACCCGGGACATGGTCAATTATGAATTCTTATGCAAGATGAAGCCTTCGGCCTACTTCATCAACACAGCCAGAGGGCAGATTGTTGATGAAGAAGCCCTTTGCCGTGCTTTACGGGAAAAGCGGATCGCCGGCGCAGCACTGGACACCTTTAAGGTAGAACCCCTACCGATGGACAGTCCCTTAAGAGAATTCGACAATCTGATTTTGACCCCGCACTTAATCGGCCATACCCTGGAGAATCAGCTGGCCTTTGCCGACATCGGCGTCGAAAATATCACCAGGATCCTAAACAGTGAGCTGCCGATGTACTGTGTAAATCCTCAGACGGAGGGGCGGTGGCGTGAGCGCCTGGCCAAACTGGATTAAATAGGTTAACCGCACAAAAGTTTAATAAGTTCCTATCTTATAGAAAACAGCGTCAGTTTGGGTAAATATTGCTTGAACTGACGACTTTACTCAATTTCCTGCCCTCATGGTTTTATCAAAAAAATTAGCGTATCAAATGATTTTGCCCAGAAGCTGTATTGGATTAAAGAACCTTTCAGGTAAAGTAAAGTATGATGCGTAATACGATTTTTAGGAGAATCTAACGATGAGGATTACACTGGAACAATTGGAAACAGCCAAAGAACTATTATCCTATCTTGCCAATTTGTTTTCCGGCGGGGTGATACTTGCGGCGTACGATCGTGAAAAGCTGACCTGGAAAGCGTCTTCCAAAGAGTTTGATATCCCTCAGATACAACCTGAATTGCCTCTTCAAGTAGGCGATGCAGCAGCCGTTTGTATGCAGTCGAAGAAAGCAGAACAACAAAAGATACCCGGACATATTTACGGCACACGTCTTTTAATAGAAGCCCAGCCAATTTATGACGGGCAAGATGTAGTAGGCAGTTTCCAGGTCATATTACCGAAAAAACATCCTATAACGCGTTCTTTTGAAAAATTCGCTCCTCTGATTGCTGATATGTTTCCGGAAGGTGTCTTCATCTATATGACTGATCTTGAAAAAATCGAGAAGAGATGCGCCTCTGAAAAGTTTGATATTCCCGGGTTAGTTGTGGGCACACCAATCAGAGATTGTATCATTGCGGAAAAGGCGATTCGATCAAACCAGTTAGAGACTCAGGAAGTTGATGCCTCTGTTTATGGGATCCCTGTAACCGTTTCCTCCAATCCATGTTATGACATCGACATGCAGGTGATTGAAACTTTCAATTTAGTGATGCCGCAGCAGACAGCAGTTGATCTCAGAAATATGGCTACCAATCTTGCGAAAGGGATTGAGGAAATATCTGCAGCGATTGAACAATTGGCCTCTTCTGCCTCCCAGATAAATACGAATGAAAAGAATTTAAATGCCAATATATTAAGCGTTGAACAACACGCGGACAATATTTCGAATGTCTTAACATTTATTCGGCAGATTGCTGATCAAACAAAAATGTTGGGACTAAACGCTGCCATTGAAGCTGCCAGGGCCGGTGATGCAGGTCGGGGATTCGGTGTAGTCGCTACGGAAATCAGAAAACTTTCGGATGAATCGAAGCTTACTGTAACCAACATTCATGATATTATTTTAAAAATTAAGAATGAAACGGCACAAACCGCCAAAAACAGCGCTTTTAACTTACAAGCAAGTGAAGAACAGGCTGCTGCTACCCAGGAAATTACAGCCAATATTGAGGAGTTGAGAGCAATGGCCGAAACTCTTTATCAATTGTCACTGAAGAAATAAACTATACTACATTTTGTTAATTTGATAGCACAACGAAAAACCTGATCGTTCAATCTCAAATGTGAAGGGGCATGAACTATGTATACGTTTGAACCGGAAAAAATGAGATTCCCCATCTCCGATGACGAGCTGGAACGCCGCTGGGCATTGGTCAGAGCGGCCATGAAGAAAGAGAACGTGGATATCCTGGTGATGCAGAATGACCAGCAGTACCGAAGTGGGATGGTGCGTTATTTTACGGATATCGGCAGTTTGTCCAACCCTGTCACGGTGCTCTTCCCAATCAATGATGAAATGACTGTCATCGCCAATGGCGGCGGATATAACCCTGCCCAAACACCGGCCTGGGGCTGTCGTGGGGTAAAGACGCGTTTGGGAGTACCCATTTTCCCCACCTATGTGGAGGAGCTCAGTACCAGGGATGCTCAAGCTGTTGTCGATATCATCAAAAAACGGGGCGATAAAAAAGTCGGTTTGGTTCGAATAGGTTCTATGTTGGCAAGTTTCTACAAGTACATTACAGAAAATTTGACCGGCGTTGAACTCGCGGAATTCACTAATCAGATCGATGAGATCAAAGCCGTGAAAAGTCCGGAAGAAATCAAGTTTGTTCGCAAATCAGCCAAAATTCAGGACTATGTTGCAGCAGCTGTCCCCACTTTTCTCCGGCCGGGTAAATACGAGTATGAGATCCGTCATGAAATCCGCCACCTGCTGAGTGACTTAGGAAGCGAAGAGCAGCTTATTATGATTGGCTCTGCCCCAATAGGAGAAAGGGCCGGGCATAACGGCCATTTCTTCCAGAACCGCCGGATCGAAAAGGGAGACCAGGTCTTTATCATGTTGGAACCAAATGGTCCGGGCGGCTATTGGACAGAACTCAGCCGGACCTGGGTGTTGGGCGAACCGTCAAAAGATCTGATGGACGTCTGGGCCGATGGCGTAAAAGCACAGGCTTATACAGCTTCTCTCCTCATCCCGGGAAATACGGGCGCTTATATTTATCAAAAATACAACGAGTCTCTGACCGAACTGGGCTATGACCAAGAAACCAGAATTCATGCCCACGGGCAGGGCTACGATTTGATGGAACGTCCGGGTGTGCGCGGGGAAGATCCCATGCCGATACAACTCAACATGAATATTGCCATCCATCCCACGTTAGCGAAAAATGGCGCTTATATATCTGTTACCGATAACTTCCTGGTAACGGAAAATGGTCCAGAACGTCTGCATCAATTCCCCCAGAAAATTATTATCATAGACTGACGACTCGTAAGGAGTATCAAACTAGTACCTTGTTAATTCTTAAATATATAGTTTTAGGAGTAACATGGTACTAGGGACTATTTTTATAAAGCTAGTCCATTTCTTTTACCTTTATATCGAGAATGTTTAGACAAAAGGAGGGCGAATTATGAGTAAACTGTCTGTCACAATGGCTTGTACACCGTATGACAGAGTCGGACCGCTATTGGACGGCAGGGTCAAGCCGGAAGGTATCGATCTGAACTTTATTCCCATGGATGTTGAAGAAACATTTTGGCGTCAGCTAAGATACGGCGAATTTGACTGTTCTGAATTATCCTTGTCGTCTTATACTTTGGCCAGAGCGCGCGGTGATGACCGTTTTATTGCCATTCCCGTATTCACATCACGTTTTTTCAGACATTCATGCGTTTATATCAATGCCAATAAAGGAATCAAAACACCTCAGGATTTAAAGGGTAAAATAATCGGTGTTCCTGAATACCAGATGACAGCGCCCCTGTGGATAAGAGGGATATTCCAGCATTATTACGGCGTACATCCTAATGAAATTCATTGGTGCGCCGGCGGGATGGATACGCCTTCCCGGCCCGAAAAGCTAAAAATCGACTTGCCGCCGGATGTGGATTATCGACCGATCTCCGGTAATAAGACCCTCAATCAAATGCTGGAAGACGGCGAAATTGACGCGATGTTTACAGCTCGTACACCAAAGCCTTTCCTTGAAGGGTCGCCTAACGTCAAACGTTTATTTGAAAATTATGTTGAAGTAGAACAAGATTACTACAGGCAAACAGGTATCTTTCCTATTATGCACTGTATCGGTTTCAGAAGAGATTTTTATGAAAAGCATCCTTGGGCGGCTCAATCTATGTTGAAAGCTTTTCAACAAGCCAAAGATATTGTCATGGAAAATTACAAAAATACTTCTGCTCTCTATACAACACTGCCTTGGCAGGTACAAACGGCCGAAAGTACCCGTGCATTAATGGGCGACGATTATTGGCCATATGGAATTGCCAGGAACAGAAAAGCTTTGGAAGCGATTTGCCAATATTCTTATGAGCAAGGTTTGTCCAAAAAGCTGATGACCATTGAAGAACTTTTTGCCAAAGAATGCTTCGACGAATATAAAATCTGAGAATGATCTGATTTAGACTCAGTTTTTGGGAGGTGTTTTGGTGTGAGTTTAGTATATATGTTTATAGCTGCACTATTGATATCAATCATTCTAGGATTCGCCTTAAAAATCAATATTGGATATATTGCGATAGCCTTCGCTTTCATAAACGGTCTCTTTTTCTACGGATTCTCTGTAAAACAGGTAGTCGGCATGTGGCCGCTAAGCTTATTCATGATGCTGCTGATGGTCATGCTCTTCTATGGTTTTGCGATTGCTAATGGAACCGTTGAAAGCTTGGCTGGACATATTGCCTATTCGACAAGAAAAGTCCCATATTTGTTACCTTTTGCATTATGGCTTTTTTGTTTAGTGATTGCGGCTTCGGGGGCCGGTCCTTATGCAGTTTTCGCCTTTTTGTCGCCAATCGTTATGGGTATATCAATAAAGTCAGGTATGAGAAGACTGTTAGCGGCGGTAATCGTTATTACGGGCGGGTCAATTGGCGGCCAGTTTCCGATCAGCGCCGGCGGTATAGTCATCAAAAATTATGCGACAATGGCTGGCTATGAAGCACTGGCGTCTTCAATCGCTTTGGATGTCTTTATTAATACGCTCATCGGTCAAGGTTTGATCTTCTTGGGTATGTATATTGTCCTAAAAGGATTCAGGTTAACTGAAGTAAACATGGAAAAACCGGAGCCCCTGAATCAAAAGCAGAAAATTACTTTAGGGATTATTGTATTTGTCCTGGCTTTAACTGTGTTACCTGCATTATTAGCAATGGTTTTCCCGGGTTCGGCTCTTTTCAAAGTATTGAAGGGCTTTGGTGATGTTACAGCTACATCGGCAATTGGTATCATTCTCTGTTTGTTTTTCAGAGTCGGCAAGGAAAAAGATGCGATCAACAAGGTGCCCTGGAATACGATTATATTAATCTGCGGTATGGGAGTATTGATTCAAAGCGCCGTTTCGATTGGGGTTATCGACTCTTTGTCAAAATGGATTCAAAGCAATGTTGATGCGACAATGGCCGCATATTTGCTTATAACAACGAGTGCCGTCATGAGCTTTTTCTCCAGCACTTTAGGGGTGGTCGTCCCAACATTGTCTGCTCTGGTTCCGGTTTTCCAAAATATCACGGGTGCAGCACCGGGTTTCTTGTTTTCGATATTAACAGTGCCCGCGCTTCTGACCGGATATTCCCCGTTTTCCAGCTCCGGAGCCATTACCATGACCGGTGTGCCAAGCGAAGAAGAAAGAAATCGAATATTTAAATTCTTGCTGGCTGCTCCTTTTGTATGGTATGTATACTTTAATTTATTAGTCTTCATAGGGGCCATTCGTTGAACAAAATCACATTTTCCTTTGCAAAAGATCCGGAATGATTGGTGCAGTGTTTTTAATAGGAGATGAGAAATTTGACAAATCAAATGATTTTATGCTCTTTAATTTTTGTGGCTTCGTATATCTTAATTGTCACAGAAAAGATTGACAGGGTTATTGTTGCCGTCGGCGGCGGTATTCTGATGGTGCTCGCCGGGACTTTTACCATCGATTATAATCAAGAGACGGCATTTCACGCTATCGATTTCAATACTCTGGGGCTTCTGATCAGCATGATGATTATTGTAATGATCACAAGACGTACCGGGGTTTTTGAATACCTTTCTATTAAAATGGTCAAGCTCGCCAAAGGCGAACCGTGGAAGATCCTGATTTATCTTTCTGTGGTGACGGCAGTAGCTTCCGCCTGTTTGGATAATGTCACAACTATCCTGTTGATCCTGCCGATTACCTTTGATGTCTGCTCGGAATTAAAATTAAAACCCGTACCCTTTGTTATAAGCCAGATCTTTGCCTCCAACATTGGGGGTACCGCGACCCTGATCGGTGATCCGCCGAATATTATGATCGGCAGTAAAGCCGGCTTAACTTTCGTGGATTTTATTGTTAATGTTGCACCGGTTATCGTTGTGATCCTGCCGGTTACCATACTCGCTTTTCTCTTAGTTTACCGCAAATATTTGCATGCCCATACGGACGACAAGGAGAAGGTTTTGCTGCACAACGAAAAAGAAGCCATCAAGGACAGCGTGCTGCTTAAGAAATCGTTGATCGTGCTGGCCCTTACGATCACCGGGTTCATGCTGCACGGTGCTCTTCACTTCGAGTCCTCGACGATTGCCATAACGGGTGCCGTTATCCTGACTCTGATATCCGGGGTGTCTGTGGGGCATATTCTGAAAGAAGTGGAATGGAAAACGATATTTTTCTTTACCGGTTTGTTTATGCTTGTGGGCGGAATCGAACACGCAGGAGTGCTGGAATATATCGCTAAGAACATAGTTGCAGCCACAGGTTCCAATTTACTGCTCTTGGGGATTGCGCTCCTTTGGGTTTCTGCCATTGTCTCTGCTTTTGTCGATAATATTCCTTTTACCGCTACCATGATCCCCCTGATCAAAGATGTCGGGGTTCTGACCGGGATCGGCATTACCCCTCTGTGGTGGGCGCTGTCTCTGGGGGCCTGCCTGGGAGGAAACGGGACAATAATTGGAGCGAGCGCCAACGTGGTTGCCTCGGGAATGTCGGAGGAAATCGGGCATCGGATTACCTTCGGCCAATATTTTAAGGTCTGTTTCCCGGTTATGTTAATTACCATTATTATTAGTACCGGATATCTAATGGTATTTTATCTTAGATAAAAGTTGAAGGAGCAAGGTGCTTTGGATAACAAATTATTTTTAATCGAAGAGACCGTGGCTGAACACATTAAGAAAAGTGTCCTTTATGAGAGCGATTCCAGTAATACAGCGATTTTGAATATTGAACCAGGCGACCAGTTGTCAACTCATTATCATCCGAATGCTGATGATATTTGGGTGGTTATTCAAGGGACAGGAGAATTTTTAGCCGAAGAGAATAAGACCTATCCAATAAAGGCGGGTATGATTATCCCAAATCTCAAGGGTGAAGTGCATGGCGTATGTAATACAGGGACTGAACCATTAGTTATAGTTGCAGTATCAGCACCTGTTCCTGTTCAAGCAGTATTTACAGAGCAAAATACACCTCTTAATGTATGTAGGAAATAAATACCTTGTCTTTTGAAAAAGGTCTGTCTTCAAACAATATTTTTGTTCTAACAAAAAGCCACCTTGATGATTATTTCAAGGTGGTCTTTATATGTGCGCCGCGTGCCCAGCGAAGCACGCATTATCTAGCTGGTGAAAGTCCAGTCGGGGTAAGTGCCAAGACACCCCGTAGCTTGGATGTCTGCGTAGAGAGAAATCTATGCGTAGAAGTGCATCGACGGAAGTACCTTTCAGAGAAAGGGCAAGCAAGATACCAGACCGTTATATGAAGTGAATCTTACCACGTCGTCAAAAAGGCCTCGCAAGAGGGAAAAGAGGAGTCGAGTCTCGGGCGTACGGACGAAGGCCACGGAAGATGTATAGAACTTGGAACAGCATCGAAGAACCCCTCGGCGTAGAGAGAGCGGTATGGTAATAAAGATAATGATGCCGGAAAAGCTAAAAGGAATATCAAGGATTCAATTAGTTAGATTCTGACGATGCCTTCTATATATGCCATAATCCTTGCACTTTTACTGAAATATTTCATAGATATTGAATTATAGACCTGCCAACCGGAAGAACAGTGAAGCAAGTCCGCGCTACCGGGAACTGGTAGTGCTGGACAGCGCCAGAATGAAGTATTATATGGAGCTCGTTGCCGAGGGCAAGTCGGACGGCAGCATCAACCCCAATCTGGACATCACAAAAGCGGTATTTTTTGCATTCTTCTCCGCATTCAGTTTGTTATATACAGTTATCCTCATTAAATATGTGGGATAAGCTGGAGCTTAACGAGAACGAATTCCTCCGGTTCAGCTCTGACTTGCTTGCGGACGCTTTGAAATAACCAATATTATCTCAAGAACATCTTGACAAATAATTTATAGTAGTGCTAAGTTTAAAATAATCCAAATAATTTGATTTCAAGTCAACTCGTCAAAAGTGAGAGTGAGAAAGACGTGTGCTTCTTTCTTATTTACATTCATGCTGAGTTTGACTTTTTTATTGAATCCAGCTTTCTGTGGTGCGTTAACAGCAACTGCTTCCATTATTCCTGCTATGATCCCAATTTCCAAAATAATGGGTTGTTTCATCTTTTGCGTTGCATAGGATAGTAAATAGGTTAATTGGTCTCGATATGATACTGGGAGGAGAGGAATATGGACAAAAAATATGTACTGGCTATTGATCAGGGAACAACAAGCTGCAGAGCGATTCTTTTTGATAAATCCAGTAAGATCGTTGGCATAGCTCAGAAGGAATTCCCTCAATACTATCCAAATCATGGCTGGGTGGAGCATGATCCTGAAGAGATCTGGAGTACCCAGATTGGGGTCATTGCTGAATTATTGGCTCATTATCAAGTCAACATCCAAGAAATTATTGCGATTGGGATAACAAACCAGAGAGAGACAACGGTAGTCTGGGATAAGAATACCGGAAGACCGATTTATAACGCCATTGTCTGGCAATGCCGCAGAACGGCGAAAATTTGCGATGAGCTAAAAGCCAGGGGATTAGCAGAAAAAATTAAAGAAAAAACCGGTTTGGTGTTGGATGCCTATTTTTCAGGAACCAAGATTAAATGGATTCTGGATCATGTTGAAGGTGCCAGGGAAAAAGCATTTCGGGGAGATTTGCTTTTCGGCACGATCGATACCTGGCTTGTTTGGAAGCTAACCAATGGTAAGATACATGTTACCGATTATTCCAATGCTTCCCGCACTCTTCTTTTTAATATCCGGGAATTAAAATGGGATGAGGAAATCTTACAGGAATTTGGTATCCCGATGTCAATGCTGCCGGAAGTCAAACCCTCCAGCTATGTTTACGGAGATACGGATCAGACCGCTTTCTTTGGTTATTCTATTCCGATCGCAGGTATAGCAGGGGACCAGCAGGCCGCTTTATTCGGTCAGACCTGCTTTGAAGCAGGGATGTCCAAAAACACCTATGGCACAGGCTGCTTTATGCTCATGAATACAGGGGAGAAATTATATACTTCGAATACGGGTTTAATTTCTACAATAGCATGGGGGATAAACGGCAAGATCAGCTATGCTTTGGAAGGAAGTATATTTATTGCCGGGGCGGTAGTCCAGTGGCTGCGGGATGAACTAAAGCTAATAGAAACAGCTTCAGATTCGGAGTATTTTGCCTCAAAAGTCAATGATAACGGGGGTGTCTATGTCGTACCGGCCTTTACTGGTCTGGGTGCTCCCTATTGGGACATGAGGGCAAGAGGAGCCATTTTTGGATTGACCCGAGGAAATAGCAAAAACCACATCATTCGGGCGGCACTTGAATCGATCGCTTATCAAACCAAAGATGTTTTGACAGCCATGGAGAATGACTCCGGTCTTACACTTAAAGTCTTAAAGGTGGACGGGGGCGCAGTAGTCAACAGTTTATTGATGCAGTTTCAGGCAGATATTCTTGGAGTCAGAGTTGAGAGACCCAACTGTATCGAAACTACGGCTTTAGGTGCGGCCTATCTAGCCGGCTTAGCTACAGGTTTTTGGAACAGCCAAAGCGAACTGGTCAAACAATATGGCATTAATCGTACTTTTGAACCCCTAATGCCGGTGGTATTAAGACAGAAGTATTACAAAGGATGGCAAAAAGCTGTCATGCGTGTCAAAGAATGGGAATCGGAAGAATAGAATAGAAAATAAAACATATACCAGGATTATACCAAATGGAATAGGTAACTGAATAAAATCCATAACTCCTTGACAACAATATAGACAATTGAAACTTCATTTTTGTAAAAGGAGAGTCGTTTTATGGATTACAATCAATTTCAGCAGCTTGGTGACAAATTGAGGGAAATTGGTCATCAAAGAAGAGAGTTGGCGGAACAGGTTTTTGCTGAAGTCCGTGAAGGTGACAACAGGGCATCGAAGGACTTATATGAACAGTTAAGCAGAGTATCCGATCAGGCTATTAATATTATCTCTCAGCAAAAACAAATTCTTGATCAGGAAGTAAAAAACATCTCATTATAAAAATATGCGAAAAAAGACCACCTTGATGATTACTTCAAGGTGGTCTTTATCTAGCATGGATCTTACAGATTTAGCCTTTAATTTCTTCCATCCAATGGTATTGATCCTCAATCTGACCGGACTGTACACCGGTAATAAAATCGAAAAGCTTTTGTGCAAATTCACCGGTTTGATTATTGTTGATGGTGATTTTTTGTCCCTTCCAGGATAACTCGCCAACAGGAGAAATGACTGCTGCGGTACCGGAACCAAATACTTCTTCTAACTCACCTTTGGCATGTGCTTCAAATACTTCTTCAATAGATATCTGTCGTTCAGAAACTTTCATTCCCCAGCTCCGGCATAATTCCAGCACTGTTTTACGGGTGATGCCTCCTAAAATACTGCCGTTGAGTTCCGGTGTAATGACTTCGCCATTAATTTTGAAGAGAATATTCATGGTTCCTACTTCTTCAATATATTTACGGCTGACTCCGTCAAGCCAGAGAACTTGTCCGAAACCTTCGGCATATGCATCTTGTTGTGCTGCCAAACTCATGGCGTAGTTAGCGGGTGTTTTTGCTTCACCAAGCCCACCTTTGATAGCCCTGACGTATTTATCTTCTACTTTAATGCTGACGGGATTAAAACCGGTTTTATAGTAAGCCCCGACTGGGGAAAGGATAATAAACAATTTATAGCTATCGGCGACCTTAACTCCAAGATGCGGTTCATCTGCAACCACGAAAGGTCTGATATAAAGAGAAGTACCGGGCTTGCCTGGTATCCAGTTCTTTTCTAAAGCTAAAAGTTGAAATAAAGCCGTATGGATTTGTTCAACATCCATCTGTGGTATGCAAAGCAATTTTGCAGACCGGTTAAACCGGTTCAAAAACTCATATGGTCTAAATACCCAGAATCGATTGTCATTAGAGCGGAAAGCTTTCATTCCTTCAAATATGGCTTGCCCATAATGTAAGACAATCATCGAAGGACTGGAAGGAAAATCGGCATAAGGAACGATGCGCGGGGAATGCCAGCCTTTTCCTGTGGTATAGTCCATTACAAACATGTGATCAGTGAAAATTTTACCAAAACCGAGTTCTTTATCGATAGGCAAAGATCCCACCTTTTCTACTTTGGTTAAAGCAATTTCTGTCATAAAACAGCCTCCTAAACGAACATAGTTATAATATAGATTTTAGTACTTATAGCAAAATAACTCAATAATTTTTGTTATATTTCTCGCTGATTTTAGCAATTACGCATGGAACCGTCAAAGCCCTGTTTGGTATGATGCTGAACGGGGCTTTTTAACAAGACTTTAATCAATTGTTAAATTGTTTTTAATAAAGCTTTGGTAATCTTTACTTAGGAGGTGGTGAGAAAATGCAGAAAGTTGTCAATTGGATGCAGGGTAGTGACAGAGTAGCTTTTTTCATGTTAAACCAAAGTTGGAAGTCGCCGTCAACAGATTTTTTCATGCCCATCATTACCAATCTCGGTGGGGCCGCATGGTCAATCATTTCATGTTTAGTCTTGCTTTTAAACGATAACATTGTTGCCAATAAGGTTGGTCAACACTTAGCTGTTAGTCTCTTAATAAGTCATCTCATTGTAAGACTTGGGAAAAAGTTTCTCCCTCGCCTAAGACCTTATATTGTTTTGGAAAATGTCTATATCGGGCCCAAAATTTATAAGGATTCATCATTCCCGTCCGGACATTCAACTGCTGCTTTTTGCAGTGCGACAGTACTTTCATCTGCCCTGCCTGCTTTCTCTGTAGTATTCTTTGCACTCGCTGTTCTTGTCGCTGTATCAAGAGTATATTTAGGAATGCATTACCCGTCAGACATCACGGTCGGCGCCGTAATAGGAATAATTGTTGCCCTAATTGTTTAATAAATAGAGATTCCGGTAGGAGGGAAATATACATTTTTACGGAGAAAAACATGATGGATAAGGATTTTATTGAGTCTGTTCTCGAGTCAGTAGGGTTAGAATCCCTAAGGAAAAACAAGCAGGTTACTTCAGAAAAGGCCAAGCTTTTTGGCAAGGGTCTAAAAATAGGATCAAGAACAAATAAGCGAGGTATAAAAAATGCCAAGAAAATTAAATGAGAAAAAAACGATGGTAGTAGACCGAAGGAATAAACGAAAATACGGCGCATAAAAAGGGCGAGGAATCTCAATAATTGAATTTCTCGCTTTGTTTTTTATATTTGGGTTCATTAACGTTGCATAAAAAATGTTCAAGAATTTCAACCAGAAAATAATATCCTTCATTTGGTAAATATGGTGTATACAGGTAGTTTGGTTTCTCTTCTCAACTTTAAAGGGGCAGCGACTTAAGAAGGTAGCCTTGTTC